>CAKRYY010000008.1 GCA_934432885.1 uncultured Lachnospiraceae bacterium
GATTATATGAAGCAGCATGCAGATGACCCTGTTGTTCCAATGGGTCCCTATCATTTTAACCGGCCCTGCGGTCTTTACCATACCATGCTGTCCAAAATTATCCCTTTTCCGCTCAAGGGTGTTCTCTGGTATCAGGGCGAATCCGATGCCGGCGACCGTGCTTTTGTATATGACAAGCTTCTTACCGGATTGATTGCAAGCTGGCGCAGTGCATGGAATGACGAACTGCCATTTCTCCTTGTACAGCTTGCTCCCTTTGGCATCTGGCTTGACTGCGACAGCACCAATTACAGAATTGTGCGGCAGAAGCAGGAAGAAGCTGCGCAGAATATTCCTCACGTTTACCTGACAAGCATCATGGACATCGGCTCCTACTATGACATTCATCCAAAGGAAAAATTGGAGGTCGGCCGCAGGCTTGCGCTTCTTGCCAGAGGACATATATACGGCGAAGCCGGACTTTTATGTGACCCGCCAAAGGCTATCCGCGCCATTTTACAAAAGGACGGACAGCTCGCAGTATCGTTTGCGCATGCCGAGGGGCTTTCTATAGGGGAAGAAGCATCTGACTTGGAAATCACAGCGGGCAGCCTTTCCCTAAAGCCTGCTGCCGTCAAGGCAGAAGGAAACCATATTCTCCTCTTTCTCCCAGACGGCTTTATCCCCGAACGCGTTTCCCTCGGCTGGCATGATTACGGCGAAATTTATATCCACAACCGCGCTGGTCTGTCCGCAGCGCCTTTTTCACTTCAAATAGAACAGGAGGTATCTGAATGAAAAAACAAGCATTGAATCCCTTTCTTCCGTCCTGGGAATATGTTCCCGATGGAGAACCGCATGTATTTGGCGACCGTGTTTATCTATATGGCTCCCACGATTATTTCCGGGGCTACGTCTACTGCCTCGGCGATTATGTCTGCTGGTCAGCGCCCATAGAAGATTTGGGGAACTGGCGTTATGAGGGTGTCATTTACAAAAAAGAGCGGGACCCCCGCAATGCGGATGGCAAAATGACACTCTTTGCACCCGACGTCGTGCAGGGCGCTGACGGGCGCTATTATATGTACTATATTCCCAACCTTTCACAAGTCGTATCCGTTGCCGTATGCGATACCCCTGCTGGAAAGTACGAATTTTATGGCTTTGTAAAGCACGCTGATGGCACACTGCTCGGAGAGCGCAGGGGGGATTCCCCGCAGTTTGACCCAGGAGTATACCGCGAGAAAGACTCCACCTATCTGTATACAGGCTTCTGCTGGCCAGACGATGCTTCTACAAAGGGCGCCTGTGTAACGGTGCTTTCACCGGATATGCTTACCATTTCCCATGAGCCGCAGGTCATCGTTCCAAACGCCTGCCATGCAGACGGCACCACCTTTGAAGGACACGCCTTTTTTGAAGCCTCCTCCCTTCGCAAAAGAAATGATACCTATTATTTTATATATTCCTCTGTCCATAACCATGAGCTTTGCTATGCTACTGCGCCATCTCCTCTCGGTCCTTTTACCTATCAGGGCGTTATCATAGATAACTGTGACGTGGGAATTGGCACCTACAAGGCTGCCGAAGCAAAAGCCGCCATGCACTGCAATAATCATGGCAGCTTTACCGAAATCAATGGTAAATTCTATATGTTTTACCACCGCCCCACTAATGGAACGCAGTTCAGCAGGCAGGCATGTGCAGAAGAAATCTTTTTTGATACAAATGGGCTTATCAGACAGGTTGAAATGACCTCCTGCGGTCTTAACGGCGCTCCTTTGAAATGCGGTGTCTTTTACGACGCTTATATTGCATGTAATCTGTTTCAGATTAACCATCTGCTACAGGAGGATGAAGCGAGCCGCCCTGTCATATCGCAGGACGGCAGCGATGGCGATGAGCTTCCCGGCTATGTATGCAATATGACAGACGGTGCAACAGCCGGCTTTAAATACTTTGCCTGCAAAAATATTTCTAAAATTGACATAAAAGTCCGGGGCTATATGGACGGCTGTTTTGAAGTCCGTACCCACCCCGACAAAGCGCCCTGCGGAAGCGTTTCCGTAAATCAGTGCAACTACTGGGAAACCTTTTCTGCCCCCTGTGTTATCCCCGATGGTACCCATGCAATATATCTTACCTATCGTGGAAAAAATGCCCCTACGCTTGGTGGTTTTAAGCTGTATTAACGAAATAAAGAAAGTATGGTATACTTATAATGTTAGCATCAAAGCATTACACCAGCATATCATGGAGGCATTTTTATGATTCGTTTTTTACTGACGGCATCCTTTGTCGTTCTCTTTCTGATTGTAAGTATTCCCCTGCTTTTCATCGAATGGATTCTTGGGAAAACAAAGCCTGAATGGAAGGACCGTTCCTCTCAGGCGATTATCCGATGGGCATTTGGCTGCTGCCGGTTTCTTTCCGGCGCACGGGTGGATTATATTGGCATGGAAAATATTCCTAAGGAAGGCTCCTTCCTCTATGTCGGAAATCATAAGAGCTATTTTGACATCGTCCTGACCTATCTGCGTTTTCCAAGACCCACCGGTTATGTGGCAAAAGCAGAGATGGAGAAGGTTCCGCTGCTGGCAAGCTGGATGCGCAATATCCACTGCCTTTTCTTAAACCGCAGCGATATTAAAGCGGGTATGAAAACCATTTTAAAGGGAATCGAAGAATTGAAGTCCGGCATTTCGATTTGTATTTTCCCAGAGGGTACCAGAGGCAAGGACCCCGATGCTTTCCTGCCGTTCCATGAGGGAAGCTTCCGCATGGCAGAAAAAGCCCGCTGTCCCATTATCCCCGTCAGCATCAACAATTCACGCGGAATCTGGGAAGACCACATGCCATTTATGAAAAAGACACACGTAATCATAGAATTTGGAAAGCCCATCCACTTAGATACGCTTTCCAAAGAAGACCGCAAATTTCTCGGCGCTTATGTCAGCGCCGAAATCAAGCGGATGTATGACCATAATAAAACCTTAATCTGAAGCACGCAGTGCTTCTACAATTCTTTCAAAGTGCATGCTGTGGGATGCCTTGACCAATACGGCGGCATCCCCGGCTGACATATCCATTTCACGCAATGCCAAAAGCATCTCGTCAACCGTCTCATAATACCGAAGCAAAATTTCTGCTTCCGGCTGCTTTTCCTTTTCCGCACAGGCTCCCTGATACATGGAAGCCGAAAGCCTCCCTACACAAAATAACTCTGAAATTCCTTTTTTTACCGCATAAGCACCGATTTCAGCATGATAGGTCAGTTCCTTTTCGCCCAGCTCTCCCATATCACCCAAAATCGCAATCGTTCTGCCCTCTGCCTGACAAAGCAAGTCAAGCGCCGCTCGCATCGAAACCGGATTTGCATTATAGCAGTCATCAATCAACGTCATTTTCCCACAGCGTATGATATTGCTGCGCCCGCCAACCGGCATGACCGCGCCAATTCCCGCAGCGATTTCCTCATGCGTCAATCCAAAGGCTTCTCCCACCGCCGCCGCTGCAAGCGCATTGCGAATCGTATGCTCACCCGGCAGATGGATAGAAACAGGCAGCGCTTCTCCCTTCAGATGCAAAACCGCCTCGCTTCCCAAAAGTCCCTTCACAGTGATTTCATCCGCATAAATATCATTCTGCTGCCCCATGCCAAAGGTTACTGTCTTTTTCCCTTTTACAGAGCCTATCGTCTGCAGCATATCGTCATCTCCATTGACAAATACCTGCCCATCGTCCTTTAAGTAATCAAAAATCTCTGACTTTGCACGCAGAATTCCCTCCCGGGAGCCGAGAAATTCCAGATGGCAGGTGCCGATATTCGTCATGACGCAGGCATCCGGCTTTACCATCCGGCTTAAGCGGTGCATCTCGCCAAAGTGGTTGATACCCATTTCAAGCACAGCAAGCTCATGCTTCGGACGGATTTTCAGCAATGTAAGCGGCACGCCGATTTCATTGTTAAAATTTCCCTCCGTTTTTAACACCTTATATTTCTGGGAAAGCACACCTGCAATAAATTCCTTCGTGCTCGTCTTGCCGACGCTCCCTGTAATCCCGATAATTGGAATCTGCAGCGTGCTCCTGTAATACTCCGCTATCCGCTGCAGGGCTTTCAGCGTATCCTTTACAACAATGAAATTGCCTGTTATCCCTTCTGGTGCATGCTCGCATACGACACAGGCAGCGCCTGCCTTCAGTACATCCCAAATAAATTTATGTCCATCTACACGCTCGCCCCGCACTGCAAGAAAGCAACTTCCTTCCTCTACCTGTCGGGAATCAAGTACAACGCTGCTGATTTTACGTTCCTTCTCCTCTTCTTTTCCTATGTAAGTGCCGCCACATGCCTCTGCAATCTTCCAGGGCGTCATATTTGCCATCCATTCCATGAATTATTCTTCCCCCATATATTTCCGAAGCGATACCTGAAGCAGCCATTCGCACAAATCCGAAAAGGCTACCCCTTCTGCCTGCGCTTCCTGTGGAAGCAGGGAGGTCGGCGTCATGCCGGGGAGGGTATTTGCCTCCAGACAATATACATTTTCATCTTCATCCATCATAAAGTCCATACGGGCATAGGATTTCAGCCGCAAAGCCCGGAATACCTGCTCCGATGCCCGCTGCATCTTTTCCCTTGCCGTCTCTGAAATCTGTGCAGGACAGGTTTCTATTGTACTGCCCGCCTGATATTTATTCTTATAATCGTAAAAACCACTGAGCGGAGCAATTTCGATAACAGGAAGCGCCCTTCCCTCAATCACGCCTACCGAGAATTCTCTGCCCTTTATATATTGCTCTACGATAATTTCACTGTCATAGGTATAGGCATCCTGCTTTGCCAACTCATATTCCGCTGCGTCCTGACATATATATACGCCTACGCTGGAGCCGCCGCTGCATACCTTTACCACACAGGGAAATATCGGCTCCTGTGCTTCTTTTGTCCCCTGCTTTAAGGAAAAGCCCTGCGGCGTCGGAATCTTATTCTGTATAAACAGCTCTTTGGCAATCGCCTTATCCATTGCAAGCGCACTGCTGACATAATCGGTTCCGGTATAACGGATTCCCATCAAATCAAACGCCGCCTGTATCTTGCCGTTTTCACCGTTTTCACCATGCAGTGCCATAAAGACAATGTCCGCCTGCTCACAGATAGAAAGCACATTCGGGCCAAAGAAATGCTTATCACCATCGGGACGCATCGCCTTTACCTGCGCAAGGTCCGGCTTGCTTTCGCCAATTCTTCCGATGTCCTTTGCCCAGTCCTTTTTCAGAGAAAATACATCGTCTGCGCCCTCTCCTTCATAGCCAAGATATACATCCAGCATCATTGCTTCATGCCCTTTTTCCAAAAGCGCCTGATAAATCATCTTTCCAGAGCTTAAGGATACATCCCGCTCCGTGCTGATTCCCCCTGCTAAAACAACTATTTTCATAATTTCCTCCTCTTTATCTATTTCCCATCTAATTGCTCAAAAGCTCACTCAGCAGAAACATAAACGCCGCATTGCTCTGCACATCCTCCAGCATATCTGCCTGCTCCAGCTTTTCTCCCTCAAAGCAGGAAGCATAACGGATGGCATCTGGATTTCGTCCCATCAGATAGTGAAAATGATTTTCAATGACCGTATTATACTCATGATTTGTAATTATATGATTGACAATACATATCCGCAACATTTCACCAAGCAGCACATCAGCGCTCTCATTTTCCCGCTCTGAGCAAATCAAAAACCGGCTGTTCTTTGACCGCGCCGCAATCGTCTCCGCTTCTTCCATAATCTTTTTGATAACAGCTTCGCACAGTGCCACTTCTACCTTGTTCTTTGTATTCATATACGCAACGCCGCAGAAAAATTCCGCTTCCGTCAATTTTACTTTTGTAAGGCAGGCCTCCAGATGCTCCTCCGCAGCAGCCGCATAGGTTACATTTCCCGTCGCGCGGTAAAGCTCTGCTGCTGCCAGTGCAAGCATATCCTCCGGCGTCTCACCATCCTGCGCCATGCCCTTCCATGCCGCCTGCGCTGCCTTTTGGCACTTCGCTGAAAAATCACCATCCAGCTCTCTGGTCAGATAAGCATATTTCGCAAGAACTGCTGCCTGATATGCACAGGTTTCTCCGTCCCCATCCGGACTTGCCTGCGTCTGGTGAAGCAGCCATTTTGTCTCATATCGACATTCATCCAAAATATCTGAAATCCCATTTCCACTTTCCTTAATTCCCATATCATCAGAATATACCTCCGGGAACAACTCATAAGAGGTCAAAAGCAGATACACGCTGCGGCAGGCTGCAATCTCCTTCTTTTTCCCTTTTTCCTGCATCTGCCAGCCATTGTCCGTATTTTCCATATCCTCTGTATCAGAGCTGGTGCGCAGTGTATTCAGCTTTTCAAAGGTACGCTTAAACATGGAATAATACAGATTATCGTGGATAATAAAGGGATAGGATTCCCCATAGGTATCCATCTGGACATAATAACTCCCCGCCTGTGTCAGGTCTGAAAAATCACCGTAGCTAAGGTACTCGCTGCCCACATATCTATTATTCTTAAAACGGATAATTCCGGTATATACAATCTGTCTGGTCTTTTCATCCCGTATCGTAAAGGTTCTTTCCTCTCCCGTCCTACGGAAAATAACCATCTTTGCGCCCTGCGGCTCATAGCCGAGCCGGTCTGTCAGGATTCCCGGCAAAAGCCTTGGCACTTCATAGCTGTAGTCTGCCTCTCCGTTCCATGAAACGCCCGTATACTCAACGGTATTCAGCGGAGTTTCCGAAACAGCCCCGATTCCTTCGCAGCCTGAAAGCACTATGCTCATACTCAATAATACAGTTACCCACCTTTTTTTTCCCATAGGCTCAGTATACTATCTTTCCCCGGTTTGGTAAAGAGCGCAAAATGATGCGCACTATGCTAAAACTGCTCATCCAGATAAACTATCTTACCATCAATTACCGTCATCAGGGTTTTCGTAAATACCTCCATCGGATTTCCGTCAAATACCGCTATGTCCGCATCCTTTCCGGCCTCCAGAGAGCCTACCCTTTCATCTGTACGGCAGATTCTGGCAGCATTTATCGTAATCGCCCGAAGCCCTTCCCTCATCGGCAGTCCCGCTTTTACCGCAAGTCCTGCACAAAGCGGCAGGGAGGCGATGATGGATACCGGATGGTCTGTGGTAATCGCAATTCTTACCCCATGTGCATTTAAGACGCCCGCCGTCTTAAACGCCATATTCTGCACCTCAATTTTGCTTCGGCTTGCCAGGTCCGGTCCCACGATTGCCGGAAAGCCTGAAGCCTTTACCTCTTCAGCAATCAGATGTCCCTCGCTGCAATGGTCAAGCGTCATCAAAAGGTCAAATTCCTTTGCAATCCGTATTGCCGTAAAAATATCGTCAACCCGGTGTGCATGCGCCTTCAGGGGAATTTTTTTCTCCAATACAGGAAGCCACGCTTCATAATGAAAATCCGGCTCAAAATCCTTTTCCTTTTTTTCTTTTTTGCGCTTATAGTTGACCGCTTTAGTCAATTCTTCCCGAAGCATGGATGCAATAGCCATTCTGGTAGATGGTGACTTTCCCTGCCCGCTGTAGTTTACCTTTGGATTTTCTCCAAATGCGACCTTCATTGCCGCAGGCGCAAGTACGATCAAGTCATCTATCCGCCTGCCCTTCATCTTGACAAAGGCAAACTGTCCGCCCACGACGTTGGAACTGCCGGGGCCTATCATTGCGGAGGTAATTCCCGCCCGCACGGCATCATCAAAAGCGGCATCCATGCTGTTAATCGCGTCAATTGCGCGAAGCTGCGGCGTAATCGGGTCAACTGTTTCATTACAGTCGTCCCCCTCCATTCCCTTCTTTTCTTCAGTAATTCCTATATGGCAGTGTGCCTCTATGATTCCGGGCATTACCCATTTCCCCGAAGCGTCAATGCAAAGATCCTTCTCCTGATCGGCTGCGCTCCGTCCAAGCTCTCTACAAAGCTCCTGATACGAGAAGCCCCATCCCACACGCAGGATTTTGCCATTTTCTACGGCAATGCTGCCACCCTCTATTTTTTCCGGCATGCCATCCGCCATCGGATACAAAGTTCCATTCGCAATAAAAAGCATACTATCACCTCTTTTTGTGAAATAGTATGCTTCCTTTCCGCCCGCATTATTCGGTTTTCTGCTTTATCAAAGCTTCCTTTTCCCTGCGGGAATACTGTTTGATTTCATATTCCCGCCGCATTGCATCCTGTTTTTCCGTAAAGGCCTCATAATATACCAGTCTGACCGGGGTCCTGCTTCTGGTATATTTTGCGCCCCTTTTCTCATTGTGCGCCTTTATTCGCTTTTCCAAATCATTTGTCCAGCCGGTGTAAAAGCTCCCGTCGCTGCACTCTACCATATAGGTATAGCACGCCATGCCGCATCCTCTGTTATTCCAGACAGCTAAGCGGATTGACCGGAACGCCGTCCTTTGTCAGTTTGAAATAAACGTTGGGGCCTTCTTCACTGTAATACTTGGTCGGTGCCGCCACCTTGCCAAGCACATCCCCTGCGCTTACCATATCACCCTGCAATACCATAATATCCTTTAACTGTCCGTAGGTCAATTCATAACCATTTCCTATATCAATGGTAATTCCATGACCAAGCTGTGCATCCTCAAATACGGAAAGTACCCTGCCGTCTGCGGATGCTGTAATATTTTCCCCTTCAGAAGCCGCGATCACAATCGCAGGATTGTATTTATATTGCTGAAGCGTCGGGAAATATACGGTCTTATCCATGCTGTAATTGATTAACACATTGCCCGCTACCGGCCATCCCAGATTATCCCGTTCCTGAAAAGAAAGTGCTCTCGCAGCTTCCATGCCTGCCGTTTCAACTGCCACAGGCGCTTCATCCTGTGCGGAAGCGCTCATCTGCTCTGCTTCATCCTCCAGCGCTTTTTCCTTTTCCGAAAGGGCAATATCCTTGTTGGCGCTTTCCGTTTCTTCGTCCTTCGCTGTTTTTTCTTCCTTCACAGTATCCCAGCTATTTGTCACATCACCAGAGGACGCTTCCTGAAAATTCGGGTCATAATCCAAATCATTTCCCCTTGCAGTACTGTCTGCTGCATTTTCCTGCTTGACTGCGTCCGCAATTTCCAGTGTTTTATCCTCTGTCTTTTTTTCCAGCGCGCTCATATCGACAACATAACCGTCTTTTTCCGCCTCATTTTTTTCTTTTACATAAAAACCGGTCATGGTAAGCGCCGTCAGTACAAAGACTGAGGACGCCAGCATAATGATTCTTTCTTTTCGCATTGTGGAATGTCTCCTTCTTGGAGTTCTCATATTTCTCATGTCTCTCATGCTTATCACCTCAGTTCTAGTTTTCCCGCTTAAACCGGCTTTATTCACGCATTGTTTAAAAAAGAGTTTGCTCGCAAACTCTCTGCGCGCGAGCGGTGCCTGTAAGGCAAATTTCATCTCCGCGAGCTGCGCATTTTATAAAATAGAATCCTGCTTGCAGGATTCTCCGCCTGCTGTGGGTCGTTTTAACGACTCTATTCATTTCCGCCGCAGTGCGCTCCACTTTCTAAAATAGAGTTTGCTCGCAAACTCTCTACGCGCGAGCGGTGCCTGTAAGGCAAATTTCATCTCCGCGAGCTGCGCATTTTATTTTGTGTAATAGGAAATTCTTCTGAATTTCCTATTACATAAAAAAGAACTGTCCTATGAAAGAACAGTTCTTTTATTATGTGTTTTTTCTATGTATTTATAAATGATAAAAATATTATTGCTTTACCAGATCAACATGCTGTACTGTACCGACGCCTCCATTTTCATACAGGAAAATTCCTGTATTCCGTATAAATGCATTGGCGCGCCCTACCTGCTTTGACTGCAATGAAAAATCTGTTGACTGATTCTGAAGACCGATTGCTCCGACACCTTTCTCAGAAATATGATACAGCCTGTCCTTTCCGTTTTCATCCTTTGTCCAGATCAAAAGCTTTTCCCAGATTGCATCATTTTCATCTATCCAGCCGTTGCCATCGTCGTCATACTGCGTAAGGTCGGCAAAGCCATTGCCCGACTGGGGTCCAAACAGCTCCGTTCCGTCGTTTATGACACCATCGCCATTTTTATCAATCGCCAGATAACCGCTGCCGCTTCCAAGCTGCGATACATTTTCCAGAATGCCATCGCCGTCAATATCAAACAGAAACTTCTGGTCTGATACAGATGCCACATCACTATCCAGATTGATGACAAGCGGGTCGCAGGTGCTTATATTCTGCTGCAGCATCTTATAGCTCTGCTTATAAGTCGCCTCAAAACGCCGACTCATTTCCATTTCAAGACCAAAGGTAATCCTTCTGCCGTCTGCCGTTACGACCTCTCCCTCTGTCCGGAAGGAAGTCTCTTCCTCCTCCACATAGGTTTCACTGACTGACACCTCTGTCATTGTCGTCGTAACCTCTCCGGTGCTGGTCAATAGGCTATCTTTATCATTACCCGACTTGAGCCCAAATAAACCCATCAGATACTGGATGCACTGCTGCCGTATCCGGTCAAGAACCTCCGCTTCACTGCGGCTGGAAATCCTCGTAAGGCTTGCAGGGCGAAAATAATTCTGCAGGGGCGTCTGCGCCTCGCTTTCTGTCTCTGCCTTCGTCTTTGTTTCAGAATTTTTATCGGTATTTTCCTCTTTGCCCTGAAGCAAATCCCGATAAGTCAGGTAGCCTTCCCTCCGTTGCAGGCTGCCCGAATACGTCCGGCTCTTTACGCCAAACGTCTTTTTTGATTCAGAAGTATACCTTCTGGCGGACTCCATTCCTATTGTACTGGAACTTATTCGCAAATTTTCCTCCTGTCAATGTCCATATAGTTTGAAAGCACGCGCATGACTCTCTGTTTTCTATATCGACACCGCAGGAGGAAAACTTTAGTTACTCTGCTGTCGTCAGCTTTTTAGAATTGTAATTGATAAGGCAGCCGCTTAAGATAATCTGCCGCTCCTCATCCGTCATGTCCGAAAGCCGCAGGGTAAAGGGCTTTAATGCGCCATCCTTTACGACATACGCGCAAATCTCACTGTCTGCACGTTCAACTGCACTGCGGATACCCGGCAAGAAGATATAATCAAGGTCCTTAAAGGGAAGCTCGCCCCTGTCAATCATAAATGGCAGCATACCCCAGTTAATCAGGTTGGAACGGTATCTCTTTGTTGCATACTCGTTGGCAATATTTGCCCAGCCGCCAAGCACCTTCTGACAGGAAGCTGCCTGCTCTCTTGCAGAACCGTCACCCGGTTTCACTGCAAAAATCGTAGAACCATAGCCCATATTGCCCTTGCCTGCCTCCGGGAACTGCGTATTTACCACAGCCATAATTTCCTTAAGCTCCGGCTTTGCCTCAAGCGGACATTTTCCTTCCATGACTGCCGTCTGTGCTGTCTGAATATCCTTAGCCAGCCCAACATACGCCGGCACCTTTCTGGAAAGCGTAAACTCTGCCAGTCCAAGAGGATTGGAGCGGTAAGAGGACGTCTCACCAGAAGGAATCAGCTCGTCTGTCGTTGTAACCGGGTCATGAATCTCCGCTACCACCCGCAGCAGCATATTTTCCGGCAGAGCGGTCATCTTCGGCCAGTCCTTGATATTAGGGCCAAGCTGAATCTCAACCGATGGGTCCGCCACGCCCTTGGAATCAAAGACACGGTTTTCATAAATTTTAGAATCAAAATAATACTGATAGTGGTTAAACGGTGCGTCAAACTCTGTTGCCGGTGTCAGTTCACCCTTGTTTGCAGCTGTTGCCGCAATCGAGCGCGCATCCATGAGCGCAACTGATGCAATCTGGCCATTCTGAAGCTTCGAGCCTTCACGGTTGGGGAAGTTCCTTGTAGAATGGCGGATGCTGAACGCATTGTTTGCCGGTGTATCGCCTGCACCAAAGCACGGACCGCAAAATGCCGTCTTGAGCACTGCGCCTGTCTCTAAAATAGTAGCAGCGCAGCCATTTTTAATCAGTTCCATATAAATCGGCATAGAAGCCGGATATACACTCAGCGTAAAGCCGTCATGTCCAATATTATGACCTTTCAGGATGTCCGCTGCCGCACAGATATTTTCGAAGCCGCCGCCCGCGCAGCCTGCAATGATTCCCTGATCCACATAAAATTTGCCGTCACGCACCTTGTCCCGCAGAGAATAAGGCACTGCGCCGTCAAGGCTTACCTGTGCGCGCTTCTCCACATCCGCAAGGACATCATCCAGATTGCGTCTTACTTCATCAATGGTATAGGTATTGCTCGGATGGAACGGCATGGCGACCATCGGCTCTACCTTATCCAGATCTACCGTTATCATACCGTCATAGTAAGCAACCTCACCCGGTGCCAGAAGCGCAAAATCTTCTTTTCTGCCATGAATCTCATAAAATTCACGAATAACATCATCTGTTTTCCAGATAGAAGAAAGGCAGGTCGTCTCCGTTGTCATAACATCAACGCCGATTCTGAAGTCAGCGCTCAGCTTTTCCACGCCCGGTCCGACAAATTCCATAACCTTATTGTTTACATAGCCGTTTGCAAAAACCTTGCCGATAATCGCAAGCGCAACGTCCTGCGGACCAACGCCCTTTTTCGGCTCTCCCTTTAAGTAAACGCCTACCACCTGTGGCATATTGATGTCATAGGTCTGGTTCAGAAGCTGCTTTACAAGCTCCGGTCCGCCCTCGCCCATCGCCATTGTTCCAAGTGCGCCATAGCGGGTATGGCTGTCAGAACCGAGAATCATCTTGCCGCCGCCTGCAAGCATTTCTCTCGCAAACTGGTGAATAACCGCCTGATGAGGCGGAACATATACGCCGCCATACTTCTTTGCGCAGGTCAGTCCAAATATATGGTCATCCTCGTTAATCGTACCGCCTACTGCACAAAGGGAATTGTGGCAGTTTGTCAAAACGTAGGGCATCGGAAATTTTTCCAGTCCTGACGCCCTTGCCGTCTGAATAATTCCTACAAATGTAATATCATGGGAAGTCAGCTTGTCAAAGCGGATTTTCAGCTTATCCATGCTTCCGGAGGTATTGTGGCTCTCCAAAATACCATACGCCATCGTCTGCTTTGCAGCTTCCTCTTTTGTGATTTCCTTTCCTGTCAGGCTCTTTATCTCCTGCAGCGCCTGTGCGGAGTCCTCTACGACCTTATCGCCGCCTACCAGATAAGCGCCGCCTGCCGATAATCCTATCATATCCTGCAAATCCTCCTATTTATTCAAAACAACCTTATCAAGATGCCAGATTTCATCCACATATTCCTGAATGGTGCGGTCAGAGGTAAACTTGCCGGAGCATGCTACATTCAGAATTGCGCTCTTTGCCCATGCCGCCTCGTCACGATAAGCTGCCTCTACCTTCTTCTGTGCCTCTGCATAAGAACGGAAATCCTTCAAAATAAAGTAGGTATCTGCTCTTGCCGTGCAGAGCGTATTGAGCAGAGAGTTGTATAAATCGCGGAAAAGCTCCGGATTTTCCGGTGAAAAGGTACCGTTAATCAACTGCATCAAAACTCTACGGATGTCAGGGTCATTGTTGAAAATCTCCATCGGGTCATAGCCGCCATAATTTTCATACTGGATAACCTCGTCTGAGCTGAGTCCGAAAATAAAGGCATTTTCTGCGCCTACTTCTTCTACGATTTCCACATTTGCACCGTCCATCGTACCAAGCGTCAGTGCACCGTTCAGCATAAATTTCATATTTCCGGTACCAGAAGCCTCTTTGCTGGCTGTAGAAATCTGCTCAGATACATCTGCTGCAGCAAAAATCCATTCTGCATTGGAAACTCTGTAATTTTCAATAAAGACAACCTTAATTTTTCCGTTAATATCCGGGTCGTTATTTACCACATCGGCTACGGAGTTAATCAACTTGATTGTCAGCTTTGCATTTTTATAACCAGCAGCCGCCTTTGCTCCGAAAATAAAGGTACGCGGATAGAAATCCATCTGCGGATTGTCCTTAAGCTGATTGTAAAGGTACATAACATGCAGAATGTTAAGAAGCTGTCTCTTGTATTCATGCAGACGCTTTACCTGCACATCAAAAATAGAACGCGGGTCTACCTCAATTCCATTATGCTCTCTGATATAGGCAGCAAGACGAACCTTATTGCGGTATTTGATATTCATAAATTCATGTTGCGCCTTCTTATCATCTGCATAAAGCGCAAGCTTGTGAATTGCCGGCAAATCCGTAATCCACGCATCGCCTACACGCTCTGTTACCCACTTTGCAAGCAGCGGATTGCCGTGCAGCAGGAAACGTCTCTGTGTAATGCCGTTGGTCTTGTTGTTAAATTTCTCCGGCATCATCTCGTAGAAATCCTTCAGCTCCTGTTTCTTCAGAATTTCTGTATGCAGCCTTGCCACACCGTTCACTGAATAGCCTGCTGCGATTGCAAGATGCGCCATCTTAACCTGTCCGTCATAAATAATTGCCATCTTTGCAATCTTTTCCTGGTTGCCCGGATAACGCGCCTGAATATCCTGAATAAATCTGCGGTTGATTTCCTCAATAATCTGATAGATACGGGGCAGCAGTCTGGAGAACAGCTCAATCGGCCATTTCTCAAGTGCTTCCGCCATAATCGTATGGTTGGTATAAGCACAGGTTTTGGTTGTTACATTCCATGCTTCATCCCAGGTCAGATAATATTCATCCATCAGAACACGCATCAGCTCAGCAACTGCAACAGTCGGGTGCGTATCATTTAACTGGAAGGTCGCTTTTTCATAGAATTTGCGAACATCCGTATGGTTTTTCATATATTTGGAAACAGCCTCCTGCACGGATGCAGAAATAAAGAAATACTGCTGTTTCAGACGCAGTTCCTTGCCTGCGTAGTGGTTATCGTTAGGATAGAGTACCTCTACAATGTTTCTTGCAAGGTTTTCCTGCTCTACCGCCTTCTGATAATCGCCCTTGTCAAAGGAGTCAAGCTGGAAGCACTCAACCGGCTGTGCATCCCAGATTCTTAAGGTATTTACGATTCCATTTCCATAGCCTACGATGGGCATATCATAAGGAACGGCTTTCACAGACTGGTAACCCTCCTGAATGAAGTGCTGTCTGCCATTTTCATCCGTCCGTACCGTCACATAACCGCCAAATTTTACTTCCTTTGCATATTCAGGTCTGTGCAGTTCAAACGGATTGCCGTTAACCAGCCAGTTGTCCGGCACCTCTACCTGATAGCCGTCACGGATTTCCTGACGGAACATACCATAGCGGTAACGGATGCCGCAGCCATAAGCCGCATAGCCAAGCGTTGCAAGAGAGTCCAAAAAGCAGGCTGCCAGACGTCCGAGTCCGCCGTTTCCAAGAGCTGCATCCGGCTCCTGATCCTCAACCAGATTGATGTCTACGCCCAATTCCTCAAGCGCCTGCGCTGCCTCATCATACGCGCGGAGGTTTATCATATTGTTGCCAAGCGCACGTCCCATCAAAAATTCCATTGACATGTAATAAACGATTTTAACGTCTTTTTTCTCATATTCCTTCTGCGTATCCATCCAGTTATCTACGATGGCATCCTTAATCGCATAGGAAACCGCCTGAAAAATCTGCTGCTGGGAAGCCTCCTCCAGCGTTTTGCGGTATAAGGTCTTAACGTTATACACAACGCTTCTCTTAAACAGCTCTTTGTCGAACAGCTTCTTTTTTTCCTGCTTTTTTAACATAACATCCTCCTCTGTGCTATATGCTTGTAGCCGCCCATCAGCCCTGACAGGCAAAAGGTTCTGGTCTGCGGTGTGCGTGCCAGAACCCATTTGCGTTTATTTTATCATGTTTATTTAAAAAGGGAAAGAAGCGTTTATTTCTTTTGTACGCCAATCTTTACTGTTTCTCCGTTGATGCTCCATTCCTTTGCATCCGCAGCTTCCTTATCATAGAGGATTTCATCCGCCAGAACTTTGGCTGCGATGCTGCTTTCATTCTTTTTCACGATTTCTTCCAGCTTTGCATTGCCCTGCATTGCTACTGTGATGTGGTCCATAACCTCAAAGCCCGCATCCTTACGCATGGTCTGAATCTTGCTGATGATTTCGTAAACAAAGCCTTCCTCAATCAGTTCTTTGGAAAGATTGGTATCCAGTACAACCGTAATGCCGCCATAGCTCTCAGATACAAAGCCTTCTACCTGCGCTGCGTCAATTAAAAGGTCATCCTTTTCCAGTACCTCTTCTTTGCCGTCCAGCGTAATGGTAAGCGTTCCTTTTTCGTTGATTTCATCCATTGCTGCATTGCCGTTAAGACCTGCAAGCACCTCTTTTAAGGCATTTAACTGCTTTCCAAAGCGTTTGCCCAGCGTACGGAGCTGTGGTTTGAAGGTATAGGAGGTAAAATCCCTTACATCCTGAGAATAGATAACCTCTTTTACATTCAGCTCGTCTTCAATGATTTCCTTATAGAAGTCAGAAAGTTCTTCCTGTGCCTTAACATACATTCTGCCAATCGGCTGACGATTTTTGATATTTGCGGTGTTTCTTGCCGCACGTCCGAGAACGACTGTCTCCAGAACAGCTTCCATATCCTCTTCCAGCTTTTTATCAATCATTGCCGCATCCACAGTCGGGAAGTCACACAGATGGATACTCTCCGGTGCGCTCTCATCCAGACCTCTGACAAGGTTCTGATAAATCTCCTCTGTCATGAACGGAATCATCGGCGCTGCAGCCTTTGCCACCGTTACCAGTGCAGTATATAAGGTCATGTAAGCGTTAATCTTATCCTGCTCCATACCCTTTGCCCAGAAACGCTCTCTGCCGCGGCGTACATACCAGTTACTCATTTCATCCACAAAGTCCTGAAGCGCACGCGCTGCTTCCGGAATCCTGTAGTTTGCCAGATTGTTGTCCACATCTCCAACAAGTGTATTCAATTTGGATAACAGCCATTTATCCATAACGGAAAGCTTGTCATATTCCAGCTTATATTTGGTTGCATCAAACTGGTCAATATTCGCATACAGTACGAAGAATGCGTAGGTATTCCACAGCGTACCCATAAATTTACGCTGTCCCTCCATAACTGCTTTTCCATGGAAACGATTCGGCAGCCATGGTGCGGAATTGATATAGAAATACCAGCGGATTGCATCTGCACCATACTGTGCAAGTGCATCAAACGGGTCTACTGCATTGCCCTTGGACTTACTCATCTTCTGACCGTTTTCGTCCTGTACATGTCCAAGCACGATTACATTTTCATAAGGCGCTTTGTGGAACAGCAGCGTAGACTCTGCCAGCAGGGAATAGAACCAGCCTCTGGTCTGGTCTACCGCCTCTGAAATAAACTGTGCCGGGAACTGCTGCTCAAACAGTTCTTTATTTTCAAATGGATAATGATGCTGTGCAAAAGGCATTGCACCGGAATCAAACCAGCAGTCAATTACCTCCGGTACACGGTGCATATCCTTACCGCATTTCGGACATTTGATTGTGATCGCATCGATATAAGGTCTATGCAGCTCTACGGTCTGTGCTTCCTTATTGCTGCTCATCTCTTCCAGCTCTTTTCTGCTGCCGATGGCGTGCATGCAGCCACATTCACATTCCCAGATATTAAGCGGTGTACCCCAGTAACGGTTTCTGGAAATACCCCAGTCCTGAATATTTTCCAGCCAGTCGCCAAAGCGTCCCTTGCCGATAGATTCCGGAATCCAGTTAATTGTATTATTGTTCTTTATCAGCTCATCCTTGACCGCAGTCATCTTGATGAACCAGGATTCTCTTGCATAATAGATAAGCGGTGTGTCACATCTCCAGCAGAACGGATAATCATGTTCAAACTTCGGTGCGTCAAAGAGCTTTCCTTCCTTATCAAGGTCCTTCAATACCTCCGGGTCCGCATCCTTAACAAACATGCCTGCATACGGCGTTTCCTTCGTCAAATCACCCTTGCCGTCTACAAACTGTACGAAAGGAAGGTCATATTTTCTGCCAACCTGGGCATCATCCTCACCAAATGCCGGTGCAATATGAACGATTCCAGTACCATCTGTCATTGTGACATAGGTGTCACATACTACATAATGACCCTTTTTATTCTGTTTTGCAGCCGCTTCTCCTGCACAGGCAAAAAGCGGTTCATATTCGCGGTATTCAAGGTCTTTTCCTTCATAGGTTTCCAGTACCTCGTAAGCAGGCTTTCCGTTTTCTTCATCTGCAAGCTTGCCAAGCACCTTATCCAAAAGCGCCTGCGCCATATAATAGGTATAACCATCAGCCGCCTTTACTTTTACATAAGTCTCCTGCGGATTCACGCAGAGCGCAACGTTAGACGGCAGCGTCCATGGTGTTGTCGTCCATGCAAGGAAATACGCATCCTCACCCACAGCCTTAAAGCGTACCACTGCGGAACGCTCCTTAACCGCTTTATAGCCCTGTGCAACCTCGTGAGAGGACAGCGGCGTACCGCAGCGCGGGCAATAGGGAACAATCTTAAAGCCCTTGTATAACAGTCCTTTGTCCCAGATTTCCTTTAAAGCCCACCACTCGGATTCGATATAATCGTCATGATAAGTAACATACGGGTCATCCATATCTGCCCAGAATCCAACGGTTGCGGAAAAGTCCTCCCACATGCCCTTGTATTTCCAGACACTTTCCTTACACTTGGTAATAAATGGCGCAAGACCGTATTCTTCAATCTGTTCCTTGCCATCCAGTCCAAGCAGCTTCTCTACTTCAAGCTCCACCGGAAGTCCATGTGTATCCCAGCCTGCTTTTCTAGGAACCATGTAGCCCTTCATGGTACGGTATCTGGGAATCATATCCTTGATAACACGGGTCAGAACGTGACCGATGTGCGGTTTGCCATTAGCGGTTGGCGGTCCGTCATAAAAGGTATAGGTCTCGCCTTTTTTGCGATTGTCCATACTCTTCTTGAAAATATCATTTTCACGCCAGAATTTTTCTACTTCTTTTTCTCTTTCCACAAAATTCAGGTCTGTAGGTACTTTTTGATACATTTGAGTTCCTCCTTAATATACATATCCGAAAAAATACACTCGAAAAATCATCAGGTGATTTTTCTCATTTCTGCGATGTTCGCCGAATGGAAATGTAACCATTTCCATGACATGACCTAAAAATTCAATTTGGCAAATACATTTGCCAAATTCTTTTTCGGTCATTTGCAAAAATGCTTCGCATTTCCGCTCGGCTCACTATAACGCAAAAAATCCCTGTCCGTAAAAGGACAGGGATAAAATCTCCTTGCTAACCACCTGTTACGCATACGCCCTTCGCCGGCTTCTCTCAATGGATACTGATAGCGGCTCCGTTTTATATGGTTTCCGATAACGGTGGAATACCGCCAGCACCTACTTTAGAAAATCTATTTCAATGCTGAAACTCAGGAGTGATTTTCAATATCTGCCTACTCACACCGGACTTCCACCATCTCCGGCTCGCTTGCGCTTTTGGTAAATATCTACTGTCTCCGTCACAGTCTTTCTCTTATGGAGTATTATAGGACTGTTTTTTTGCCGCTGTCAAGAGCGGAAAAGCTGAATTTCCCGCAAAACATCTTTTTGCAGATGATTTCTTAGGTTTATCTTATGAGTTTAAAAAATGAATGTCAATCAAGGAATTTTGAAGAATCCAAAGAAGCTTTCAAGCCGTGAATATGCGCAAACTGCTTACAGCAGCTCCCGTTTATTTCCATATTCAGTTGTGATTTCGTGCGCAAAAGAGTATAATCTATCTAACATTATGCTATAATGTCGGCAGGCATTTATACAAAATTTTATGGAGGCGCATTATGGACAGACAGAACCTGACCCTCATGACAGATCTCTACGAGCTGACAATGATGCAGGGCTATTTCAAGCACAAGGATCAGAACGAAACCGTTATCTTTGATGTATTTTACCGCAACAACCCGCTTGACAGCGGCTATGCCATTTCCGCAGGTCTGGCACAGGTCATCGACTATATTAAAAATCTGCATTTTTCCAAAGCAGATATCGAATATCTTTCCAGTCTTGGTATTTTTGAGAAGGATTTTCTGGATTATCTGGAAACCTTTCATTTCACCGGCGATATTTACGCGATTCCAGAGGGTACGGTTATCTTTCCCCGCGAGCCTCTTGTAAAGGTAATTGCTCCCATCATGCAGGCACAGCTTGTTGAAACCGCGATTCTTACAATTTTAAACCATCAATGCCTGATTGCCACGAAAGCATCCCGTGTCTGCTATGCTGCAAAGGGAGACGGCATTATGGAATTTGGTCTTAGACGTGCGCAGGGACCGGATGCTGGCATCTATGGCGCAAGAGCCGCTGTCATTGGCGGCTGCACCGGCACAAGCAACGTGCTGGCGGGACAGCTCTTTGACATTCCTGTAAAAGGTACGCACGCCCATAGCTGGATTATGAGCTTTCCTGATGAATATACAGCCTTTAAGACCTATGCCGATATGTATCCGACGGCTTGTATCCTGCTTGTCGATACCTACGACACCTTAAAATCCGGCGTGCCGAATGCAATCCGCGTTTTTGAAGAAATGCGGGCGGCAGGAATTCCGCTTACCTTTTATGGTATCCGCTTAGACAGCGGCGACCTTGCTTATCTTTCCAAAAAAGCACGCAAGATGCTTGATGATGCAGGCTTTACTGACGCTGTTATTTCTGCTTCCAATGACTTGGATGAATTTTTGATCGACAGCCTTAAGACACAGGGCGCAGCGATTACCTCCTGGGGTGTCGGCACAAACCTGATTACCTCTAAGGACTGTCCTTCCTTTGGCGGCGTTTACAAGCTTGCAGCCGTAATGAATAAGGACGGCAGCTTTGTTCCCAAAATCAAGCTGTCCGAAAATACCGAAAAAATTACAAATCCGGGTAATAAGACGATTTATCGTATCTATGAAAAGAGCACAGGAAAAATAAAAGCAGATTTGATCTGCCTCGTTGATGAAACCTATTCGGAGGACGAGCCTCTTCTCTTATTTGATCCGCACGCGCCCTGGAAAAAGACAAAGCTTGAAGCCGGCACTTATACTATGCGGGAAATTTTGCTTCCTATCTTTAAGGATGGTGTCTGCATTTACGAAACACCGCGCACAATGGACATCCGCAGCTATTGCCAGAAAGAGCTTGATACACTCTGGGACGAAACAAGACGTCTCGTAAATCCGCACAATGTTTATGTTGACCTCTCCAAAAAGCTGTACGATATGAAAATTACGCTTCTGGATGAAATGAGCAAATAATTTTCCTATAGAATAGAATCCTGCGAAATTAAAAAGGACCGTCAGCACAGTTTTGCTGACAGTCCTTTTTAACATATTCCTTATGCCTGCATCTGTCTTCCCAGAAAAGCTGAGGCTGACAGAATCAGTTTTTTCTCTACCTCTCCCATCTTGTTTTTGGCATCGTCATCCAGAAGAAGCACTGCTCCGATGACATCGCCCTCGCAAATAATAACACTGATGGCCTCATGGATATATTCGCCGTCGCCCTCCTCCAAAATGGAGATAAAGCTGCGCTCTCCCTTTGTTGCAAGAAAAGATTCACGCCTGTCCAGCTTCTCCTCTAAGGCTCTGCTGATAGATTTCCCTACTGCGCTCTTGTAGCCGCCGGATGCTGCAATGAACTGATCCCTGTCAGCAATCAATGCCGCATGTCCGGACACCTGCGCCAGACTTTCCGCATATTGCCTTGCAAATGTATTCATTTCCCCAATCGGGGAATACTTTTTTAAGATAATCTCGCCCTCACGGTCTGTAAAAATTTCCAGAGGGTCGCTTTCCCGTATCCGCAGTGTCCTTCGTATCTCCTTCGGGATAACAATCCGCCCGAGGTCATCTATTCTGCGGACAATTCCTGTTGCTTTCATATCGTAAAATTCCTCCTGTATTCTTCATTCTTCCATATTTGTACTGTATGGGTAGTATGTGGAAGCGAAGGAGGAATTATACGCTAGAGTTCCTCTTTTATCTTTCAAGGAATTCCTCAATTGGCACAGCCGCGCCAATCAGATAGCCCTGAAAATATTTGCAGCCCAGCTCACGCAACATTTCAAATAGCTGCTCATCCTCTACATATTCGGCAATGACATCAAACTGCAGGCGTTCTCCAAGCATGATAACTGAGCGGACGATTTCCCTGTTTCTGGAATTATCCTTAACCTGACGGACAATATCTCCATCCAGCTTTACATAGCCGAACTGTTCTGTCTGCAAATATTTCAATGAGGTTGCACCCATCGAAAAATCATCAATTTCCAATGCGATTCCCTCTTTGCTCAGACGTCTGATATTCTGCGAAATGTTGGGATACTGATTCAGGTTTTCATTTTCCGTAATTTCCAGTGCAAAGCCCTTTACCTGTCCATGCTCCTTTACTCTGGAAAGAACCTTGTCTACAAAATTGGAATCATCAATCTGAGATGGAATCGTATTCAGGGCAACCTTAAACGTTTCACTATATTTTTCCTGCATTTTCTTTAAGTCATTCAGAACCTGACGGCAGATACAGAGCGTCATTTCATTCATCAGCCCGGCTTCCTCTGCCAATCTGCAGACAATAGGCGGCGCTATCGCAATGCCATTATACCGCCACCGAAGCAGCGCTTCCGCACCGATAATTTTTTTATCTGTATCAAACTGTGGCTGATACCATACCGGAATCTTCCCCTTTACAATATCCTCCTGAAGCTGCTCACATAAAATTCCAGCAGTAGACGCAACCCATCCCGTCCTTTCAAGATAGCTCCCTACCTCGCTGCTTCCATATTCGCTCCAGAAAAGCTTTGTAAATTCCTGAATCTTATATTTTTCTGTAGCGTTCTCGCTTCTCTCAAGCAGACGCAGAAAAGGAAGATAAATTGCTGTGCCGATTGCAAGAATTAAAAGCTGCACTACAACTGCCCAGATAGAAGAAGTCGTCAGATATCCATTTAACAAAGGCGGCGTTGACCACACAACAAAGGCATCCGCTCTCGGCAGGATACCAAGGGCAGTTGCGCCTCCTGCAATTCCAAACGCGACCAATGGCACCAGCAGATAGGGAATCAGCCATACCGGACTGAATACAATCGGAAGCCCCAGTACCAGTGGTTCATTGATATTAAAAAGAGCAAACGGCAGCGACATAAAAGACAGCTTCTTAATGCTTCGCTTTCTGGCAAAAAGAATTCCAGCAAGCAGAAGACAGAATGTTGTTCCTGAGCCGCCTATCATGATAAAGCTGCTCAAAAACATATTATCAAATAAAATCTTATTTCCATTTACAAATACAACGTCAAAATACTGGCTGGAGACTTTCTGCATAACGCCTGAGCCATGTACGCCGAAGAAAGAAAAAAGCTGTTCAAGCACAATATACCAGATACATCTTTCCGTCTCTCCCTCCAGATGGGAAAAGAAAAACAGCATCGTTTTTTCCAACAGCCGATTAGGATTCCCAACACCGGTCAGTAAACGAAGCCCCTCTATAATACCTGCCCATATGGCACAGGTAAGAAAAAATGCCAGCAACGCACGCACTCCGGTATAAAGAAACCAGCGTTCCTTCCAATAGTACCGTCGTTTTCTATCCTTTAAGCTGCCATACAGGGTACACAGCATCGTCGTACAGAAAAGTGCTGACAACACTGCAAGCAAGCTGCCGGATGTCCCTAAGTCACTAAGCGAAAATTCCTTTCCTGCTATTCCAACCGCCATGAAAAAGCAACCAATTGAACCTGTGACTGCGCTGATTTGGAGCGAGATATTGTATTGCTTTTCCGATATCAGTAAATAATAACTGACAGAAAAACAAAGATAAACGGAAAATGCACCGGCTGAAACCTGATAAATAAGCAGTAACAGACTACGCAGCACACTGCCTACAAAGCTGGACTGAAACTCATACCAGCCTGGAAACGGACAGTATATGAGCATATTCGCTACAGCGCCAATTACAATAACAGGAATCAATTGGATAAATCCCATCCGAATTGCCATAAGATAGTGATTTTTTTCAAGTTTTGATAACCATGCTGCCATAAACTTCTTTCCCTTCTTATCTTTATCCACCATCTTGGTCTGTACCTTTTTACAGGATTTTCCCTTAGTCCTGTTTATTTATATTTTAACATGACCGCACACTTTCGTAAATTGTGTTTTTTAGCGGTTTTTTGCAATCTTTTTGCTTCAAAGCATTAACGTTCTTCGATTTCTTCCTTGATAAACATAATAAGTAAACTGATTATCAAAAGGATACAAGATACCCATATTGTATATAATCCTAAAAATGGTATCAGACTTCCGCCAAGCCCCGCTCCAAATGCAAACATGATGATAATGCCCCAGTAATGGATAGCCTTGTAAAGAATCACTTTTTCGCCTGTCTTTATATAAGCGCACATCGCCTCCATACCGCTTCGCATATTTCCAATGCACATTGTACTTGCAAACGCATAGCCTTTTACCTTTCGGAACGCCTGTACCTGCATTGCACAGGAGAAGGAAACCAGCGCATTTCCAATCAGGTTATATTCTGTGGGCAGAAAGCCCACCAGAAACAGAAGCAAAACCTCTGTAAAAAGGACAAGCTGCCGCCAGTGAATTTTCTGCGCCTTTTGATATTTAAAGCGGATTCCCTCCGATGCAGCAATCCCCATTGCAAAAAATAAGAGCGGTACAAAATAATGCGCCGCTGCTGCCCAGTCTCCCTCCACAAGTCTCTGGCTTAAAAGCACAATATTTCCTGTCTGCGCATTTGCAAATACTTTTCCCCGGGATATGTAGGTATACGCATCCTGCAGTCCGCCTGATATGGACAGAAGTGCCGCTATCAAAAGAGATTCTGACATCTGTCCGCGTGGTTTTCGTTTCATCTTGATGCCCCTCTATTTTTATAAATTACTTCTCTCTTACCATTTAAAAGTATAATGAATACATTTCCAAACAGCAACAAAAAAACCTCTTATATTTTTATTAAATTTTTTGCAACTCTCTTTTTTCTTTGACAATATGTGCTAAAATGTGCGCATGAAAACTTCTTTGATTCGGAGGAAAACAAAAATGGGATTAGAAAATTACTTTGAACAGGCACGTGATGAATTTATCCGCAAAAGCCTGATGTCTGATGAATTTTTGGATTTCATGCAGGAAAACCGCATGCCGCTTGATAAAATGATGGCATATTACCGCTGTGCCGTTATGGAAATCGAAACGAAATTCAATGTTTTAAATGAGCATTTTTCATTGCAGTATGACCGCAATCCGATTGAAAGCATTAAGACCAGAATCAAATCCACTGAAAGTCTGATTAAGAAAATCCGTAATAAAAACCTGCCTCTCAGGCTGGATGCCATTGAACAGAACATCCATGATATTGCAGGTGTCCGCGTTGTCTGTTCTTTTCAGGATGATATTTACCTTTTGGCAGACTGCCTTTTAGGACAGGACGACATTACGCTGATCAGAAAAAAAGATTATATCAAGAATCCAAAGCCAAGCGGCTACCGCAGTCTGCACCTTATCGTAGAAGTGCCGATTTTTCTGCAGAATGAAAAACGCGCCATGAAGGTTGAAGTGCAGCTTCGTACAATCGCTATGGATTTCTGGGCAAGCTTAGAGCACAAGCTTCGTTATAAAAAGAACATTCCCCCGCAGGAGGCAGAGCTGCTTGCAAAAGAGCTGATGGACTGCGCCTGCATCAGCTCTTCTCTGGATCTTCGGATGCAGAAGGTACGTGACCGTATCGTTGCTGCCTCCCTGGATTATGAACAAATTGAGTAAGGCTATTCTTCTGCAGCCTCTGTCTGTGCCTCCTCTGACTGTGTATCCTCTGTTTCTGATTCAGCCGTAGGCTCCACCGACTGTTCTGCTGCTGGAGTCTCTGCTACGATGGCATCACTGTTCTCGCTGGCATCGCTAATGCGGAATATCTCTGCCTGACGGGTCAGCTCGTCAATAACGCTTTGAACCTCCTGCATTGCTCTGAAGATTTCCTTCATGTCCTCAGCAAGCTCGTTTGTATTTTCCGCCACATTTCCGATGCCGGTTGCATTCTGCTCTACCGTATCTGCAATCGTCACATTAGAATCCACCACATCTTCCATTTCCTGATTGATGCTCTGCGTTCCACCGGAAATCTTATCCATAATATCGGTCACCTTTGTTGCATCTTCAAGATACTGCGCACCGATATTTTCCATCTTATCATAATCTGCCTTAACATTCTCATTTACGAACTTTAACAGCTTCGAAGCATTGTCAGACAGGGACGTAACACCCTTTACAACCTCTTTGGAAATTTCCTGAATATTGTTTGCCGTCGTCTTACTGCTGTCAGCAAGCTGACGGATTTCATCTGCAACAACTGCAAAGCCTCTTCCAGCCTCACCTGCTCTCGCCGCCTCAATCGACGCATTTAACGCCAGTAGATTCGTCTGTGCCGCAATGCCGAGAATTTCATCGGTCAGGCTTGTAATCTGGTTAATCTGTCTGCTGTCCTCAAGCGACTGCACCAGCGCCTTGTCAATCTCATCCATAACCGAAACGACAGATTGCTTGCTCTCACTCGCCAGCTGTTTTAAACCATCTGCCCTTTCCTGCATCTCGCCTGCAAAATGGAAGCCATCGTTTACGTCCTCCGTCACATTCTGTACAGTTTCCCTTGCTTCCTTTGCATGGCCAGTAACGACGGAAACCGTCGCCGTAACCTCTTCCATGCCTGCAGCGAGCTCCTCCATCGTACTGGAAGTATCATCTGCACTCTCCTGTGTCTTTTCTACACGTTCAAAAACATTCTTCTGTTCCTCAGAAATACGCAGACTGGAATCCCTGATATTCCGAATCAGATTTTCCAGAATCTCAAGGAACTGGTTGATGCCCTTTGTAAGGACTGCAATTTCGTCCTTTGTATGTACCGGAATACGTCTGCTGAGATCAGCATCCTCATCCTGAATAGACTTGATAATTTCCTGTAATTCCTTTGTCGCCTTGTTAATCGGCCTTACAATCATCTGCTTGGATACAAAATAAATAATCACTGCCGCAACCAGCATTGCAATGCAGGTCAATACAATAACGCCGCTGCTTGCCGCTGTCGTCGCCTCAAGGCTTTTTTCACCCTTTGCAAATTCCTGAGAGGAATACTCCTTTAACTGTGAAATATAACCTTCCAGATTGCTGACGGATACACCCAGCGTATTATTGATATAGATGGTCGCCATATCCTTTTTGCCGGATCCGCTGTTTTCAACGATGCTGTCAACTGTCTTCTGGAAAGCAGATACCTTTGCCTCAAAGGCCTGAAATACTGTCTGGATTTCTGCATCGGAAATATGGGATTTGTACTCCTCCATACTGGTCTGCATTTCTGTCTTGACTTCCTGAAGCTGCTTTTCGTACGCCTCCATAGAGGATGGTGCTGTACTCATCGTATGGCACAGAGTCAGTCTGTAAATCTCCTCATAATCCCTGCTGATAGTCTGAATCAGGTTTAAATCATTTACCTGCTGCTCTAAAAGATTACCGCTTTCCTGGCTGATTTTCCGGATATTGCTGCCCAGAATCTGCAATGCAACCAGACAGATTATTACTAATACTGCGATTACTGAAAGAAACTTATACGCTATCTTTTTCATTTGCCCCACCACCGTTATTTTTGTTCATTTGTATTTATTTTAGTACAATCACACCTTTGTTTCAACCTTATTTTCTGTTTTTTTAAGTAAAATCTCTGCCGTTTTCCGAATGACTTCTTCAGTCAATACAAGCAGCGCTTCTGCGTCTTTTTCAACCATTCCACATTTTTTGTACCGGCAGCGCAGGTACCCTCCCTTTGGGAAAAATTTCATCCTGCCATCAAAGCTCTTTAAAAGCTCTGGAATCCTTTCCACCAGAATCGGCGCTTTTTCCGTAAACGTCAGGGTCAGCGCTTCATTTTTTCCCTGTACCTCAGACAAATAAAGCTTATGTGCCTGCTGCCTTATCAGCGCAATACGCAGCAGATTTTCCACTGACTGCGGAATTTCACCAAAGCGGTCTAAGAGCTCATCCTTCATCTCCGTCCGCTCATTCTCATTTTCAATGCCTGCAATCCGTTTATAAATATCCAGCTTCTGCGCCTCATTCATAATATAGGATGGCGGAATATACGCATCCACATCCAAATCCACATTGGTCGGAAATTCGATTTCCTCCTCTGCGCCCTTTAAGCGCTTTACTGCTTCATTGAGCATTTTGCAGTACAAATCATAGCCGACTGCCTCGATGTGTCCATGCTGCCGTCTGCCAAGCAGATTGCCCGCGCCCCTTATCTCCAAATCGCGCATCGCTATCTTAAAGCCGCTGCCAAGCTCCGTAAATTCCCGGATTGCCTGCAGACGCTTCTCTGCCGTCTCCTTAAGCATCTTATTCCGCTTGTACATGAGAAACGCATAGGCTGTCCGGTTGGAGCGTCCTACCCTGCCGCGAAGCTGATAGAGCTGGGAAAGTCCCATATTATCCGAATCATGGATGATGATGGTGTTGACATTGGAAATATCCAGTCCTGTCTCGATAATCGTCGTCGAAACGAGAACGTCTATTTCTCCATCAATGAAATCATACATAATCCGCTCCAGCTCATGCTCCTTCATCTGCCCGTGTGCAAAGGCAACATTTGCTTCCGGCACAAGCCCTGCGATCGATGCGGCAATATCAGCAATATTTCCAACACGGTTATATACATAATAAACCTGTCCGCCGCGTGCAAGCTCCCTGACAATGGCCTCCCGCACCATCTCGTCATTATATTCCATAACATACGTCTGAATCGGCACCCTCTCTCCCGGCGCCTCCTCAAGCACGCTCATGTCCCGGATACCGGAAAGGCTCATGTGAAGCGTTCTTGGAATCGGCGTCGCTGTCAGTGTCAGCACATCGACATTTTCCTTGAGCTTTTTAAGCTTCTCCTTATGCGTTACGCCAAAACGCTGCTCCTCGTCTACAATCAGCAGTCCGAGATCCTTATAGCCGACATCACTTGACAAAACCCTGTGCGTGCCGATTACAATATCCACCAGTCCTTTTTTCAGGTCTGCGATTGTCTTTTTCTGTTCTGCCGCGCTGCGAAAACGGGACAGCAGCTCTACCCTTACCGGGAAATCCTTCATACGCTGCACAAAGGTATTATAATGCTGCTGCGCCAAAATAGTCGTCGGCACCAGAAATACCACCTGTTTTCCGCTCTGTACCGCCTTAAATGCGGCGCGGATTGCTATTTCTGTCTTACCATAGCCCACATCTCCGCAGATCAAGCGGTCCATAATCCTGCGGCTCTCCATATCCGCCTTTGTCGCATCGATTGCCGCGAGCTGGTCCTCTGTCTCCTCAAAGGGAAACATCTCTTCAAATTCTTTCTGCCATACCGTATCCTTGTCAAAGGGAAATCCATTTTTTTCCATGCGGAGTGCATAAAGCTCTACCAGATCCTTTGCGACCTCATCTACCGCACCCTTGACCTTTGTTCTGGTACGGTTCCATTCCTGTGTTCCGAGCTTATTCAGCTTCGGCTGCTTGGCATCTGCAGAAGCATATTTCTGGATTACATCAAAGCCAGTTGCCAGAATATACAGATTTCCGCCGTCACGATACTCTATTTTCATATAATCCTTGACGACGTTTTCCACCTCAACCTTTTCGATACCGCGATAAATCCCCAGTCCATGACTCTCATGCACAACATAATCGCCAACATGCAGCTCTGTAAAATCATGGATTTTCTGCCCCTCATACTTTTTGCGTTTTTTCTTTTTCTTCTTATCTGCACCAAAAATATCGCTTTCCGAAAGAATTACATACTTCAGAAGCGGATATTCAAAGCCCTTTCTCACATAGCCGCAGCCAGTCATTACCTCGCCAGCCTCCGGCGCGCGCTCCGGGTCTTCGCTGTAAAAAGCGCTTAATTCCTGCTCTGCCAGATCCTTTGCCAGACGCCTTGCTCTCGTTCTGGAGGCAGAAAGCAAAAGTACCCTGTAACCATTTTTCTTATACCGCTTCAAATCCTTTACCAGGGCTTCAAAGCTGTTATTATAGGGCGCTGTGGATCCAGCCGTTATAAAAAACTGCTCTTTGGTATCAAGAAGCACATCCTTCTGGCTGATTGCAGATAATAAGAGAACATGCCTTCCCGCAAGGCGGGCAGCCGTCTCCTGCGGCGTAGAAAGGAGCTTTGCCTGTCCGGGCAGTGCATATCCTTTCTGCAAACGCTGGCTCATGCTCTCCCGAAATTCCAGTGCCACCGCATCCGCATGCTCCTTTAAGCGCGCCGGTTCGTCCATAACAAAAAGCGTATTTTCACGGTCAAAAAAATCCAGAAAGGATACTGGATTTTGATAAAAATAGCGAATATAGCTGTCAAGATTTACACTGCTGCGGCTCTCAGAAAGCTGCTCCAAAAGCTCTGCCGTCTGCACCTTGATTCTATGTGCCTCCTCGGTGTTCATTGCCTCCCGCAGCGTTTTTTCCATCTGCTTTCCTTCTTTTTCAATTTTAGCAGCGCCTTTTTGTATATCCTCCTCAAAAAGTACCAGCTCCGTCGCCGGATAAATGGAAACGCTCGATAATTGTTCGATAGAACGCTGACTCTGTACGTCAAAACTGCGGATGGAATCCACCTCGTCGCCCCACAGCTCGATTCGATAGGGATTTTCCTCTGTCAAATCAAAAATATCCAGAATTCCGCCGCGCATTGCAAACTGCCCCGGCTCCTCTACCTGATATACCTTTTCATAGCCTGTTGCAGTCAAAACCTCCGCAATCTGCTGATAAGGAAGCTCCTGCCCCTTACGAAGCGAAATCATGCCTCTCCTTAGCGCATCAATCGGCGCCTGATATGCCATCAGCGCATCAAAGGTCGTGACCATCGTTACCGGAACGCCCTCCAGAATCCTGCGCAGCACCCTCATTCTCTCCATCGTAAGCCGGTTTCCCTGCACATCCGCCTGATAAAAAATCATATCCTTTGCAGGGTACAACACCGTATTCCTATCATACAGCTTATAATCCTCATAAATTTCCTTTGTCCGAATATCGCTGAAGGTCACGATTACTCTGTTCCGCAGCTTCTTCGAAAGTCCATATACCATGTGCATTTTCTGAGAATCCACACAGCCGCTGACGCTGATGCGTCCGCCGTCCTTCTGCAGTATTTCCTGCATCCGGGCAAATTCCCCCATCTCCCGAAAAGGCTCATCCAGTGCCCTCATGCGTTTTCCTCCTGTTTCTTCTGTGCAGGCGTATCCCTGCGTGCATTAAACGCGTTCATCGCCGCTTCCACCTCTCCACGCAGCAAAAGATGCAGTGCTTCTTCTGCTGCTAATGCTCCTGCCTCAATCTCCTTGCGCTCGTCCTGTGTAAAATGTCCCAACACATAATCTGCCAGATCATAGCCCTGCGGCTTCTCTCCAACGCCAACCTTAATACGCAGAAAGGTATCATGTCCCAAATGCGCGATGATATTCTTGATTCCATTGTGTCCACCCGCGCTTCCCTTCTTGCGGATACGAAGCCGTCCGACATCCATGCTGATGTCGTCATATATCACGATAAGCTCGTCCTTTTCTTCTATTTTATAGTAGTCTATCAATTCCCTGATGCTCTCGCCGCTTAAATTCATATAGGTCTGGGGCTTCGCTAAAATGACCCTCTGTCCTTCTATGATACCCTTTCCAATCAGCGCCTTATGCTTGCTTTCCAATATGGAAATTCCATTTTTCTCTGCTATTACATCTATGACCGAAAATCCGGTGTTATGCCTTGTTCCCTCATATTTTCTGCCCGGATTTCCGAGCCCGGCAATCAAATACATACTAAAATTCCTCTTTTCCTGCTGTCGTTACAATAGAATTTTCCTATTGCATAAATATAACAAAGGAGCTGTCAAAAGACAACTCCTTACTGGCTACTCCTCTTCGTCTGTCTCTAAAAGCGCCTGCTCATAACGCTCCAAAATGATATTCTGCAGGCTCTCCCTCGTTGCCGAGGAAATCGGGTGAGCGATGTCGCGGTACTCTCCATCTGCCGCTTTTTTACTCGGCATGGCAATGAAAAGACCCTTATCGCCTTCTATTACCTTGATGTCGTGAACGACAAACTCATTGTCAATCGTAATGGATACGATTGCTTTCATTCTGCCTTCCTTTGCAATCTTTCGAATCCGTACATCTGTTACCCTCATATAACCCGCCTCCTAACGCAGCATCAGAATCTGTATCTCATATTTTTTTCTATTACGATTTTGATTCCATCCTCTCCTTTATACGACGAATTTGCCGGAATTGTATCACGGCTTTCCACGATACAGTTTTCGATAGTAGTATTGTCTCCAATAAAGACGTCGTTTAAAATGATCGAATTTTTAATATGGCAGTTATTGCCGATAAATGCGCTCTTAAATACGATAGAGTCCTCCACCGTTCCGTTTACGATACAGCCGCTGGAAATCAGACTGTTTCTGACATTTGCGCCCGGATTGTATTTTGCAGGTGGCAGGTCGTCCACCTTCGAATAAATATCCGGATACTCCTTAAAGAAGTAGTTGCGGATGTCCGGCTTTAAGAAATCCATATTTGTACGGAAATAATCGTCTACCGAAGCGATATTTCTCCAATAGCTCTTCATCTTATAGCCGTAAATCCGTTTCATATCCTTATAACGAATCAGAATATCCTTTACAAAATCATAGCGTTCTTCTTCGGCACACTTCTCGAGCAGCTCGATAAGCTGCCGTCTTCTGATAATATAGATACCACAGGAAACGGTACGGGATTTTGCCACAATCGGCTTCTCCTCAAATTCCTCAATCCTGCTTTCCTCATTCATGCGGATTGTGCCAAAACGCTCCAGTGCCATGCCTTCTTCCATATCCCGGCAGACAACGGTAATATCTGCTTTTTTCGCAATATGGTATTCCAGCACCTTATTGTAATCCATCTTATAGATGCAGTCGCCATTTGCAATAATCACATAAGGCTCATGGCTTTCCTTCAGGAAATCCAGATTCTGATAGATGGCATCTGCTGTTCCTCTGTACCAGTAGCTGTTGTCAGAGGTTACTACCGGTGTAAATACAAAGATACCGCCCTGTTTTCTTCCGAAATCCCACCACTTTGAAGAACTTAAATGCTGGTTTAAGCTTCTTGCATTGTACTGTGTCAGTACCGCTACCTTCTGAATATGGGAGTTTGACATATTGCTGAGCGCAAAATCAATGCTCCTGTAACTTCCTGCAACCGGCATTGCCGCTACTGCCCGCTTTAAGGACAGTTCCTTCATCCGGTGATTGTTGCCGCCTGCCAGTATGATTCCAATCGCTCTCATGCCTCGTCACCTGCCTTAATCAAAGTTTTTCCGCTTGCCAGCCAGCCGTCTTCAAAATCATCCTTTGTGGTCTTACCGAATACAACCGAGTTTTTCCCTACGCTGATATGGTCTGGAAGAATACTCTTTTCTCCGACAGTTACAAGCCCATGATTATAGATATGCGGCGCTGTATCGTTCTCCACCTCTTCACCGGTTCCAAGCTTTACCTCATTGCCGATGATGACGTCCTCTGCAACGATTGCCTTCGTCAGCTCGCAATTCTTTCCGATTTCTGTCCGGTTCATAATGATGGAATCCCGCACTACCGTGCCCTCTCCAATCGTTACACCGCAGCCAATTACAGAATTATATACCTGTCCAAGCACCGTCGTACCCTCGCCGATGATGCTCTTTTCTACGACGCTGTCGCCGGATATGTACTGCGGCGGAAGAATCTCGCTGCGCGTATAGATTTTCCAGTATTCCTCATACAGATTGAACTCCGGAATGATGTCGATTAACTCCATATTGGCTTCCCAGTAGGAATTGAGCGTTCCGACATCCTTCCAGTATCCGTTAAATTCGTAAGCATAAAGCGGTGCACCATTCTGGTGGCAGTAAGGAATTACATGCTTGCCAAAGTCAAGCGCAGGCTGGTCTGCCATCGCAATCAGCGCTTCCTTTAATGTTTTCCAGTTAAAGATATAGATACCCATAGAAGCCAGATTGCTTCTCGGATGCTCAGGCTTTTCTTCGAAATCCTGAATCTTTTTATTTTCATCGGTAATAACGATACCGAAACGCTTTGCTTCCTCAATCGGAACCGGCATCGCTGCAATCGTTACCTCCGCTCCGTTTGACTTATGGAAGTCAAGCATAACCTCATAATCCATCTTATAGATATGATCTCCGGAAAGAATCAGCACATAATCGGGATTATAGCTTTCCATGTAGTCGATATTCTGGTAAATAGCATTTGCCGTACCGGTATACCACTCGCTGTTCTTACTCTTTTCATAAGGTGGCAGAACGGACACGCCGCCGATATTGCGGTCAAGGTCCCAGGGAATACCAATTCCAATATGAGAATTAAGCCGAAGTGGCTGATACTGTGTCAGAACACCCACCGTATCTACTCCCGAATTGATGCAGTTGCTAAGCGGGAAATCAATGATTCTGTATTTGCCACCAAACGCCACTGCTGGTTTTGCAACCTTGGATGTCAGCACACCCAGTCTGCTTCCCTGGCCACCTGCCAGAAGCATAGCAATCATTTCTTTCTTATACATAGTGTCACTCCTTATAGCTCATTGGACTCTGGCTTTTTTCAATCATATCTCGCAGAGGTCTGTTGTCATTATAGCATAGTTTCTTTTAAAAGTGAATTCTTTTTACAATTTATATCTTTGATTTTGCCATTTTTATGTGTAATTTTTACAATATTTTGCATTTTTGTCTGTTTTTTTGTATATTTTATACATTCGTTTCTTTTCCTTTTGTTTCTTCACTTTTCAAATTTTACAATTCCGTCATTTTCTGGATATTGACAGGAAACATTTAGGAAGAAAATTGAAATTATCATTTGTTTTTTCCTATCTTGTGCGTATAATATTATATATGTGATTTTACTCATTATAAATAGGAAGAGGAACCTTTATGTATCAGATAGATTTCAGCAATCCCATTCATATTCACTTTATCGGAATCGGCGGCATCAGCATGAGCGGTCTTGCAGAGATTCTGCTTGCCGAAGGCTTTACCATTTCCGGCTCAGATATGCGCCACAGCGCTTTGACCGATATGCTGGAAGGAAAGGGTGTTCATATCTTTTACCGCCAGAGTGCAGAAAATTTGACAGATGATATAGACCTTGTTGTTTATACCGCTGCTATCCACAAGGACAATCCGGAGTTTGCAGCCATCGCCCAAAAAGGACTTCCGTCTCTTACCAGAGCACAGCTTCTTGGACAGATTATGCGCAATTACAAAATACCGATTGCCATCAGCGGCACACACGGCAAAACAACCACGACCTCTATGGTTTCCGAGATTCTTTTGCAGGCACAGGCAGACCCTACGCTTTCCATCGGTGGTATTCTCCGTTCCATCGGCGGCAATATCCGTGTCGGAAAATCCGATTATTTTGTAACAGAGGCCTGCGAATACACCAACAGCTTTTTAAGCTTCTTCCCTAAAATCGGACTGATTTTAAATGTAGAAGAGGACCATCTTGATTTCTTTCGGGATATTCATGAAATCCGTGCTTCCTTCCATAAATTCGCAGCTCTGCTGCCGGCAGATGGACTTTTGATTATCAACAAAGAAATCGAGGGGCTTGATGTTATCCTCGAAGGCTTAAGCTGCCGCGTCATTACCTATGGAAGCACACCGGACGCTGATTATTATTATACTGACCTGCAGTTTCATGAATCAGCACAGCCTACCTTCCTGCTGCATGATCTGGCAGGAAATACGCAGAGCATTTCCCTCTCCGTTCCAGGTGAGCACAATGTAAGCAACGCACTTGCTGCCATTGCTTTGGCAGATGCGCTTTTCATTGACCGTTCCTGCACAGTATCCGCACTGTCTGCTTTTCATGGCACAGACAGACGTTTTGAATACAAGGGCGTCATCGGCGGCGTAACCATTATCGACGATTATGCGCATCATCCAACCGAAATCACCGCAACACTTCAGGCAGCCCAGAATTATCCGCATAAAACTCTGTGGTGCGTATTCCAGCCACATACCTATACCCGTACCAAAGCGTTCCTTCCCGAATTTGCAAAGGCGCTTTCCCTTGCCGACAAAGTTGTGCTTGCCGACATCTATGCCGCCCGTGAGACGGATACGCTCGGTATCAGTTCCCGTACTCTACAGGCGGAAATTGAAAAGCTCGGAAAAACCTGTTATTATTTTCCGTCCTTCGATGAAATTGAGAACTTTTTATTAGAAAATTGCACAGAGGGCGATTTGTTGATAACTATGGGAGCCGGAGACGTCGTAAAAATTGGCGAAAACCTGCTTGGGCTTTAGTTGTCCACATTATCCACATTTTGAATGACATTTTTTGTCCGTAAAAATGTGGATATTTTTACGCCTCGCCTTTCCCTGTTTTTACTATATATATGCGGGCTTTAACAGGATTTATGACAAGCTGTATTCCACAGTTTCCACAATGTCCACAATCCCCGCAAGTCCAGTGTTTTCAAGGCTTTTTGGCAAAATTACCTGTTTCATTTTTAAAAATGCTATGTTATAATTTCTTTGCTTTGAAGAATACATACGAATCAGGTGAAGAAATGGGAAATTTGACCCTTTACAGGGAGGAGTCCGGCGCGTTTACTGCTGTCTCCAACTGTTTTATTGACGAATACATGAGTGAGGCAAACGATGCACAGCTTAAGGTGTATCTCTATTTGCTGCGCTGTCTTCAGGTAAACCGCCCTACCGGCGTTTCTGAAATGGCAGATTTATTTAATCATACCGAAAAGGATATTTTGCGTGCGCTCAAATACTGGGAAAAAAAGGGACTGCTTTCCCTTGATTATGACAGCACCAAGACGCTCAGCGCAATCCGTCTGCTCTCGCCCACAGGATCTCAGAATCCTCAGCCCGCGCAGTCGGCGGATATTGTACCGCTTCCTGCTCCCAAGCATACGCAGGAGACTTCTGCACCTGCTTTTGCCATCCAGAAGCCGTCCTATTCTCTGGATGATTTAAAGGCATTCCGCTCCGGCGAAGAGACCGAGCAGCTTCTTTTTATTGTGGAGCAGTATATTGGCAAGCCGCTGACACCGTCAGAAATGAAAACCGTATTATTTCTTTATGATAAGCTTGGATTCTCTGCGGATTTAATCGATTATCTCGTTCAGTACTGCGTGGAGCGGGACAAGCGCAGCTTCCGCTTCATCGAAACCGTTGCGCTCAACTGGGCGCAGAATGGCATTACGACACAGGCGCAGGCAAAGGATTTTGTCAAATTCTATGACAAAACCATTTATACGATTATGAAAGCCCTCGGCAAGTCAGGCGCTCCCGCACCAAGCGAAGCCGCCTACATCAACCGCTGGACAAAGGAATTCGGTTTTTCGCTGTCCGTTATCGAGACTGCCTGCGAAAGAACGGTTCTGGCAACCGATAAAAACCGCTTTCAGTATGCAGACAGTATTCTGACAAGCTGGCATCGTCTCGGTGTCCAGAGCAAAGAGGATGTCCAGAAGGCAGACCTTACCTATCAGAAAAGCAAAACGCCCCATGCTGCTACGCGCAGCAATACAACAAACGCATTTAATCAGTTTCCACAGCGTGAATACGATTTTGACGCACTGGAAAAAGAGCTGTTAAGCAATTAACCAGATAAAAGGAGAATTTCCGTGCCCTTGACAAACCGGCAGTATGACGCCATTTTTCGTGAATATGAGGAAATGCAGAACCAGTCCCGGCGCAGCCAGCTTCAAAGGGTCGATGAGGTTTATAAAAACATCCCGCAATATGAGGAAGTAGAACGTTCTATTTCCTCTGTTTCTGTTGCTCAGGCGAAAAAATTGCTGGACGGCGACCAGAATGCGCTTTCCGATTTAAAAAATACACTGCATGCGCTTTCCGAAAAAAAGCGCACGCTTTTGGTTTCCGCAGGGTATCCTGAGGATTATCTTGCTCCCATCTACCATTGTCCACGCTGCCGCGATACCGGCTATGTAGACGGCAAAAAATGCGCGTGTCTGCGTCAGAAAATTGTTACGCTCTTATATGAGCAATCCAATATCAAAGAAGTTCTGGACCGCGAAAATTTTTCCACACTTTCTTATGAATATTACAGAGATGCTGATTTGGAGCGTTTTCGTCAGGCAGTCTCTGCCTGTAAGACCTTTGTGGAAGCCTTTCCTGCCGGAAATAACCTGCTCTTTTGCGGTTCTGTCGGCGCAGGAAAAACCTTTTTAAGCAACTGTATTGCAAAAGAATTGATTGAAAGAGGCAATCTCGTACTCTATTTCAGCGCTTCTGCCCTGATTGATACGCTTTCAGGAAGAATGGGTGTATCCCGTGAAGAAACGCATGGTGCAGAGCAGGATTTATATGACTGCGACCTGCTCGTTATTGACGACCTCGGCACAGAATATACCAATGCCTATGTAGCGTCCCAGCTTTTTTCTTGTCTGAACGAAAGGCTGCTGCGCCGAAAATCTACTCTGATTTCTACCAATCTTTCTCTGGAAGATTTGAGAAATAAATATTCGGAACGTATTTTTTCCCGGATAACAAGCAATTATGATATTTATAAGATTACCGGTCCGGATATACGCATGTACCGCAAAACCATGATAAACAGAAAGTGAGGAACTTATTACCATGCAGACTCGTGAAGAAAAACGAAATCTGGAAACCATCCCTGTCGGCTCTCTCGGCGTCATCCCTCTGGTTGGCTGCCGCAGCCTCGGCGAAAAAATCGACTATTATCTTGTAAAATGGCGCACCGAGCGGGAAAGCGAGCATAAAGACAGCCTTGCCTTTGCCGGATATCAGCGGGATTCTTATCTTTTAAATGCAAAGATTCCCCGGTTTGGCTCTGGAGAAGCAAAGGGTGTCATCATGGAATCCGTTCGTGGCTATGACCTGTATATTCTTGTAGATGTCTGCAATTACAGTCTTACCTACTCGCTCTGCGGTCATGAAAACCACATGTCTCCCGATGACCACTATCAGGATTTAAAGCGTATTATCTCCGCTGTCGGCGGAAAGGCAAGACGCATTACCGTTATTATGCCCTTCCTCTATGAAAGCAGACAGCATAAGCGGACTGCCCGCGAATCGCTTGACTGTGCAATCGCACTTCAGGAGCTTGTTGCAATGGGTGTCGATAATATCATTACCTTTGATGCACACGATGCGCGTGTACAGAACGCAATCCCGCTGCATGGCTTTGAAACAGTGCAGCCTGCTTATCAGTTCATCAAGGGTCTGCTCCGCAATGTAAAGGACCTTCAGATTGATTCCAATCACATGATGGTCATCAGTCCTGATGAGGGCGGCATGAGCCGCGCAATCTATATTGCAAACGTGCTTGGCCTTGATATGGGTATGTTTTACAAGCGCCGCGATTATACCAAGATTGTCAATGGCCGCAATCCTATCGTTGCGCATGAATTTCTCGGTACCAGCGTAGAAGGAAAAGATATGATTATCATTGATGATATGATTTCTTCCGGTGAAAGCGTTCTGGAGGTTGCCGCTGCGCTCAAGGAACGAAAAGCGCGCAAAATCTTTATCTGCTCTACCTTTGGTCTGTTTACCAACGGTCTGGACCGTTTCGACCAGGCATATCGCGAAGGACTGATTGATAAGGTACTGACTACCAACTTAATCTACCAGTCTCCTCAGCTTTTGGAGCGTGAATGGTACATTAACTGTGATTTAAGCAAATATATCGCTTATATTATCGATACCTTAAACCACGATACCTCCATCAGCGACCTGCTGAATCCAAACGAACGTATCCAGCGTATCGTTTCAAAATATAAAACCGGCGAATTATAATCATCGCCGGTTAAAAATATTGAGTGTTCGAGACCTTCCACTCGTAAAACAAAACTAAAGGAGAATTTCTATGAAAAATCAAAAAGTAACCTTTCTGACCCAGGCAGCGGCAATCGCTGCCCTCTATGTTGTTCTGACCTTTCTGGCAAACGCCTTCGGACTTGCTTCCGGCGCCGTCCAGATTCGTCTCTCGGAAATGCTTGCCATTCTTCCGTTTTTTACCCCCGCTGCAATTCCCGGTCTTTTTGTCGGCTGTATGCTCAGCAATCTTCTGACCGGCTGCTGCATGCTTGACATCTTTGCAGGAAGCTTCGCCTCTCTGCTGGGTGCCGTTCTTGCATGGATGCTGCGCAGATGGAAATGGCTTGTTCCCGTTCCCAACATCTTAGCCAACATGCTTATCGTTCCCTATGTTCTGACTTCACCCTACGGCTATGGTCTTACGGACGCATGGTGGTATCTGGTTGTGACTGTCGGCGCAGGTGAAATCATCTCCTGCGGCATTCTGGGTATGCTTCTGCTTACAGCCCTTGAAAAACACGCAAAATCCATTTTTTCCTGATGCTTTACTCCTTACGGATGTATGTCAGGAAGCTGTTGCCGTTTTCAGCAAACCATTCTGTAGAATCATTTATGCCCTTTTTGTATACCTCACCGGTCAAAGGGTCCATCAAAACGGTATTCAATTCATTAAAACCAACTATCAACACCGCATTGCCATCATTTAACATGGCAAGCACTGGAATGTCTCGATTTACATAATACAATACCGTATTCAGGCTGCAGCCGGACAACTCCAATACCTGCGCATTGGGCAGATTATTTTTCAGAATGTCCACCGCTGTACTGCCCTGCTGCAGCATATACGCGGTATTTCTTGGTACACCCTCATAAGCAAGTATCGTATCCAGACAGACTGCCAGTGAATTTCTTTCCTCACTCACGGCTTCTCCACTGATTTTCATAATCTGATTTTTAACAGCGCGGTCTCCTGCCTTCCAGACGTAAGCACCGGCATCATTTACAACAGTACCGGAAACTGCAGCCCCATGTGTCACCGCATTTCCTGCATCCGTATAAACGCCCTCGATTCCTCTGATGTCATATACATAATAATGCTGTATGCTGCTTTCTGCGGGCTGAATTTCCACCTCTCTGCCGCCTTCAAACAAAACCTCCTTCGGGGTCAAGAACTTTATACTCTTTTTATCAATCGTCCGCTTAACGGCAATCTGCACCACTGTCTCATATTCTTCTGTAACTGCCAGCTCTATTGTATTATCACCCACAGCTGCCGTCTCATTATTCATAATCTGATCATCCGATACAGAAACATACTGCCCCAGTACTTCATCCTTCTTTACACGCCGCAGGTTAATCTGGTTATCTCTGATTTCAGCGCCAGTCACATAAATACCGTCCTGCCGGTACTGCTTCAAAATCTCGTCATTCTCGTTCTGAATTCTGATTTCATACATCGGAATGATTACTTCTCCGCTCGGCTGCCTTTCGATGTCCGTCCGCTTCGTCATTCCATAGATCAGATCCTCACCCATAAATCCAAGCGGTGAAAGCAAAATACTGCTTCCCTGCTTCATCACAGTGCGTTTTCCCGTATTCAGATTCATCAATGTCAGCTCACTGCCATCCTGTCCGCTTCCACTCTTCCACACAATCATACGGTTGCTGCTGGAAATCTGATAGGAATCCTCCTTTAAATCTGCCACTATCGCCTGATAGCTCTTTTCCACAAGGTTTATCTGATAAACGGTCCCTGACAGCATCAGATACAGATGATTTTCATTGTCTACAAAAGCAAGCTTCTCCACATCCGCTTTTACGCGCTGATAAGACTGCTCGCTTGGAATGAACAGTTCTTCTTCTATTGTATTGAGCAGACTGTTGTAATAATAGACCTGTATTCCAACCTCGCCTTCATGTCTTCCCCTGTTCATGTAGCCATATACAAGGAACCTGACATTCTCCATCTCATCTACCTGCAGAATTTTAATGTCATGAGCAGGATACAGCGTTCTTTCATCCGCATTTTCCGCATCGTAAAAGCCAAACAGATATGCAAACTTATTATCACTTGTATTATAGCTGTACAGACGATTGCCGCTCACAAAGGCGAGCACATTACCGCCGTCGCTCTCTGCCATCTCCATTTCCGGCTGGTAGATTCCCAGCATAATCTTATTGTTTGCGAACAGGTTTTCATTCTCCTGCTCAAATATCTGATTCATGTCCCGCTGATAGTCAAGAAGATACATTCTTTCCTTGGTATAGCGCAGCCTGTAATATTCCTCTACCGTATAATAGCTTTTCGCCTTTCCAGATCCCGTGCTCACAATATAGGAATCTGTAATTGTCGCTGTTGACGGACCAAGCTCTCTTATAAAGTAGGAAGGTTTTGTTTCCTCTGTTACATTTAAGTCGCCCCAGGTAATCTGCTGGAAGCTGCTGTGAATATTTACACGGCTGTAGGTACTATTATCACCCTCTGAATTGGACTCCAGATATTTCGTCAATGACTGCGCCGCTTCCTTATCATAGGTTCTTTTATGAAAATCCTGTACAAAAGCCAGCTTTTCCTGCACATAGTAATCCTTTGCAAGAAGAAGCCTTGTATAATAACGAATTTCTCTGCCTTCCCCATCCTCCAGAAGAAGGATAAAATTGTATTCCGTATTTTCTGCGATCAGGTCCTTTACAGTAAGAGAAGCCACAATTTCTTCGTCCGTTTCTGTAAACTGCGTAATCTCCGTCGCCTCTACCAGTCTTTCGCCATCTACACTGCGTACCTCAAAGGTAAGCCCTCTGACTGCATTTCCCAGCTTTTGTACAGTAAGCTCCAAATGCCTGTTGCTGTCTATAGGCGTAATGGTATCCCGCATACTGCTTCCCTGCATCTCCTTGTCATATCCATGCAGACAGTTTATCTGTTCATTTCCGCTTCCGACAAAAACCAGCGGAAAACTTGCCGGCTCCATCTCCACCGTCATATCCGTATTTCCCTGATTTATCACTGCACTCACAACAAACAGCGATAAAAAAAAGGTCGCAATCCATACAATTCCCTGTAACAGATTTTTCTTCATACTCTCTTACTCCTGCAACAGCTCCCAGAGTGTCGGCTGCACCTGCAAAAATGCTATCAGCCTTTCTACTTCTTCCCTTACCTTCCGGCGGTACTCCACTTCCGCCGCATTCCCCGCCTGCCGTTTCCTTTTGATACAGCGCAGCAGAATATTCTTTGGCGTATGCTCCATATCAATAAATTCCAGGAGCTGCGTATCATAACCCGCCGTTTCCAAAATTCTTGCACGCAGCGCATCTGTAAACAAAGCCGCACTTCTCTCCTGTATCAAACCATAAGAAAAAAGTGGTGAAAGCGGCTCGCATTTTATCTGTCTGTTCATCTCATGATGGCAGCAAGGAACAGATAAGATAACCTCAGCGCCCCATTTTACTGCCCGTTCCAGGGCATAGTCTGTCGCCGTATCACAGGCGTGAAGCGTCACTACCATATCTACGCTATCCGCACCTGTAAAATTCTGGATATTTCCCTCATAAAAATGCAGATCCTTATACCCATATTTTTCTGCCAGCCGGTTGCAGGTACGGATAACATCCTTTTTCAAATCAAGCCCGATAATATCTACCTCCAGCTTTTTTACTGCGGTCAGATAATCATACATGGCAAAGGTCAGATAGGATTTCCCACAGCCAAAATCAATAATCCGCACCCTGCGGTTTGTTGGAAGCGCGGGCAGAATATCCTCAATAAATTCCAGAAACCGGTTAATCTGCCGGAATTTATCATAGCGGCTATTTACAATCCTTCCATCGGCTGTCTGTACGCCGAGGTCCTGCAAAAACGCAGGTCTTCTTTCGGGATTCAGCAGATATTTCTTTTTACGGTTATGTGACAGCTCCGGCTCCTTTGTGGAGGAAACCAGCTTTTTACGGACAGTCACATTGCCTTTTTTTCCAATCAGGACTGTCGCCTGCCAGCTTTTTGTATGAATCTCCACCTGCTTAAAGGACTGCAGTGCCATTTCAGGCAATGCCTGCATCAGCTCCTGCGCCGTCTGATTCTCATGATATACCTTTGTGTCAATAAATGAGCTGACCTGATAGCAAAGCTGATTATTTATCATAACCGGCCGTACCTTCAGCTTGGAGAGTCCTTCCTTCTTTCTTGGCGCGCTGACTACAATCTGATATAGCCCTTCCTGCAAAGCCTGTAAAAGAAGCTCCTTTAATTTTTCCATACGCTTCCTCTGTTCTGTATAAAAGGGCAAACCTGATGCGGTTTGCCCCTCTTTTCCTTCGTCTCATCCTGCGGTATTTTTATTCCTTTAACCGGATTCTTGCCATTGCACGCTTTAAGGAGACCTCTGCTCTTGCCATATCAGTTTCAGGCACAGCCTCCATCAAACGCTTTTCCGCTCTCTCACGGGACTCCTCGGCTCTTTCCAAGTCGATTTCCTCCGGCCATTCCACAATCTCCGCCATAATGGTTACGCGGTCCTTTAAAATCTCCACGAAACCTGCATGCAGCGCGGCTACCTTCTGCGTCTCCTCCTCCGTAATCGTCAGGATTCCCGGAGCAATAATAACCGTTGTCGGCACATGCTCCTTATATACGCCAATCTCGCCTTCCGTTGTGTTAAACTCAACCATAGACGCTTCCCCTTCGTAGAATATTCTGTCCGGGGTAATGATCCTTAAGTCAAATCGATTTCCTTCTGCCATTTGTCCACCTCTTATTTTACGCGGGCAATCACATCGTCAATGGTGCCGGCATTCAGGAAGTAGCTCTCCGGAATGTCATCATGCTTTCCTTCGATGATTTCCTTAAATCCGCGAATTGTCTCACTGATCGGCACATATTTTCCTTCCAGTCCGGTAAACTGTCCAGCAACGAAGAATGGCTGAGACAAAAATCTCTGTACCTTTCTCGCTCTGTTTACGACCAGCTTGTCCTCCTCAGAAAGCTCATCCATACCCAGAATGGCAATAATGTCCTGTAATTCCTTATATTTCTGTAAGATTTCCTGCACGCCGCGCGCTACCTGATAATGTTCCTCGCCTACGATACGCGGGTCAAGGATTCTGGAGGTAGACTCAAGCGGGTCTACTGCCGGATAAATACCCAGCTCTACAATAGAACGGGACAATACTGTCGTTGCATCCAGGTGCGCAAATGTCGTTGCAGGCGCCGGGTCAGTAAGGTCATCCGCCGGTACATAAACCGCCTGAACGGATGTAATGGAACCGTCCTTCGTAGATGTAATACGCTCCTGCAGAGCGCCCATCTCTGTCTGCAGCGTTGGCTGGTATCCAACTGCGGAGGGCATACGTCCGAGCAGCGCTGATACCTCAGAACCTGCCTGTGTGAAACGGAAGATATTATCAATGAACAAAAGCACGTCCTTGCCGCCTTTGTCACGGAAATATTCTGCCATTGTAAGTCCAGTCAGACCAACTCTCATTCTGGCTCCGGGCGGCTCGTTCATCTGTCCGAATACCATTGTCGTTTTATCAATAACGCCTGATTCCTGCATTTCATGGTACAGGTCGTTTCCTTCTCTTGTCCGCTCTCCTACACCGGTAAACACGGAATATCCACCATGCTCCGTTGCAATGTTACGGATAAGCTCCTGAATCAGGACGGTCTTTCCTACTCCGGCACCGCCGAACAGACCGATCTTTCCACCCTTCTGGTAAGGGCAGAGCAAATCGACTACCTTAATACCTGTTTCCAGAAGCTCTGTTTCTGTTGATTGTTCATCAAACGCAGGTGCCGGACGATGAATGGGCTCATGTCCCACATTTTCCGGTACCGGTTTGTTATCAATAGGCTCTCCCAGTACGTTAAAAATACGACCCAGCGTATTTTCTCCGACCGGTACTGTAATTGGTGCTCCGGTTGCAATCGCTTCCATACCCCTTACAAGACCGTCTGTAGAACCCATGGCAATACATTTTACCGTATCATCACCCAGATGCTGTGCTACCTCTACGATCAGCTTTCCGCCATCCTGTAAAGGGATGCGGATTGCTTCGTTTATCTCAGGAAGCTTTCCTTCACTGAACTTAATGTCCAGAACAGCACCGATAATCTGCGTGATTTTTCCGCTGTTTCCTTCTGCCATTTTTCTATTACTCTCCTTCATTTTATCGGGATTTCCTGCAGTTCACTAACTGATTGCTTCCGCACCAGCTATAATTTCCGTCAATTCCTGTGTGATTGAGCTTTGACGCGCTCTGTTATACAGAAGCGTCAGACTGTCTATCATCTCCTCGGCATTGCTTGTTGCCGAATCCATCGCCTGCATTCTTGCGCCATTTTCGCTGGCTGCTGATTCCACCAGTCCGCCGTAAATCAGGCTCGTAATGTATTTCGGTATAATCAGATCAAGCGCCCGCTCGTCCTCCGGCTCAAAGTTCATCGGAATATCGTCAGCCTTCTTTGTATCTTCCTGTGCTCCCGCCTCTACCGGCAAAAGCTTTAACAGCGTCGGCTCATGGCTTACAGTATTTTTAAACGCTGTATATGCCAGATAGATTTCTCCGATTTCACCTGCCGCATAGGCTTCCAAAAGCTCATTGCTAAGGCGCAGAGCATCTGGATACTGCGGTTCTTCTATCATATCGGAGGCATCCTTTTTTACTTCATAGCCGTAGCGGGAAAAAGCGTCGCGTCCTTTTTTACCAACCGCATAAATAACCACGTCGTCCTTTGGGAGCGTTCCCTTCGTAATCAGTTTGATCACATTGGAATTGTAGCCGCCCGCCAGTCCCCGGTTGGAGGTAATGACAATAACCGCCTTTTTCGGCGATGTACCCGCCTTTAAATACTTGTGATCGCTGTATCCGGTTTTTGCAAGCATGGAGGCTACCGTCTCATACATACAGGTAAAGTACGCTTTGGACTGTTCCGCACGGCTCTTGGCTCTCTGGAGCTTTACCGTAGAAACCAGTTTCATCGCTTTGGTAATCTGCTGGGTGCTCTGAATACTTCCCTTTCGCCTTTTGATGTCTATCATTGAGGCCATACTGATTCACCCCTTCCGCTTACTTTTTAAACTCTGCGATCGCCTTCTTCAAAAGCTGCTCCGTCTCTTCGCTTATTACCTTTTCCGCCTTGATGTTCTGCGGAATTTCAGGGTATTTGGTATTCAAAAATTCAAAGAATTTCGCTTCGAATTCTGTAATCTCTTCTACCGGTACATCGAGCAGGTATTTGTTGGTTGCAACATAAATAATGATAACCTGATATTCTACTGGCATCGGCTGGTACTGCGGCTGCTTTAAGATTTCCTTGATTCTTTCACCCTGTGCCAGCTTTTCTTTGGTATCTGCATCCAGCTCAGAACCAAACTGTGCAAACGCAGCCAGCTCACGATACTGTGCCAGGTCTACACGGATAGGCGCTGCAATCTTTTTCATTGCCTTAATCTGCGCTGCGCCACCTACACGGGATACAGAAAGACCTGCATTAACCGCAGGACGGAAGCCCGCATTGAACATCTCCGTTTCCAGATAAATCTGTCCATCTGTAATGGAAATAACGTTTGTCGGAATGTAGGCTGATACGTCACCTGCCTGTGTCTCGATAATCGGCAGCGCCGTAAGGGAGCCTCCGCCATATTCCTCGCTCATTCTGGCTGCACGCTCCAGCAGTCTGGAATGAAGGTAGAAAACGTCACCCGGATAAGCCTCACGTCCTGGTGGACGTCTCAGAAGCAGAGAAAGTGTACGGTAAGCCGTTGCATGCTTGCTCAAATCGTCATATACGATCAGAACGTCTTCGCCGTTCTCCATCCATTCCTCTCCCATTGCGCAGCCTGCATAAGGCGCAATGTACTGTAACGGTGCAAGCTCACTCGCTGTCGCCGCAACAACTGTCGTATAGCTCATAGCGCCGAACTCCTCCAGCGTTTTTACGATGGATGCCACCGTAGACGCTTTCTGTCCAATTGCTACATAGATACATTTTACGTTCTGACCCTTCTGGTTGATGATCGTATCAATCGCAATCGCTGTCTTACCGGTCTGTCTGTCACCGATAATCAGCTCTCTCTGTCCTCTTCCGATAGGAACCATGGAGTCAATCGCCTTGATACCTGTCTGCAGCGGTGTATCTACAGATTTTCTCGTGATAACGCCGGATGCCACTCTTTCAATCTTACGGTATTTTTCTGTCTGGATGGGGCCTTTTCCATCAATCGGCTGTCCCAGAGCGTTTACAACACGTCCCAGCATTGCATCGCCTGCGGGCACCTCTACAACCCTGCCGGTCGTCTTGACAATATCGCCCTCGCTGATATTTCTATTGCTGCCAAGCAAAACGGCGCCGACATTATCCTCTTCCAGATTCAGTACCATCCCGTATACTTCACCGGGGAACTCCAAAAGTTCTCCCTGCATTGCATTTTCAAGTCCGTGCACACGGGCGATACCATCGGCAACCTGAATTACCGTACCCACATCGGATACTTCCAGTGCAGACGCATACCGTTTGATCTGATCCTTTATTACCGCGCTGATTTCTTCTGGTCTTAAATTCATAGATCTTATACGCACCTTTCTTGTTACGATTTTCCTTATGTTACTTTTATGCCAGCTGTATCTTCATAAGCTGCTTCTGCAATTCCGTAAGCTTCGTTTTGACGCTGCCGTCTACGACCCTGTCTCCGATACGGATTACCATACCGCCGATTAGGGACGCATCCTTTGCATAGTGCATCTCCATCTGCTTATACTTTGTTGTTGCAAGCAGTTTTTCTACGATTTTCTGTTTCTGTTCTTCCTGTAACTCCTCTGCTGCCGTTACATAAGCAACGCCGATTCCTTTTACTTCCTTTACCTGAGCCAGAAAGTAAGAAAGAATCCCGTCAATCTCCCTGTAGCGGTCCTTTGTTACGATAAGGGAAAGGAAGCCAAGCAGCTCCTTGTCAATCCTTCCTTCAAAAACAGTCTGTATTACCTGTAGTTTTTCTTCTTTGGTGACCTTCGGATGCTTCATCAGGCGGTCCAAATCCTCATTTTCTGCAAGAATCTGACGCAGCGCCTGTATTTCCTCTGCCAGAAGGTCTACTCTGTCTTCCTCTACAGCAAGTTCAAACAGAGCCTCTCCATAGGTTTTGGAAATCAGCTTAGCCATGTCGTATCACCTATTTCCTTCAGCGTCTCCTCAACCAGCCCGCTTTGTATCTCTGTGTTGATAGATGCTGCGACTACCTTTCCTGCCATGATGGACGCTATGGAAATCATTTCCCGCTTCACATCATCCGCAGCCTTTTTCTTTTCCAGTTCCGCTTCCGCATGTGCGCGCTCTTTAATCCGCAGAGCTTCTTCTTTTGCATCTGCAACGATTCTGGCTTCATTTTCCAGAGCCTTCTTTCTGGCAGCGCTTAATATTTCTTCTGCTTCCTTCTCCACATTCTTCAGCTTTTCTTCATACTCTGCACGCAGAGCCTGTGCCGTTTCCTGATTGGACTTTGCATCATCCAGTTCTTCTTTTATCCTTTCCCGCCGCTTTTTCATCAGCTCACGAACCGGGTTGAACAAAAGATAGGATGCGACCAGAAACAGCGTAAATACGGCAATCATACTCAAAACCGCATCATGCAGAAGCTGTGGGGTCAGGTCAAATAAATAAGAATCCATGTCTGCCTCCTTTCAGATTTTTTCTTAAGAGACAAACCTATGGCAGTAACGGTTTTACGAATAACAGAAGCATTGCAACCAACAGACCGTAAAGACCTGTCGTCTCGGCAACTGCCTGTCCAAGAAGCATGGTAGAAGTAATGTCGGATTTAGCGCCCGGATTTCTTCCAACTGCTGCTGCAGCATGTCCAGCTGCGATACCCTGTCCTACACCAGGGCCGATACCTGCGATAAGCGCCAGTCCTGCACCGATTGCAGAGCAGCCTAAGATAAAGTTCGTATTAAATTCCATGTTTGTGTCCTCCTTAAATAATTTTGTACTTTTTGTACTGAATTCTTAAAATGTTGCTGTCAGTCTCCTATTGCATCATTTACATAGGTCATTGTCAGCATGCAGAATACATAGGTCTGTATTGCACCCGAGAATAAGTCAAAGTATACATGCAGCGCAGCCGGCCAGATAATTGCGATTCTGGACAACAGTCCATAAATCAGCGCCATCATAACCGTACCGGAAAGAATGTTTGCAAAAAGACGCAGCGACAGGGAAATCGGTACTGCCAAATCACCAATGATATTGATTGGTATCCAAAATACCCAGGGGTCGCAAAGTCCCTTGATAACGCCTGATACTTTCTGATACTTAAACTTATTGAAATGAATGAGCGTAAAAGTCATAATGCCCAGCGGAAAAGTCACGCCATAATCCGCCGTCGGCGGACGCAGCCCGAACAGACCGGAAATATTGCTTAAGAAAATAAAGATAAAAAGCGTTCCGATATAGTTTGCAAAGGCCGCAGCATTTTTTCCCATGACTGCCTCTATCATGCCATCCAGTTTTTCAACCAGAATCTCCGCTACATTCTGGAAGCCCTCCGGCACCTCAGATGCGTGCTTGACAGCACGATTTGCCGCAATGCAAAACCCTATAATGACAAGCATCACAATAAGCAGGCAAATGTGTGTCGTCGTTATCCAAAATTCCTGTCCAAACAAATGGTAGGAAAATACGCCGTGAATCATAAAATCCACTTCTGCACCCTGGGATAACAGGATTCCTCGTCCCATAGATTCACCTCCTTAGTTTCAACTTTATTTTATGTGTAAGCGGTTGTAAATACGCGCCTGCCTTCAAAGTCATAATGCCAAGAAACGCAGCAAGGGGATTCGCTGCCCTAGTACACATCAGCACTCCGAGCACCCCGATTACAAGTCCGTACCGAAGCAGGGCTTTTGTGCGCATCAGCTTCTGTGCCGCGCCCTCCTCCTGCACAAGTGCAGCATCAAGGGATTTCCAGATATGCCACGCAAGAAAAGCAGCTGTCAGAACGCCAATCCACAGCCCTATGCTGTAAGAAACCTTATCCTTTGCCAGCCAGACAAAAGCTGCCTGAAATACCGCTCCGGAAAACAGAATGCCAATCAACAGTTCTTCAACGGTTTCATTGATTTTTCCCTTTTTTACTACGTTTTCTTCCATAGGACAACCCTCTTTCTTTTTCACCATAAATTCTTTTTGCCATCCGATAAACATTGCGGAAGCCCGCAAGTGCTCCGATGAAGAAAAACAGAACTACCAGAAAAGAAGTGCCAAGCTTCTGGTCGAGAAAATTCCCCAAAAATGAACATAAAAAAATGGGGACGAGCATGTTAATGCCAAACTGACTGATCATCGCAAGAGCCTGATATACTGTCCTTTTGTATTTCACATCTCACCCTCTGCCTTCTCTTTCATTTTTGTCTAAAAGTGATTACCCATGCTATAAATTATATCCAAATATTTCTTTTCTGTAAAGCAAAACCGACAGAAAAGCACGATTTGGAAATTTGTTTTAATCCTCTCAAATTCTTCTTGTAATGCTGGAAAAATACATTGACTTTTCCGCCCCTCAAAGGTAACATTATTTTATCTATATTACATCGCTTTTTACGGGAGGATGCCATGGACTATCCACTTCTTTACCGGAAACGAATCATTCCCAATGAATGTATTTTATTAAAGGATGATGAAATCCTCTCCTGGGACAATGAGCGCATTGTTACCAGATGGCATGCCCTGCGCCCCAAAAAAGACCTTCATCACGGTTATTCCTGCTATTTTCTGAAGGAAGGCTACAAGGTCAGCAAATTCTATCGGGCAGATTCCTCTCTTCTCTATTATTATTGTGACATTATTTCCCATGAATATACCGCTTCTGAACATAAACTGGTCGTTACCGACTTACTTGCCGACGTAATCATCTATCCAGACGGCTTTGTTAAGGTCGTAGACCTCGACGAACTGGCACGCGCCGCTGAGAACGGCTCTCTTCCATTTTCTCAGTTAAAATCAGCTCTGCTCTCCTGCAATACCCTCTTATCACTTATCTATGCAGGAAGGCTTGGCGAGTTGACAGCATTTATTGAAGCTTATGAATAAAATAAAAGGGTAGCGTACAGAATACGCTGCCCTTTTTCTTGCTTTAATAAAAAATATGTCCTCCGATAGAGATTCCTGTCAATCCCGGAATTGGTGTTCTGAAGTAGACACAGTTTCCGACGTTAGTTGCGCCGCTCATCGCCTCATCCGCCGCCTGATAGCATGCCGGCGTCGCCCTGCCCTCTGCAAGCGCAAGCGCAAGTCTGCCGCTTCCAACCGGAGAAAACTGTTTATTTTGATAAATAACGCCCACAACCGTATCCGGGTAAACCGAACTGAGCACTCTGTTGATAACGACTGAGCCTACTGCAAGCTTTCCGGCATATGGTTCGCCACCAGCCTCACAATAGATGAGCTGCGCCAGCAGCTCCCGGTCCCCCTCTGCAAAGCTTACCTCAGAAATATCCCGCCATGTTGATTTTGCAGCCAGACGTGACATCGCCTGTTCCTCTGCAAGCTGCTTCTGTAATGCCGCGATATTTGCCTCCTGCTGCTTAACCTGTGCCTCGTAAGCCAGGGCAACACCTTCAGCCTGAGAAATCTGGTCCGCATACCCGGCAATATTATTCGCTGTGTTCTTTACCATGCCGGCGACTTTTCCCTGTTCTGCAACAGTTTCCTCATGCAGCTCATCCAATTCTTCCTTCTGCTGCAAAAGCTTTGCCTTCGTTTCCTCAATCTGCTTCTGTGTTTCCCGATACTCCTCCAACATCCTGTGGTCGTATTCCGAAATCTGTTCGATATACTGGCTCTTGTTCAGAAAATCGCCAAAGCCACCCGACGAAAAAAGCATTTCCATATATGCAGCATCGCTTCTCTCATAAATGAACTTAATGCGCTTTTTCATGCACTCATACTGCCATGCAACCGTTTCTTCGGCTTTGGCAAGTGCCTCCTCGGTATCAGAAATTTCCTGCTCCTTATCCGCAATATCGCCCTCCAGCTCACTTAAATTCTGGCTGACCTCTTCAAGATTATCGTTCAGAATCACAAGCTGTCCCTGAAGAGAGTTTTTGGCGCCCTGCATCCCCTGAATGTTTTCCTTCGTCTGTGCAAGCGCATTCTCCGTCTGCTTTTTTTCCTCTTTTGCCTTATCCAGTTTTTCCTGCGTCGTAGTCGCGTAAACCGTTCCCGAAACGCTGGCAGTCAGAATCATAACGGCTGCTGCCGCTACAAATCCTCTGCGGACGTCCTTTATCCTCTTTCCCATTCCAAATCTGTTTCCTTTTCAGAAACCGCAGGCCTTGTTTCTACAGCGTAAGCTCTATTTTCCGCCCCGTTCCCTGATACTGATAATATCGCACGCCTGCTGCATCCAGCATCCTCTTGGACGCCCTCGTAGACGGCGTATCGGCATACTTATCACATTCATATACTATGGTTTTAATGCCCGCCTGAATGATTGCTTTGGCACACTCATTACAGGGAAACAGGGATACATACAGCTTTGCGCCAACCAATGAACCGCCCCTGTAATTTAAAATTGCATTTAACTCACTATGGGTCACAAACGCATATTTCGTATCCAACATGCCGCCTTCCCGTTCCCAGGGGAACTCATCATCCGAGCAGCCTATTGGAAATCCATTGTAGCCCATAGAAAGAATCTTATTGTCCTCACTCACGATACATGCGCCAACCTGTGTATGCGGGTCCTTGGAGCGCATCCCCGACAGCTTGGAAATTCCCATAAAATATTCATCCCAGGAAATATAATTGTTTCTTTTCATTGTATCCCCCGATTACTTTGTGCCAAAAATCCTATCTCCTGCATCCCCAAGTCCCGGCACAATATAGCCGTGGTCGTTCAGCCGTTCATCCAGCGCACCAACATACATGTCCACATCCGGATGCTCCTCCTGCATCTTGCGGATGCCTTCCGGCGCGGCAATGATGCACATAAAATGAATTTTACGGCAGCCCTTGTCCTTCAGCATCTGGATTGCCGCTACAGAAGAGCCCCCTGTCGCAAGCATCGGGTCTACTACAAAGACCTCTCTCTCTGCACAGTCTGCAGGCAGCTTACAGTAATATTCTACCGGCTTTAAGGTCTGCGGGTCTCTGTATAAACCGATGTGTCCGACCTTTGCCGCCGGAATCAGGTTCAACACGCCGTCTACCATGCCAAGTCCTGCCCGCAGGATCGGCACAATTGCCATTTTCTTTCCCTTCAGCTCTTTTACAGATGCCTTGCAGATAGGTGTTTCAATTTCCACCTCTGAAAGCTGCAAATCCCGGGTCGCCTCGTAGCAGATAAGCATTGCAATCTCACTGATTGTCTGCCTGAAATCTTTGGTTCCTGTCTCTTTCCTTCTGATATAGCCAATCTTATGCTGAATCAACGGATGATCCATGATTACAACCTTTGCCATCTTTTTTCCTCCTGTTTGTAGAATTTTTACACAGCTATTCTGCTTCTATCAGGTTGATTCTTCTCTGGTGTCTCTCTTCCCCTGAAAATTCTGTTTCCAGAAACATTTTTACAATATCAAGCGCAAGCTGCGTGCCGACAATCCCTGCTCCAAGCGCAAGCATATTGGCATTATTATGAAGTCTTGTCAGTCTTGCAGACGTAACGTCTCCGCACAGTGCGCAGCGGATTCCCGGTACTTTATTTGCCGTAATGGAAATACCAATGCCAGTTGTACAGATTAAAATGCCTCTGTCGCAGGTTCCGTCTGCCACTGCCTTTGCCGCAGCCCGTCCATATACCGGGTAATCGCAGGATGCCTTTGTCTCGCATCCGAAATCCCGGTACTCATAGCCTGCCTCCTCCAGATATTTTTTAATTTCCTGCTTTAAATCATATCCGCCGTGGTCGCTTCCCAATGCTATCATTTTTCTTTCCTCCTGTTTTTATACGTGCAGCACATGGTGGCCAGCCGCCTTCAGCAGCCGGTTCATGATGGCCTGTCCTATTCCCTTATCGGAAAATGCTTCTGAATAAATACATTCTATGTTCTGCGAATCAAACTGTCTTAAAATCGCATACAGATGCCTTGCAATGGCTTCCTCATCACATCTTGCGCCAACGCTTTCGATGCAGTCTGCCTCATACTGCCCTTTCGTCTCATCCGTACAGATAATACCGACTCTTTTTCCCTGTCTGTGCATTTCTTCTGCAAGCGCACGAATCTTTTCTGTTACCGCCTGCAGCTCGCCATCCACAATTGTCAGCTCGCCCTTCGGTGCATAATGCCGATATTTCATTCCCGGCGCCTTTGGAGCCTGCTTTGCATTTGCATCCAGAATGGTTCTATCTGTTTCAACGGGTGCCGAAAGTGCTTCTTCCAGCATTTTCTTCGTAATATATCCCGGTCTTAATATGGTAGGCGCAGAGTCCGTCAAATCTACAATCGTAGATTCCAGACCGATTCCAACGCTTCCACCATCCAGAATCATATCAATCTTTCCATCCAAGTCTTCTTTTACATGCGCCGCACAGGTAGGGCTAGGTTTTCCAGAAGTATTGGCGCTAGGTGCTGCAATATACCCGCCTGCTGCCGCAATCAGCGCAAGCGCAATCTTATTTTCCGGCATCCGGATTGCAACCGTTTCAAGTCCGCCCGTCGTTTCAAGCGGAACTGCAGCTGATTTTTTCAAAATCATCGTCAGCGGTCCCGGCCAGAAGGCCTGTGCCAGCTTTTTTGCTGCCTCTGGAATTTCCTGCACAATCAATGCAATGTCCTCCCATCGGCAGATATGCACAATCAGCGGATTGTCGGAGGGACGTCCTTTGGCAGCATATATCTTGCGTGAGGACTCCTTTTGCAGCGCATCTCCGCCAAGACCGTAAACCGTCTCCGTCGGAAATGCCACCAGACCGCCCGCCTGCAAAATATCGCCCGCCTGCTTTATAATCCCTGCATCTATCTGTGATTCCGACACCACTGCTACCTTTGTCTGTATCATTTGAATTTACCTCTGGTTTATAAGTATAGCACATATCAAATGTCTGCTTACGCAGCCGCTTGTTATGCCATAAATCTTCGATTTATGATATACGCTTTATCGTGTTTTCACTAAGCCACACAGCACGCACGAATCCGCGCTTCGCGCTCTCCATCCTGCTTCGCAGGATATTCGTTCGTTAATGAGCGCAGAAAAACAAATGTCTGCTTACGCAGCCGCTTGTTTTTCTTTTGCGCTCATTATATCATACTCTTTCTTTAGAAAAAAGGGAATTTTCGTTCATTCCATTTGATTGACGGTCTGCATGATTCCCATAAACACAGCCCATGCAACCTGCTCCTGATAGGCTGGGTCGGACAGTTTTTTTGCCTCCTCCTGGTTGGAGAGGAAGCCACACTCTACAATAATAATGGGAGAAGAGGTCTTTTTGAGCAGAAAATAGCTTGCATTTGCTTTCGCCTCCCTGTGATTTTGCGGATCAAGCCTCTGTTTCAGGCTCTCCTGCATGACCTTTGCGGCATTCTCACTTTCCTTACTGTCTTTATAATAGAATACCTGCGCGCCCTTCACATATTCTTCAGGATAGCTGTTTTGATGAATACTGACCGCAAGCATGGGCGACGCTTCCTCTATCTTTTCAATGCGGCGCTTCATATCCTGCACCTTTTTATTCTCTGCCCCTGCATCATACAACCCTTCGCTTCCTGTACGAGTCAGCACTGTCTCTATTCCCTCCAGCCGAAGCAGACTTTCAACTTTTCTTGCGATTTCCAGATTCAAATCCTTTTCCAGCGCACCGTTAATACCAATCTTGCCCGGGTCATCTCCTCCGTGCCCTGCGTCTATCACGATACAGCGCTCTGCCTTCTGCACATTGCTGCTGTCAACGAAAGAGACCGTACCCTTTACTGTCAGAAAGACCGTACCCACAAGCATAAGCCCCATAGTCAGATAAAGGGCGGCTGTCTGCGTCCTCTTATATGTTTCCTTCCGCATGTTATGAAATTCCACCATTTTGGGATTTTTACTAATTTATGAAAAGAAAGCAGAGAAAAGTAGTATTATTACAAAAAATGAAGCAGCAGCATATAGCAGCCGGTTCCCAGTACAATACCAAGCAGCGTACTGTGCTTCCACTTATAGGTAAGAGCCACAACAGCAACTGCCAGCAACACTGCCGAGCAGTGTTCCGCACATCCAGTAGCCCCAGCTGAACAGCGCAATCAGAAACATCGTATCCTCTTTATCCTTCTGTGGCATCGCAAGCGTACAGTTTACCGCAAAAGTTTCATCCGTAAGGGTATGAATTATCAGCAGCTTTTTTTGTCCCATCCGCTTGAAATCCTCCAGAAAGGTCAGACTGTAAAAGCTCTGGCGGCTGTTCATCAAAAATGCTGTAAGCGCTGCTGTCAGAAAAGAAACGCCGCTGCAAAGAAATATAATCAGCACAAACTGATATGCGCCCGTATAGACAATACAGCTAATGAGCAATGCGTAATACCACGCAAACCCCGATGTTTCCATCATAATTCCATAAGCCATGCCAACAAACAGATAACTGCACAGAATCGGCAGCGACCTGACAAATGCACCTATTATGATTTCTTTTCTCATTTTATCCTACCCGTGTAAGTAACCGTCTATGACATTCCAGATAGCAGGCCGCTCAAAGCCCAGCTTCCATGCGCTCACACCTGCAATATTGTAATTTGTCATAACATTCAGTTTTACCTGTATCGACTGCTCATCCTCCAGCCATACCTGATAAAGAATGCCGTTTTCTTCAAATTCTGCATAATTCTGGCAGGTCGTCTCATCCCATACCGCCTGCACGCCATGATTTGCAAGGAAATTCTCCGCAGATTCCATTCCGACTGCATCGCTCGTCACGCTGCCACCTTCGGTCTTCCATACTCTTGTATAAAAGGGAATTGCGTTGATTACCTTTTCCGCCGGTACTTCTTCTACCGTTTTCTGAATTCCGGTCTCTACAAAATCAATAGATGCAACGCTTCCGGCTTCTTCGCTTCCGGACCAGTGCTCATCATATCCCATAATTATGACATAGTCTACTACTTCGCCCTGCTGCCGTCTGCCATAATGCGCTGTATTTCCAATCGGTACATAATTGTCTACCGAAAGTACGATGCCGTTTGCCCTGCAGGGAATCGAAAGTTCCCGCAGAAACTGAACAAAATGCTCTCCCGTTTTTTCACTTAACTGCTCAAAATCAATGTTGATGCCGTCCATGCCGCAGGCTGCCGCTGCCTGCACCAGTCCTTCTATCAGATGCGTCCGCTTCGTTGTCGAAGACAGCACACTATAGGTATCTACCTCGTCACTGAAGTTATCAACCAGTCCCCAGACCTCCAGCCCCTTCTGATGTGCCTTTGCCACATAGTCCGTGGACGCAATGCTTGTAAAGTTGCCTTCATTGTCACTTAAAGAAAACCATGTCGGAGAAATGGTATTGAGCCCCTGGGTCGCCGCCGTCACCTCATCAAAGGTTGCATTTCCCGCCTGATTCATAACCTGATGCCAGCCCATGCAGATTGTATAATCCTTCTGGATGCTGGTATAGACCGGTTCCTCATAGTCTGTGACCGGCTCAGGCTCCCTGGTATGAATATCCTTTAAAAATTTCTTCTCCACATAACCGATATAAGCATCTGCCTTTACCTTTGCCCAGGTATCCATCTCTTCCAGAACAACGACTTCCCTGCCAGCATCGATTTCCTCCAGAATATCGCTCTTGATTCCGCCCTGATACCGTATCTGCGTATGCTTGCTAAGCGTAGCAGCCGTCTGCTCCTGCCAGTTGGTATAAACCTGCATGCGATTTGGTTCTGTAAAGGGTTCGTAAGAAAAGTTTGTGAAGTTTTTCACATAATCTGCCGCAATATAAAGCGTATCCCCTTCATACCTGGATACCAGATAGCCCGCATCCTGCGGCGCACCCGCCTGTGTATACACTGCGCTTCCAATCTGCGTACTGATTATATCATCCGGCGTCGTATATAAGAGCAGCCCTTCCAACTTATCCTCATAAAAGCGCTCATTCAGATACTGATGCACGGTATCAATTGAAAAATAATAACAGCCGTCCAGCAAAAGCGCCTTCTCCGGCAGTAATTCATCCTGCAATATAATTGCCACTTCATCCGGCTCCTGAAGGTCAAAGTACGCCTCCAAATCCGCCTTTTCCTTTGAATAAGAATATTTTTCTTTTATTTTGACTCCCAAACTTGCTGCAACTATCACAAATATGAGGACGATTGCAACCAATGCCGGAATTATCTTTTTCATCTGTTCCGCTCCTTTCCAATCGTCCCCATTATAACAGACTATTTTTCTACCGTCATTACCTTTTGACGTTTTTTGTAGTTTGCAGGCGCAGTATTTTGTCGGCATAAAGGTTCCCTTTTTCTGTTTCCTTTTCTTTACAGCGCCTGCGAGCTTGCATGCAAACTCTTTTCTTTTTTATTATCCTAATTTAATTCTGTCATACCTTAGCTGCGTCAGTCTGCCGTCTTCATCGTGTACATAGTCAGGCATGTAAACCGCATCCTCATTTACGCAGCAGGTCCATGCCAGTTCTGCCGCAGACACACGCCTGCCGTCCAGATACAGGTCTGTACCATCTTTTGCAATTTCTTCAAGCTGCTTTCGCATATCCTGCAGCCTTTCTTCCTGCAGCAATCTAAATCTCCTCCTCTCTGTTTTTAATTAGAAGATTCGGAGACAGGAAAGAAACTCTGTGATATATTTTATTCCTACGAATCTTCTTTCATTTTCTGGTAAAAATGGTATAAAATAATCTGAAACGAGATGCACAGACGTGTATGCGCGCATAAAATAATTGAAATACTACCCAGACAGGTGGTAAAACAATCTTAAAGCTTTGAATTATAATGTTGAATCTCGGTGGAAATTTCTGATGCCCCGCAGTTGCACTGGGCTTATAAGACTCTCCCGCAGTCGCGGAAGCTCTTTGATGAAACACTTTATTTCATATTGTGCTTCATAACTGTGTAGATAATAGATATAATATATATAGAAGAAATAGACGGGCATTCATCATACCCCTGCGGCAAAAATGCTACTGCCTCCTTTCAGATACAGATTGTCTGAAAGCATCTCTGTTTATTATTATATCGTATCCCTTCTATTTGTACAAGAGCTTTGGTAAATTTATGAAAATTTAAGGATTCTGTAAAATACTGCTATTGACTTGCCTAATCAATGAGTATAATATACTTGTAACAACAAAGCGGCTTTTCACATTACCGTTAAAGTTGCTTTTTCACTATAATATTTCGATTTTTTATCATCTTTATAATGATAGTCAGATAAGGAAGTGATCCTATGAAAATTGAAAAAGTGAATGACCATCAAATCCGCTGTACTCTGACAAAAGCAGACCTGGCTGACCGTGAATTAAAAATCAGTGAGCTTGCTTATGGTACAGAAAAAGCAAAGTCCCTGTTTCGTGATATGATGCAGCAGGCTTCTTTTGAATGTGGTTTTGAAGCGGATAATATTCCGCTTATGATAGAAGCAATCCCGTTAAACTCCGAATGTATCGTCCTGATTATTACAAAGGTCGAAGATCCTGAAGAATTAGATACCCGGTTTTCAAAATTTGCGCCTTCTGTTCACGATGGCGAGGATGATGACAGTGCAGATGATACCGACAGCTACAGCGCAGGAGCAGACGATGTTCTTGACCTGTTTAAACGTATTCACGAAGGAAAGATCAGTGAAATATCAGGTAAATCCAGCGAAGCTGCTTCTCTTTCTGCCCTGGCAGACGACGAGGATGACATTTCAGCGCTTGTCGATACCGACTTAACGAGAGTATTCTCCTTCCGTCATTTGAATGAACTGCTGCGTCTTGCCCATATTCTGCGGGATTACTATAACGGCAGCAATTCGCTCTATCGCAATCAGAATACGCAGACCTACGCGCTCGTTCTTTCCAAGAGCTCACATACGCCGGAGGAATTCAATAAAATCTGCAACGTTATCTCCGAGTATGGCAGACTGGAAAAGTCCTCTTTGGCAGCTGCAGCTTACTTAAACGAGCATTGTGAGCTCTTTATTGAAGAAAATGCGCTGCAGGCGCTTTCAGAAATTTAATTTCTAGTTTAAGAGTTTGCGCGCAAACTCTCTGCGCATGAGCGGTGTCTGCAAGGCAAAATTCAGCTCCGCGAGTTGCATATCTTATTTCATATAAAAAAGCAGCATCCCTTCGGACGCTGCTTTTCTATTTTTTCTCCCGCACTTAGCCAAGCGCTTCAATCTGCTTCATAAGTCCATCAATATCCATACCATGTACCATAGCCGCTTCCTCTAGGGTCTCTCCCTGTGCGGAAGGACATCCCAGACAGTGCATGCCAGCCGCCATCAGCACCGGCGCAACTTCAGGTTTTGTCTGAAGGATTTCACCTATTGTCATGTCTTTTGTGATTCCTGCCATTTTTTCTACCTCCTGTGCATATTTTCCAAAACTGCCTTTTCATTATAATACTTTAACCATCTATTCGCAAGTTATCCACGATTTTCACAAATTTTTAGAAAGTTTTCATATTTTTTATAAGCTTGTATACAAAAAAATACATGCCTGTCCTTGACGTTTTCATGCTTTAGCACTTATAATATTGTCACAGGATTAACATTAGTTTCATCTAAAATTTGATAGGAGGCTATTTCAAAATGAGACCAGAATGGAAAGATTTTGTAGGCGGAAAATGGGATTCTGAAGTCAACGTACGTGACTTCATCCAGAAGAACTACACTCCCTATGATGGAGATGAGTCCTTTTTAGCCGGCCCTACACAGGCAACAAAAGATCTGTGGGCACAGGTACTTGATTTACAGAAAAAAGAGCGTGAAGCAGGCGGCGTTCTTGATATGGACACAAAGGTAGTTTCCACAATTACCTCTCATGGTCCTGGATATCTTGATAAGAGCAAAGAAAAAATCGTTGGTTTCCAGACCGACAAGCCTTTCAAACGTTCTCTTCAGCCTTACGGCGGTATCAGAATGGCAGAGAAAGCTTGCGCTGACAACGGCTATGAAGTAGACCCTGAAATCAGTGAGTTCTTCTCCACACATAGAAAAACACACAATGCAGGCTGCTTCGATGCTTACAATCAGGAAATGAGAGCTTGCCGTACATCTCACATCATCACAGGTCTTCCGGATGCTTACGGACGTGGACGTATCATCGGCGACTACAGACGTGTTGCTCTGTATGGTATTGACTACCTGATCGAAGACAAGCAGGCACAGAAGGATTCTACCGGACGTGTTATGACAGACGATGTAATCCGTCTTCGTGAAGAAATTTCCGAGCAGATTACAGCATTAAAGATGATGAAGGAAATGGCTGCTTCTTATGGCTTTGATATTTCCAAGCCGGCACAGAACGTTCAGGAAGCAATCCAGTGGACATACTTCGGATACCTTTGCTCCGTAAAAGAGCAGAACGGTGCTGCAATGTCTCTTGGACGTACTTCTACATTCCTTGACTGCTATGCACAGAGAGACTTAAAGAACGGAACTTTCACAGAGGAAGAGATTCAGGAATTCGTAGATCACTTCATCATGAAGCTTCGTTGCGTTAAGTTCGCTCGTACACCTGAATACAACCAGATTTTCGCAGGCGACCCGGTATGGGTAACTGAGTCTCTTGGTGGTGTAGGCGTTGACGGACGTCACATGGTAACAAAGATGAGCTTCCGTTATCTGCATACACTGGAGAGCCTCGGTGCAGCTCCGGAGCCGAACCTGACAGTTCTCTGGTCTACAAGACTTCCTGAAGCATGGAAGAAATACTGCGCTAAGATTTCCATCACAACATCTTCCATCCAGTATGAGAACGATGACTTGATGAGAGTTACTCATGGTGATGACTATGGTATCGCTTGCTGCGTATCCTCTATGGTTATTGGTAAAGAGATGCAGTTCTTCGGCGCTCGTGCAAACCTTGCAAAGTGCCTGCTGTACGCTTTAAATGGTGGTATCGACGAAGTTACCAAGAAACAGGTTGGACCGAAGTATCGTCCTGTTGAAGGCGACGTTCTTGATTATGATGATGTTCTTGCTAAATTCATGGATATGATGGAATGGCAGGCAGATGTATATGTAAATACTCTGAACATTATCCACTACATGCACGACAAATACTGCTATGAGAGAGCAGAGATGGCTCTTCATGACAGAGACGTTAAGCGTTACTTCGCAACTGGTGTTGCTGGTCTTTCTATCGTTGCTGACTCTCTCTCCGCTATCAAGTATGCAAAGGTAGAAGTTATCCGTGACGAGGACGGCATCATCGTTGACTTCAAGACAACCGGTGACTTCCCGAAATATGGTAATGATGATGACCGTGTAGACCTGATCGCTCAGCACATCGTTCATAGATTCATGACCGCAGTAAGAAGACATCATACCTACAGAAATGGTATCCCGACAACATCCATCCTTACCATTACTTCTAACGTAACCTATGGTAAGGCAACAGGTAACACACCTGATGGACGTAAGAAGGGACAGCCTTTCGCTCCTGGTGCTAACCCGATGCACGGACGTGACACACATGGTGCTGTCGCATCCCTGTCTTCTGTTTCCAAGCTTCCGTTTAAGGATGCTCAGGATGGTATCTCCAATACCTTTACCATTATTCCTGGCGCACTTGGTAAAGAGGATCAGGTATTCTCCGGCGACATCGAAATCGATCTTAACAAATAAGTAAACGGCTCTTTTTGACAGGGAGGCACAGGCTATGGACGATAAAAAAATAGAAGAACTCGTAAAAATGCTGGATTCCGGCATGGCAATGGGAGTAGGACATGTCAATGTTGACACTGACCTTTCCTTGAACGAAGCAACTAACGTCCAGACTATGGGATGTACGGACTGCTCCAGAACCCCGCTTGCCTGCAGCGTGCCTACCCTGCAGCAGGGTCTTGACGACTATCAGTAACTTAAATCTTTAAGGAGGAATTTATTATGGCAGCAAATGCAGCTCAGGTTGATAACCTCGTATCTTTATTAGATGGTTACGCAGTAAAAGGCGGACATCATCTGAACGTTAACGTATTAAACAGAGACACTTTAATTGATGCTCAGAAGCATCCTGAGAATTATCCTCAGTTAACAATCCGTGTTTCCGGTTATGCAGTTAACTTCATCAAATTAACTCCGGAACAGCAGGCAGACGTTATTTCCCGTACTTTCCACGAGAAAATCTAATCTTACTGCTCAGATACAAAAGAAACAGCAAACCCCCGGAATATTTTCGGGGGTTTTTGTTTGGCAGCAACCGATTTCATCAATTTATGGAGGTAGTGAAATATAATGAGCGGTAGAATACACTCTCTGGAATCCTTTGGTACCGTTGACGGGCCCGGCGTCCGCTATGTTGTTTTTGTTCAGGGCTGCCCTATGCGCTGCGCCTATTGCCACAATCCTGATACTTGGGAAATGAATGGCGGCACAGTAATGGAGGCTTCCTATATTATCGAACAGTACGAGCGCAATAAGAGCTTTTATAAAGGCGGCGGCATTACTGTAACCGGTGGTGAACCTCTGATGCAGATTGACTTCCTGCTGGAGCTTTTCACACTGGCAAAGGAAAAGGAAATCAACACCTGTATCGACACTTCCGGTATTGCATTCAATCCTGCAAATAAGGTCTGGATGGAAAAATTAGATCAGGTGCTTGCTAAAACCGACCTTGTTATGCTTGACATCAAGCATATTGATCCGGAAAAGCACAAAGAGTTAACCTCACAGCCCAATGATAAGATTCTTGCTTTCGCAGAATACCTTGCTGAGAAAGGAATCGATATATGGATTCGTCACGTTATCGTTCCCGGCATTACCGATGATGACAAATATTTATATAAGCTTGGCTATTTTATCGGCGGATTAAAGACTCTGCGGGCGTTAGACGCACTGCCTTACCATACGATGGGCAAGGTAAAATACGAAAAGCTTGGTATCCCCTATCGCCTTGAAGGCGTTGAACCGATGGACAAGGACAAGCTGATTGAGAAAAAACAGGTTATTTTGGATGGTATCAGAGCACGCCGTGCAGACGATGCAAAATCCTAATTCCCAGTATTTTATGCTTGTATTCATCATATATTTGTATTAAAATAAACTTGTGTATTGATAATAAAATATCAATAAAACCTAAACTACAAGGAGGACAAAGATATGGCATTTGTAATTAGCGATGGCTGTGTAAGCTGTGGTGCTTGTGAAGGACAGTGTCCTGTAGGCGCTATCAGCATGGGAGATTCTCAGTTCCAGATTGATGCTGATAAATGTATTAGCTGCGGTTCCTGCGCAGGCGCTTGCCCGACAGGCTCCATTTCTGAAGAGTAATCCTCATATCATAAATAAGGACAAAAAAGCGCTCAGAAAAATGAGCGCTTTTTTCTTTTCTCCTTCTTTTCTGCTCTTTCACGCAGCATTTCATCAATCTTTTTATAGTGCTCCTCTTCCCTGCGGATTCTTTCGTTTTCTTTCTGTTCCTCTCTCTCCTCCTGCGCCCGGAACTGATAATCAAGCTCCTTTAAAATACTCTCTTTTATTTCCTCGCAAAAGTCACTGTTTCCTTCCTTAATTGCCTCTATCATAAGATTCTTTAAAAGAAGCTGTAACCGATAGCTTTTCGCCTCCTTATCAGAAAATGCAGTGCGCGTCATTACACCATTCTCTGAAACTGCCGCTATCTCTATTGGCAGGGACTGCCCCTCAGTGCTCTCCTCATCCTGTTTTAAGGCACGACGGATTGCCTTTAACTGAAAGCCATCCTCCTTCATCTGTTTAATCCGTCTTAAGCGGTTTACATCCTCAAGCGTATAATAGCGATGCCCCAGCTTATTACGCTTTACCGGAAGCTCAAGTTCCTCCTCCCAGTACCGCAGTACATGGCTTTCCACACAAACCTGCTTTGCCGCATCAGAAATATAGTAAATTTTCTGTTTTCCGCTCTCTGCCTTTTTGACAGTTGCCTGCGGCTTACCTGCCGGCTTTCCCTGATTCTTTAATTCTGTTTTCTGTTCCATACATTTTTCCTCCTTTTTTGCATACAAAAAGAGGACTGCCCCCTGGCTTGTCCTCTTTTGTATGAAGTATATTTTATTGTTATTTTTGAATATTGGCAAATTTGGTAAAATCTGGCAACCACGCCAGATTGACAGTTCCTATCGGACCATTTCTCTGCTTGGCAATGATAATTTCCGCCACGCCTTTCATATCGGTGTCTTTATTATAGTAGTCATCCCGGTAGATGAACATCACGACATCGGCATCCTGCTCGATTGCACCCGACTCACGTAAGTCGGAAAGCATCGGTCTATGATCCGGACGCTGCTCTACCGCTCGGCTAAGCTGCGACAGGGCAATGACCGGAACGCTCAATTCTCTTGCCAGTGCTTTTAAGGAACGGGAAATATCCGAAATCTCCTGCTGTCTGGAGTCGCTGCGGCCACCACCGCTGCCTGACATGAGCTGTAAATAGTCGATAATAACCAGCTCCAGATTATGTTCCAGCTTATATTTTCTGCATTTGGAGCGAAGCTCCGAAATACTGATACCCGGCGTATCATCTATAATCAGATTGGATTTTCCAATAATACCAGCGCTTTCAATCAGTTTTTCCCACTCTGCATCGCTTAAATTTCCTGTTCGGATATGCTGGGAGTCTACCTTGGATTCCAGCGAAAAAAGACGGTTTACAAGCTGTTCCTTTGACATTTCCAGACTGAAGATTGCTGCTGTCTTATTCTGCTTAAAGGCAACATACTGCGCAATATTCAGCACGAACGCTGTTTTACCCATAGAAGGTCTTGCCGCCACCAAAATCAAATCCGAGGGCTGCATGCCCGCCGTCCGATAATCCAAATCTATAAAGCCTGTTGGAATTCCTGTTACCACACCCTTATTCTTGGATGCAATCTCAATTCGGTTCATGGCATTCATGACGACTTCCCGAATCGGAACATACTCATTGCTGCCTTTACGCTGCACCAGATCAAAGACCTTTTTTTCAGTGTCCTCAAGAATCGTTTCCAGGCTTTCCTTGCCAACATAACAGGTATTGGCGATTTCCTCGTTGATGCGGATTAAACGTCTTAAAATCGCCTTCTCCGCCACAATATTGGCATAATACTTTATGTTTGCAGAGGTTGGTACCGCAGTTATCAAATCTCTTACAAACTCCAGACTGCTTACTTCCGGCGGCACATCCTTTTCTTTCAGCCTGTCCTGAAGGGTAATCAGGTCAACCGGTTTGCCCTCATCATTCAATTCCACCATTGCTTCGAATACAATGCCGTACTGTTTTCCATAAAAATCCTCACTGTGAAGGATTCCGGCGGCTACCACAATCGCCTCACGGTCCATAATCATAGAACCGATAACTGACTGCTCCGCTTCTATGCTGTGCGGCAGTACCCTTTTTAACAATGCTTCGTCCATTGCTGCCATTTCTTATCCCCTTCGGCGTCAGTCCACACTTATTTTTCTTCCCGTACCTTTACCTTCAGGGTTCCGACAACCTGTGGATGAAGCTTTACCTTTACCTCATAAACGCCAAAGCTCTTAATCGGCTCTGCAAGCTGAATTTTCTTTTTGTCAATTTCCATGCTGCACTGCTCTTTTGCAGCCTGCGCGATTTCCTTTGTAGATACCGAGCCAAATACCTTTCCGCCCTCGCCGCCTTTCATGGTTACGACAACTTCCTTGGTTTCCAACTCCTTTGCAAATGCCTGTGCTGCTGCAAGCTGTTCCTTCGCAACCTTAACTTCATTTGCCTTCTGAAGCTTTAAGTCATTCATATTCTGGCTGCTTGCCTCTACCCCAAGCTTTTTCGGCAAAATGAAATTTCTTGCATAGCCGTCGCTTACATCTACAACCTCACCTTTTTTTCCCAGTGTTTTTACATCCGCTAATAATATCACTTTCATGTTAAGTCACCCTCTTCTATCATTGTATCCAGTGTTTTTTTCATTGCAGCTACCGCCTCCTCAAGCGATACATCCTCCATCTGCGCTCCCGCTATATTCATGTGACCGCCGCCGCCCATCCGTTCCATGATAACCTGTACATTTACCTCGTCTATGGAACGAGCGCTGATAAAGACCTTTCCCTGATATTCTGTCAAAATAAAGCTGGCTTTGATTCCCTTGATATTTAAGAGCTCATTTGCCGCCTGTGCGCCGAGAATGGTCGGGCTCTTTACGCCATTGCTGGAACAGGTCGAAATTGCGTAACAGCCCCTGTAAATCTCTGCCTGCCGTACAGCATCTGCCTTTGTCTTATATTCCAGCGCGTCCTCCCGAAAGAGCTTACGCACTCTTGTGACATCCGCCCCATTACGGCGCAGATATGCCGCTGCCTCAAAGGTACGCACGCCTGTCTTTGTTGTAAAATTATTGGTATCGATAATAATACCGGCATACATCGAATCTGCTTCTTCACTTCTTGGACGGATTCCATCCTTGATATATTGAAGAATTTCTGTTACCATCTCACAGGCTGAGGACGCATAAGGCTCCACATAGGAAAGTGTCGCATTTTCAATCGTCTCAGCACCCTGTCTATGGTGATCCAATACAACAATCGACTTGCAGGAACGCAGCAGCTCCGGGCACTCTGTTATGCTCGGCTTATTGACATCCACAACGATAAGCACGGTATTGCTTTCTGCCGCCTCAATCGCCTGCGCATTGTTTATAATCATGTCCTCTTCATATTCAGGATTATCTATAAACATATCCAGCAACGGTCTGAGCGAAGTGCTTACTTCATTGATTACGACATGTGCTTTCCGGTTCAAAGCCTTTGCAATACGGTAAATTCCAATGGCTGCGCCAAAACTGTCGACATCAGCAAGCCGGTGTCCCATAACCAGAACCTTATCCTTGGAAGAGATAATCTCATTTAACGCATGTGCCTTTACTCTTGCCTTTACCCTGGTATTCTTCTCAACCTGCTGGCTCTTGCCGCCAAAATATGTGATGGAGTCTGAAGTCTTGACAACCGCCTGATCGCCGCCCCTTCCAAGTGCAAGGTCAATCGCGGTTCTGGAAAACTCATAATTTTGTGCATACGTTAATCCATCCAGACCGATTCCGATACTCAGCGTTACAGCCATTTCATTTCCAATATTAACGGTCTTGACGTCATCCAACAAATCAAACTTGCTTTCCTCTAATGAAAGCACCGATTCCTTTCTCAGAATAACAAGATATTTATCCTTTTCACGCTTGTTTGTAATACCGTCCAGCGCTGCAATATATTTGTTAATCTTCCTATCAATCAATGCAATCAGCAAAGACCTGCGCACTTCCTCAACGCTTTCCAGCGCTTCCTCATAGTTGTCAAGGTAAATCATGCCGACTGCAAGCGACTGGTTATCATTTTCCCGCAATGCAATCTTTAATGCAGTTTCATCATACAGATAAAGTGCAATCAGATACCCTTTATACTCCGGTTCCTGAAAGATTTCACTGTTCAGCGCCATATCGCGCATCGAAATCTTCTTCATCTTTGCAGCAAACTCACAGTCCTCAAATTCCAAATCCATCTCGGTTTCTTCTTCTATTCCCGGAAGCTTGTCTTTGGTAAGCGCCGGAAACAGCGTCGTAATGGATCTGTGATAGCCCTTTTCCTTATGCGTAACATGCTCAAATGCCTTGTTGGTCCAGATAACCTTTCCGCTTTCATCCAGCAGTGCATAGGGAATTTCCATTTCCCGCAAAAGTCTTTTCTGAATCTGCCCATACTGCGTAGCAAAGCTGATCAGCTCATTCATGATGACTGGCTTATTGTAAAACATCAATGTAAACATCACTGCAAAGTAAAACAGCAGTGCGCCCGATAAAAGCAGGCCCGCATGATAATCCATCAGATAGATACAAAGATTTACAAATACCAGCAGAATCCCAAGCAGCAGACCGCTTTGCAGATAGAGCCGCAGCCGCCCCTTGATTTTAATTCTTCTTTTCATTCCATACCTCCGGGCACGAATGTCCGATTCCGTCTATCATAAATATGTTCTTTTCTCTCAGAAATAACTTAAGATTTATTATAACATTTTTCATGGATAAATGCCATAATATTATCCTGTCAATTATGAGGATGTTTTGTCAATTTCTGTCGGAAGTTCCTATTATTTAAAATAGAATCCTGCTTGCAGGATTCTCCGCCTGCGGCGGGTCGTTTTAACGACTCTATTCATTTCCGCCGCAGTGCGCTCCACGCGGAGCGCTTTTATTTTATAGGAAGTTCCTATAAAATAAAAAAGACCAGCCGCCGTAAAGGCAACTGGTCTGTCTGTATCCTTATTCTGCAACGTAAGGCATTAAAGCAATATGTCTTGCTCTCTTAATCGCTACTGTAAGCGCTCTCTGATGCTTTGCACAGTTTCCTGTGATACGGCGAGGAAGAATCTTTCCTCTTTCAGATACATATCTTTTTAATTTATTGGTATCTTTGTAATCAATCACATTATCTTTGCCGCAGAATACGCAAACTTTTTTTCTTCTGCGCATACCGCCTCTGCGCTTCATCGGTCCATCTGATTTCTCTGCTTTATTGAAAGCCATGATGCTTACCTCCTGTTAAAATGATCTGTTAATTGAAAGGCAGCTCTTCATCAATTCCATCCGGAATATTCATAAATCCATCGCCCACAGATGCTGGCTCCGGTCTGCTGTTTCCTGCTCTGTAGCCGCCTTCCTGACCAGAACCTGCATTTTTGCTCTCTGCAAACTCCTGATCCTCTACCACTACATCGGTCGTATAGACTCTGACGCCATCCTTATTGGTATAACTGCCTGTCTGGATACGTCCCGTCACAAGCATCTTGACACCCTTGCGCAGATACTTCTCTGCGAATTCTGCCTGTCGTCCAAATGCGACGCAGCCGATAAAATCAGCATTGTTCTCATCTCCGTTTCGATTGAAACGACGGTCAACGGCAAGCGTATATCTGGCAATCGCCGTCGAATTCTCGCCCTGAGAATAACGAACCTCCGGATCTCTCGTCAATCTACCCATAAGAATTACTCTATTCATATAGTCCCTACTTTCTATTATGCCTCGTCCTGTCTAACGCATAAATATCTGATCACATTGTCCATAATACGAACACGGGATTCAATCTCCGCCGGAACAGTGGATTCAGCGTCGAACTGAATGAAATAGTAGAACGCTTCTTTCATTTTCTGAATTTCGTAAGCAAGTCTCTTCTTACCCCATTCATCAACGTTTGTAACAGTTCCACCGAATCTTTCGATGAGCGCTTTGCACTTGTCTACAATCGCAGCTCTTTCATCGTCTTCGACTTTAGCACTGACAACAACGGCTAATTCATACTTGTTCATGCTAGTTACCTCCTTTTGGTCTCTGGCCCCTTTTCTGGAAAGGAGCAAGGAATAAAATACATCACAGAATGATATGATATCATACACATCCAGTATTTTCAAGAGTTTTTGCGAATTTCCCTTACGCTTTTTTCCAATTGTTTACGCGGAATCATAATCTGATGACCACAGCCGGTGCATTTCAGCCGAAAGTCAGCTCCGACCCGCAAAACCTCCCATTCATGAGAGCCGCAGGGATGCTGCTTTTTAAGTTTTACAATGTCTCCAACCTGTATATCCATTTCGAGCCCTTTCAGTCTACCTGCGAAAAGATTTCTCCAATACTGCCCTGCAGGACAAGGTCTGCAATACCATCTCTTGCAGTCGCCGTCTTATTGATTAAAACCAGCTTATTCCCCCTGTAATAATCAATCAACCCCGCTGCCGGATATACGGCGAGGGAAGTTCCCCCGACAATCAATACATCCGCTGCACTGATGCAGGAAACCGCTTCTGAAAGCGTATCACTATCAAGTCCTTCCTCATACAGCACTACATCCGGTTTAATCGCTCCGCCGCAGGTACAGCGCGGAATTCCTTCACTGTTTAAGACGTACGCGGCATCATAGCATTTATGACAGCTTTCGCAATAGTTACGGTGTACGCTCCCATGCAGCTCCAATACCTTTTTACTGCCTGCCGCCTGATGCAGCCCATCAATATTCTGCGTAATCACAGCCTTCAGCTTTCCCTGCCGCTCCCATTGCGCCAGCTTTAAATGCGCTGCGTTTGGTTTCGCCGAGAGGCAGAGCATCTTATCCTTATAAAAACGGTAGAATTCCTCCGTATGCTTCCGATAGAAGGTATGGCTTAAAATCGTCTCAGGCGGATACGCATACTTTTGATTATAAAGTCCATCCACACTTCTGAAATCCGGTATTCCACTCTCTGTTGAAACACCCGCACCGCCAAAAAATACTACATTCTGGGTCTGCGCCATAATTTCCTGAAACTGCTTCAGTGCATCCATTTTTTATTCCTCCTCCGGACAAATCCTATGAGCCAGGCTTTGCTACTGTGCAAAATTGCTTCTCTTTGTGGGAATCGCAAAATCCGGATGCTCACCAAGCCAGGTATTCTGTGGCATATTATTGATAATAGACATATCCTCTTTTGTAATTTCAAAATCAAATATATCCTGATTCTGTTTCATTCTCTCCATTGCTGAGGACTTCACAAGCGGAATAATACCCTTCTGAAGCAAAAACCGCAGACAAATCTGTGCAACCGATTTCTCATATTTCTTTGCAAATTCCAGAAGAATAGGATTTTTCAGCATAATGCTTCTTCCGAGCGGGCTCCAAGCCTGTACGCGGATATTGTGCTCCTCGCAGTAACGCACTGCTGCTTCCTGTGTATAGCCGGGATGAATCTCAAGCTGGTCTACAACCGGCTTAATCCGGCAGTTTTCCAAAATCACCTCAGTATGATGCGGAAGAAAATTGCTAAGTCCCAGACCTTTTATCTTTCCAGCGTCGCAAAGCTCTTCCAGTGCACGCCAGGTATCAAGGTCTTTTTCCTTCCAGTCTGTATCGCCCTCTTTTCCTCTGGGCCAGTGAATCAGATACAGATCAAGATAATCTGTCTGAAGCCGCTCCAGCGTCCTTTCAAACGCTTCCTTCGCTTCCTTGTATCCTCTTTCATCAATCCAAAGCTTGGACGCTATAAAAAATTCATTTCTCGGAATCTTGCTTTCCCGAATCGCCTGTCCAAGTACACGCTCTGTCTCGTATAATGAAGCCGTATCAAAATAGCGATAGCCTGCTTCAATAGCAGTTTTGCAGATTACAAGATTGTCGCCATCCTTTGCATTGTACGTTCCGAAGCCCATGCAGGGAATCTGCAATCCGTTTGAGAGTACATAACAATCATTGATAGATTTCATTTTAAATACCGTCCTTTCTTTTGTTTCATAAGAGTAAGCAAGCTCCCTCTGACTCGCTTTCGCTCATTATATCATAAATCTTCGATTCACGATACACGATGCACACTCACTTCGTTCGGCGCAATATAATGTTTGCCGATATTTTATAAATCTACATATCACTCACGAATCCGCGCTTCGCGCTCTTCATCCTGCTTTGCAGGATATTCGTTCGTTAATGAGCGCAGAAAAACAAATGTCTGCTTACGCAGTCGCTTGTTTTTCTTTTGCGCTCATTATATCATAAACACCGCATAATTACGATACTTGATACGTGAATTTAGCCGGTAGAATGGCTTTTTTAGTTGCAGGTAAAATAGGCGCATGCTAAAATAAGAAGCGTGATGTTTTCTATAAAAACAGACTAAGGAGGAACTATTTTGAAACGAGAATCTTTTGGCTCCCGCCTCGGCTTTCTCTTTGTCAGTGCAGGCTGTGCAATCGGAATCGGAAATGTTTGGAGATTCCCGACTGTCGCTGGACAAAGCGGCGGCGGTGTCTTTGTTTTGTTTTATCTGCTCTTTTTGGTGCTGATGGGAGCTCCCATTCTGACAATGGAGCTTGCCGTTGGACGCGCAGGACGCGGAAGCGCAGCTGCCGCTTATAAGGCATTGGAACCAAAGGGAAGCAAGTGGCATCTGCATGGCTTTATCTGCCTGCTCGGCTGCTGTGTCCTGATGATGTACTATACCACCGTCAGCGGCTGGATGCTTGCATATTTCTTCCAATTTGTCACCGGTCATTTTAACGGTCTTTCTTCAGAAGAAGTTTCCGGTGTCTTCAGCGCTCTGCTCGCTGATCCTGCAAGTCAGGGAATCTGGATGGCAGTAACTGTTATCCTTGGATTTCTTGTCTGCATACGTGGACTGCAGAATGGACTGGAACGCATTGGAAAGATTATGATGTCAGCGCTTCTGCTCTTAATTGTTGTTCTTGTTATTCACAGCTTCAGTCTTCCCGGAACGAAGGAAGGACTTGCTTTTTATCTGCTTCCCGATTGGCAGCGGGCTGGTCAGATGGGCTTTGGCAAGGTTGTTACCGCTGCTATGAATCAGGCTTTCTTTACGCTCAGTCTGGGAATTGGCGCAATGGAAATCTTCGGCAGCTACATGGACCGCAAATACACGCTTGCAGGCGAGGCTCTTCGTATCTGTGCCCTTGATACCTTTGTTGCTATCTGCGCAGGACTGATTATTTTCCCAGCCTGTTTTTCATTCGGCATCAGCCCTGACAGCGGTCCCAGTCTTATCTTTATTACGCTTCCTAATATCTTCATGGGTATGGAAGGTGGACGTATCTGGGGCGCTTTATTCTTCCTGTTTATGACCTTTGCCAGCTTTTCAACCGTCATTGCTGTATTTGAAAATATTTTTGCCTGCCTGATGGACAATTTCCGGCTAAAGCGGAGCACCGCTTCCCTGCTTGGAACAGTCGTTATTCTTCTTACCAGTATTCCCTGCGTGCTTGGCTTTAACCTCTGGTCAGCCATTCAGCCGCTTGGGGCCGGCAGTACTATTTTAGATGGCGAGGACTTCCTCGTAAGCAACCTCCTGCTTCCAGTTGGTAGCCTGATTTATCTCCTGTTCTGTGTTACCAAACGGGGCTGGGGCTTTGACAATTATCTTACAGAAGCAAATGAAGGCACAGGATTAAAACTTTCCCGTGCCCTCAAGCCTTATTTTACATTCGTGCTTCCTGCATTGATTCTTATTCTTTTGGTACAGGGTCTTTTATAAGATCCTGTATTTTTCTCCTTAACCTACCGACTTATCATTTCCATTTTCAAACATGCGAACAAGGAAGGGCGGTACATCGGTAATATTTCCGCTCTGATAATACTTATTCATATCACCGTCATGCTCTGCTGTCATATAAAATATGCTGAGCAAGGGCTCATTCTTATCAAAATGATATTGATAGGTAAGATTCTTCGCTGTATTATCAAATCCTACATAGGTTAAAAGTCTTGCCGTATCGGCAACCTCCTTATCTGTATCAGAAAAATCGCTGCCGCTAATCTGCTTTGCCACATCCACTACGAAATCTTTTCCGTCATAATGCGCTACGCGAATTGCATAGCTGACGCCATCTGCATAAATACCGGAGCTTCCGCTCGCTTCCTCTGCCAGATAGAACCAGTCCTTTGTTTCACGTAAGAATATCTCTGTACTCTGCGAAAGGTCAAATTCCATCCATCCAAAGAAGCTCTCCAGTTCAGCCGTCTCGACAACTTCTCCATTTACCACTTCATACATTCTGGCATAGAGCTTACTGCGGTCATAGTCCTTATCCTTATCCAGAGACAATACCATCAATTCATCCTGCTCATCCTTATCATAATCCCATACGGCATGATAGCAGATACCTTCATTCTGTAAAAATGCCTCTCCAATGCTATAGTTCTCATAATGATGCTCCTTTAATGGAACCTCTTCCCCGCTAGGAAGCTTTACAAGCCCTTCTTTGGGAAGCAGCACCGTCTCATAATACTTTACCAAAAGCCGGTCTGCTCTCTCTTCTGTTCCAGCAGATGCACTTTCTGTTTCCTGCCCAGATGCTTCCGTCTCTGCAGCCGCCCCTGTTTCTTCCTGCTCTGGAAGCACTTCACTCTCTTCTTTTACTTCTGTTTCCTGTGCCGCTTCACTTTCCTGCGTCTCCTGCTCTGGCGCGGTATCCTTATTGCTTCCACAGCCAGTCACTCCAAATACCATCGCAGATGCCATAAGTGCTGCAAGCAGCGCTTTGTAGCTTTCCTTTTTCATAATAACCTCTCTCTTTCTCCTGCTTCTTTTGTTGGATACAAATATTATAAAAAGAAAAATCCTCAAAGTCAAACATATATCTGACTTTAAGGATTCCTTAAGAGGCGCCAACCAGATTTGAACTGGTGATAGAGGTGTTGCAGACCTTTGCCTTACCACTTGGCTATGGCGCCATATTCTATTCTATTTATCAATGACTCCGACGGGAATCGAACCCGTGTTACCGCCGTGAAAGGGCGATGTCTTAACCGCTTGACCACGGAGCCTTA
>CAKRYY010000009.1 GCA_934432885.1 uncultured Lachnospiraceae bacterium
CCGAAAAGGTTACGGATGTATCCGGAAGAGGCGTTGGTCTTGATGTTGTAAAATCAAAGATTGAAGCGCTCAGCGGTGAGGTGGATGTCAAGACAAAGTATGGCGAAGGAAGTACATGGTCAATCAGGCTTCCGCTTACCCTTGCAATCATCCAGGCATTGATGGTTGTTGTAGGTACTGAGAAATATGCAATTTCCCTCGGCTCTATTGAGACGATTGAAAATATTACAAAGGAAGACATTAAATACGTTCAGGCAAAAGAAGTAATCAATCTGCGTGGAACGGTAATTCCTCTGATTCGTCTGGATGCGATGCTGGATATTAAGAAGGAAAAGGAAAACGATGATAATCTGGTTGTCGTTATTGTCAGAAAGGGCGATAAGCAGGCAGGTCTGGTAGTTGACGAACTGATTGGACAGCAGGAAATCGTTATCAAATCACTTGGAAAGTATATCAGCAAATGCAAATTCATCAGCGGCGCAACGATACTTGGCGATGGCGAAGTGGCGTTAATCTTAGATGCCAATGCGATGATTTAACAAGGCGGGTAAGGAGGATTGCATCATGAATGAATTAAAAGAGAATATGGCGCCCGCGATTGGACGCGCTGAAATCGAAGACCATGTAGTGACAGAGATTACACAGTTTATCGTAGTAAAATTTGGCGAAGAGCAGTACGGTATTGATATCAAATATATTGAAAATATCGTAAGGATGCAGCACATCACAAGAGTGCCTAAGGTTGCTGCGCATATTAAGGGTGTTATTAACCTGCGCGGTGAGGTAATTCCCGTTATGAGCGTCAGACTGAAAATGGGACTTGCAGAGGATGTGGAAACAAAAGCAACAAGAATCATTATTTTAAAACTGGAACAGCATGGAAACATTGGTATCCTTGTAGACGAAGTCAAAGAGGTTGTCAACCTTGAGGAAAGCCAGATCGAAAAGATTTCTTATGATTCCAGAGAGGATAAGACGAATTTTATATATGGAATCGGAAAATACGATGGCGGATTGATTTCGCTGTTGGATTTAAACTCGGTGGTACTGGATCGCGATATGGCATAAAAAGCAGACGACGGGAAGGGTTCAGACATGGGAAATGAAATCAACTTGGAAACAATGTCAGCAGAATATGTGGATATTTTAAAGGAACTGGGGAACATCGGCGCCGGCAATGCAATGACGGCGCTGGCGCAGCTCTTGAACTGCAAGGTAGATATGAAGGTTCCACAGGTCAGACTGCTGGAATTTAAGGACGTCGGAACGTTGATTGGCGGCGAAGAACAGATTATGGCAGGCGTTTATCTTGTCGTGGAAGGGGATATTACAGGCAGTATTATGTTCCTTTTGGAAATCGGTTCTGCAAAGCATCTGATTGGCAAGCTGATGGGCATGGAAGTACAGGGGGATGTGCTTGGTGAAATGGAGCTTTCCGCACTCAAAGAGGTTGGAAATATCATCACAGGCGCTTACCTCAATTCGCTTGCCATGATTACCAATTTAAAAATTTATCCTTCCGTCCCGGATGTTTGTATTGACATGGCAGGTGCTATCTTAAGCGTTCCTGCGATTGAATTTGGAACACTGGGTGATAAGATACTGCTGATTCAATCTCAGTTTATGGATGAGGTGGAACTGAACGGCTATTTCATTATGGTTCCGGATATTGAATCTTATGGAAAGATTCTGTCGTCACTTGGTATGGCATAAAACAAACAGTTGGGAAGAAGTTTAGAGGATGAGTGAGATAATCAAGGTTGGCATGGCCGACTTAAAGATATGCAAAAGCCCGGATGGGATTACAACACTGGGTCTGGGCTCCTGTGTCGGAATTGCACTGCGGGACCCCGTCAAGAAAATTGGCGGTCTGGCGCATATTATGCTGCCGGACAGCACTGCAATCAGAAACAGCACGAATATTCCAAAGTTTGCGGATACCGGAATTGATGAACTGGTGCGGCAGATTGTAGAGGCTGGAGCATCAAGAAACAAGCTGGTTGCCAAAATCGCAGGGGGCGCGCAGATGTTTGCGTTCCAGAACAAGTCGGATTTGGTTCGTGTAGGCGAACGCAATGTAGATGCAGTAAAGAAAAAACTGCAGGAGCTGAAAATACCGATTTTGGCAGAGGATACCGGTAAGAATTATGGTCGGACCGTTATTTTCTATCCGGAGACAGGGGATTTCATTATTCGCAGTGTTGGTAAGGATGAGATTATAATATAGGCTGGAGATAAAAATGAAAACCAAACAGTTACCGCTTTTGATAATGCTGCTGGCAGGAGCGGCTGTGAGCATCAGTACGAAGCTTATGGGATATGAACTGGAAACCGCGCTATGGATACTGCTGGGAACGCTGGTTGTATTTTATATCATGGGCTGCCTGATGAAACGGACCATAGATTCCTTTGAAAAGGAATTGGAAGCGGCGGCAGCAGAACAGGAGAATGCGGCTGTATCTGAGGAAGGAGAAGTTATCGAAAAGGATGCGCAGGAGGCTGGTGCAGCAGAAGGCGCAGAAGAGACGGTAAAAAGAAAAAATCCACAGGAACAGCCCTGAACATAAAAAGGACCAGGCAGTAAATCGGAGGATACTATGGACGAAACTTCCAGAAAAAAGCTGTGGGTCGAGTATGCAAAGACAAAGAGACCGGAGCTTCGGGAAAAGATTATTCTGGAGTATGCGCCTCTTGTAAAGGTTGTTGCAGGCAGACTCAGTATGTATCTGGGGTATAATGTAGAATATGAGGATCTGGTCAGCTATGGAATTTTTGGACTGATTGATGCGATTGATAAGTTTGATTCCATGAAGGAAGTAAAGTTTGAAACCTATGCAAGTCTGAGAATTCGAGGCTCTATTCTGGATCAGATTCGCAAAATGGACTGGATTCCGAGGACAATCAGGCAGAAACAGAAACGAATAGATGCAGTGGTGCGTACGGTCGAAGCTGAAAAGGGCAGACCTGCTTCGGATGAGGAAATTGCGGCAGGACTTGGCATTACGGATGAGGAATACACAGACTGGCAGTCGCAGATGAAGATTACCGGTGTAGTTTCCCTGAATGAATATCTGGAGCAGGGAAGCGAGATTCCAAGCGATACCAATGTATCAAGGCACTTTGACAGTCCGGAAAAGGTCATGGAGCAGGGCGAGCTTGCCCAGATGCTGCGGGAATCTCTTACGCTTCTGACTGAAAAGGAAAGAAGGGTCATTGAATTATATTATTATGAGGAACTGACACTGAAGGAAATCAGCCATGTCCTCGAGGTGACCGAATCCAGAGTATCACAGCTTCATACTAAGGCGTTACAGAAGATGAAGACAAAAATGGGACCTTATATGGGAATACTGAACAGGTCGTAAGTGGGGACTACGGGGGGACAGTATGAATGGATATTTTCAGATTGTAAATGAAGAATCGCAGATGAGCGTCATGCTGTATCCTGCAACTGACGGCGGCGAAGAACTGGATATAACAGAGGTTGCGGATTATCTGACACAGAAGGATATTCCTTATGATTTGATGTCGCTTTATGCGACTGCAAAAAAGCTGGATAAGGAGCCGTTTTCTTTTACTCTGCAATATCAAAAAGGCAGAGCGGTACGGGAAATGCTGAAAACACGGATCGCGGATGATAATATGTCTGCGACCGTGCGTTTTTATGCACCTTCCAATGACGGCGAGACTATGGATAAGGCGGAAATCTGCAACGATTTAAAGCAGAGAGGCATTGTTTTTGGCGTTGATGAGAGTGTGATTGAAAACTTTATAGCCAAACGGGAATATTGCAGAGACTATGTAGTTGCATACGGCCGGGAAATGGAGCGGGGAAAGGATGCAAGCGTAGAGTATTTCTTCAATGTGGATACCAAGGCGCGTCCGACGCTGCAGGAGGATGGAAGCGTGGATTTCTTCCATTTGAATACGATAAACCATTGCAGCAAGGGTGATGTGCTTGCAAAGCTTTTGCCGGAGGTACCCGCTGTGCCGGGTAAAAATGTACGCGGTGAGACGATTCCCGGAAACCAGACTAAGAGAAAGCGCCTTTCTTATGGAAAGAATGTTGCGCTTTCAGAGGATGAAACGCAGCTTACAGCACTTGTGAGCGGGCACATTATATTAGAAGATGAAAAGGTTTCGGTTTCAGATGTTCTGGAACTGAACAATGTAGATAATTCGACAGGAAACATTGACTATGCGGGCAGTGTGGAGGTCGCAGGCAGCGTCTGTGAGAATTTCAGTCTGCGTGCAGGCGGCAACGTTATTGTAAAGGGCGTTGTAGAAGGCGCTTTGGTGGATGCAGAGGGAGATATTATCATTGCCAGAGGAATGAACGGCATGGGAAAGGGAAGAATCATAGCAGGCGGCAATGTTGTTGCAAAGTTTTTTGAAAATGCAACAGTGCTTGCAGGCGGCTATGTGGATGCCGACTCTATTCTGCATAGTGAGGTTAAGGCAAAGGATGCCGTCCATGTAGGCGGAAAGAGGGGCTTTATTACAGGCGGCAGAATCTGCGCGACCAATGGTGTCGAGGTAAAGAACCTTGGTTCCAATATGGGGGCAGATACTGTTGTGGAGATTGGAGCGGATCCGTCGGTAAAGAAGAAGGTTCAGGATTTGCAGCTTGAAATTCAGGAAAGCAATAAGGCAATCAAGATGGCATATCCGGTGCTGAAGTCTGCATCAGAAAGGCTTGCGGCAGGAGGAAGCCTGCCAGAGGAACAGTATACCTACATCAGAGGCGTTTATCAGCTTTATCAGATGAAGCGGGAAGAAGTAAAAAAGGCAAGTAAGCGGCTGGATGAGCTGCAGTGCCTGCTGGAAAATACAAAAAATGCTGCTGTTAAGGTATCTGGAGATGTTTATGCCGGTACCAGAATCGTAATTGGGGATGTGTCTATGGTAGTGAAGGAAAAACTGAGCTATTGCCGGTTTGTAAAGGACAGAGGCGATGTCAGAATGAAAGCGCTGTAGATAGAAAAGGGGGATTGGCATGGCAGTAGGACCGATTGAATTAAACGGTGCGATTTCCAGAACGCAGGATTATTCTGTGCTGAAGCAGAATGAAGACAATAAGGGAATGGTCAATCAGCAGGCATTTCAGACACAGTTCAATAAGGAGATTGTCAATAGACACTCGCAGGTCGTAGAAAGCGATCAGCTGCGAAAAGAAGAACGAAAGTTTGACGCCCGTGAAAAAGGCGATAATGAATATCAGAGAAGCGGTGGCAAACGGCAGAAAAAAGAACAGAAATCGGATGGAAAGGCGGTTGTGAAAGGACGGCAGTCCTTTGACGTAAAGATATAACATGGGAATCATGGAAATTGTATTGCTTCTTTTGGGAATTGCTATTTTTGTGGCAAGCTTTATTATCCCGGAAAGACGGGGAAGGTCTGAAGCGGTTGACCGTAAGCTTGAAGAGGAGCAGATAAAAGAGCTGGCAGAAAAGCAGATGACCCAGATACAGGAAAAGCTTTCAGGTGCAGTTGAAGAAACCATCAGCTATGCAATGGAAAAGACGGAACGTTCACTGGAGCGGATTACCAATGAGAAAATCATGGCAGTCAATGAATATTCGGATACCGTACTTACGCAGATTCATAAAAACCATGAAGAGACAGTTTTCCTGTATGATATGTTAAATGACAAGCATCAGGATTTGAAGGAGACAGCGGCTGAGCTTGCACAGAATACAAAGGCAGCCAAGGCATCCAAAAAGCCTGTTAAAGAAGCTGAAAAGAAAGCCGAAAAAGAAAAAGAGGATAAAACCGGCATAGAAAAAGCAAAAAGTCCTGAAGCGGCAGAAAAGAAGGCTGTTCAGACCGAAACAAAGGATGCTGTCCAAAAAGAGCCGGATACAAAGGAAAAACAGCCGCAGGTAAAGGACATGGATACCCTGCAGGCAGTAAACATTTCATTTGCACCGGATGCAGAGGAAGGCAGAAACAGCAATGAGAGGATTCTTGCCCTGCATAAGGAGGGAAAATCCAATATGGCGATTGCCAAAGAGCTTGGACTTGGAATTGGCGAGGTCAAGCTGGTAATTGATTTGTTCAAAGGGGTCTGATTTATCATGAAATTGAAATATTATTTGCGCGGACTCGGAATTGGTATCATAGTGACAGCAGTCATTATGGGTATTTCTTCCGGCGGCAAAACAGAAAAGCTGACGGATGCCCAGATTCTGGCGCGGGCAAAGGAGCTTGAACAGGAAAACGACGTTTTGACGCAGCTCACAGAGGCAGAAACGCAGGAGCTGGAAGCAAACGCAGAGGAAGAAAAGAAAGAGCTGCTGGTGACGGAAACTGATACGCAGTTGGAGACTGCGGGCAGTGAAGCAGCCAAAGAAGCTGCGCAGGCAGAGGCAGGTAAGGATAAGCCAAATGATCCACAGGCAGAGAATACTGGAGATGCAAAAACAGAAGAGACTGTGCAGACAGAGCCGGAAACGGAGGAATCCTTTGTCGTTGCTGTGTATCCTGGAGAGGGCTCTTACATGATTTGCCGGAAACTGGCTGAGCTTGGACTTGTGGAGTCAGCGGACATCTACGACAGGTTTTTATGCCAGAATGGATATGATAAGAGACTGTGTACCGGCAATTTTGAAATCAAAGCCGGTTCAAGTGCAGAAGAAATTGCGAAAATACTGACAAAGAGCTGATAAAACTCTTGTCAGTTTTTTTTTCTTATGCTATAATCTGAGTGTTGTGTAAAAAACACGTGCAGGGATTTGCCGCCGGTGCTTCTAAACGCGGAGGTGGCTGGCAAAGTTGAACCGCACGGAAGCAGACTAACCAAATGGAGGTAAAGACATGAGCGTTATTTCAATGAAGCAGTTATTAGAGGCAGGTGTTCATTTCGGACATCAGACAAGAAGATGGAACCCTAAAATGGCTCCTTACATCTTCACAGAGAGAAATGGTATCCACATCATCGACCTGCAGAAATCTGTTGGCAAAGTAGACGAGGCTTACAGAGCAGTTGCTGACATCGCAGCACAGGGCGGCACCATTCTTTTTGTTGGTACAAAGAAGCAGGCACAGGACGCAGTAAAGGCAGAAGCAGAGCGCTGCGGAATGTTTTATGTAAATGAAAGATGGCTCGGCGGTATGCTGACCAACTTCAAGACAATCAGAAGCAGAATCGAAAGACTGAAAGCAATCGAAACAATGTCTGAGGATGGAACCTTTGATGTTCTGCCGAAGAAGGAAGTTATTAAATTAAAGAAAGAATGGGATAAGCTGGAGAAGAACCTCGGCGGTATCAAGAATATGACAAGAATCCCGGATGCAATTTTTGTAGTAGATCCTAAGAAGGAAAAAATCTGCGTACAGGAAGCTCGTATCCTTGGCATTACTCTGATTGGTATCGGCGATACCAACTGCGATCCGGAAGAACTGGATTACATCATTCCTGGAAATGATGATGCAATCAGAGCGGTAAAACTGATTGTTTCCAAGATGGCAGATGCTGTTATCGAAGCAAATCAGGGCGAAGCGCTTGAAGCAGAGGCAGAAGGAACAGAGGAAGCAGAAAACGTAGAAGCATAAGCTTTTGACTTGTATGGAGGAATAAAATCATGGCTATTACAGCAGGAATGGTAAAAGAATTAAGAGAAGCAACCGGCGCAGGCATGATGGACTGCAAAAAGGCATTAACAGAAACCAACGGCGATATGGAAGCAGCCGTTGAATTCCTGAGAAAGAACGGACAGGCAAAGGCAGAGAAGAAGGCTGGCAGAATTGCAGCAGAGGGTCTTTGCAGAATCGCAGTAAAGGATGACCAGACAGCAGCAGTTGTAGAAGTAAACTCTGAGACAGACTTCGTTGCAAAGAATGCAGATTTCCAGAGCTTTGTAGAAGCAGTTGCAAAGCAGGCTGTTGAATCTGATGCAGCAGATATGGACGCTTTCATGGCAGAAGCATGGAATCTGGATGCTTCTAAGACTGTAAAGGAAGCACTGGTAGACAAGATTGCCGTTATCGGTGAGAACCTGAGCATCCGTAGATTCGAGAAGCTCGTAGCTGAGCATGGCTGTGTTGTATCCTATACACACGGCGGCGGCAGAATTGGCGTTCTGGTAGAGGCTGATACAGATGTTGTAAACGATACTGTAAAAGAAGCGCTTACCAACGTTGCAATGCAGATTGCAGCACTTTCTCCGAAGTATGTATCTACAGATGAAGTTTCTGAGGAATACAAGGCACATGAGAAAGAAATTCTGATGGCGCAGATTGCAAACGATCCTAAGATGGCAGGAAAGCCGGAAAAGGTAATCGAGGGCGCAGTTGTAGGACGTCTGAACAAGGAATTAAAGGAAGTATGCCTGTTAGAGCAGGTATATGTAAAGGCAGAGGATGGCAAGCAGACTGTTGGCAAGTATGTTGAGCAGGTTGCAAAGGAAGCTGGCGCTGCACTTTCCATTAAGAAATTTGTTCGTTTCGAGACTGGCGAAGGTCTTGAGAAGAAGGAAGAAAACTTTGCAGAAGAAGTTGCGAAGCAGATGGGTCAGTAAATCAGAACTGATAAAAATAAAGATAGAAAATGGAACTGCCTGTGAATCATTCACAGGCGGTTTTTTATATAATAGGAAATTCCTCTGAATTTCCTATTATATAAAAATAAGATGCGCATAACGCGCAAGTAGAATATGTCACTGCGTGACTGCGCGTTAGCGCGAGAATCTCGCAAGCGAGATTCTTTGTTCTGATAAAAATTTTGTTTTTGCAAAATAGAAACAGATGCCTTTATAAATTTATAAAGTATTGCGCGGATTTGACCGATAATAATTACAAGAGAATGTATCGTTTATGTACAGAAGGGCTTCTGTACGGTCTGCTACAATCAAGGAGGATGCAAGTATGAACGGAATCAGCGGTTATCAGATTTATCAGCAGGGCTATCAGAAAAGCGCGGAGTATGTCAGCGCAGCTTATGAGAAAAAAACGGAGACTGGAAAGGCGGCTCCTGCCGAGAAAAGTAAGAGCACGGCGAATGTAAAGCTGGAAGCGGGCATTAACTTAAGCGATGAGGCAAAGGAGCTGCTGGAGCGCCTGAAAGAGAAATATGGCAATATGGATATTATGGTTGCCAATTATGGAAGCGATGAAGAGGCACAGAAATATTTATCAGCAGGCACAAAGGAATACAGTGTATTGATAGACCCGGAGCTTTTGGAGCAGATGGCTGCGGATGAAGCAACTGAAAAGAAGTATACGGATATGATTGACGATGCGACAGCCAAGCTCACAGAGGTAAAGAATGAGCTGGGTGACGATACGACGGCAGTACACATCGGTATTTCCGTTGATGCGGACGGCGGCATTAAATATTTTGCAGAGCTGGAGAAATCAACTGAGAAGCAGCGGGAGAGAATCGAGAAAAAGAGAGAAGAAAAAAAGGAAGAAAAGAAAAAAGCAGAAAAGAGCGAAGAAAAAGCGGCGCTTACGGAGCCGGTAAAAAAGACGAGGGTTTCAGCGGATTCGACGCAGGAGTTGATTCGTAAAATCCGGGAAGTAGACTGGGATAAAATCAGACCGGAATATAAAAAGACAAAAGGCGGCGTAATTGATTTTGGCGTTTAGCTTAATTATATAAAAAGGCTGCATGGGAGTGATTTCTCTCATGCAGCCTTTTTAATTTATAGGAAATTTCGGCTTTCCAATATAGCTATGCGTTTACAGAATGAACAAAGGATTTGATTGCGTCAAAGCTTTCACTACTGATAACATGCTCGATTTTGCAGGCATCTTCAGCTGCAATCTTTTCGGGAACACCTAATTTTGTCAGCCAGGAGGACAAAAACTCATGGCGCTCATAAATCATTTCCGCAATGGCTTTTCCAGAATCCGTCAGATAGATGAAGCCGGAATCGGTAACTGTAATATGATTTTTCTCCCGCAGATTTTTCATAGCAACACTGACGCTGGACTTTTTGAAATTCATTTCTTCTGCAATATCTACAGAGCGTACAACAGGAAGACGTCTGCTCAAAAGCAGGATAGTTTCCAGATAATTTTCAGCGGATTCATTGTAGGACATAGTAAATGTGTACTCCTTTGTTTATATATTTTCCATTATAGCACAGGCATAAAAAGTTTCCAACTGAATTTTAGCGCAGTTATCAGAAGAATATGAATAATGAGAATAAATGTAAAATAATTATAAATCGCAGCAATATAGATTGACAGCAGTTACCTGGGGGTATAAAATACATAGCGTGCTATAAATAAAAAGGAGTGAGTGACAGACGATGAAGGAAGGGTGCTGCTTTGACGATTGCAAGCATGTCATGCAGGATGAGATGTGGGATACGCTGGAATCGCTTAAGGACAGGGGGCTAAGGGTTATGGTGCTGCTTGGCATAATCGGAAAAATGCAGCGCGTGCAGGCAGACCGTGAGCTTGAAAAACTGGGCTTGACAAGTGTACAGATGGAAGTGCTTATGTATCTGTTAAAGCGTGAGCATGAGGGATGTGGGGTTACCGCGAGAGAGCTGGAGAGGCGCTTCCGGGTAAGTAATCCTACAATGTCCGGCATTTTAAAGCGCCTGGAAAAAAAAGGAATGATTGAGCGGACTGCAAGCGAGAAGGATAAGCGCAATAAGCAGATTAAGCTCAGAGTTGACGTTTTTGATGTCCGCAGTGAAATGATAAAAAAGCTGCTGGATGGAAAGGAATTCCTTTTCGGTAATTTTACAGAAGAAGAACTGGCAGGAATGGAAAAATTCCTGCTGAAACTTTTACATAATCTGGATCAGAAAAGAAATGAGGAGTAAGCAGATGGAAAGAAGGACAAACAAACGGAGAAAAGCAGAAAGGGAAATGGCGCGTTTTACGGCGTTTGCCTGTGTGGCAGTCATGACGTCAGGGCTTTTGCTGAGCGGATGCGCCGGACCGGGTGGCAAGGAGAACGTTGAAGAAAAGGATACTTCTATTCTGGTAGAGACAGCGCTGCCAAAGACGGAGAGCATTGAGCTGGAAGGCGATTTTATCGGAACGGTGGAAGCGGAGGACGAGGTAACGGTAGTTGCCAAGATAGGCGGTGACGTTACAGCAGCTTATTTTGAAGAAGGCGACAGAGTCAATGCCGGCGACCTTTTGTTTACGATTGATGACCGCAGCGCACAGATTTCGATGGAGCAAGCGCAGGCAAGCCTTGAGAGTGCAAATGCTTCTGTGAACAGCGCGTCAGCGGGTGTATCAGTAGCAGAGCTCAATCTGCTCTATACACAGGAACAGATTAAGGAAACACTGGGAAAAGTGGATACCAACCAGATGCAGCTTGAAAATGCAGTAGCAAGTGCAAAATATGCGTTAAAGGCGGCAGAGGAAAATGAATCCATTGCAGCAGAGCAGTTTGGCATTGCAAGAGATAATTATAAGGATTTGGAAGATAGCCTTGACGATTTGAAGGACGATGCAAATAATATGGGAAAATATGCGCGTCAGTTAAAGACTGTCAAGAGCAACTATGACAAGATTAAAAATGGAACCATGAGTCTGCCGTCTGATATAGAGAGCAAATACCTTGCAGAAGGAAATACTTTAGGCAATAAGGATGCTGAGGCAGCCTATTACATAAAAGAGCTGGCAGGTGCAGAAAGCGAATATGAGCTGGGTGTTATGATTTCATCAGCAGAAAGCTCAGAATCCTCTATGCGTTCTCAGAGAAGCAGTCTTGATGGAAATAAGGATTCAGCGCGTCTTGCACAGATTCAGGCGGCAATCGGAAAAGAAACAGCAAAAAATAATGTGCTTTCTGCTGAGGATGCAAAACGGCTTGCAGAGAAAATGCTGCAGGATTATGAGCTGTATACAAAGGCAGTTATCATTGCGGGAGCGAATGCGCAGCTTGCAGGCTCCAATTCCAATCTGATAGCAGCACAGTCTGGCATGACACAGGCACAGGCAGGCGTAAAGCAGGCACAGGCAGGCGTGGAGGCAGCACAGCTCCAGCTGGAATATACACAGGTAACAGCGCCGGTATCCGGTGTTATCCGTGAGAAGAACGTGACTGTAAACAATATGGCAGCGCAGGGCAGCACAGCCTATGTCATCACCGCAGACAGCGGCAGCAATGTTACCTTCTATGTATCAGAAGCGGTCATGAAGGAGCTGACTGTAGGGCAGCAGGCAAAGGTTGAAAGAAATGGAGAAACCTATCAGGCAACCATTTCTGAGAATGCAGGCGTTGCAGATGCGGTAAGCGGCCTCTTTAAAATTAAGGCACAGCTTTCTGAAAGTGATGCGCAGAAGCTGATTGCAGGGACCACAGTTAAGATTACGCTGGCGACAAGAAGAGCGGATCAGGTTATGACAATTCCGGTTGACAGCGTTTATTATGAGGCACAGAAAGCCTTTGTTTACTGCATGGAAGGCAATAAGGCAGTGAAAACAGAAATTGAGACAGGTATTACTAACAATGAGACTGTAGAAGTAAAATCCGGTCTGACAAAGGACAGTCAGATTATTACGACATGGGCGTCCCAGCTTAAGGATGGTGCCGAGGTAAAGCTGCGCGATGCGGCAGAGACGAAGGATGATTCATCAAATGATAATATAGAAGAAACTGCGACAGAAGAAGCAGCAGATGAGACGGCAGCACAGTAAAAGGAGAGGTAACGCATGAATAAATTGACAAAAACAGTGCTGCAGCGGCCAGTCGCCGCTCTGGTCATTGTTGTTTCGCTGATTATATTTGGTATCAGCTCGATTGCAGGAATGAATCTGCAGCTGACACCGGATATGGATATGCCGGTTATGCTGGTTATGACGGTTTATCCACAGGCGGGTCCTGAGGATGTAGAACGCCTGGTAACAGAAAAGATAGAGGATGGCTGTGGAACGATTTCCGGCTTGGACAATGTGTATTCCCAGTCGCAGGAAAACATGTCGATGGTTATGTTTTCCTTTGAATACGGAACAGATATGGACGACGCCTTCATTGATATGCAGGAGGCGGTTGAAAGAGTAAAGAGGAATCTTCCGGACGATGCAGAGGATCCCACGATCATCGCTCTTGATATGAATGCAGCGGATGTTATGACGCTGTCAGTAGACAGTAAGGATGAAAATGTAGATGTCCTTTCTTATGTAGAGGATACAGTAGAAGATGAACTGAAGAAAATCAGTGATGTTGCAGACCTTACGGTTTCGGGCGGCAATGAGCAGTATATCAGCGTTGAACTTGTGCCGGAGCTGCTGCAGCAGTATAAGATGAATATTTCTTCCGTAGCCCAGACAGTAGCAAATGCCAACTATACGATTCCGGCGGGAACTGCGGACTATGGAAACCAGAGCTTAAATGTCAGCTCCAAGATTGAGTATAAAACGCCGGCAGAGCTGGCAACGATTCCGCTGGAAACAGCAAGCGGACAGGTAATTCATTTATCCGATATTGCAAATGTACATTATGCGATAAAGGAGCCGGAAAGCTACAGCCGTTTCAATGAAGCGGATAATGTCAGCATTGGTATTTCCAAGGTACAGAGTTCCAGTGCAGTAACGCTTTCCCGTAAGGTTATGAAGGTTGTAAACCAGCTCAATGAAGAAAATCCTGATATTACGATTAAGGCGGTTTATGACAGCAGTGAAACGATTAAAAGCTCCCTAAAGACCATTGCGGAAACACTGGTAGAAGGTATTGCAATTACCATGCTGGTGCTGTTCCTCTTCTTTGGCGATTTCAAGGGCAGTATGATTGTCGGCAGCTCTATGCCGGTATCCCTGCTGGTTACCTTCATCTTGATGAATTTCATGGGATTTTCCCTGAATATGATTACAATGGGTGCTCTCGTAATCGGTATCGGTATGATGGTAGATAATTCTATCGTTGTAATTGAGATGTGCTTCCGAAAGCGGGACGAGGGCATGAGCTTTATGGATGCTGCGTATGAGGCGACCAAAATCGTTATGAGCTCCATCATTGCCTCTACGATTACAACAGTCGTTGTATATCTGCCGCTTGCCAGAATGAAAGGCATGTCGGGACAGATGTTCGGGCAGCTTGGCTATACGATTGTATTTTCCCTGTTAGCCTCCCTGTTTTCTGCGATTACGCTGGTACCGTTATGCTTTTCCAAGTACAGACCGATTGAAAAGAAGGAGACGGCAGTCAACCGTTTTCTGGCAAGAGTCTGTGAAAAGTATGGAATAATTCTGAAGAAGGCGCTGCACCGTAAGAAGCTGGTTGCATTTTCTGCAATACTCATCTTTATTATTTCAATTGTCCTGTTTAAGTTTGTCAATGTGGAACTGATGGGACAGTCGGATGAGGGACAGGTTGCAATAACGGTGGAATTCCGCCCGGGTACCAATCTGGATACAATTGATGACAAGGTTCGGGAGATTGAGGAGTTTGTTGGAGAAAGCCCATATATTGATGATTATAGTGCAATGGTTACAGAATCGAGCGCAACCGGCACCATTCAGGCTTATGTGGCGGATGGGTGTAAGCTTCAGACCTCAGAGATTGTAGACGAATGGACAAAGCAGTTAAAGGAATATGAAAACAGCTGTGAAATCAGCGTGGAATCAACTTCCTCCATGAGCATGAGCTCAGGCGGAGGCAATACATACGATATTACACTGGAAAGCAGCGACCTTGACAAGCTGAAGGAAGGCTGCCGGATTGCAGCGGATGCAATTGCAAAAGCAGACGGCGTTATCAGCGCAAGCTCTTCACTGGCAGATGCGGCGACAAAGGTAGAAATCGTTGTAGACCCGATTAGAAGCGAGGCTTCCGGTCTGGAGCCAAAGACAGTATCCGGCTCTATCATGGCGATGGTAAGCGGCAGTGATGCAATGGATGTCATGATTGATGACAAGGAGTATACGGTCACGGTAGAATATCCGGCGGATACCTATAAGACAGTCAATGACATCTATAATATGACGCTGACCAACATGCAGGGTACCTCCGTGCCGCTTTCTGAGGTAGCGGATATCGTTTATACAGATTCTCCGCAGACCATTACGAGAAAAGATGGCAGATATATGGCGAGCGTTACAGCGACGCTGGAAGCAGACCAGAAATTCTCCGGTCAGGACAGCATTAAGGCACAGATGGAGCAGACCTTCCTGCCTAGCGGTGTAGAGCAGGTAACAAATACGATGGATGAGATGATGCAGGAGGAATTTACTGCTTTGATTCAGGCGATTATCACAGCAATTCTGCTGGTTTACATCGTTATGGCAATCCAGTTTGAAAGCCTGCGCTACTCGGGAATGGTTATGTTCTGTATTCCGTTCAGTCTGATAGGTTCCATCCTTCTGCTTCTGATAACGCAGTGTACGGTGAGCATGGTATCCCTCATGGGATTTCTGATGCTGATTGGTATTGTTGTAAACAATGGTATTTTGTATGTCGATTATACAAACATGCTGCGTAAGACGATGAGTACGGAGGAAGCGCTGATTGAGACAGGTAAGTCAAGACTTCGTCCGATTCTGATGACAACGCTGACAACAATTCTCTCTATGATTCCGATGGCGCTTGGCGTAGGAAAGAATGGAAAGATGACACAGGGTATGGCGGTCGTTATCGTAGGTGGTCTGACAGCATCTACTGTTTTGACATTGATTCTGCTTCCGACCTTCTATATGATTATTCATAAGAGAAGCAAGGACAAGAAGGCGAAGAAAAAAGCAAAGCAGACTAAAAAGCTGGAAGTATCCGCCGAAGAAAATGCCGGATTGATAACATAAACATAGAAGTATAAAAGCATAAAAGCGGCGGCACTGTTCTCTTATATTGAAAACAGTGCCGCTTTTTATGTGAGTTTATGTAATAGGAAATCCAGCGGGCAAATTCTTTTTTTATGTCCATTCCCATGCTTTATTTCAAGACGAAATATTAGCGAAAATTCAGAAGGCATTTTCTTGTCATGGAAAGTGAAAAGTGATAAAATAAAAAATAAAAAATAAATCGTGTATGGAGATACATACTCAATGTCAATAGAACAATGACAAGGGGGATACAAAGGTGAAAAAGATAGGAACAAAATTATTGCTTGGCATTTTACCGGTGGTAATTATTGCAATGGTTGCGCTTACTGCAATTAGTGCATTCCGGGGACGTGAAATCATTGTGCAGCAGACACAGGAGAGGATGTCGGCAGAGCTTGGCTTGCAGAGAATGGGCATCAAAAATGATTTGTCGGTAATTTCCAATACGGCTGCGAATATTTCAGGAACGGTATCAAACAGCTATAAAAGCATGACGCAGTACAATCTTGAGATGACACTTCAACAGGTCGTTGAGGGGAATGATTCCATATATGGAAGCGGCGTCTGGTTTGAGCCGAATGTTTTTAGCAGGGAAGCAACCTATATGGGTCCTTATGTACACAGAACCGGTGTAAATGGTGCTGCAATAGCGACTACCTATGATTATAGCAATGCAGAATATGATTACTTTAATCAGGAATATTATCTGAAGGGCAAAGAAACAATGGAGCCGGTATTTACATCGCCGTATTATGATGAAACCAGTAACATTGTCATGGTAACCTGTGTGACCTCTATGTATAATTCCCTTGGTAATTTTATCGGCTGCGTCACAGTGGACATGGATTTAAAAGCCATTCAGCAGATGGTGTCAGAACTTGAGCTTGGAGAGGGAACAGATGCTATCCTGCTAACAGGGGATACAGGAACATACCTGAGCAATGTGGACACTTCTAAAGTGGAAAATAGTGTCAGCATTCTGGATGAAGAAAATGCTTCCTTGGTACAGGCAGGGCAGCAGATTCTCTCTTCTGAATCAGGCATCGTTAATTATAAAGAGGGAGAATCTCTATATAGACTGTATTATGATACAGTTCCTGGCGTAGACTGGAAGGTCATTATCAGAGTTCCGCAGGCTGCCTTAAATGCACCGATTGCACAGCTTGTACAGATTCTGATGTTGGTATGCGCAGCTGCAATAGTAATTGTAATTATTGCTATTCTTTTGCAGGTTAGTAAGATTTCCGGCGGCATCAGGCATGTGCAGAAATTTGCAGGAACGCTGGCAGAGGGAGATTTCTCCATTCCACAGATGAAGGTAAGGTCTGCGGATGAGCTTGGACAGATGAGCAAATCCCTGAATGTGATGTATGAGAATAATAAGGATGTGCTGCTTAATATTTCAGAGCATGCAGTGAAAATCAATGATTCCAGTGCAAACTTAAACCATGCGGCAGATGAGCTGCTTACGCAGTTTGAACATATTACAACGCTTATCAGCTCCGTAAACGAGGCGATGATGTCTGCAAGCGCAGCGACACAGGAGGTTAATGCTTCTTCTGAGGAGGTTACTTCTTCGGTTAATGTATTGGCAGAGGAAACCGAAAAGAGCAGACAGATGTCTGAGGAAATTAAGAAGAGAGCACACTCTATTGAGGAGAGCAGCAAAGCTTCTTATGATTATGCATTAAAGCTTTCCGGGCAGTATGAGGCAAACCTGAAAAAGAGCATTGAAAATGCGCAGGTTGTTGAGTCGATTGGAAAAATGGCAGAAGTTATTTCAGGCATTGCAAAGCAGATAGATTTGCTTTCCCTGAATGCTTCCATAGAGGCGGCGAGAGCCGGAGAGCAGGGACGCGGCTTTGCTGTTGTTGCAACGGAGATTGGTAAGATGGCAGGCGATACGGCAAAGGTCGTAGGGGAGATCCAGCAGACCATCGAAGAAGTAAAGCAGGCATTTGCGCTGTTGACAGAGGATTCCAGCTCCCTGATTAAATTCTTGAAGGAAACAGTTTCCCCTGATTATGACAGCTTCGTTGAGGTCGGAAGACAGTACGGTGTAGATGCAGTGGCGATTGAGGAAAATGCACAGAAGATGTCGCAGATGGCAGCAGGCATTGAGGGCATTATGAGCGAGGTTGCCAATGCAGTACAGAATATTGCAGAGTCTGCACAAAACACAGCCAACAGCAGCGGACAGATTATGGGTACGATGCAGGAGGTATCCGGCGTTGTAAAAGAAGTATCTGAAATGGCTGGCGAGCAGGAAGCGATAGCAGGCGATTTGAATGCGGTAGTTGGAAAATTCAAACTGGATTAAATTGTACTTTTCTCCTTCCCTTTTGTGTGTTACAATAGGGAAGGAGTTTGTTTTATATGCCAGATATAACCAGCAAAAAGCGGCAAAATCGGGTGCGGCGTCTCAAACGGATGATTCTTGGCAGCATTTTACTGCTGATTCTGATTCCGTCCTGCATCTGTATTGGTTTGCTTTTTCAGATTCATTTTTTAAAACAGGAGATTTCTTCCCTGCAGGATGCAGTTGCACAGGGAGAGAGACGATTAGAGAAATATTCTGCCAGGGCAGAAGAAGAGCCTTTGGTAGCAGATAGTTCTCTTTTGGTGCTGCCGCAGGAAGAACAGACGGATGCCGGTAAACAGAGTCCGGTTTCGGGAATCCGCAAGGTGTATCTTACCTTTGATGATGGTCCCAGCATAAATACCGAGGCAATCCTTGATATTCTGAAGGAATATGACGTAAAGGCGACCTTCTTTGTGACAGGACGGAACAAGACTGCTTATGAAGATACACTGCGCAGGATAGTTGAGGAGGGACATACGCTTGGTATGCATTCCTACAGTCATGACTATCAGGAGATTTATCGTTCCAGACAGGCATTTATTGCAGATGTTAACAAGCTGCAGGATTATCTTCATGAGGTAACAGGAATTTATCCGGAGATATACCGTTTTCCAGGTGGAAGCAGCAATCAGGTCAGTACAGTAAATATGGAGGAATTGAAATCATATTTACAGGAGATTGGCGTTACGTGGTACGACTGGAATGTTTCCGCCGGAGATGCAGACAGCCATCCAAAGAAGGCCGAGATCGTAAAGAACTGTACACAGGGACTTGAAAATTACCATACGGCTGTTATTTTATTACATGATGCGGCAGATAAGAGAGTGACCCTTCAGGCACTTCCAGAGATTATTGAAACTATACTGGAAATGGAAGATACCATTCTTGTGCCAATTACGGCAGATACCGTGCCAGTACAGCATAATGCAATACAGACAGACTTTACAGCAGCCCCCAAAGGGCATCAGGAAAAAACTATGATTACACAGTAATTGCAGTGATAAGAGAAAGAATGGAGGATACGAGATGGGCTTTTTTTCAGATTTAAAGGAAGACCTTTCACAGGCAGTAAACGAATTGATTCCTGAAGAGGAAATGAGCGCAGACGCAGCAGAAACGCCGGCTGAAACGATTGACGACGTGCAAGAAACAAAGGAAGAAACAGACAGAAACGCTGATTTGGACTTTATGAAGGATACAGCGGATCAGGTTCAGGAGGAAAAGGATATGTCTGATACATTAGAATCTCTGTTAGAGCAGATTGACACAAAGGAACAGGAGCCGGCGGCAGAGCCTGCACCTAAAATGGTGGGTGCATCCGCTCCCAGCGGAGCAATCAGTGATGAGGTCGCTGTGGTAACACAGGGAATGAAAATCAAGGGTGATATGACTTCAGACGGTTCTCTGGACGTAGTCGGAACAATAGAAGGAAATATTGACATTCTGGGAAAACTGAATGTAACAGGAACGATTTCCGGTAATTCCAAGGCATCTGAGATTTATGCAGAAAATGCAAAGATTACAGGAGAGGTTCGCAGCGACGGCAGTGTGAAAATTGGACAGAGCTCCGTTATCATTGGCAATATTTTTGCCAACAGCGCAGTGATTGCAGGTGCGGTAAAGGGAGACATTGATGTGCATGGACCGGTTATTCTGGATACTTCTGCGATTGTTATGGGAAATATCAAGTCCAAATCCGTACAGATTAACAATGGTGCAGTTATCGAAGGTCTCTGCTCACAGTGCTATGCAGATGTAAATCCGACCTCCTTCTTTGAAGAATTCAAAAAAAGAAAATAAGAGAGCAGAGGAAAGACAATGCAGAGAATTTTGTTAAAGCTCAGCGGAGAAGCGCTGGCAGGAGATAAAAAAACAGGCTTTGACGAACCTACGGTAAAAAAGGTCGCTTTGCAGGTAAAGCAGCTTGTAGATGACGGCGTACAGGTCGGCATTGTAATTGGCGGCGGCAATTTCTGGCGCGGACGCTCCAGCGAAAACATTGACCGTACAAAGGCAGATCAGATTGGGATGCTGGCAACGATTATGAACTGCATCTATGTATCGGAGATTTTCCGAAGCGAGGGCATGATGACAAATATTCTGACCCCCTTTGAATGTGGCTCCTTTACGAAGCTTTTTTCAAAGGACCGGGCAAACAAATATTTTTCACGCGGGATGGTAGTCTTTTTTGCAGGCGGTACGGGACATCCGTATTTTTCGACGGATACCGGTGTTGTGCTCCGTGCGATTGAAGTAGATGCGGATGTGATTCTGCTGGCGAAGGCGGTAGACGGCGTTTATGACGACGACCCCAGAAGCAACCCGGCAGCAAAAAAATATGATGAGGTTACGATTGACGAGGTAATTGCCAAGAATCTGCAGGTAGTGGATATGACGGCATCCATTCTGGCAAGAGACAATAAGATGCCGATGTGGGTGTTTGGCTTACAGGAAGAAAACAGCATTGTCAATACAGTAAAAGGAAAATTTAACGGAACAAAGGTTACCGTTTAACAGGAGGAAAGGTTATGGATGAGAGAGTAAAGCAGTTTGAAGGCAAAATGGAAAAGGCATACGAATTTTTACTGGCAGACTTTGCTACAATCCGTGCAGGACGCGCCAATCCCCATGTGCTGGACAAGATTAGAGTGGATTATTATGGTACGCCTACACCGATTCAGCAGGTTGGAAACATCTCTGTTCCTGAAGCAAGGATGATTCAGATTGCACCCTGGGAGAAATCACTCTTAAAGGAAATTGAGAAGGCAATTCTGACTTCCGACATTGGAATCAATCCTTCCAATGATGGTTCTGTTATTCGTCTGGTATTTCCGGAGCTGACCGAGGAGCGTAGAAAAGAGCTTGTTAAGGAAGTGAAGAAGAAAGGTGAAGAAGGCAAGGTTGCAGTACGCAATATCCGCCGCGATGGAAATGATTCCTTTAAGAAGCTCGCAAAAGAGGAAGTTTCCGAGGATGAAATCAAGCAGCTGGAAGAGGATTTACAGAAGGTGACGGATAAGTTCGTAAAGGAAATTGACAAGGCAGTTGAGGAAAAATCCAAGGAAATCCTTACTGTATAGGGGCAGGCCGAATAAAAACGCATAAATTACGAAAGACTAAGGGGCGGGCATCGTAAGTTGCCTTCCCCCTTTTGTTAAGAGGGAAACTGATATGAAGATACCGAATCATGTCGCTATTATACTGGATGGAAATGGCAGATGGGCGAAAAGCAAGGGTATGCCAAGAAATTATGGCCATGTACAGGGGGCAAAGCAGGTAGAGTTAATCTGTGAAAAGGCTTATAAAATGGGGATTCAATATCTGACGGTATATGCTTTCTCGACGGAAAACTGGAATCGCCCTGCAGACGAGGTAGACGCGCTCATGAAGCTGCTACGCAATTATATGAAAAACTGTCTGAAAACGGCAGAGAAGAACCGTATGTGCGTAAGGGTCATTGGCGATAAGACAAGGCTGGATGCGGATATTCAGAAAAGGATAGCGGAGCTTGAGGAAGCGACAAAGGATAACGATGGACTGCATTTCCAGATTGCAATCAACTATGGCGGTCGGGATGAACTGCGGCGGGCAGTGGCTGCGATCAGTAAAGAGACTTTGGAAGGGAAGCTTTCTCCTGCTGAGATTACTGAGGAGACGATTTCAGAGCATCTGGATACGCATGGACTGCCGGAGCCGGATCTTTTGATACGTACCTGCGGCGAACAGAGAATTTCCAATTTTCTGCTCTGGCAGCTCGCCTATACGGAATTTTATTTTACACCGGTAGCATGGCCTGATTTTACCGAGGCAGAATTGGCCAAAGCCATAGAAGCATATAATACAAGAGAAAGACGTTATGGCGGCGTAAAGGAGGAGTAGCATGGGCAAGCGGATTATAAGCGGAGCAGCGGTTGCGCTTCTTGCCATAGCGGCAATCTTTGCAGGCGGTTTTATACTGTCTGCCGCTTTGCTTTGTATTTCCTGCATTGCCTATCGGGAACTTTGCAGGGCGACAAAGACGGCGTCATCCGATAAGCCCGGCGGTTTGGAAATCGTAGGCTATATTGGAATTGTATTATACTATGGACTGATTACGGCAGCCTCAGAGGGCATTGCCTTTGTGGAAAGAGAGAGGTTTGGACTGTTTCTTGCCATGCTGTTTCTTGTTATTCTGATGCTGCAGATGGCGGTTTATGTCATTACATTTCCAAAATATCGGTCAGAGCAGGTAATGGCGGCGTTCTTCTGCATGATTTATGCGCCGGTGCTTTTGTCCTTTATTTATTTGACGACCTGTATGCGCTATGGCTTTTATCTTGTCTGGATGATTTTTATCAGCTCATGGGTATGCGATACCTGCGCATATTTTACAGGCGTAGCGTTTGGCAGGCATAAGCTTGCGCCGGTACTCAGCCCCAAAAAGTCTATAGAGGGAGCGGTAGGCGGCGTAGTTGGTTCTGCTGTCGTTGGTGCGTTATTTTCGTTCCTTCTGGTAGAACGTGCGGTACCAAACCAGACAGTTACGTGGGTATTTGCCCTTATTGGCGGAATTGGCGCGGCCATTTCCCAGATTGGAGATTTGGCGGCATCTGCAATCAAGAGAAATCATGAAATTAAGGACTACGGCACCTGTATTCCGGGGCACGGTGGTATTATGGACCGCTTTGACAGTGTTATTTTTACTGCACCGATTATTTATTTTCTGGCGCAGATGCTGATGATAGGTTAGGAGCATGAACAAATGAAAAAAATAGGGATTTTGGGCGCGACAGGTTCTATTGGGACCCAGACGCTGGAGATCGTAAGGAACCATAGAGATGAAGTGCAGGTAGTGGCTCTGGCTGCTGGAAAAAATGCAGCGCTTTTGGAAAAGCAGATTCGTGAGTTTGAGCCGCGTCTTGCTGTTTTGTGGGATGAGGAGGCCAGCAGGGATTTAAAGGAGCGCGTAAGCGACCTGGATGTTAAAGTGCTCTCCGGTATGGAAGGACTTCTGGAAATTGCGGCAATGGAGGAGATGGAGGCGCTTGTAACCGCAGTTGTCGGTATGATAGGCGTACAGCCTACTCTTGCGGCAATCGAGCACGGAAAGGATATACTGCTTGCCAATAAGGAAACGCTGGTAACAGCAGGGCATCTGCTGATGCCGCTTGCAAAGGAAAAGGGCGTTAAGATTCTGCCTGTAGACAGTGAACACAGTGCAATTTTCCAGTCCCTAAACGGCGAGAAAAAAAGTCGGGTTAAGAAAATTTTACTGACTGCATCCGGCGGACCGTTTCGCGGAAAGAAGCGTGAGGAGCTGGCAGGGATGCGCGTAGAGGACGCATTGAAGCATCCAAACTGGTCGATGGGAAGAAAGATTACGATTGACTCTGCAACGATGGTAAATAAGGGGCTGGAGGTCATGGAAGCCAAGTGGCTTTTTGATGTGGAGCTTGACCAGATTCAGGTTGTCGTACAGCCGCAGAGTATTATTCATTCAATGGTAGAGTATGCAGATGGAAGCATCATTGCGCAGCTTGGGCTGCCGGATATGAAGCTGCCAATACAGTATGCGCTGTTTTATCCTGACAGAAAGCCGATGCCGGGACCTGAGCTTGATTTTTTTGAGCTGGCGCAGATTACATTTGAAAAGCCGGACCTTGAAACGTTTACGGGACTACAGCTTGCATTTGACGCTATGCGGATAGGCGGCAGTATGCCGACTGTTTACAATGCTGCAAATGAAAAGGCAGTCGGACTCTTTTTAAACCGGAAAATTTCCTTTTTGCAGATACCTGAGATTATTGAAATGTGCATGGAACAGCACAGGGTAATTGCAAATCCGTCTGTAGCGCAGATTCTGGAAACGGAGCGCTGGACGTATGACTGTATCAATATAAAGTAGGTGAGTGCGTTGGCAATACTGATATTTATTCTGATTATTTGCGGGATTGTAATATCCCATGAACTGGGGCACTTTCTTGTGGCGAAGGCAAACGGAATTACCGTAAAGGAATTTTTTGTGGGAATGGGACCTACGCTGTTTTCTTTCACCAGAGGAGGAACAAAATATTCCCTGAAGCTTTTTCCGGTAGGCGGAGCCTGCGTTTTTGAAGGCGAGGACGGAAAGACGGAGAGCGACGAGGAGGGAGAGACGCTTCCTCTTTCGAAGGGAGCGTTCCCGAATGCAAGTGTATGGGCAAGGATTGCAACGGTGGCTGCAGGCCCTGCATTTAATTTTATTTTGGCGTATGTGCTGGCACTCCTGATTGTTGGAACCACATATTCCGACAGGCCGGTTGTGCAGGAGGTCATTCCCGGTTATCCGGCGCAGGAAGCGGGAATGAAGAGCGGCGATTTGATTACGAAGCTTGGCGGCGAGCGCGTATATCTTTCCAGAGAGGTCAATCTGATTACCATGCTGCGGCAGGGGGAGACTCTGTCGGTAGAATATCTGCGGGATGGCAAAAAGATGGAAACGGTGCTGACACCGAAATATGATGAGGAAAATGGCAGGTATCTGCTGGGCTTTCAGGGCTATGCAGAGTATTTTAAATGTTCGCCCTTACAGGTATTCCAATACAGCTTTTATGAAGTACGCTATGGACTGAAGGCTACGGTAAAGAGTCTTCAGATGCTGGTACAGGGTAAGGCGGACCGGGAGCAGGTGTCCGGGCCGATTGGAATTGCTGTACTTGTGGACGATGTGACACAGCAGACAAAGCCGTATGGAGTCTGGGTGACCGTAGTCAATCTGTTAAATCTTGCATTGTTGCTTTCGGTCAATCTCGGTGTTTTAAATCTTCTTCCGCTTCCGGCGCTGGACGGCGGCAGACTGGTATTTCTGCTGGTGGAGGTGGTGCGCGGTAAGCCCGTGCCGCCGGAAAAAGAGGGTATGGTGCATCTGGCTGGTTTCTTGATTTTATGCGGCCTGATGGTGTTGATTATGTACAACGATATTGTGAAATTACTTCGGTAAAGGAGCCTGTATGATACATTTACAGAGCTGTGTATGCAGGGCGGAGGCTTCAGGCAAAGGGCAGACCTTGAGTGCGCTTTCCCTGCAGCAGGTGCTCCTGCGCCGTGGTGAATGTATGCTTGCGGTAGTCTGCTGCGGACCGGATTTTCAGGGGATGGCTGCGGCAGATAAACAGGCAATGAGTCACTACGGCGTACAGTACCTGACAAGATGGTTTTATCAGGAAGGAAAAGAGCTTATCTGCCGCAACGCGGCAAAGGAACTTATCTTACTTGCCCTACAAAGGCAAATCTCCCTGCTCAGGGAATATTTCAGTCAATTTAGTAAAACAGAAGCGTCGATGGATACTGCCAAAACAGAATTTTCCTGCAGCGGTATTCTGATTGTGAAAAAGCAGTATTACCTGTTCCAAAGCGGAAATGGGTGTATTTTTCATGCAAAGAAATCAATGCTTCCCAAAATCTTTGCAGGAAAACAGGCTCCATACCGTTTATGCCGACACCAGAATGGGATAAGAGTCTGGCTGCTTTCGGAAAAGGAGGCGTACTTTGATATGGCGAGACTTAAGAGGGGAGAAGCTTTTCTTCTTGGCATTGTGGATAAGAAGGATGATTTTTCGCAGCTCTTATATGCAGCGGAGGTAGGGGCGTCCCTGCTCCGCAGAGGCAGGACGCCTCTACAAAGGCGGCTTGAAATGCTTATGCAGAAGCAGGACGAGATACATCTGGCTGCAGGAATCGTGCTGGAAAAAGGAGGGGATGGCAGTAGATGGAGAGGTATCGGTATTTAAAAGAGCTGGGTTGCGGAGGTAGCGGCAGGACCTTTTTGGTCTGGGACAATCATATCGGCTGCAAGAGAGTGCTGAAGCGGATTGCGGCTTACCGGATGGAGGAAGGTCAAAGTCTGGCTGCCTGCCGGGAGCTTGCCGCTTTGCGGCAAATCAGGCAGGAGGGCGTGCCCATGCTGACGGACGCATGGCAGGAGGCGGATACGCTTTGCCTTGTAATGGAATATATAGAGGGTGTTACTTTAGAGGAGCGGGTGTTAAAGGAGGGAGTGTTGACAGAGCAGGAGGCACTTTTGTGTGTTTTACAGATTGCATCGCTTTTGCGCATTTTACATGAGCTGCCAGGGACACTGATACATGGAGATGTAAAGCCGCAGAATCTGATTTGCAGAAGGAAGGGAATCGCCCTTCTGGATTTTGGTGGGGCAGCATGGTTTCATTCCGCTGAAAGGTTTCTTGCGCATTATACAAGGGGCTATGGAGCACCGGAGCTGAAGGCGGGGTTGCCGCTCTCGGAGCAGAGTGATGTCTATGCGCTTGGAGCAGTGCTGTTTTTCATGGTTATGGGTGAGCACCCTGACGATATGCGCGGGATATATCCGGTGCGGGAACAAAATCCTTTTTTATCAAGGGAATTGGAGGAAATGATTCTGTGGTGTACGCATCCGCAGCAGGAATACCGGTGCCGCTCCATGCGCAGTATGCAGGAGAAAATCCTTTCGCTGCAAAGAAGCGCTGGCAGGAGAAGTACACGAAAAAGGGGAGAGACCTTTCGGTGCGTGAAAAACATTCTGCTGATGGAAAGGCTGGAAGGAGAATCTTAAGTGTGCTATACTTTTATCCAGAGAAAATGGCGATAGGAGGAAATGCAATGTATCGTGAACATACAAAAACAGTACGGATTGGCGATAGGATAATCGGCGGCGGAAATCCGGTGCTGATACAGTCTATGACAAATACAAGAACAGAGGATGTACAGGCTACGGTGGAGCAGATTCTGCGTCTGGAGGCAGCAGGCTGTGAAATCATCCGCTGTACTGTGCCGACAAAGGAGGCGGCGCAGGCGCTTTCGGAAATAAAAAAACAGATTCATATTCCTCTGGTAGCTGATATTCATTTTGATTACCGCATGGCGCTTGCCGCAATAGAAAACGGCGCGGATAAAATCAGGATCAATCCAGGCAATATCGGCAGCAGGGAAAAGGTGGAAGCGGTGGTCAAGGCGGCGAAGGAAAGAAAAATCCCGATTCGTGTTGGCGTTAACAGCGGTTCTTTGGAAAAAGAGCTGGTGGAAAAATATCATGGCGTGACAGCCGAAGGCATCGTGGAGAGCGCGCTTGATAAGGTGCACATGATTGAGGATATGGATTATGACAATCTTGTAGTCAGCATCAAGTCCTCAGATGTGCTTATGTGTGTAAAAGCGCATGAAATTCTGGCACAGAAAACAACGCATCCGCTTCACGTGGGAATTACCGAATCCGGCACGGTAATCAGCGGCAATATCAAATCCGGCATCGGGCTTGGCATTATCCTGTATCAGGGAATCGGCGATACAATCAGAGTATCCCTGACCGGGGATCCTGTAGAGGAAATCAAGAGTGCAAAATTGATTCTGCGGACACTTGGATTGAGAAAGGGCGGCATTGAGGTCGTTTCCTGCCCGACCTGTGGACGGACAAGAATCAATCTGATTCAGCTTGCCAATCAGGTAGAAAGCATGGTGCAGGATATTCCGCTTGATTTAAAGGTAGCGGTTATGGGCTGCGCCGTGAACGGACCGGGCGAGGCAAAAGAAGCGGATATAGGAATTGCAGGCGGCGTCGGCGAGGGACTTTTGATTAAAAAGGGTGAAATCGTGAAAAAGGTGCCGGAGAATGAGTTATTGGAAACCTTGCGGGAAGAACTGCTGCACTGGCAGGGATAGAAATGGGAAAAGTATTTCAGGAAGTATTTCCAACCCTACAATTAAATAATGAACTCACACTGCTTTTGGACGATGTTATGGTAGAGCGGATTACCGCCACAAAGCGCAGGGATTTTCTGCGCATTTTTCTGGCAGCTACCCATCTCATTACAAAGGAAAAAATCCTGCAGCTTGAGCATGAGCTGAAGAAGCAGCTTTTTCCGACGGTGGATATGGTTATCAAAATATATGAAAAGTATCGTCTTTCCGCACAGTATACGCCGGAAAAGCTTTTTGAAGCATATTATCCGAGCATCCTGCTCGAACTGAAGGAATATAGTCCCGTAGAATATACACTGTTTAAAAATGCCCAGATTACATTCCCTGCAGAAAATCAGATGCACCTTGCGGTAAAGGACAGCGTGTTTGCGCAGGAAAAGAGCAAGGAGCTTGTTCGGATTCTGGAAAAGATATTTACAGAGCGTTTTGGACTTTCTGTTTTTGTGGAGATGCTCTATGTGCAGGAGGAAAAGGAGCATGAGCGGGCGGATGCAGATATTCTGATTGACAGTCAGGTTGCGGAAATTTCTGCGCGTGCCTTTGGAGAAAAGGAAAGCGCCCCGGAAGAGATGCCGAAGGAAGAAAAGAAAGAGACTTCTGTGCCTGAGAAAAAACCTGAGACGAAAGCAGAGCCTAAAAAGCCCTTCCGTGACAATGCCGGAAAGAAGGGAAAATGGAATGGCGCAGAGGGTGGCAGAAAGCCGTTAAAGCGTTCCGAAAATCCGGATGTTATCTATGGAAGGGATTTTGAAGAAGAGCCGATTCATATTGAGGAAATTGTTGGTGAAATCGGAGAGGTCGTAATCAGGGGACAGGTGCTTACACTGGATAAGCGTGAAATCAGAAATGAAAAGACGATTTTGATTTTTGACCTGACGGATTTTACCGATACCATTACGATTAAAATGTTTGTTCACAACGATCAGGTTGCAGAGCTTTCGGAGGGCATAAAGCAGGGCGCTTTTCTGAAATTAAAAGGCGTTACGACGATAGACCGCTTTGACAGTGAGCTGACGATAGGCTCTATCGCCGGTGTGAAAAAGATACCGGATTTTACAGCGGGCAGAATGGATCATGCTGCGAAAAAGCGCGTAGAGCTGCACTGCCATACCAAGATGAGCGATATGGACGGCGTTTCTGACGTCAAGGATATTGTGAAACGGGCATATAGCTGGGGACATCCGGCGATTGCAATTACCGATCACGGCGTGGTGCAGTCTTTCCCTGATGCGAACCATGTATGGGAGGACCTCTGGAAAAAGGAGAAGGCAAAGAGGAAAGAGGCAGGAGAGGAAAACCCGGATAAGAATGATTTCTTTAAGGTAATCTATGGAATGGAAGCCTATCTGGTGGATGACCTGAAGGAAATCATTACAAACTGTAAGGAACAGACGCTGGAGGGCGATTATGTTGTCTTTGACCTTGAGACAACAGGCTTTTCACCGGTTAAAAACCGTATCATAGAAATTGGCGCAGTTAAGGTATGCGGCGGAGAGATTGCGGACAGGTATTCTGTGTTTGTCAATCCAGGAGTGCCGATTCCCTATGAAATCGAGAAACTCACGGGAATTCGCGACGAGGATGTACTGGATGCTTCTCCGATTGAAGCGCTGCTGCCAGAGTTTCTTTCCTTCTGCGAGGGCTGTGTTCTGGTTGCGCACAATGCAGGCTTTGATATGGGCTTTATTCTGGAAAATGCAAAGCGGCTGGGGCTTTTCTGTGAGTTTACATACGTGGATACGGTTGGAATTTCACGGGTGCTGCTGCCGCATCAGGCAAAGCATACGCTGGATGCGGTTGCAAAGACGCTGGGCGTTTCTCTGGAAAACCATCACCGTGCAGTGGATGATGCAGAGGCTACCGCAGAAATTTTTATGAAATTTATTCCAATGCTGGAAAAAGAGGGTGTCGTTACCCTGCAGGATGTAAATGCGCTGGATGCAAGCAGCCCGGACGCTGTAAAAAGGATGCCGACTTATCATGCAATCATGCTGGCGCAGAACAATACAGGACGTGTAAATCTCTATACGATGGTATCAGAATCGCATCTGACCTATTATAATAAACGACCCCGTATTCCCAAGAGCTTTGTCATGAAGCACAGGGAGGGGATTTTGCTTGGAAGCGCCTGTGAGGCGGGAGAGCTTTACAGAGCGCTTTTAGATGACAAGCCTGATACAGAGATCGCCCGGATTGTCAATTTCTATGACTATCTGGAGATTCAGCCTGTCGGCAACAATGCGTTTATGATTGCCTCTGATAAGGTAAGCCGGGTAAATTCCATCGAGGATATTCAGGCGATTAACAAAAAAATCGTTTCTCTGGGAGAACAGTTTGGAAAGCCTGTCGTTGCGACCTGCGACGTACACTTCCTTGACCCGGAGGATGAGGTTTACAGGCGGATTATCATGGCGGGCAAGGGCTTTAAGGATTCAGACGAGCAGGCGCCGCTTTATCTGCATACAACACAGGAGATGCTGGATGAATTTTCCTATCTGGGAAGTGATAAGGCGCAGGAGGTTGTCATTACCAATACCAATCTGATTGCAGACAGGATTGAAACCATTTCGCCTGTGCGGCCGGATAAGTGTCCACCTGTGATTCCTGACAGTGACAAAACGCTGACGGACATCTGCTATAAAAAGGCACATGAAATGTACGGGGACCCGCTGCCCCAGATTGTACAGGACCGGCTGGAGAGAGAATTACATTCCATAATTACCAACGGCTTTGCGGTTATGTATATCATTGCGCAGAAGCTGGTGTGGAAATCGGTGGAGGACGGCTATCTGGTTGGTTCCCGAGGTTCGGTCGGCTCGTCCTTTGTTGCGACCATGTCCGGTATCACGGAGGTCAATCCACTCAGTCCGCATTACTATTGCACCGAATGTCATTACAGCGATTTTACGTCTGAGGATGTGAAAAAGTATGCCGGAAAGGCGGGCTGCGATATGCCGGATAAGGTCTGCCCGGTTTGCGGCGCACCGCTGAAAAAGGATGGCTTTGATATTCCCTTTGAAACCTTCCTAGGCTTTAAGGGCGATAAGGAGCCGGATATTGACTTAAACTTCTCCGGTGAGTATCAAAGTAAGGCACATAAGTATACGGAGGTAATCTTCGGTGCGGGACAGACCTTCCGTGCGGGAACGATAGGTACGCTTGCGGATAAGACGGCGTTTGGCTATGTCAAGAATTATTATGAAGAAAGAGGACAGAAGAAACGGAACTGTGAAATAAACAGGATTGTGCTTGGCTGTACAGGTATCCGCCGAAGCACTGGACAGCATCCGGGCGGTATTATCGTATTGCCGTTAGGCGAGGACATCAATTCCTTTACGCCGGTGCAGCATCCTGCGAATGATATGACGACGGATATTATAACGACGCATTTTGATTATCACTCGATTGACCACAACCTGCTAAAGCTTGATATACTTGGACACGATGATCCGACCATGATCCGTATGCTGCAGGATCTGACGGGGATTGACCCGGTTAAGATCCCTCTGGATGATAAACAGGTCATGAGCCTGTTCCAGAATACGCAGGCGCTCGGCATTACGCCGGAGCAGATTGGCGGCTGTAAGCTGGGCTCGCTTGGGATTCCGGAGTTTGGTACAGAATTTGCAATCCAGATGCTTCTGGATACGAAACCGACGTCCTTTTCTGATTTGGTCCGTATTGCGGGACTTGCGCATGGAACTGACGTATGGCTTGGAAATGCGCAGACGTTGATTGAGGAAGGAAAGGCAACGATTTCAACGGCAATCTGTACGCGTGACGACATCATGGTATATTTAATCGGCATGGGGGTAGAAAGCAGTCTGTCCTTTAAGATCATGGAGTCTGTCCGAAAGGGAAAGGGTCTGCAGCCGGAGATGGAAAAGGCGATGGTGGATGCAGGCGTGCCGGGCTGGTATATCTGGTCCTGTAAAAAAATCAAGTACATGTTTCCAAAGGCGCATGCGGCGGCGTATGTTATGATGGCATGGCGTATCGCTTACTGCAAAATCAATTATCCGCTTGCATACTATGCGGCTTATTTCAGTATCCGTGCGTCAGCATTCTCCTATGAGCTTATGTGTCAGGGACAGCAGCATCTTGAAAATGTCATGGCGGACTATAAGCGGCGCAGCGATACCCTGTCCAAAAAGGAACAGGATTCCTACAAGGATATGAAAAATGTACAGGAGATGTATGCAAGAGGCTTTGAATTTGAGCCGATTGATATTTTCAGGGCAAAGTCGAGGGCGTTTCAGGTCATCGACGGAAAGCTGATGCCGTCTCTAAACAGCATTGACGGTCTTGGAGAGAAGGCTGCGGATGCGATTGTAGAGGCTGCAAAGGATGGTCCCTTCCTGTCAAAGGATGATTTCAGACAGCGTACCAAGGTGTCAAAAACAGTCATTGACATGATGGATAACATGCACCTTTTGGGCGATTTACCTGAGTCAAACCAGATTAGTCTGTTCGACCTCGGACAGATGTAAAATGAAAAAAATAAAAAAATTGAAAAAAACACTTGCTTTTTCGCGAAAGATATAATAGAATAAGCAAGTGTTCAACATGGCGTGTTGGTCAAGAGGTTAAGACGCCGCCCTCTCACGGCGGAATCAGGGGTTCGATTCCCCTACACGCTGCTGACTATTGAAAAGAAAAGCCCAACCCGGAAAGTGCTGGAAATGCTGATAACGGCAGCATTCAGTGCTTTTTTTATACAATAAAAAATTCCCCTTGCGCTTTTAAAAGAAGCGTGCTACAATATATAAGAATTTAATAGACTACGATAGAAAGAGTGGAATTCGTTCCACTCTTTCTTGTGTAATAGGAAATTCTGCTGAATGTCCTATTACACAAGAAGATGCGCAGCTCGCGGAGATGGAATTTGCCCTACAGGCACCGCTCGCGCGCAGAGAAGAAGAGAGTTAAAAGAGGTGAGAACATGGCAAAAAAGGAATACGAACAGCGTACAGAAGAATTGCTTGTGCCGATTACAGAGAAATTTGGCGTTTCTATATATGATGTGGAATATGTAAAGGAAGGCAGCGATTTTTATCTGCGGGCTTATATCGACAAGCCGGGCGGCGTTGACATCAATGACTGTGAAAAGGTCAGCCGGGCGCTTTCCGACCAGCTCGACATAGAAGATTTTATTCAGGAGGCATATATTCTGGAGGTCAGCAGTCCGGGACTTGGCAGAGCGCTTAAAAAGGATAAACACCTGCAGGCAAGTATTGGGGAGGAAGTGGAGCTTCGTACCTATACGCCCATAGAAGGAGAAAAGGAATTTGCAGGAATCCTGCTGGAATTCGATAAGGACAACATTACAATAGAGACAGACGGCGAAAGAAAGGTATTTGCGAGAAAAAATATCGCACTTATCAGGCTTGCCCTTGATTTTTAAGAAAAGAACAGGAGGAATCAGAAAAAATGAACAAAGAGTTAATGGAAGCACTGGATATTCTGGAAAAGGAAAAGGAAATCAGTAAGGAAACCCTGTTTGAAGCGATTGAAAATTCACTGATTACCGCATGCAAAAACCATTTCGGAAAATCCGATAACATCAAGGTAGAGATTGACAAGGATACCTGCGACTTTCTCTGCTATGCAGAAAAGGAAGTGGTAGAGGAGGTAGAGGATGACTGCTTGCAGATTTCCCTTCTTGATGCACAGGAAATTTCCAAAAAGGCAAAGCTTGGAGACATTATCCGCGTGGAAATCAAGTCCAAGGAGTTTGGCAGGATTGCAACACAGAATGCAAAGAACGTGATTCTGCAGAAGATCCGTGAGGAAGAAAGAAGCGTTATCTATAATCAGTATTATGAGAAAGAAAAGGATGTAGTGACAGGCGTAGTGCAGCGCTACCTTGGAAGAAACATCAGCATCAACTTAGGTAAGGCGGACGCTATCTTAAGTGAAGGCGAGCAGATTAAGGGAGAGGTATTCAAGCCGACAGAGAGGATCAAGGTATATATTCTGGAAGTGCGCAATACGCCGAAGGGACCGAGAATTCTGGTAAGCAGAACCCATCCTGAGCTGGTAAAGCGTCTGTTTGAGGCAGAAGTAACTGAGATTAAGGATGGAACTGTTGAAATCAAGAGCATTGCAAGAGAAGCAGGAAGCAGAACCAAGATTGCCGTCTGGTCAAACAATCCGAATGTAGATGCAGTGGGCGCCTGCGTTGGTATGAACGGCGCCAGAGTTAACGCTATCGTGGAGGAACTGCGTGGCGAGAAGATAGATATTATCAACTGGGATGAGAATCCTGGAAACCTGATTCAGAATGCGCTGTCTCCGGCGAAGATTGTTGCTGTATTCGCAGATCCGGATGAAAAGACAGCAAAGGTAGTCGTACCGGATTATCAGCTTTCCCTTGCGATTGGTAAGGAAGGACAGAATGCAAGACTGGCAGCGAGACTGACAGGCTACAAGATTGACATTAAGAGCGAAACGCAGGCAAAGGATACGCCGGGCTTCCGCTACGAAGATTACATGGATGAATATGAGGATGACGACGAGGAGTATGAGGAGGATGCTTACGAAACCGATGAGGCAGACTCTGATTTAGAAATGCCGGAATCTGAAGAGGCACCGGAAACCGCAGAGGAAGAATAAGAGGAAAGCAGAATGAATAAAAAAATTCCGATGAGGCAGTGCATCGGCTGCGGGGAAATGAAGAGCAAAAAAGAAATGATGCGTGTGTTAAAGGATACGGAAGGCGAGATTTCGCTGGACGTAACCGGAAAAAAGAATGGAAGAGGCGCGTATCTGTGCATTTCTGGTGAATGTCTGCAGAAGGCAAGGAAAAACAGAGGGCTTGAACGTTCTTTTAAGTGCAGCATTCCTGCAGAGGTTTATGAGAGACTGGAAAAGGAGTTTCAGAATCGGGATGAACAATAAAGTATTGTCTTTGCTTGGGCTGGCAACCAGGTCTGGAAATCTGGTCAGCGGCGGATTCATGACGGAAAAGGCAGTAAAGGGACAGAAGGCAAGGCTTGTGCTCGTCAGCACAGAGGCGTCTGACAACACAAAAAAGCATTTTGCAGATATGTGTCACTTTTATGAGGTCCCAATTTTCTTTTTCGGTGAAATGGAGCAGCTCGGACATAGTATTGGAAAAGAATACAGGGCATGTCTGGCGGTGACAGATGAGGGATTCGCAAAGAGCATCAAAACAAAGCTGGAATGTGAGAACAACGAATACGGAGGTAGTGAGCATGGCGAAAATAAAGGTACATGAACTTGCAAAAGAAGTAGATAAGCAAAGCAAAGAGGTCATTGCTTTTTTACAGAATAAAGGAATTGAAGTAAAAGCAGCGCAGAGCTCTGTAGAAGAGGATGCGGCGCAGATGGTAAGAAAAGCGTTTGCACAAAAGAGCGAAGCTGCAAAGCCGGAACCGGAAACCTCAGAAAAGGAAGCTGTAAAGGCGCCCGTTTCTGAACCGAAGCAGGAGCCGGAAAAGAAGACTGAGGTAAAAGCGGAAGAAAAAGCAAAGCAGCCGGTAAAGAAGAAAAAGAATATTATCTTTGTCAGCAACCCGCATAACAGCAAGATGCCGGGTGGACAGCGTCAGGGCGGCTTTGGTGGAAGCAACGGAAATAATGGGAATAATGGAAATAACAGAAACGGTGGAAACAACGGCAGAAGAAATGATAACGGTATGAACAGACCGCTTATCCGTCCTCTGACACCGCCTTCACCGACACCCTCTGTGGGACAGATTAAGCCGACGCAGCCGGTAAGACAGAATCGGCAGCAGGAGCAGAACAGAGAAGTGAAGGAAGCTGCGGCAGTAAAAGAAACTTCCACTGTAACAAGGGAAGCAAATGCACCGGCAGCAAGAAACAACAGCGCTTCCTCCTACAGACAGCAGGGAAATGGAGAAAACAGACAGGACAGAAGACCGCAGGAAAGAACAGGTGGAAATAATGATTATAGAAGCCGTCAGACGGATAATCGCTCCGGCGCTGGTCGTTTTAACCGCGATAATGGAGCTCATCCGGGCAATAACAATCGTGGCAGGGGTTATAACGATAATAACCGCCCTGAAAGAGGAAATGGCAGGGAGGACAATAAATTCAGAAGACCTGCACCAGGCGGAAAGGCATTTGCACCGGATGTTCCCGCAAAGGACAGCGAGAAGAAGCGGGACGACGAAAAACGCCGCATCAATCAGGAACGCGATAAACGCTCCAGAAAAGATGCCATCTATGAGGACGGCGAAGTAAAAGGAAAGAATAAAGCAGGCAGATTTATCAAGCCTGAGAAAAAACAGGAGGAAAAGCAGGAGGAGCAGATTAAGACAATTACACTTCCTGAAACGCTTACGATTAAGGAACTGGCGGATAAAATGAAGATTCAGCCGTCCGCTATCGTAAAGAAGCTGTTCTTACAGGGACAGATTGTAACTGTAAATCAGGAAATTACCTTTGAAACGGCAGAAGAAATCGCGATTGAATATGAAATCATCTGCGAGAAGGAAGTCAAGGTAGACGTAATCGAAGAACTCCTGAAAGAGGAAGAAGAGGACGAAAAAGATATGGAAAAACGTCCTCCGGTTATCTGCGTTATGGGTCATGTTGACCATGGTAAGACTTCCCTGCTGGATGCAATCAGAAAGACAAATGTAACCGACCGTGAGGCTGGCGGCATTACGCAGCATATCGGCGCTTATACGGTCAATATCAATAATGAGAAGATTACCTTCTTGGATACGCCGGGACATGAGGCATTTACGGCAATGCGTATGCGTGGCGCAAATTCTACGGATATTGCGATTCTTGTTGTTGCGGCTGATGACGGCGTAATGCCTCAGACTGTAGAAGCTATCAACCATGCGAAGGCAGCAGGCATTGAAATCATCGTTGCGGTAAATAAGATTGATAAGCCGAATGCCAACATTGACAGAGTAAAGCAGGAGCTTACCGAATATGAGCTGATTCCGGTAGACTGGGGCGGAACGACAGAATTTGTTCCGGTTTCCGCAAAATCTGGCGAAGGCATTGAAACGCTTTTGGAGACGATTCTTCTGACTGCAGAAATTTTGGAGCTTAAGGCAAATCCGAAGCGCCGCGCAAGAGGACTTGTCATTGAGGCAGAGCTGGATAAGGGAAGAGGACCGGTTGCGACTGTACTTGTACAGAAGGGTACGCTGCATGTCGGCGACTTTATTTCCGCAGGCGCAAGCCATGGAAAGGTCAGGGCGATGATTGACGATAAGGGACGCCGCGTAAAGGAAGCGGGACCTTCTACACCAGTAGAGATTCTTGGACTTTCCGATGTGCCGGGCGCAGGAGAAATCTTCATTGCGCATGACAGCGATAAGACGGCAAAATCCTATGCGGAAACCTATCTGGCACAGAATAAGGAAAAGAAGCTGGAAGAAACCAAATCCAAGATGTCGCTGGACGATCTGTTTACCCAGATTCAGGCAGGCAATCTGAAGGAGCTGGATTTGATTGTCAAAGCAGATGTACAGGGAAGCGTGGAAGCAGTAAAGCAGAGTCTCTTAAAGCTTTCCAACGAAGAAGTGGTAGTAAAATGTATTCACGGCGGCGTTGGCGCAATCAACGAATCCGACGTTACGCTTGCATCTGCCTCCAATGCGATTATCATCGGCTTTAACGTACGTCCGGATGCGACGGCAAAAGCGATTGCTGAGCGCGAAGGCGTAGACATCCGTCTGTACAAGGTTATCTATCAGGCGATTGAGGATGTAGAGAAATCCATGAAGGGTATGCTGGATCCGATTTTCGAGGAAAAGGTAATCGGTCATGCCGAGGTACGTCAGATATTCAAGGCGTCCGCAGTCGGCAATATCGCAGGCGCTTACGTGCTCGATGGTATGTTCCAGAGAGGCTGCAAGATTCGCATTACACGCGAGGGCGAGCAGATTTATGAGGGCGCGCTTGCATCCTTAAAGCGCTTCAAGGATGATGTAAAGGAAGTAAAGGCAGGCTATGAGTGCGGTCTTGTATTCGATGGTTTCGACCAGATGCAGGAGTTTGATATTGTAGAAGCCTATATTATGGTAGAAGTACCCAGATAGAAATAAGGGGTAAAAAAATGAGAAAGAACAGCATTAAAAATACGAGAATCAACGGCGAAGTACAGCGTGTTCTTGCGGAAATTATCCGAAGTGAAATCAAGGACCCGCGTATCGCGCCGCTGACCTCAGTGGTATCGGTAGAGGTAGCGCCTGATTTGAAAACCTGTAAGGCATGGATCAGTGTGCTTGGAGATGATGAGGCTGTCGCAGATACGCTTGCGGGTCTGCGCAGCGCTTCCGGCTTTATCAAGAATCGGCTGGCAAAGGAAATCAACCTGCGCAATACGCCGCAGATTCAGTTTGTCATGGACCAGTCGATTGCCTACGGCGTATCCATGTCAAAAAAGATTGATGAGGTAACAGGCAATACAGCCGGAGAATCTCAGGAAATGTAACAGAATTTGGAAAGAAGAGATTGTATGTTTCAGTTATTAAAGGAGATAGAGGGTGCAAAAACCATTGGCATCAGCGGGCACATTCATCCGGATGGAGACTGTGTCGGTTCCTGCATGGCGCTGTATTTGTATCTGAGAAAATGTGCGCCCTTTGCAAGAACGACGGTTTATCTGGAAAAACCTGCGGATGTTTTTGAAGCGGTTCCGGGTGTGAATGAAATCTGCACCGAGATGGAGCAGGCGAAAGCGCCGGATGTATTTTTTGCACTGGATTGTGAAAGCAGCAGACTGGGTGAGGCGCAGCGCTTGTTCGAAGGCGCAAAAAAGAGAATCAATGTGGACCACCATATCAGCAATTCCGGCTGTGGCGAGGTAAATTATATTGATCCGAAGGCAAGCTCGACAAGCGAATTGATTTATGACCTGTTAGAGCCTGATAGGCTGGATGCAGAGATTGCAGAGGCGCTTTATATCGGAATCATCCATGATACCGGTGTGTTCCAGTATTCCAATACGTCACCTAAGACAATGCGCATCGGTGCAAAGCTGCTGGAATATGGGTTTGATTTTTCGAATCTGATTGAAAAGACCTTTTATGAAAAAACCTATCTGCAGAATCAGATTATGGGCAGGGCGCTTTTAGAAAGCATCCTGTTTCTGGATGGACGCTGCATCGTCAGTGCGGTGGACAGAAAGCTGATGGAATTTTATGAGGTAACGAACAAGGACCTTGACGGCATCGTTAATCAGCTTAAAAATATCCGGGGCGTGGAATGTGCGGTGTTCATGTATGAAACAGATACCCTGCAATATAAGGTAAGCATGCGCTCGACAGATCTTGTGGATGTTGCCCAAATCGCTTCCTTTTTTGGAGGCGGCGGGCATAAAAAGGCTGCAGGCTGCACGATGTCCGGAACCTTTCACGATGTAATCAATAACTTATCGGCACAGATTGAAAAACAGCTTTGCGGAGAAAAACAATGCTAAATGGCGTAATCAATGTCTATAAGGAAAAGGGCTATACTTCACATGATGTGGTGGCAAAACTTCGCGGTATTTTAAAACAGAAGAAAATCGGGCATACCGGAACGCTTGACCCCGAAGCAGAGGGGGTGCTGCCAGTATGTCTTGGAAATGCGACAAAGCTCTGCGATATGCTGACAGAGAAACGAAAAGAGTATATCGCAGAATTTCTCTGTGGAGTCGTAACAGACACGCAGGATATGACGGGAACTGTATTAAGCCGCAGTAAGACAGACTTAACAGAAGAGGCTGTGCGGACTGTAATCATGAGCTTTCTTGGAGAATCTGACCAGATTCCACCAATGTATTCTGCCTGCAAGGTAAATGGCAGACGGCTGTATGAGCTTGCACGGGAAGGTAAAGAGGTAGAGCGTAAGGCAAGGCGCATAACCATCTATGAGCTGGAAATACTTGGAATGGAACTGCCTAATGTAACCATCAGGGTTTTATGCTCAAAGGGAACCTATATCAGGACACTCTGTCATGACATCGGACAGAAGCTTGGCTGCGGCGCTGCCATGCAGAGCCTGCTGCGCACGCGCGTAGAGCGGTTTACACTTGCAGATGCAAGAAGGCTGGATGAAATTAAGGAATTTTGGGAAAAGGACGAAATTGGGCGCATTTTGCTTCCTGTGGACGCTATGTTTGAAACGCTTCCGGCAATTACGGTAACACCGTTTTTTCTGACCGCCCTGCAGAATGGGAATCCGCTTTATCTGAGACAGATTAAAGGCAAGAGTGGCTGGATGGATGGAGAACAGACGAGAGTATATGATGAAGCCGGAAAATTTTACGGCATTTATGCGTTTTTGGCTATGAAGGGAAGGTTTCAGCCTGTAAAAATGTTTTTGGAAGGATAGGGAAGTCAGCATGCAGTTGATACAGCAGACGACAGAATTTATGCTGGATACGCCGAGCGCCGTTGCCATAGGAAAGTTTGACGGCATCCACAAAGGACATCAGGCGCTTTTGCAAAATGTGCTTTTGCAGAAGGAAAGGGGAAGAAGGGCTGTGGTCTTTACCTTTGACCCGCCGCCATCCATTCTTTTTGGAGACGGAGGACAAAAAGGACTTACGACAAAAGAGGAAAAACGCAGGATATTTGAAAAGCTGGGAATTGACGTACTGATAGAATTTCCTCTGACAAAAGAAACGGCAGCAATTTCGCCTCAGGATTTTGTGACAAAGCTTTTGGTCGGCAAGATGAATGCGGCTTATGTAGCCGCTGGAAGCGACCTTACCTTTGGCGATAAAGGCAGAGGAAACCGAAAGCTTCTTGAACAGCTTGGCAGTCAGCTTGGCTTTGAGGTAAAGGTTATTGAAAAAATCTGTATCGGTGGAAAAGAGGTCAGCTCCAGCCGGATAAGATGGGAAATTGAGCAGGGAAATATGGAGCAGGCAAAGGAGCTCATAGGCTTTCCTTACAGCGTGACGGGAACGGTGGTGCATGGCAGGCACTTGGGCAGCAGGCTCGGAATGCCGACAGTCAATCTCCTGCCGCCAAAGGACAAGCTTCTGCCTCCAAGAGGCGTCTATACCTCCTATGTTTCCTATGGTGGAAAGCATTATAAGAGCATCAGCAATGTTGGCTGTAAGCCGACAGTAAGTCAGGAGATGGTTTTAGGCGTGGAAACCTATCTTTATGATTTCAAGGAAGATATTTATGGGAAGCAGATTACGGTAAATCTGCTTTCTTTCAGAAGACCGGAGCGAAGGTTTGCCTCCGTCGAGGAACTGAAAGCGCAGATGCAACAGGACATTGAAGAAGGAAAGGGGTACATGCGATGAATGTTTCCGTACTGCTGTCCATGATGGGCGGTCTGGGACTGTTTTTGTTCGGTATGCAGCTTATGAGTGATGGAATAGAAAAAGCTGCAGGCGCAAAATTAAGAGGAATTCTTGAGTTCTTTACAACAAACCGTTTTACAGGAATGCTGGTTGGTATTGTATTTACAGCACTTATACAGTCCTCCAGTGCCTGTACGGTTATGGTTGTCAGCTTTGTAAACTCCGGTCTGATGAATCTGTATCAGGCGGCGGGCGTAATTCTGGGCGCAAATATCGGTACGACGGTTACTTCGCAGCTCGTATCCTTTAATCTGTCAGAAATCGCTCCTGTTTTTCTTTTGGGTGGTGTACTGGCATCTTTATTTGTCAAAAATGATATGGTAAAGAAAATTGGGGAGATTGTGCTTGGATTCGGTGTTCTGTTTATGGGACTTTCCGGTATGTCGAGTGCGATGGCGGGATTAAAGGAAGACCCCAATATCGTACAGCTATTTGCATCTTTAACCAGTCCATTTCTTGCAGTGCTTTTGGGAACTGTTTTAACGGCGATTATCCAGAGCTCGTCGGTTACGGTCAGCATCATTCTGCTGATGGCGAATCAGGGACTTCTGGCGCTGCCAATCTGTCTGTTTATTATTCTTGGCTGTAATATCGGCGCCTGCGCTTCGGCAATGTTAGCCTCCCTTGCGGGAAAGAAGGATGCAAAGCGGGCGGCAATGATTCACCTGCTCTTTAACATTGCAGGAACGGTTATCTTTTATTTCATTTTCCTTGCGGCGGTTGCGCCTGTTGTAGATTTTCTGGGAGCAATTTCCGGGCAGAATCCGGGAAGATGCGTTGCCAATGCGCATACGCTGATTAAAATTGCACAGGTTATCATGCTGTTTCCCTTCTCGGGGTTGCTTGTAAAGCTGACGTATTTCTTTGTTCCCGGTGATGATAAGAAGATTGGCTACCGAGACAGCTTCCAGCTGAAATACATTGGCGAAAAGGTTGTATTGAATCCGGCGACAGCAGTTGTGGACGGCATAAAGGAAATGGAACGGATGGCGTCTTTGGCGAGTGAAAATTTAAACCGTGCCATGAATGCGCTGATTACGCTGGATGAAGAGGATATTGAAGAGGTTTATGAGGTGGAAAAGAATATCAACTTCTTAAACCGCGCGATTACAAATTATCTGGTTAAGATTAACCAGACGACGCTGCCGGTAGAGGACCTTAAGAGCATCGGCGCGCTTTTCCATGTAGTCAATGATATTGAAAGAATCGGCGACCATGCAGAAAATGTGGCTGACGCCGCCAGACAGCGGAAAGAAAGCGGGACGGTATTCAGCAAGGTTGCACAGCATGAGCTTGGTGAAATGATGGAAATGGTAAATAAAATCATCCAGTATTCCGTAGATATGTTCGTAAAGAGCAATGAGGAGCACGTGGAAGATATTATGCGGCTGGAAAATGCCATTGATGAAAAGGAACGTGAGCTTCAGCGGCTTCATGTGGAGCGTCTGACCAAGAATCAGTGTACGCCGGAGGCGGGTATGCTGTTCTCGGATGTCGTGTCCGGGCTGGAACGTGTCGCAGACCATGCAACGAATATTGCCTTTTCGATTCTGCACAATGATGCAGAGGAGAGCGCGTAAAATACAAAACCAATTCTTTCCATCCATTGACATCGGCAGCTCCCTTTGTTACAATTTGCAACAGATGTAATAATTCTGTAACAAATTTGCACTGGGAGAAAAGATGAAAAGAATTGTATGGAAATACGCTTTTGCATTTGGCGCAGCCCTCTTTTTTGGAATGGGAATGAAGGCAGAGGCAGCGTCTACAAGCGACATTATAAAAGCTGTTGCAGGACTTGACCGGGTTATGGCAAACGCCGAGGATGAGCAGGAGCCTCTGATAGAGCTGCAGCAGGAGAACCTAACCGAAGAGGAGCAGCCTGAGCAGGAGAGTGAGGTGGATGCTTCTACGCTTCCCCCTTGTGAGGAAAATCTGTGGGGCTATACCAATCTTGGCATTGCGCAGGTGGACAACCACCTGAATGTGAGAAACAAGGCGGGAGAGGATGGAGAGCTGGTCGGCAAGATGACAAAGAATGCTGCCTGTGAAATCCTTTCCATAGATGGCGACTGGGCACAGGTTAAGTCCGGTAAGGTTGAGGGCTATGTGCATACCGATTATCTGCTGATGGGAAATGCGGCAAAGGAAAAAGCAAAAGAAGTTGTCTATACTGTGGCAAAGGTAGATACACAGACCCTTAAGGTGCGGGAGCAGCCAAACACCGACTGTCCGGTTATCACACTGGTTGCACAGGATGAACGCCTTGAGGTGGTAGAGCAGAAGCCGGACGGCTGGGCAAAGATCATGCTGGATGATGAGGAAGCTTATGTATCGACAGATTACTGCATAATCGAACAGGAGCTTGAGACGGCAGTTACCATGAAGGAGCTTTTGTACGGAGGAGGAATTTCCAATACTAGAATCGATCTGTGCCAGTATGCGAAGCAGTTTGTCGGCAATCCTTATGTATGGGGCGGAACCAGCCTGACGAATGGAGCGGACTGCTCTGGATTTGTGCAGAGCGTATTTAAGAAGTTTGGCGTATCCCTGCCGCGTTCCTCGAGAGAACAGATCGGCGTGGGAACCAAGATTTCTCTTGCGGATGCAAAGCCCGGTGACTTGATTTTTTATGCGAAGGGCGGAACCATCAATCATGTGGCTCTTTATATCGGAAATGGACAGGTCGTACATGCCAGCAGCCCGAAAACGGGAATCCGTATTTCCAATGCAACCTACCGTACGCCGGCGGCTATTAAGCGTGTGCTTTCATAAACCACTTTACATTTTGGAAAAGCTGTGATATACTAACCAAGTATGAAATTTGCCATCACTCAGGACAGGGATACTCCAGCCCGCTCTTAGTGATTGGTGTATTTTAAAATAACAGGAGGAAATGGACATGATTTCTAAGGAAAAGAAAACAGCAATTATCAATGAGTATGCAAGAAGCGCTGGTGATACAGGTTCACCGGAGGTACAGGTTGCCGTTCTGACAGCAAGAATCCAGGAGCTGACAGAGCACTTAAAGGCAAATCAGAAGGATCATCATTCCAGAAGAGGACTTTTGAAAATGGTAGGTCAGAGACGTGGTTTACTTGATTATTTAAAGAAAAAGGACATTACAAGATACCGTGCCTTGATTGAAAAACTGGGACTCAGAAAATAAAGAAACAGGAAAGGCGGATAGTTTTATCCGCCTTTTTTAGCTTATGCAACAGGCAATACCGGACAGAAGAGAGCTTCCGAGACCACTGAGGTGTATATATGAGCCGCATGTATACAGGTCAGTAGTTTCGGCATCTTCTGTCTGTTACCAATTATCTTATCAAAGAAAAGGAGAGAGATATGTACAAGGTTTACGAAATGGAACTTGCCGGACGTACCCTCAGAGTAGAGGTCGGCAAAGTAGGAAAACAGGCAAATGGATGCGCATTTATGCAGTATGGGGAGACTACCGTGCTCAGTACGGCGACAGCCTCCGAAAAACCGAGAGACGGCATCGACTTTTTCCCGCTGAGTGTAGAATTTGAGGAAAAGCTCTATGCAGTTGGAAAAATCCCGGGTGGTTTTAACAAGAGAGAGGGAAAGGCTTCTGAAAATGCAATTCTGACAAGCCGTGTTATCGACAGACCGATGCGTCCTTTATTCCCGAAGGATTACAGAAATGATGTTACGCTGAACAATATGGTTATGTCCGTTGACCCGCAGTGCCGCCCTGAGCTGGTAGCAATGCTGGGTGCTTCGATTGCAACCTGCATTTCCGATATCCCGTTTGACGGCCCCTGCGCAATGACACAGGTTGGCATGATTGATGGTGAATTTGTAATCAACCCGTCTCAGGAGCAGTGGAAAAAGGGAGATTTGAAGCTGACAGTTGCATCCACAAAAGAAAAAGTAATCATGATTGAGGCCGGCGCAAATGAGATTCCGGAATCCGAAATGATTGCAGCAATTTATAAAGCGCATGAAGTAAACCAGACAGTAATCGCTTTCATCGACAAGATCGTGGCTGAGATTGGCAAACCGAAGCATACTTATACAAGCTGTGCAATTCCGGAAGAGATGTTTGCAAAAATAAAGGAAATCGTAACGCCTGCCGAGATGGAAGAAGCAGTATTTACAGATGAGAAGCAGGTACGCGAGGAAAATATCCGTCAGATTACAGAGCGTCTCGAGGAAGCCTTCGCAGAAAACGAAGAATGGCTTGCAGTGCTTGACGAGGCGATTTATCAGTATGAGAAAAAGACAGTCCGCAAGATGATTTTAAAGGATCACAAGCGTCCTGACGGACGTGAAATTACACAGATCCGTCCGCTGGCAGCAGAGGTAGACATTATTCCGAGAGTACATGGCTCTGCAATGTTTACACGTGGACAAACTCAGATCTGCAACGTAACGACGCTTGCGCCGTTATCTGAGGTACAGAAATTAGATGGACTGGATGAAAACGAAGTAAGCAAACGCTATATGCACCATTATAATTTCCCGTCCTATTCCGTAGGCGAGACAAAGCCTTCCAGAGGACCGGGACGTCGTGAAATCGGTCACGGCGCGCTGGCAGAGAGAGCGCTCGTTCCAGTGCTTCCCTCTACCGAGGAGTTCCCTTATGCAATCCGTTCCGTATCCGAGACCTTCGAGTCTAACGGCTCTACGTCAATGGGCTCTACCTGTGCATCCTGCATGTCCCTGATGGCAGCGGGTGTTCCGATTAAAAAGATGGTTGCAGGTATTTCCTGCGGTCTGGTAACAGGCGACACAGATGATGATTATGTGCTTTTGACAGATATTCAGGGACTTGAGGACTTTTTCGGTGATATGGACTTTAAGGTAACCGGTACGACAGACGGTATTACCGCAATCCAGATGGACATTAAGATTCACGGTCTGACAAGACCGATTGTTGAGGGTGCGATTGCAAGATGCCGTGAAGCAAGACTCTTTATCATGGATACCTGCATGAAGCCGGCTATTTCCGCACCGCGCACAGAGGTTGGCAAGTATGCGCCTAAGATTATTCAGATTAAGATTGACCCGGACAAGATTGGCGATGTTGTTGGACAGCGCGGTAAGACAATCAATACGATTATTGAGAGAACCGGCGTGAAGATTGATATTACAGATGATGGCTCCGTTTCCGTATGCGGCACTGATCAGGCAATGATGGACCGTGCAGTGGATATGATTAAGATTATTACCACGGAGTTTGAGGCTGGACAGATTTTCACAGGTACAGTAGTCAGCATTAAGGAATTTGGTGCATTTATTGAATTTGCACCGGGCAAAGAGGGAATGGTTCACATTTCCAAGATTGCAAAGGAAAGAATCAACCGTGTAGAGGATGTTCTGACACTGGGTGACAAGGTAACGGTTGTATGCTTAGGTAAGGACAAGATGGGCCGCATCAGCTTCTCCATGAAGGATGTAGCACAGCAGTAATGAACGGAGAATGGATATGAAGATTACATTAAAAGACGGAAGCAGTAAAGAATATGCACAGGCGATGAGTGTTTATGAAATTGCGGCTGACATCAGCGAAGGACTCGCAAGGGCAGCCTGCGCAGCAGAGGTGGACGGTGAGACTGTTGACCTGCGTACAGTGATTGACCATGACTGTACGCTGCAGATTCTGACAGCGGGTGACGCACAGGGACTTCGCACCATCCGTCATACCTGTTCGCATGTACTGGCAGAGGCGGTAAAACGTCTTTTCCCGGATGCGAAGATAACCATTGGACCGTCGATTGACGAAGGCTTTTACTATGATTTTGACCATGCACCGTTTTCCAGAGAGGATCTTGACAAGCTGGAAAAGGAGATGAAGAAAATCATCAAGGAAGGACATAAGCTGGAACGTTTTACCCTTCCGCGCGCGGAAGCAATCAAATTCATGGAAGAAAAGGGCGAACCGTATAAGGTAGAACTGATTCAGGATCTGCCAGAGGACGCTGAAATTTCATTCTATGATCAGGGCGGCTTCGTGGATCTGTGTGCGGGACCGCATCTGATGAACACAAAGGGAATTAAAGCATTTAAACTGGTTTCCTCTTCAATGGCATATTGGAGAGGCGATTCCAATAAGGCACAGCTTCAGCGTATCTATGGTACGGCATTTGCAACCAAAGAAGAGCTTGCAGCATATCTGGAGCATCTTGAGGATATTAAAAAGCGGGATCACAATAAGCTTGGACGTGAGATGGAGCTGTTTGCAACGGTAGATGTAATCGGTCAGGGACTGCCGCTTCTGCTTCCCAAGGGAACGAAGATGATAATGAAGCTGCAGCGCTGGATTGAGGATCTGGAAGACCGCGAGTGGGGCTATGTCAGAACCAAGACGCCGCTTATGGCAAAGAGCGACCTGTATAAGATTTCCGGACACTGGGATCATTACAAGGACGGCATGTTTGTGCTTGGCGATGAGGAGACGGATAAGGAAGTATTTGCACTGCGTCCGATGACCTGCCCGTTCCAGTATTACTGCTATAAAAACACACAGCACTCTTACAGAGAGCTGCCGCTGCGTTATGGCGAGACGTCAACACTGTTCCGCAATGAGGATTCAGGCGAAATGCACGGATTGACCCGTGTGCGCCAGTTTACGATTTCCGAGGGACATCTGGTTATCCGTCCTGACCAGGCGGAAGAAGAGCTTAAGAGCTGCCTGAATCTGGCAAACTATGTGCTTTCCGTACTTGGTCTGCAGGAGGATGTAACCTATCGTCTGTCCAAATGGGACCCGAACAATAAAGAAAAATATCTTGGCGATGAAGCATACTGGGAAAAGACACAGGATGCGCTGCGTCAGATTTTGATTGAGAATCATTTAAATTTTACAGAAGCAGATGGTGAAGCTGCTTTCTATGGACCGAAGATTGACATTCAGGCAAAGAACGTTTATGGCAAGGAAGATACGATGATCACCATCCAGCTTGACTGTGCCATTGCCGAAAACTTCGATATGTATTATATCGATCAGAATGGTGATAAGATTCGTCCGTATATCATTCACCGTACTTCTCTTGGCTGCTACGAGCGGACGCTCGCATGGCTGATTGAGAAATATGCAGGCAAGTTCCCGACATGGCTTTGTCCGGAGCAGGTGCGTATTCTTACGATTTCTGAGAAATTCACAGAATATGCGAAAGAGGTTGAAAAACAGCTTTCACAGAATGGCATTGACGTAACGACAGACCTTCGTTCCGAAAAGATTGGCTATAAGATCAGAGAAGCAAGAATGGCAAAGGTACCGTACATGCTTGTTATCGGCGCAAGCGAGGAAGAACAGAAGCAGGTTACTGTCAGAAGCCGCTTTGCCGGAAATGAAGGAACCAAGCCACTGGCAGAATTTATCGAACAGATTTGTAAGGAAATCCGCACGAAGGAAATCCGTAAGGAGCTGCCGGAGGAAGAAAAACAGAGATAAAAATAAAATATCGTCAGACATTACGATGCAAGGAGTAAATCTTCGGATTTACTCCTTATTTTTATGAAGTTTTTTGGCAGAAATTGTTAAGAAAAAATGAACGAATCTTTTATTTTTACTTGCCATAGTAGTCGAAGTGAGATAAAATGGACATAAAGTGGTGGAAAGTGGAGTGAAGTGGATTAAAGTGGAACAAAATCACAGTCTACAATCCATTTTCTGTGGCAGACCACTTTGCGGCAGGTGAACAGTATGTTTATGGGAGAATACAACCACACGATTGACACAAAGGGCAGGGTGATTGTGCCTTCCAAATTCCGTGAGACACTGGGCGATGAATTCGTTGTGACGAAGGGTTTGGACGGGTGCTTATTTGTGTACGACAATCAGGAGTGGACTGCATTCGAAGAAAAGCTGAAAGCACTGCCGATTACCAACAAGGATGCGAGAGCGTTTGTCCGTTTCTTCCTGGCAGGCGCTGCAGGCGTTGAAGTGGACAAGCAGGGAAGAATTTTACTTCCAGCTTCCTTAAGAGAGTTTGCCGCACTGGAAAAGGACGTTGTCCTGATCGGTGTCGGAAGCAGGATTGAAATCTGGAGCAGAGAAAGATGGGAAGATACAGCTTCCTTTGATGATATGGATACAATTGCCGAGCACATGGCAGAGCTGGGACTTGGCATATAGGCGATAAAAAATTTGAGCAGGGAAAAAAGATGACGTTTTCACACCGGTCGGTATTGTTAGAAGAGACAATCGAATATCTGAACATTAAGCCGGACGGCATCTATGTGGACGGTACGCTCGGCGGAGGCGGACACAGCTTTCATATAGCGGAGAGATTGTCTGATGGAGGCAGACTGATTGGAATTGATCAGGATGATGCTGCAATCAGCGCCGCAGGTGAAAGGCTTGCTCCCTTTGGCGGAAGAGTTTCCATTTTCCGAAGCAACTATCGGGATATGGACAAGGTATTAAAAGAGGTCGGCGTTTTTGGCGTAGATGGAATTTTACTTGATTTGGGCGTTTCGTCTTATCAGCTTGATACGCTGGAGAGAGGATTCTCCTATAAGGAAGATACCAGACTTGATATGCGGATGGACAGGAGACAGAGCCTAACAGCGGAGGAAATTGTAAACGAGTATTCGATGCAGGAGCTGTTTTATATCATTCGTGATTATGGGGAAGATAAATTTGCACAGAATATTGCAAAGCATATTGTACAGGCAAGAGAAAAGGGCAGGATTACGACGACAGGACAGCTGAATGAAATCATTGCCGCCGCGATCCCGGCAAAGATGAGAGCCGCAGGAGGACATCCGTCGAAGCGGACGTTTCAGGCGATTCGAATTGCCTGCAACCGGGAACTGGAGGTATTGCAGGATTCGCTGGATATGCTGATTGGACTGTTAAATCCGAAGGGCAGACTGTGTATCATTACGTTTCATTCCCTGGAGGACCGTATCGTAAAGGCGGCGTTCCGGAAAAATGAAAATCCGTGTATCTGCCCGCCGGGATTTCCAGTATGCGTATGCGGAAAACAATCACAGGGAAGAGTCATAACCAGAAAACCGATTCTTCCGACCGAGGAAGAAATTACAGAAAATAAGAGAGCGAAAAGCGCAAAATTGAGAGTGTTTGAAAAGAGGGAATAAAATGGCGGCAGGAAGTCATGGAAGACAATACGCGGAGAGAAGAAGGAACGTAAGAGGCACTGCAGAACGCGGACAGATCTATGTATATGGAAATACAGCAAGACAGCTTGACGTCAGGGAAGCGATCTATGACAGACCGAGACGGGAACAGTTAAATGCCGCAAGAAAAAACCGGGAAAAGGCTATGCACATGAATCCGGGCTATGTGCTTTTTCTGGCATTTGCCATGCTGATTTCAGGCATCATTCTGATAAGTTACATAAGATTACAGTCGGATATTACCAACAGCGTTACACATATCGCAGCGCTGGAGAGTCAGCTTAATGACTTAAAGCTTTCAAATGATGAAGAGTACAGCAGGGTTGAAAGCAGCGTTAATCTGGAACAAATCAAGAAAATCGCAATCGAGGAGCTTGGCATGACCTATGCAGCATCGGGGCAGGTTGTGGAATATTCCTCAGAGGGAAGCGACTATGTCAGACAGGTGGCAGATATTCCGGATTAAGACGGCGGGTGTTTTAAGTGAAGAGACGGTTAAGAGAACAAAAATTTACAATGCGGATGCAAAAGAAGCTGGTGGTACTGTTTTTGCTGGTACTGTCAGCTTTCGTCGGATTAAGCGTCAGATTGATTTATATCAATCGTGAAAACGGCGAACAATATAAAAAACAGGTGCTTTCCCAGCAAAGATATGACAGCCGTGTCATTCCATTTAAACGCGGCGATATTGTGGACTGCAAGGGAACAAAGCTGGCGGTCAGCGAAAAGGTTTATAATGTAGTTCTGGATGCAAAGCTGGCGGGCGAAAAGCAGGAGTATATTGATGCCACTGTGCAGGCTCTTGTAGACTGCTTTCATCTGGACGGCAGCGAGATACGCACCTATATCGCAGAAAATCCGACATCGCAGTATAATGTGCTGGCAAAAAAGCTTCCTTATGAGGAAATCAGTCCTTTTGTGGAGCTGCAGAATGATGTTGCAAATAATCCCAATATAAAAGGCGTCTGGTTTGAGGAGGAATACGAAAGAACCTATCCAAACGGCAGCCTTGCCTGTGACGTTATCGGCTTTACAGGAAAAGACAATGCCGGAAGCTATGGACTGGAAGAATATTATAATGACGTTTTAAATGGAATCAATGGCAGGGAATATGGGTATCTTAATGATGATTCCACTCTGGAACGACGTACAAAGGCAGCGATTGACGGCAATACGATTGTTTCGACAATCGACGCTAATATTCAGAATATTGTAGAAAAATACTTAAAGAAATTTAATACGGACAATCAGAATGCGGCGCGGGATGGTAATGGCGCTTATAATGTGGGTTGTATCGTAATGCGTGTCAATACGGGAGAGATTCTTGCGATGGCAAGCTACCCGGATTTTGACTTAAACGATACCAAAAATCCAAAGGCACTGCTTGGTATGAACAAGCTGGATAAGGATGGAAAAGAGACTGAGGAAATCATTACGCAGGAAGTCATAGATACAATGGATGACGATACCCTGTATGCCAACCTCAATGCGCTCTGGAAAAATTTCTGTATCACCAGTACCTACGAGCCTGGATCAGTTGCAAAGCCGTTTACGGTAGCGGCAGGACTGGAATGTGGACGGCTTACCGGGGATGAAACCTATTTCTGCGGTGGTTCGCTCTGGTATGGCGGACATGAGATTCACTGCCATAACCGTCTTGGTGACGGCATGCTGACAGTGAAGGAGGCAGTGGAAAAATCCTGCAACGTTGCGCTCATGCAGATGGGTGATGCGATTGGAAAGGATAATTTCCTGACGTTTCAGGAGCTTTATAACTGGGGACTTAAGACCAATATTGATTTGGCTGGTGAAGCGAGAACTGCCGGACTTGTATATAATTCTGCAACAATGGGAGAAGCGGAGCTTGCGACTTCAACGTTTGGACAGGGCTTTAATGCAACGATGATTCAGATGATTGCGGGCTTTTGTTCTCTTGTCAACGGCGGCTATTATTATGAGCCGCATGTAGTCAATAAGATTGTCAGTTCAGATGGAACGACAATCAAAAATATTGAGCCGCGGCTGTTAAAGCAGACTGTTTCTGCCAGCACTTCAGAAAAAATTATTGATTACTGCAACGGCGTTGTAACAGAGGGTACCGGGAAGACGGCAAGACCGGCAGGCTATGCAATCGGTGGTAAGACGGGTACTGCGGAAATGGTGCCCCGTAATAAGAAAAACTACGTTGTTTCCTTTATGGGCTATGCACCGGCGGATCACCCGGAAATCGCAATCTATGCTGTAGTGGACAGACCGAATACCCTGATACAGGACGATGCAAAGTTTGCAACAGGTATCGTAAAAAATGTACTGACAGAGGTGCTTCCTTACCTGAATTACTTTATGACGGAGGAACTCTCCGACAATGAACGGACTGAGCTTGGCGAGAGCGACCTTGCTGTAAAGCTTCCGGAGGTTGAAAACCCGGAGGATGCAGAGGACGCAGAAGGAGCTGAGGTACAACAGGAAGAGACAACGCAGGAGGAAACTCCGCAGGAGAGTGAAGAAGAAAAGGCATGGAAGGAACGGCTCGCCACTTATGAGACTGACCCGGAGACCGGCTATCTGATTGAGCCGGAGACAGGGGCGTTAATCGACCCGGCAACAGGACAGGCAGTGGACGGCAGTTCGTTCATGAACTGACATTGATAAGGATGTGCAGGCATAACCTGTCAAAAAGGGAAATAGATTATATAAATTCCTGTTGACGGTGCGCCTGTGGAAAAAAATAAAACATTTCATCGAAAAAAGATTTTTGTAGCCTTTCTGCTTTTTCTTGGATTATTTCTGGGGCTTTCCGGGCGGCTTTGCTATCTGATGATAAGCTGTTCGGCTTACTATGAAGAAGAAGCGAGAAAGCTTCATGAACGGGAACGGACCATAAAGGCGGCGAGAGGGCGGATTCTGGACCGGAACGGGAAGGTGCTTGCGGATAATAAGACGGTCTGTACGATTTCCGTGATTCACAGCCAGATTAAGGACAAAGAGAAGGTTATCGAAATGCTTTGCAGGGAGCTTTCTCTGGAAGAGGCGTATGTGCGGAAACGGGTCGAAAAAATTTCCGCTATTGAACGCATCCGCAGCAATGTGGAAAAGCCCATCGGCGATAAAATCCGTGAATATGAGCTGGAGGGTGTAAAGGTCGATGAGGATTTCAAACGTTATTATCCTTACGGCGAGCTGGCTTCCAAGGTGCTTGGATTTACAGGCGGCGACAATCAGGGCATTATCGGACTTGAGGTTTCCTATGACAGCGTTCTGGAGGGCGTGCCGGGAAAAATTCTGACAATGACGGATGCGCGCGGCATTGAACTGGATGCGGCGGGCGAAGGAAGAATAGAGCCCATAGACGGCAGGGATCTGACGATTTCGATGGATTTCAACATCCAGAAATATGCGACCCAGCTTGCCTATCAGGCGCTTAAAACAAAAGAGGCGGACAGCGTTTCCATTCTTGTCATGAATCCGCAGAACGGTGAAATGCTGGCAATGGTAAATGTGCCGGAGTTTGATTTAAACAATCCCTTTATATTGCCTGAAGAGATACTTGCGGAGGCTGGGACGCTTTCTGAGAAGGAGAAAACACGGCTCCTGAATCAGATGTGGCGAAACCGCTGCATCAATGATACCTATGAGCCTGGCTCGACCTTTAAGACTGTGACGGCTGCGGCAGGACTGGAGGCAGGCGTGGTAAAACCATCGGATACCTTTCACTGCCCCGGTTATATCGTAGTGGAGGACAGAAGGATACGATGCCATAAGCGAGGCGGGCATGGCAGTGAGGATTTTATCCATGCGACAATGAATTCCTGCAACCCGGTGTTCGTTACAGTGGGGATGCGGCTTGGCAGCGACCGCTACTATGAATATTTCAAAAAGTTCGGCTTGCTGGAGAAAACCGGAATTGACCTGCCGGGAGAGGCAGGCACGATTATGCACAAGAAAGAAAATATCGGAATGGTGGAGCTTGCAACGATTTCCTTTGGACAGTCCTTTCAAATTACGCCGATTCAGCTTATGACAACGGCAGCGTCCTTTGTCAATGGCGGCAGGCGCGTAACACCACATTTTGGCATGTACAGCAGTGCGGCAGGCGCTGAAAAAACAAAGTTTTCCTTTTCAGAAAAAAGCGGTATTGTCAGCAGCGAAACCTCTGAGACGATGAAGATGCTGCTAGAGCAGGTAGTGGAAAACGGCGGCGGGAAAAATGCGATTGTCGAGGGCTATCGGATTGGCGGAAAAACTGCGACAAGCCAGACGCTTCCAAGAGGGAGTGGCAGATATATTTCCTCGTTTTTAGGCTTTGCTCCGGCGGATGACCCACAGGTTATGGCGCTTGCCATTATCAATAACCCAAAGGGCGTTTACTATGGCGGGCAGATTGCAGCACCTGTCGTCAGGCAGCTTTTTGAAAATATCCTTCCTTATTTGGAGGGAATGGATTATAATAAACGTTAGATTTTTGAAAGACGGAGAGGATAGAAGAAATGAAGGCATACAGCTCTGTAGCAATACCGGTTATGATAGCATTTGCAATCAGTGTAATATTGGGACCCGTAATCATCCCTTTTCTAAGAAAGCTGAAGGTAGGACAGACAGAGCGGGATGACGGACCGCAGTCTCATCTGAAAAAATCGGGAACGCCTACGATGGGCGGTATTCTGATTCTTGCCAGTGTCGTATTAGCTTCCCTGCCTTATATCAGAACCTATCCGAAGATAATTCCGGTGCTGTTTTTAACGCTTGGCTTTGGACTCATTGGCTTTCTGGATGATTACATCAAGGTGGTCCTGAAGCGTTCACTTGGACTGACGCCTGCACAGAAGATGGCAGGGCAGATTGTGGTAACCGCGGTTTTTGCATATTATCTGACGCATTATACAGACGTGAGTCTTGCGATGAAGATTCCGTTTCTGCCAGGACAGTATCTTGATTTTGGCATCCTTAATCTGCCGATTTTATTTTTTGTCGTAATCGGCACGGTAAATGGTACGAATTTTACCGATGGGCTGGATGGACTGGCAAGCAGCGTTACAATTATGGTAGCGACTTTTTTTACGGTTGTAGCGATTGGAACAGGGAGTGGGATAGAACCGGTAACCTGTGCGGTAGTGGGCGCTCTGCTTGGATTTTTGCTGTTTAATGTTTATCCGGCGAGAGTATTTATGGGTGATACCGGCTCGCTTGCACTGGGCGGCTTTGTAGCGGCGTGCGCATATATGATGCAGATGCCGTTATTCATTGTCATTGTTGGCTTTGTTTATTTAATGGAAGTAATATCCGTCATTCTGCAGGTCGGCTATTTTAAGGCGACAGGCGGAAAAAGGATTTTTAAAATGGCGCCGATCCATCATCATTTTGAATTGTGTGGATGGTCGGAGACAAGGGTAGTGGCAGTATTTGCCATTGCAACGGCAATTCTTTGCCTGATTGGATTGATGGCTTTGTAAAAAGCACAAAGGAGAGGTTAGTATGGAATTCAAAAACAAAGACGTGCTTGTTATCGGAATGGGTATCAGCGGAGTTGGCGCGGCAGCGCTTCTGTGCGATGCGGGCGCGCGGGTCATGCTGTTTGACAGCAATGAAAAGCTTACAATGGAAGAAGCAGAGAAAAAATTGACAGAAGGCGTAAAGGCGGATATTTATATCGGCACGCTGCCGGATGAAGCCGCAAAAAAGGCAGAGCTTGTTGTTGTAAGTCCGGGAGTGCCTACTGACACACCGTTTATAGATTTCTTCAGAGAGCGGAATGTTCCCATCTGGAGCGAGATAGAGCTTGCATATCACAGTGCAAAGGGAAAGCTGATTGCGATTACCGGCACAAACGGAAAAACAACGACGACAGCCCTGACGGGTCAGATTATGAAGGACTATATGGACAGCGTATTTGTCGTTGGCAATATTGGAACGCCCTATACGCTGGAGGCTGGAAAGACAACGGAGGAATCCGTGACCGTAGCGGAAATCAGCAGCTTTCAGCTTGAGACGATTCATGATTTCAAACCGGACGCTTCCGCAATTTTAAATATTACACCGGACCATTTAAACAGACATCATACGATGGAAGCCTATGTGGCGGTAAAAGAGTCCATAGCCAGAAATCAGGATAAAAGCAGCCGTTGTATTTTAAATTATGAGGACCCCTATACGAGAGAATTTGGGAACCGTGTAAGCGCAGAACCGTTTTATTTTTCTTCTGCAAGAAAGCTGGAGAAGGGCATTTATCTGGAGGGCGATACAATAGTTCTTGCGGATGGAAAAATACAGCCGCTGCTTAACATCCATGAGATGAAGCTTTTGGGAACGCATAATGTAGAAAATGTAATGGCGGCGATTGCACTGACCTACAGCATGGGAGTGCCGCTTGCAAGCATTATCGCTACAGTAAAAGAGTTCCGTGCAGTTGAGCACAGAATCGAATATGTTGCCACCAAAAAAGGCGTAGAGTATTACAATGACTCAAAGGGAACCAATCCCGATGCCGCCATCAAGGGAATTCAGGCAATGAACCGTCCGACGATTCTGATTGGCGGAGGCTACGATAAGGGAAATACATACGACGAATGGATAGAAGCGTTTGACGGCAAGGTAAAATATCTGGTACTGCTCGGACAGACAAGGGAAGCTATTGCAGAATGTGCAAAAGCACATGGCTTTACCAATATTATTTTAGCGGATTCGCTTGAAGAAGTCGTTTCCATCTGTGCCGAAAAGGCGCAGCCCGGCGATGCCGTCCTGCTCTCCCCTGCCTGCGCAAGCTGGGGAATGTTCCCCAATTATGAGGTGCGCGGAAAGCAGTTCAAGGAACTGGTTCATAAGCTGGAGGATTAAGATTGGGCAGATTCAGAGAGAGGGGAAAAAAGAAGACAGATTTCTACTTTGACTACAGTCTGCTGTTTATTGTGTTGTTTTTGCTGGGCTTTGGCATGATTATGATTTATTCCACCAGCTCCTATGAGGCGAGTAAGGACTATGGGGATGCGGCTTATTATCTGAAAAAGCAGGCAATTGCAACCACGCTTGGAATTTTTGCGATGATCATAACGGCGAATATACCTTATCATTTCTGGGAAAGGTTTGCAGTGCCGGGATACATACTTTCGGCGGTACTTATCTGCCTTGTTTTGACGCCCATTGGCGTTAAGGTAAAGGGTGCGAGACGCTGGCTTGATTTTGGAATCGGACTTCGTCTGCAGCCTGCGGAGATTGCAAAGCTCTGTATGATTTTGTTCCTTGCGAGCATGGTCTGTAAGATGGGAAAGAGCATACGGAGCATGAAAGGCTTCTGCATCGTGCTTTTTGCGGTTCCTCTGCCGATTAGCTTAATGCTCTGGAAGATTACGGATAATGCAAGCTCGGCAATCATCGTTTTTGGAATTGCGGCGCTGATGCTTTTTGTGGCGATTCCGGATTATAAACGTTTTATCCTGCTTGGGCTTGGCGGCTTTGCAGGGGCATTCCTGATGGTATACCTGATTAAGAGCAGATCCAATACAGAGGGACTCAGCTTCCGTGGAGAACGTATTCTTGCATGGCTGGACCCGGAGGCTTATGCCAGTGGAAAGGGCTTTCAGACCCTGCAGGCCTTATATGCCATCGGCAGCGGCGGCGTATTCGGAAAGGGCCTGGGACAGAGTATGCAGAAGCTTGGCTTTATTCCAGAGGCGCAGAACGATATGATTTTTTCGGTTATCTGTGAGGAGCTTGGACTTTTTGGCGCGATTGCGGTAATCCTTCTGTTCCTTCTCCTGATCTGGCGTTTTATGATTATAGCCAACAATGCGCCCGATTTGTTTGGCGCGCTTTTGGTAGTGGGTGTTATGGGACATATCGCTATTCAGGTCATTTTAAATATCGGCGTTGTAACCAACAGCATACCCAATACGGGAATTTCGCTTCCCTTTATCAGCTATGGCGGATCGTCAGTTATGTTCCTTCTAATTGAAATAGGCTTCGTGCTCAGCGTGTCCCGCTCAATCCGGCTGAAAGAGGTGTAAGCGTACAAGATACAAAAGAAGAAAATTGCCATAGGATAGAATAGGTCGTTTTTCAGAAAACTCAAGAAGGTGAAACGGTGGATTCTATTCATATCTATGGCGGCAATCCGCTGCACGGCAGCTTATGGGTGCAGGGTTCCAAAAACGCAGCGCTGCCGATTCTGGCGGCATCTGTTTTGGTAAGCGGGCAGGTGGTTTTGGAGCATTGTCCTGAAATTGCAGATGTACAGTGCATGATAAGACTTCTGGAAGGCGTCGGCTGCAGGGTGAGCCGGGAAGCAGAAAACCTTTTAATAGACGCGTCGGAAATTACAAAAACAGACCTGCCAAAGGAACATGTGCGCCGTATGCGTTCCTCTGTAATTTTAATGGGAGCCCTGCTTGGCAGAAAGAGACAGGTCGCGATAGCCTATCCGGGCGGCTGTGTAATCGGAGAGCGTCCAATAGACATCCATCTGTATGCTTTAAAACAGCTTGGCGCTGAAATAAAAGAAAATGGGAGCATGGTCAGTGCACGGGCAAAGGAGCTTATAGGAAATGAAATCCGCCTTCCATTTCCAAGTGTAGGAGCAACAGAAAATGCAATTCTGGGGGCTGTTCTGGCAAAAGGTGAGACTGTCATTACAGGAGCGGCAAGGGAGCCGGAGATTGCAGCACTTTGTGCATTTCTGCGCAGCGCCGGTGCCAATATAAGCAGCCGTGAGGATGGACGCTGCCTTTTGGTAAAAGGCGTAGAAAAACTTCATTCCTGTACCTATCGTATTCCAGCGGATCGGATTGTTGCAGGAACCTATCTGCTTGCCTGTATGGCGGCAGGCGGAGAGATTACGCTTAATGGCGTCTGCTGTGAGGAGCTTGATGCGCTTTTTCAGGCACTTTTACAGATGGGCGGAAGCCTTAGCTGCAGGGAGCAGACCGTTCATCTGACTGCACCAGAGCGTATTTGTCCAATTCCCTATATAAAAACCGAGGTATATCCGGGGTACCCAACCGACCTACAGAGTCAGCTATTGGCTACGCTTGCACTTGCGGACGGTGAAAGCATTGTCGAGGAAGCCATTTTTGAAGACCGGTTTCATGTGACAAAGGAGCTTGTGCAGATGGGAGCCAGAATCCAAACGGATGGAAAGCGCGCATTCGTAAGCGGTGTAAAAGCACTGCGGGGTGCAGCCGTCAGCGCACAGGAGCTGCGGGGAGGCGCAGCGCTTTGTATAGCAGCGCTGGCTGCACAGGGAGAATCCTGGATTGCAAACCGGCATTTTATTGACAGGGGCTATGAGAGGCTGGAGGAGGACATCAGAAGTCTTGGAGGCAGGATATGAAAAAAAGAACAGTCATATTGATTGGGATTATTTTGCTTCTGGCGGCGCTTGGCGCCGCCGGAGCATGGGCCCTGAGCTTCTACAAGGTGACGACGGTATATGTGGAGGGAAATGTCCATTATACCAATGAAGAGATTATGAGCATGGTCATGGACGGAACGCTGGGGGATAATTCCCTTTATCTTTCCCTGAAATACAAAAAGAAGGGAATCGATACCATTCCTTTCATTCAAAAGATGGACGTGCGTATCCTTGCGCCTGATACCATTAAAATCACAGTGTATGAAAAGGCGCTGGCTGGCTACATAGAATATCTTGGAAGATATATGTACTTTGATAAGGACGGTATTATTGTAGAAAGCTCGCAGCAGCGTACTGCAGGAATTCCGCAGGTAACAGGACTGAAGTTCGGCTATGTGATTATGCATGAAAAGCTGCCAGTGGAAAACCCTGAAATTTTTGCCGATATTCTTGATATAACACAGCTTTTAAATAAGTACGACATTCAGGCGGATAAGATTCAGTTTGACCGTTCCATGCAAAAGACGCTGTATTTTGGAGAGGCGCGTGTCAGTTTGGGAACCAATGATAATATTGGAGAAAAAATCATGAAGCTGAAGGCGATTCTGCCGGAGCTGTCCGGCAAGAAGGGCCTGCTCCGTATGGACAACTATTCCGAGGAGGTACAGAACATTACGTTTGAGCTGGATCCGGAATCATAAGCAGCATCCATCTCGCTGAAAAAGTAAAAAGAAAATGAAAAAATCAGTTGATAAATTAGCTGAAAAATAATATTATAGACTATATGGAGTTTATAAGGGGCCATAAAGGAGGAAGTACCTTTGTTAGAAATTAAGACAAACGACGCTGAATCCGCTGCCAAAATCATCGTTGTCGGTGTTGGCGGAGCGGGTAATAATGCTGTAAATAGAATGATAGATGAGAACATTGATGGTGTGGATTTTATTGGAGTCAATACGGACAAGCAGGCGCTGCAGCTCTGCAAGGCTCCAAAGCTTCTGCAGATTGGCGAAAAGCTGACAAAGGGACTTGGCGCAGGAGCAAAGCCTGAAATCGGCGAAAAAGCTGCGGAGGAAAGCTCTGAAGAGATTACAGCGGCTTTAAAGGGCGCTGATATGGTTTTTGTTACCTGTGGTATGGGAGGCGGCACCGGAACAGGAGCTGCGCCTGTAGTGGCTAAAATTTCCAAGGATATGGGAATTTTAACGGTTGGTGTTGTAACAAAACCGTTCCGTTTTGAAGCGAAGGCACGTATGGTAAATGCACTTGGCGGAATCGAGCGTCTGAAAGAGAGCGTAGATACGCTGATTGTCATTCCAAACGACAAGCTGCTCGAGATTGTCGACAGACGGACAACCATGCCGGATGCGCTTAAAAAGGCAGACGAAGTGCTTCAGCAGGCAGTACAGGGTATTACAGATTTGATTAACCTGCCGGCTATCATCAATCTGGACTTTGCAGATGTACAGACAGTCATGAAGGATAAGGGCATCGCTCATATCGGTATTGGTACCGGAAAGGGTGATGATAAGGCTGCGGAGGCTGTCAAAATGGCAGTGGAAAGTCCGTTACTTGAGACGACGATTTCCGGCGCAACGCATGTTATTATCAATGTTTCCGGTGATATTACACTGGCGGATGCGGCAGATGCAGCAGATTATGTACAGAATCTGGCAGGAGATGACGTTAATATTATCTTCGGTGCAATGTATGATGAAAAGGCAGCGGATTCCTGCACGATTACGGTTATTGCAACCGGTCTTGAGTCGGGTGTGACGCCGCGTATTACGCCAAATACATTCCAGTCCTATAAGACGCCTGTAAAGCAGACGGCAAGTGTAAATGTAAATCCTGTTTCTCCGGTTTCAGCAGCAAACTTAAATGTGCCGCCGCTGACAGGAATCAGAAAGCCGGGAGATATTAAGAGCAGCGTAGAAGAAAAGACACTCAGTATTCCAAGCTTCTTACAGAAAAAATAAAATATAGATTTATATGCAATAGAGAGTTCTACTGTATAAGATAAGACCTCAAGGGGCGAAAGTCCTTTGAGGTCTTTTTGATGTAGTTTTTTGTCAATGAGTATTCAAAAACAGGAGACGTCTTTTGACAAAAAATACAGGACAAAATTTCTATAATAGAGGCATTGGGAGATGCAGGAGGTGAAAGGTGAGCTATGAACTGTATATTGACGCGTTCTTTTTGCTGAATTTTTTTACAGATACCCTGCTGTTGCTTCTACTTAGAAAGCTTCTGAAGTGTACTGCCACGCACCTTAGAATTTTTCTAGGGGGACTTTTCGGCGCTGTGGCTGCCTGTATTTTATTGCTGCTGCCGGGGATTCCTGCATGGGGCAAGCTGTTTGCAGGGTATGGAGCCGTCAGTATCGCTATGATAAAAATCAGCTTTTGCCGTATGCGGTGGAAACAGCTTCTGCATGCCGCAGTCTGTCTGTACGCACTTGCTTTTTTTACGGCAGGAGGTATTTTGCTTTTGACAGCAAGGATTCCTGCTTTGCAGGAAAAAGCCGGTATACAGACTGTCTGTGCAGGCTTTTTGCTCCTGTATGGAATGATTTCCTTTTTGGAGAGGTATAAGAGAAAAAAGGGGAAATTTGTAAAGGTAAGCCTTTTCTGGCATGAGAAGGAAATCGCATTGAAGGCGCTTATAGATACTGGAAACAGCCTGTTTGAACCAATCACTGGAAAACCGGTTTCGATTGTAGAACAGAGTGCGCTTTTGGAAGCACTTGGAAAAATTCCTGCAAAGGGGCTTCTGGTAATTCCTTATCACAGCATAGGAAAACGAAGCGGTATCCTGCCGGGCTATGAGATGACGAAGCTGATTATTTTTGGGGAGAATGAAACAATAGAGATTGAAAAGCCGATGGTGGGACTGTTTGACGGGCGACTATCGACAGCTTCGGCATATCGGATGATTTTACATCCCACATTAACAAAAAACCAGGAGGAAGAAATATGATTTTTAAAGTGGCAATACCGGGTAAAATACAGTTCCGTATGATTCGGAGAGAACCGAGACTTCTGCTGCGCAGCAAGGGGGATATTCATTATATCGGAGGAGCGGAGGTACTGCCGCCGCCGCTTGAAGCGTTGGAGGAAGAGGAGGTAATAAACGATTTAGGAACGCCTGATGAAGAGGAAGCGAAGGCGACCTTAATTGAACACAATCTGCGGCTTGTGGTATACATAGCAAAGAAATTCGACAATACGGGCGTTGGTGTTGAGGATTTGATTTCGATAGGAACTATCGGGCTTATTAAATCCATCAATACCTTTAAGCCCGATAAAAATATTAAACTGGCAACCTATGCGTCAAGATGTATTGAAAATGAGATTTTGATGTATCTGCGGAAAAATAATAAGGCAAAGGTAGAGGTATCGATTGACGAGCCCTTGAATGTAGACTGGGATGGAAATGAGCTGCTGCTTTCGGACATTCTCGGAACGGATGAGGACGTCATCTACAGGGATATTGAAAATGAAGTGGAACGGGGACTTTTATTTCAGGCGGTAAACCGCCTGTCGGAGCGTGAACGGACGATCATCAGTCTGCGTTTTGGACTCAATACGGCAGACGGGGAGGAAATGACGCAGAAGGAGGTTGCTTCTCTGCTGGGTATTTCCCAATCCTATATTTCCAGACTGGAAAAGAAGATTATCGGAAGACTGAAACGCGAAATGGCAAAGGAGGCTTAAAAAAGTCAGATTATGTTCTCTGACGGCGAAAAGATTTCTTTTAAAATTTCATAAAACACGCATAGGAAAGCGCCATAGTGAGAATGATTTTACTGAAAGAAAGCTATCAGGAGGAAACTTACTATGGCGCTTAATAAGGTAGAAATCTGCGGTGTCAACACAGCCAGACTTCCGTCTCTTTCCAATGAGCAGAAGCGGGAGCTTTTTGAAAAGATTAAGGCGGGCGATATGGATGCCAGAAATGAATATACGGAAGGAAATCTGAGGCTTGTTTTGAGCGTAATCAAACGTTTCTCCAACAGCAACGAAAACCCGGATGATTTGTTTCAGATTGGCTGTATCGGTCTGATGAAGGCAATCGACAATTTCAATACCGAGCTTGACGTAAAATTCTCTACTTATGCTGTTCCTATGATTGTGGGTGAGATAAGACGCTTTTTAAGAGATAACAACAGCATCAGAGTGAGCCGTTCCTTAAAGGATACAGCCTATAAAGCAATCTATGCCAAGGAAAGCCTGACAAGGAAAAACCTAAAGGAGCCTACCATTATGGAGATTGCGGAGGAAATCGGCGTTCCAAAGGAGGACATCGTATATGCGCTGGATGCGATTCAGAATCCAATGAGTCTGTATGAGCCGGTTTATACGGATGGCGGAGACACACTTTATGTCATGGACCAGGTCAGCGACAAAAAGAATAAGGAAGAGACATGGGTGGAGCATCTTTCGCTCAGAGAGGCGATGAAGCGGCTGAATGAGCGGGAAAATGAAATTATCAGTCTGCGTTTTTTTGAAGGCAAGACCCAGATGGAGGTCGCCGAGATAATCGGTATTTCACAGGCACAGGTTTCAAGACTGGAAAAAAATGCGTTAAAAACCATGCGCGCCTATCTTGCTGGCTGAAAAGAGATGTGAGAGATGCAAAAAAAGTAGGACAAAAGAAGAATTGACTTCTTTTTCGCATAACCTTATACTTTTGATAGAGGAATGCGAAGAAAACAGGAAACGACGGGAATACTTATGAATCAGAAGAAACGGGTTATTTATCTGGACATGGCAAAGGGAGTCGGCATTTTGCTGATGATAGCAGGACACTTGATTGGCGCGCTGCAGGGGATTGACAATAAGCCCTATTTCGCACCGGCATATCAGTTTATCGCTTCCTTTCACATGCCCTTGTTTTTTATTCTGTCCGGTATTCTGCTGTTTTTGACAGGTGAAGAAAATAAGGAAATGGGAGTGATTGTACGGCGTAAGGCACGTTCACTGATGCTTCCTTATGCTTCCTTCAGCCTGATTTACATGGTTATGAACATCTGGACCTGTATTTTTCAGCCTGAGCTTTTGACTTTCCCAGAGCTTTGGAAGTTTTTTATCTATTCTGTGACCTGCAGGGGCGTGTCGGTCCTGTGGTTTTTACCGACCCTCTTTTTTGGAGAGCTTTTATTTTTATGGGCGCGTAAGAGATTTCAGGATGGCAGGTTTGATCTGCTGATTCTGATAGCCGGATTTTTTATGTTCTTTTTCTCCCCGCTGTTTCAGTGGGAGGGCTGGGAGAGCGGCAAAGCGCTTATGACGGCAGGCGCGCTTTTACAGACGGCGGCAAGAAGTATACTGGCAACACTCTTTTTGCTGATAGGCTACCGCGCTGCAGGGCTTCTGGCAGGAGAACAGAAAAAGCGCGTGCTGGAATTTTTTGGCGGCATTCTTTTACTTGCAGCGACAGTTTTTTTGTGCTTTCAAAACAGCCCTGTCGATATGAACTTTATGGTATTTGATAACTTTATACTCTATATTCTCTGTGCGTGCACGGGTTCCTTTGGTGTGATTCTGATTTGCAGAAATATCCCCAAGTCAAGGCTTTTACTTTTCTATGGAACCAACTCTCTTGTTATTATGGCAACGCACATGGAGTTTAAGGTAATGCTGCACTCCATACAGTTTTCCTACTGGCTGAATCAGTATGTGACAAGAGCAAAGGAATGGGTTTTGTTTTTGACGCTTGCAGCCACGATTACTGTGCTGGAAGCAGGCATCGTATTTTTGTATAATCATTATTTTTACTTTCTGCTTGGCAGGAAAAAGCCTGAAAAGATGGAGAAAACTGAAAAAGAAGCAAAAAGAAAAGGGAGGACACAGGATGAAAAAGCAAAAGGTACGCAGACTCATTTTTAATATGACGGCGGTTTGTGCCGCATTTCTGGCGCTTGCTCCGATAAAGGCGGAGGCAAAAAGCAATTCCAACTCTACGCCGGTACCTGCAGACGCGGTCTCAGGAGGCGTGATTTATTCCAATGTTTATGGGGAAGTGCTCGTTACAAGAAGCGAGGACGGAACCTACAATTACAGCTTTTTCGATACGGATCTGCCCTCTGTACAGCAGCTCCTTTCGGCGCTGAATTCAGGGAAAAAAATCAATCTGGACAAGCTTTTGACGGAGTCTTCTACAGATATCCGCAAGATTACGACAGATGATAATACGGCGATTCCAAATGACATTCAGAATGCAGGCGCTGCGGCGAGCGGAAACCGGGGCAGTTTTTCTGTGGGAAGCGTCTATGGCTCTGATCTTAACAGCAATGAGATTGCGCAGGTGCAGTCAGCGGTGTCAAATTTCCTGATACAGAATAATGTCGCGTCCATGAGCGATATCCAGAAGGTGCGGACGGCGCATGATTTTCTGGTATTAAACTGTAGTCCGACGTCAAGGGGAAATAAAAATCATGCAGACAATGCGTGGGGCGCACTGATTTATCATGAGGCGAATGCAAAGGGCTATGCGCGGGCAATGAAGGCACTCTGCGATGCAATGGGAGTCGGTACCTATATTATTTCTGCAAATGGAAATTCCTCAGTCAAGGATTATATGTGGAATACGGTGTTGATTGACGGAAACTGGTATATTGTAGACGTATTCTGTGATGACAGCGTAGGCGGCTATCCGACCTATCTGCTTTCTGACAATGCTTATATGGCGTTTGGCATGCGCTGGAATACGGGCAATAATGTTCCGGTTTGCAAAAAGAATTACAACTGATAATGATACGAGGGAAAAAGAATGGCAAAACTATACTTTCGGCATGGCGCAATGGGAAGCTCCAAAACGGCAAATGCGCTTATGGTGGAATACAATTATTATGAACGGGGTAAGCGGGCGCTTTTGCTGAAGCCGAAGTTAGATACCAGAGATGGAGAAGGAATTATAAAGAGCCGCATGGGACTTTCCAAACGCTGCGGCTTTGTAGAGGATTTTGTAACGTATCCCAAAGAAAAAATTATGGAATACGACTGTATCATTGTGGATGAAGCGCAGTTCTGCAAAAAGAGTGAGATAGCATTTTTTGTAGACGTGGTGGACAACTGTAAAATTCCGGTTATCTGCTATGGACTGCGGACGGATTTCAGACGGGAGCCCTTTGAAGGCTCAATCTGGCTGCTTGCATGGGCGGATGTCATAGAGGAAATCAAAACCGTCTGCTGGTGCGGGCAGGGTGCTACCTGCAATACAAGGTTTACGGCGGAAGGACAGGTTATCCGGGAAGGCGAGCAGGTCTGCTTAGGTGGCGATGACAAATACATTGCTTTATGCAGGAAGCATTACCGTGAGGGAAATCTGGGACCAGACTGGAATAAGCGTATCGCTACCGATTGAGTTCAACAAGGATAATATCAGGACCAATCTGCTTAATATCCTGATAGCAGATAACGAGATCGGAGCAGCCCTGCAGCAGATTCCAGAAGTGGAAGCCTTCGGAAACAGTAATCTTGCAGATATGGCCGGAACATTCGTCAAATTCCATATCGACGACATTGCCAAGCTTTTGGCAGTTACGGATATTGATAACTTCTTTTTTCTGAAAATCGGAAAACAGCATAGAAAAGATTCCTTTTCTTTTCAGGATATGTATTTCAGGAGTAAAGTGTGCGTTCGTTGTACGCTTTTTGCGTGAAAGCTGTGTCTGCAAGGCAGGCTTTGAGCGGAAAAGCGACTGTGCAGTTTTTCCGAAATGGTTGACATAAATGTCATTTTATTTGTATAATAAGCATAAAAGAAATGTTCCCGGGAGGAAAAAAGATGAAATGTCCGTTTTGTGGTCATGAAAATACAAGGGTAATTGATTCCAGACCCGCCGAAGATAATAATTCTATCCGCAGAAGGCGCGTGTGTGATGAATGTGACAAGCGTTTTACCACCTATGAAAAGATAGAGACGATACCGGTAATTGTAATCAAAAAGGACAATAACAGGGAAGCCTACGACCGTTCCAAGATAGAGGCGGGTGTCCTGCGGGCCTGTCATAAACGTCCCATCAGTGCAAGCCAGATTACACAGCTGGTTGATGAGGTGGAGACGGAGGTCTTTAATATGGAGGAAAAGGAAGTTCCGAGCCGCGTCATCGGTGAGCTTGTCATGAATAAGTTGAAGGATTTGGAAGCGGTAGCTTATGTCAGATTTGCTTCGGTCTATCGCGAATTTAAGGATATTAACACCTTTATGGATGAGCTGAAAAAGGTATTAAAATAAAGGGAAAGACAGACGGGAATCCTGCTTGCAGGATTCCTTTTTATTCCTTATAATGGAACGGAGAAAAGAAAGGGGATTTTATGCTGGAGAGATTTTTCCCGGATGAATATATGGCTTCGACCTATGAAATTCCATTTGAAGCATGGTATGCAAAGGGCTATCGGGGTGTGATATTTGATATTGATAATACGCTTGTGCCACATGGCGCGCCTGCGGATGCACGCAGCATTGCCCTTATGAAGCGGCTTTCTGCCATTGGCTATCAGGTTATGATGCTCTCTAATAATAAGGAGCCGAGAGTAAAATCCTTTTGCGATGCGGTTGGAACGGATTATATTTATAAGGCGAATAAGCCCTTTGTAGGCAGCTACCAGAAGGCGATGCAGAAAATGGGAACGACCTCGAAAACGACCTTATTTGTCGGCGACCAGCTTTTTACGGATGTATGGGGAGCCAAAAAAGCCGGGATGAAAACGATTCTGGTAAAGCCGATTCATCCGAAAGAGGAGATACAGATTGTAATCAAACGTTTTTTTGAAAAGATAGTGCTCTATTTTTACGAGAAGGAAAGAGGAAAAAATGAAGCAGGTTGATGGAAGGACAAGGGTAGGCGGCTTGATGGGAAATCCCGTAGAGCATACGCTTTCCCCCTTGATTCATAATACGCTTGCGGCGGATCTGGAACATAATTTCATCTATGTGCCGTTTCTGGTCGCGCAGGGAGATGAGGAAGCTGCTGTTCGGGGCGCTTATGCGCTCGGCTTACAGGGCATGAATGTTACGGTGCCGTATAAAAGCGCAGTGATTCCTTATTTAAAAGAGATAGATCCGCTTGCAGAAAAGATTGGGGCGGTAAATACACTGGTGCGCAGGGAAGGCGGCTTTAAGGGCTACAATACCGATATGACGGGGCTGCTTAGGGCAATGAAGGCGGATGGTGTAGAGCTTTTAGGAGAAACGGTGGTTATTCTTGGCGCTGGCGGCGCGGCACGTTCTGTTGCATTTCTTTGTGCGCATGCAGGCGCAAAGCGTATTTATCTGTTAAACCGCACATTGGAAAGGGCAAAACAGGTTGCGGCGGAGGTCAATGCGGCATTTGAGGCGGACTGCATTAAACCGCTTCTTTTAGAACAGTATAAGGAGCTGCCAGAGCAGAGCTTTCTGGCAATTCAGGGAACGAGCGTCGGACTTTATCCCAATACGGAGGATGCGGTCATTTCTGACGATGCCTTTTATGAGCGCGTTCACACGGGATATGACCTTATTTACAGACCCAATGATACAAAATTCATGAGACTTGTACGTGAGCATGGCGGAAAGGCATATAATGGACTGAAAATGCTGGCATATCAGGGAATTCTGGCTTATGAGCTTTGGAATCAGGCTTCCGTCAGCGATACGGAAGCAGAGCGTATCATCGGTATACTGGAGAAAGAAATAGGACAATGAGTAAAAATGTGATTTTGATTGGATTTATGGGCTGTGGAAAGACTTCTGTCGGCATCAGGCTTTCCTATCAGATGCGCCGTGCGTTTCTGGATACGGACAAGCTGATTGAGCGCAGGGCTGGAATGACGATTTCTGAAATCTTTGAAAAGGATGGCGAGGCATATTTCAGAAGACTGGAAACGGAAACCTTAAAGGGACTGCTCGCAGAGGAAGGTGGCAGAGTCATTTCAACCGGCGGCGGACTGCCTACCCGGGAAGAAAACAGAGCTTTGCTTAAAGAGCTTGGAACGGTGGTATATTTAAAGCTCTCTGCCCAGACAGTTTATGAACGTCTGCGCGGCGATACACAGAGACCGCTTTTGCAGTGTGACGACCCGCTTGGAAAAATACAGGAGCTGATGGCGGCGCGGGAAGCGCTGTATATAGCGGCGGCAGATGTTACCGTGGATGTAGACGGCAGGTCGTTTGAAGCGATTATAAAGGAGATAGAGGAGAAAACAGCATGAAGATTCTGGTAATCAATGGACCAAATATCAATTTTCTTGGCATACGGGAAAAGGCAGTTTACGGCACGCAGGATTATGACGCTCTGCTTCGGATGATTGCAGAAAAAGGAACGGAAAAGGGCTGCAGCATTGAAGTATTCCAGAGCAATCATGAGGGTGCCATTATTGACAGGATTCAGGATGCCTACAGCGACGGCACGCAGGGCATCGTAATCAATCCGGGCGCTTATACACATTACAGCTATGCAATTCGGGATGCGCTTGCAAGCATTACGCTTCCAAAGATAGAGATTCATATTTCAGATATTACCAAACGCGAGGAGTTTCGCCGTATTTCCGTGACAAAGGATGCCTGTGATAAACAGATTTACGGACACGGGCTGCAGGGCTACCTGATGGCAATCGATGATATTTGCGAATTTATTGCCAAAAAGTAGTTGAAAAAGAGAAAAATATGGTTTAAACTATAATCGAATTATAACGTGAAAATTTAGGAGGAACAAAATATGATTTCTGCAGGTGATTTCAGAAATGGTATTACTATTGAATTAGATAATAACATTTTTCAGATTATTGAATTCCAGCATGTAAAACCCGGAAAGGGAGCGGCTTTTGTCAGAACAAAGCTGAAAAATATCAAGAGCGGCGGTGTTGTGGAGAGAACCTTCAGACCTACAGAGAAATGCCCGCAGGCACGTATCGACAGAAAGGACATGCAGTATCTGTATTCCGATGGCGATCTGTATAACTTCATGGATGTAGAATCCTATGATCAGATTGCTTTAAATAAAGAAACAATTGGTGATGCTCTGAAGTTTGTAAAAGAGAACGAGATGGTTAAGGTGTGCTCCCACAATGGTAATGTATTTGCAATTGAGCCTCCTTTGTTCGTAGAGCTTGCCATTACGGAGACAGAGCCGGGATTCAAGGGTGATACTGCAACAGGCGCAACAAAGCCTGCAACTGTTGAAACAGGAGCAAATGTTCTGGTACCGTTATTTGTTGAAATCGGCGATGTAATTAAGATTGATACAAGAACAGGTGAGTATCTCTCCAGAGTATAAATCTTCTGTAAAAGATGGACTTATGAGACAATGATTGATTTCATTGTCTCTTTTTTTTAACTTATAGGAAACTTCGTTTCCATAAGTTAAAATGGATGCGTAGCTCGCGGAGATGAATTTGCCTTACAGGCACCGCTCGCGCGCAGAGAGTTTGCAAGCAAACTCTTTTTTATCTAATAAGAAATTCACTTCTAACAGCACATCAAACTATACACATCAGAAAGGAAACTATATGATAGCATTTCAGGCATTTCTCGAAAAATTAAGAAAGGGGCTTCTGCGCCATTATGGAGAAGGCTGCATGGTGGAAATTGCAGAGGTTCAAAAAAACAACGGCGTGCGCCGGATGGGAATCAGAATCGTACAGGAGGACTCCAATATTTCTCCAATGCTGTATGCGGAGGAGTTGTATAAAATGTATCAGGATGGGAGACCACTTTCGGAAATTCTTTCAGAGACGGTTGCAATTTATGAACAGTACCGGATTGAAGGCAGCGTGGAAACCGGATTTATAGAGGACTTTTCCAAAATGAAGGACAGGATTCTCTACAGGCTTGTCGGCTATGAGAAAAACAGGGAATTGCTCCGTACACTCCCGCATATACGATTTCTTGACATGGCAGTTATCTTTTATTGGAGTATTTTTCACGATACCTTTGGAAGCGCAGATATTCTTGTGAAAAAATCGCTTTGCCGGATATGGCAGGTGGGAGAAGAAAGCTTGGCAGAGGCTGCAAAGCAGAATACTCCCAGGCTGTTGCCGCCAAAGATTTGTGATATTTGTGATATTATGGAGGTGCTTTCGGAAACTAAGACAGAAGAGGGGATAAGAGGAAATCTGTATGTGCTGACGAATATCCGGAGGCATTATGGGGCTGCTTGCATGCTGTATGGAGGAGTTCTTGAAGAGTTCGCAGAAAAAACAGGCAAAAGCTTTTATGTACTGCCAAGCTCGGTGCATGAGGTGCTTCTGGCTCCTTACAGTGAAATGATTTCGGAGCAGGAGCTTTGCGGGATGGTACGCAGTATAAACCAGACGCAGGTCGAGCCGGAGGAGGTGCTTACGGATTCCGCATATTTTTATGACCAGGAAAAGCAGGAACTTCGGCGTCTGCAGGGATAGAAATGCAAAATAAAAAGGAAAATATTAGAGGCTGGACAATTTACATAAGTTGTGATATTATAGTCAAAGTGATGTAATAATTTTGTAACAAGTGTATGTGCACCCGTAGTCTAACGGATAGAACGAAGGCCTCCGACGCCTTTAATGCAGGTTCGATTCCTGTCGGGTGCATTTTTACATCACTTTGACCAAACATGAGGATTTAAAATATGAACCGAAATGCAGATAACTGGAAGCAGTGGAAGGAAAAAGCACTGCTTCTTCTTAAAAAAGGGAAGGAATGGGCACTGCAGAATAAAAAGACAGCCATTCCTGCGGCAGCGGTCATACTTGTACTTTTGCTTGTGTGCGTATCCTTTCTTCCCAAGAATGAAAAGAAACAGGAGGAGAGCGGCGAAACGCTGCAGACGGGAACAGAGCTTTCTACCATTCCGGTGCCGGAGGTTCCCCTTGAGGAAAATGCCGTTGCCCCTGTCAATATGCTGATGGAAAAATATTACAAAGCATTGGCAGATGATGACATTGACACGATTACAGGACTTAAGAATTATGTCAGTGATCTTGAAAAGCTCAAGATTGAGAAAAAGAGCAATTATATTGAAGCTTACGAAAATATTGTATGCTATACGAAGGCGGGGCTTGCAGAGGATACCTACCTTGTCTATGTCTATAATGAGGCGAAGATGAAGGGCTTTGAGACACCGGTTCCGGCGTTGAATACCTTTGTCGTAATGAAGAACGACTCTGGTGAGTATTACATTTATGAAGGCGACTTAGATGATAATACATTCAATTATTTTCAGGAGCTTTCAGCGCAGGAGGATGTAGCTAATCTGTGCAATACCGTTCAGGCGAAGTACAATGAGGTTATAGCTGAGGATGAACAGCTCGCAGGATTTATGGAGCAGTTCCCGGAGCTTGTTAAGAGTGAGGTTTCCAAAGCGCTTGCAGAGCTTGAGCAGGCAAATGCACAGCCCGAGGAGAGCGAAGCAGAGTCTGAAGAGGCTGAGGAAGAAGAAACCACGCAGCCGCAGGCACAGGTAACAGAGGTTGTGACGACAGATACTGTTAATGTCCGCAGCTCTGACAGTGAAACCGCAGATAAGATTGGAAAGGTCGATAAGGGAACGACGCTTCCACTGATTGAAAAGCGGGAAAATGGCTGGAGCAAGATTACCTACGAGGGAAAAGAGGGCTATATCAAGTCCATGTATTTGTCGGATGTTGTAACATTGGTAAATGATGATACAGCACAGGAAGAGACGCCTGCACAGCAGACGGAGGAAACACCACAGAAGTCAGAGGGTGGAAATACCCTTGTTGGAACAGACGGTAAGGTAACGGCAAAGACGACAGTCAATGTCCGCGCGTCAGCTAATGAAAATGGCGAGAAGCTTGGCGTAATCTATCAGGGCGAGAAGCTGGAGCTTGTGATGCAGCAGGCAGATGGCTGGTGCAAGGTAAAGTATAAGGGCAAGACAGGTTACGTTAAGACGGAATTTGTAGAATAAACAAAATATGATATGCATTAAAAGGTACAGGCGAAGGTCTGTACCTTTTTTAACTTATAGGAAACTTCGTTTCCATAAGTTAAAATAAATGCGCATAACGCGCAAGTAGAATATGTCACTGCGTGACTGCGCGTTAGCGCGAGAATCTCGCAAGCGAGATTCTTTGTTCTGTAATAGGAAATTATTCTGAATTCCCTATTGCATAAAAAGGGAAAATACGGGTATCCTTTATGAAAAAAGGAAGGAGCTTCGTATGAGGAGAGAGGACATACAGATGCTGCGGGATATCCAGAAAAATGCAGAGCTTGGCATGAAAGCGGTAGATACTGCGGCAGATAAGATCTATGATGATGGACTTGCCCTGCAGATTTCCAGACAATCACTGAAATATTCAGAGCTTCGCAACCGGGCGGCAGACAGGCTGCTTGCTGCACATCTGGAGCCGGCGCGCAGCAATGTCGTTGAAGGAGCGCTGGTGGCAGGCGGGATTTATGGAGAGACCCTTTTTGATACAAGCACCAGCCATATTGCGGAGGTCATCATTCAGGAGAGCAGCAAAAAAATCAGTAAATTGTGCCAGTCGCTGCATAAATATGAAAATGCCTGTGATGCTGCGGTTGAGATTGCACAGGAATTTATGGATTTTGAGGAGAACAATATCAGGCAGCTTCGTAAATTTCTTTAAGCTTTGCAGAAAGTTCTTGCCACAGAGAAATGGGCGTTATATAATACTAAGTGAAAAAAATTATACGTGTATACAATTATAAAGGAGGATATTATCATGTCATACGTTGATGAAGTAATCGATCTGGTGGTTGAAAAAAATCCCGCACAGCCGGAATTCCATCAGGCGGTTAAAGAAGTTCTGGAGTCTCTGCGTACTGTAATCGAAGCAAATGAGGAGGCATACAGAAAGGACGCATTACTGGAGAGACTTGTAACACCGGAAAGACAGCTTTTATTCCGTGTTCCCTGGGTAGACGATAAGGGACAGGTTCAGGTAAACAATGCGTACCGTGTACAGTTCAACAGCGCGATTGGACCGTATAAGGGAGGCTTACGTCTGCATCCTTCCGTAAATCTTGGAATCATCAAGTTCCTCGGCTTTGAACAGATTTTCAAAAACTCCCTGACAGGACTTCCAATCGGCGGTGGCAAGGGTGGTTCCGACTTTGACCCGAAGGGAAAATCTGACAGAGAGGTTATGGCATTCTGCCAGAGCTTTATGACAGAGCTGTGCAAATACATAGGCGCTGATACGGACGTGCCTGCTGGTGATATTGGAACCGGCGCACGTGAGATTGGCTATATGTTTGGACAGTATAAGAGAATCAGAGGTCTGTATGAAGGCGTTCTGACAGGAAAAGGTTTATCCTACGGCGGTTCTCTTGCAAGAACAGAAGCAACCGGTTATGGACTTTTATATCTGACAGAGGAAATGTTAAAATGCAACGGACATGACATCAAGGGCAAGACTGTGTGCGTATCTGGTGCAGGCAACGTAGCAATTTATGCAATTCAGAAGGCACAGCAGCTTGGCGCTAAACCGGTAACATGCTCAGATTCTACTGGCTGGATTTATGATCCGGAAGGAATCGATGTAGCGCTTCTGAAAGAAATAAAGGAAGTAAAGCGCGCAAGACTGACAGAGTACGCAAAGGCAAGACCGAGCGCAGAGTATCATGAAGGCAGAGGCGTATGGAGTATCAAGTGTGATGTTGCTCTTCCCTGCGCAACACAGAATGAGCTTCATCTTGAAGATGCAAAGCAGCTCGTTGCAAACGGATGTATTGCAGTTGCAGAAGGTGCCAATATGCCTACTACAATGGAAGCAACAGAGTACTTACAGGCAAACAAGGTACTGTTCGCACCTGGCAAGGCTGCAAATGCAGGCGGCGTAGCAACCTCCGCGCTGGAAATGAGCCAGAACAGCGAGCGTCTTAGCTGGACCTTTGAAGAGGTTGACAGCAAGCTGCAGAATATCATGGTTAATATTTTCCATAACCTTGACGATGCTGCAAAGAAGTATGGCATGGAAGGCAACTATGTTGCCGGTGCTAACATCGCAGGCTTCCTTAAGGTTGCAGAGGCTATGTTAGCTCAGGGTGTTTGCTAATTAAGAATTTCTAAGATAATATAAGATATTGAGAAGTCCTGGAAATGTTGAATTTCTGGGG
>CAKRYY010000010.1 GCA_934432885.1 uncultured Lachnospiraceae bacterium
AAGAAGAGCAAACGGTCTGCGAAGCAGACAGAGAGCGCGAAAGCGCGGGTTTGCGAGTGTTACTTTGCAAAAGGAAAGAAGAGCAAATAAGCGATAAAATAAACGACCAAACGGAGGTGATATGCCGTGAGTAGGAATTGGAAGAAAAAGGCAGCAAGAGGCATAAAGGCAGCATTTTACGCTGCATTCTTAGGTTTGAACGTTTCTTTGACGACTCTCAGCGTTTGTGCGGAGGAAACATATCAGGTAGAAGAGGTACAGCTTCAGGGAACGATAACGACGGATTCTGCACTTAATGTCCGCTCGGGTCCGGGAAAAAATTATGATGTGATTGCGAAGGTTGGAAATGATACAGTCCTTACGATTACGGGAAAAGCAGACAACGGCTGGTATCAGGTGGAGATTGACGGTAAGACGGGCTTCGTATCGGATAAATATGTAAACGCATCTTCCGCAGAGAGCGATACCGCGCAGGAAAAGCTGGAAAAAGAAGCTGGAGAACCGGAGGAGGGCTATCATGGCCTGCGCCTGAGCCCCTTCGTATTAAAAATCCTTCTGGCAGTGGTCGGAATTGTTATTGTCGGTGCAATGCTTTTTGCCACGCTCCGTTCCTTAAAGGGCGATGAAGACGATGATGACGAAGACGACGAAGATGATGATGAAGCCGAAGATGACGACGGCGACGATGATGAAGCTGATGACGACGATGAAGAATATGAGGAAGAGCTGCGCAGAAGAAAACGTCGGAAAAAAGCAGTAGCCGCGCAGGAGAAAAAGACAGTAAAAGAGCATAAAAATAGAAAAGAGACTTTAAAGAAAGCGCCCAAAAAGGAATATGTTCTGCGGGAAGAGGATTATCGGGTGCAGATTGATCCGAGCTTTTTTGAAGAAAAGGAGCCGATTGAGCAGCCGGCTATGGTAACGGGCTATCTGGAGCGCAAAAAGATAGAAGAGGAGGCAGAACGCCAAAGACAGCAAAAGGAGGCGCGTGCTGTAGCTGAAAAAGAGAATGAGGCTGAAAAGAGAAGCCAGCAGGCAGACCAGAAGCAGCAGGAGCTTGATCAGGCGATGCAGAAGCTTGACGAACTGCAAAAGGAAATAGAGCGATTAAAGAATTTACAATAAGTGAAGAATGCAGAAATCTATGAGTTAGTGCGCAGGTTTTTCTGATGGCTATGCCATATCAGGAATACTTGCGCCTGCTCTGTTTTATGCGGCTTGTTCAGGTCTTTTTCTACTAAAATACACATAGGATAGAGCGATTTCAGTGTGCAAGAGGTATGAATGGAACTGACAACCTATACATACGAAGCGATTATGCAGACGGCAGAGCGGCTGCGGAAATACTATCCGTTTATGGAAGAGGGCAGCATTGGCAGAAGTGTAATGGGAAAGGAGCTTTTGCTGCTGCGGATTGGAAGGGGAAAAAAGGCAGTATGCTACAGCGCCGCCTATCATGCGAATGAATGGATTACGACGCCGCTTCTATTACAGTTTGCAGAGGAATATGTGCGGGCAGTAGCAGAAGGCGGTATGCTGTACGGCGTGGATGCAAGAAGTCTGTACGAGCAGACCTCCCTGTATCTGCTTCCGGCTGTAAATCCAGATGGCATAGACCTTGTTACAGGTACATTAAAAAAGGGACCCTATTATGAGCAGGCAGTAAGCATAGCGGATAACTACCCGGAGATTCCATTCCCGGACGGGTGGAAGGCAAATATAAATGGTGTGGACTTGAATTTGCAATTCCCCGCAGACTGGGAACTGGCAAGGCAGATTAAGTATGCACAGGGATACCGCAGCCCGGCGCCCCGGGATTATGTCGGGAGTGCACCGCTTTCACAGCCGGAGAGCAGAGCGGTATATGAATTTACAAAGGCGCATAATTTTTCGCTGATACTCGCATACCATACACAGGGAGAGGTCATTTACTGGAAGTATAAGGATTTAGAGCCAGAACATTCCAGAGTGATTGCGGAATATTTTGGCAGGGTCAGCGGTTATACGGTAGAGGAAACGCCTTATGCCTCTGGCAATGCAGGCTATAAGGACTGGTTTATTTTGGAGTTTGACAGGCCGGGCTATACGATTGAAGCCGGTTATGGGGAAAGTCCGCTGCCTGTATCGGGATTTTTGGAGCTTTACCGGCGGAATACCGGAATCTTGACCGGCGGTATGACGCAGGCGATAAAGTGGGATTTATAATAATATAAGTAAGGTAAAATAGATAATTTTCTACAGGCAGAGCAGGGAGGCAGAAAAGTGTACGATAAGCTGACAAAATCAGATGTTGAGAAAATGCAGCAGGAAATCGAGTATCGGAAATTAGAGCTTAGACCGAAGCTTTTGGAGGATGTAAAGGAAACAAGGGCGCATGGCGATTTGAGTGAAAACTTTGAGTATCACGCTGCAAAAAAGGAAAAAAATAAAAACGAGAGCAGGATTCGTTATCTGGAGCGGATGCTTAAGACGGCGCAGGTAATCGACGATTCCTCCAAAGAAGATGAGGTAGGAATGAACAATACCGTCACGGTGCTTTTCGAAGAGGATGGAAGCGTAGAAGAATACCGGATTGTAACGACAGTTCGGGGAGACTCTCTGCATAATCTGATTAGTATTGAATCACCGCTTGGAAAGGCTCTGATGGGGCATAAGGAGGGTGAGCGCGTAGAGGTTATAGTCAATGACAGCTACAGCTATCCGGTTGTGATTCAGAAGATTGTAAATACGGAGGATGACTCCGGTGACAGAATCAGAAGCTATTGATGTATATTTGCAAAAAGCACGGGCATACTGGAATTGTAAAAAAATTCTAAGTGAGGTGCACGTGTATGATATTGACAGAAAAAGAAGCAACCAGTATTCAGGATCTTCAGACACAGGAGGAAACCTGTATCAAAAAGTACGAGAAGTATGAACAGCAGGCGCATGATACGGAGTTAAAGAGCCTGTTTCAGAGATTAAAGAAAGAGGAACAGACACATTATGATTCTCTCGGACAGGTTTTAAAGGGAAGCGTACCCTCCTGCAACTGCAACGATTCCGACGGAAAAGACTATCAGCCGAAGCGTACTTACGATCAGATGACCAACTCTGAAGAAAAAAAGGAGGACTGCTTCCTTGCGACCGACTGCATCGGTACAGAAAAGCTGGTATCTTCGGAATACAATACCAATGTATTTACCTGCAGTGATTCTGAGGTAAGAAAGCTTCTTGCGGATATTCAGATTGAGGAGCAGAATCATGCGGAGATGCTCTATAAATACAAACAGGTAAATGGAATGTCATAATATATCTGTAAAAGAATACGTTCAGAAAGTGCGGCCTTTTTAAGGCTGCACTTTTTATGTAATAGGAAATGAAGTTTGCCTTACAACTCTTTTGTTCTTTTTGCAGATATGGTATGCTTTGATATAGACCTTGAAGCCTGCAATAGGCAGGAGCTGGTTTTGAGATATATGCTTGCAGTAGGGAGAAAGGAAATGTCAAAGACACTTATTTTGGGAATGTTAGCGCATGTAGACGCTGGGAAAACGACTCTGACAGAAGGACTGCTTTATACGAGCGGGATGCTGCGTAAGGTGGGCAGAGTCGATAAGGGAGATGCGTTTCTGGATACCTTTGAAATGGAAAAACAGAGGGGCATCACGATTTTTTCAAAGCAGGCGCTGCTGCATACGGATGCCTTTGACATTATGCTGATGGACACGCCGGGGCATGTGGATTTTGCGCCTGAGATGGAGCGTATTTTGCAGGTGCTTGACGCTGCGGTGCTGGTTATCAGCGCAGCGGATGGGATTCAGGCACATACCCGTACGCTCTGGAGGCTGCTGCAGCAATATGACATACCTGTCGTTTTATTTATAAATAAAATGGACCAGCAGGGCAGTGACCGTGATAAGCTGATGCAGGAATTAAAGGAAGCCTTTGGCGATGGCTGTGTGGATGTTATGCAGAGCGCTTCCTTTCAGGAAGAAGCCGCCATGTGCGACGAAAGGGCGCTGAATATCTTTTTGGAAACAGGGACGCTGCCGACTTCCATATTGCAGGAAATGATTTTGGAGCGCAGACTTTTTCCCTGCTATTTTGGGTCTGCGCTTAAGCTTGAGGGTATTTTGGAGCTTCTTAATGGGATACAGCAGTATCTGCCTGCGCCGCTTTATCCGCAGGACTTTGGCGCACGCGTCTATAAGATTGCACGCGATGTGCAGGGAGTGAGACTGACTTATTTAAAGATTACCGGAGGGACGCTTTGTGTGCGGCAGCTTTTGGAAACAGGAGCGGCGGGCGAACAGGAAAAGGTCAGCCAGATTCGTTTGTATTCCGGTGAAAAGTATGAGACACTGAGCGAGGCGCATGCAGGCATGGTAGTGGCAGTTACCGGACTGGAGCACAGCTTTGCAGGGCAGGGACTTGGCGTAGAAAAGGAAACAGTGCTGCCGCTTTTGGAGCCGGTGCTTTCCTACCGTCTGATTTTACCGCAGGGGGCGGATGCAGCGCAGGTGCTGCCAAAAATCCGTCAGCTTTCTGAGGAGGAGCCTGCTCTTAGCGTGGCATGGGACGAAGAACACAAAGAGATTCATTTAAAACTGATGGGTGAGGTGCAGCTTGAGATTCTGCAGCAGCTCATAAAGGAACGATTTGGTCTGGAGGTTTCCTTTGGACCTGGAAATATTGTATATAAGGAAACGATTGCAGATACGGTGGAGGGAGTCGGGCATTTTGAGCCGCTGCGCCATTATGCAGAGGTACACCTTTTACTGGAACCGGGAGAACGTGGCAGTGGTATGCAGTTTGCAAGCGCATGCAGCGAGGATATTCTGGACCGCAACTGGCAGCGCCTGATACTGACGCATCTGCGTGAGCGGGAGCACAGGGGCGTTTTGACCGGCTCTGCGCTGACGGATGTCAGGATTACGTTAGTTTCCGGCAGGGCGCATAAAAAGCATACAGAGGGCGGAGATTTCAGACAGGCGACCTATCGTGCGGTACGGCAGGGACTTAAACAGGCGCAGAGCATCCTGCTGGAGCCATACAATACCTTTGAACTGGCAGTGCCGGAAAATATGATTGGACGGGCGATGACGGATTTGGAACGGCTTTTCTGCACCACCTCCCAGCCAGAGCTGCGGGAGGGGATGGCGCATTTTAGAGGAAATGGACCTGTCGCATGCCTCCAGAATTATCAGAAGGAGGTAACGGCATATACCAGAGGACTTGGAGCACTTTCCTGTGCGCTTTCAGGCTATGGCATCTGTCATAATGCAAAAGAGGTTATAGAAGCAAAGGGCTATGATTGTGAGCGTGATGTCAGAAATCCGTCCGACTCGGTATTTTGCGCACATGGCGCAGGCTTTCTGGTACCCTGGGATGAGGTCCCGGATTATATGCACCTGCCATCCATACTGAGTCCTTCAAAGGAGAAGGAGACAGAAGAGAAACGTCAGATGCACCGCCGCGAAAGCAGGCAGGAGGAGCTGACAATAGGCACAGAGGAAATTGATGAGATTTTAAGAAAGACCGCCTATGCAAATCAGAAGGATGACTTTCTGCCGCATAAGGGTATTTCGGCAAAGAGACAAAAGAGCCTGGCATCTGCGCCGGAGGTGCAGGGCGCGCAGATAAGGCGGTATCAGCAGCAGAAAACAGAGGGGGAATATCTGCTGGTAGACGGCTATAATATTATTTTTGCATGGGAGGAGCTGCGGGAGCTGGCAAGAGAAAATCTTGACAGCGCCAGAGGCAGGCTGCTGGATATTCTATGCAATTATCAGGGGATAAGGGGCTGTGAGCTGATTGCAGTCTTTGATGCGTACAGACTGGAAGGGCATGCGGAGGAGGCATTTTCCTATCATAATATTCATGTTGTCTTTACAAGGGAAGCGGAGACAGCGGATGGCTATATTGAGCGGTTTGCGCATGAGAATGGAAAAAAATACCGTATCAGCGTGGCAACCTCGGATGGTCTGGAACAGATTATTATCCGGGGCGCAGGCTGTATACTGATTTCTGCAAGAGAGCTGGAAGCAGAGATAAAGCGGGCAGGCTCAGAGTCGCTGACACAGTATCAGGAGAGACAGGAAAAGGGAAAAATATTTTTATCAGACGCTTTTCCCCATCTCGATTAGGGTAATCTCATTTTTGAGCATTTCCTTGAATACATCGACAAGGTTTTTATTTTTGGAAAACAGGCAGGTGGCATTTTCACCGGCGAGAATACTGCCGGTCAGCACCTTGATGGAATCCACAATGAGGCGTATCTGCGCCTCTTTTTTTTGCGTCCGGTAAACAACTGCGCCGTTAAGCGGACAGGGTATATCCGTCAGGATGACAACACGTTTTTCTTCCTCTGTCTGCTGCTTTAGATAGGGCAGCAGCACTGATAGAATGTCGCCGGGAACGGAAATATAGAGCCGTTGTCTGGTTTCCAGAATCAGGGTGATGAGCTTATCCATAATCTGCTGCTCACCCCGTATGGTGATGTAGCCCTGTGTCTGCTCCTGCTTTTGCGGCAGGCGCGGCAGCAGGCTTTCCTGCTTCATCCGAAGCCTGCGGATAACATTGTCGCTGAATTCTGCAAAGGGAACCGCCATATAGCGGACTGCGGTTTCCTCCATGATATAGGCAGCGCCCTTATCTACAAGTCCGGCAAGGGCGGTATAGGTATTGGAACGGGAGATACCAGTAAGCTTTGCAGCTTCGTAGCCCGACATCTCGCCGTGTGAAAGCAGGGTCAGGTACAGGTTGGCTTCCTGTCTGGTCAGACCAAAATGCAGAAGCTCCTCTGTGATAGGATACATAATAAAACTCCTTTCTGTTTAGGAACACTATGAATGAAAAAATGAATTTTGTCAAGAAAAACAGGGATAAATAATAGTGTTCCTGAAAAATACTATCAAAAAGAAAAATAAGATTGACACGAAAGGTGCGCACATACTATAATGTCGATGAAATGAAAAGCTCCAAAGAGAAGAAAGGTGAGAGACGAAGATGGAAAAGAAACCCTTTGTGACACTAGAGCAGGTAAAAGAAATGGCAGCGGCTTATCCTACGCCGTTTCATCTGTATGACGAGAAAGGCATCAGGGAAAATGCACGCCGTGTAAAAGAGGCGTTTGCATGGAATCCCGGCTTTAAAGAATATTTTGCAGTAAAGGCAACCCCCAATCCATATCTGATGCAGATTTTAAGAGAGGAAGGAATCGGTGTGGACTGCTCCTCTTATACGGAGCTGTATCTTTCCGATAAGGTTGGATTTTCAGGAAATGAAATCATGTTTTCCTCTAATGTAACGCCAGAGGAGGATTTTAAACTGGCATCCGATTTGGGAGCGATTATCAATTTTGATGATATTACCCATTTGAAATTTTATGAAAAAATAGCGCCCTTCCATGAAACGATGTGCTGCCGGTATAATCCGGGCGGAAATTTTGAAATCCACAATCAGATTATGGACACGCCGAAGGATGCAAAATACGGCATGACAAAGGAACAGATGATGGATGCGTTCCGCTATATGAAGGAAAAGGGCGTAAAGCATTTTGGTATTCACGCGTTTCTGGCAAGCAATACGATTTCAGAATCCTATTATCCCAAGCTGGCAAAAATCTTGTTTAAGCTGGCAGTGGAGCTGCATAATGAGCTGGATATTCATATTGCTTTTGTTAATCTTTCCGGCGGCGTAGGAATTCCCTATCGCCCTGAGGATAAGCCAAATGATATTATGGTAATTGGCGAGGGCGTGCGCAAGGCGTATGAGGAGGTCATTGTCCCTGCGGGAATGGGAGATCTGGCAATCTTTACAGAAATGGGTCGTTTTATGCTTGCTCCTTACGGCTGTCTCGTGACAAAGGCAATTCACGAAAAGCATATCTGGAAGGAATACATTGGTGTGGACGCCTGTGCGGCAAATCTGATGCGTCCTGCGATTTACGGCGCATATCATCATATTACCGTACTGGGCAAGGAAAATGCCCCGCGTGACCATGTCTATGATGTGACGGGCGGACTTTGTGAAAACTGTGATAAATTTGCAGTTGACCGTTCTCTGCCGGAGATTGAAATAGGAGATTATCTGGTAATTCACGATACCGGTGCGCATGGATTTTCAATGGGCTACAATTATAATGGCAAGCTTCGCAGCGCCGAGCTTCTTTTGCAGGAGGACGGCAGCACCAAATTGATTCGCCGTGCAGAGACGAAGGAAGATTATTTTGCAACGCTTGACCTTGATGCGTTTGATAAGAAAGCCTGAAGCATAAGGGTATCATAAAACTTATTCGTAAAAACAGAAACTGAGAAACGGATATATTTTGGCAGTGGAATCTATAAAACTGCCACGATATATCCGTTTTTATTTATAGGAAACTTCGTTTTCATAAGTTAAAATGGATGCGCAGCTCGCGAAGATGAATTTTTATTTGAACACAGAAATTTCACAATTTAAACAAAAAGTGGAAACAATTTGAATTTACAATAAAATAACTTCAAAACGCGAAAAGGAAGCAGCAGGCCTGTATGGCTGAGCTGTTACAAAGTGAAACGATTACAGGTTGGAGGAAGCGATGAGGAAAAAGGCAGTTGTCTGCGTGCTGCTCTGTCTGCTGTTAGCAGGAGCAGGGGGCGGCGCTTACTGGTATTTGCATTACGGAACAGGTCAGGAATCACAGAAGGAGCGGCCGCCGCTGCCGGAAGGTATGGAGGATACCGGTCAGATTGTCGCGGCGACGGGAACGACTTCTACCGGCGTCGTGGAAAAGGAGCTGGACTTTGATTTTCTGGATGCAGATTTGATAGTGGATGAGCTTTATGTTTCCTCCTCCGATACGGTAGAAGCGGGCGATAAGATTCTAAAGATTACCGACAATTCCCTAAAGGAAGCGACAAGAGAGCTGGAACGGGCAAAGATGGATGCTTCCCTTGCATACAGGCAGGGTAAGTTAGATTATCAGAGCGGTCTCTTAGATGCAGAAAACAGTCTGAAAAAGAGCCAGATAGCAGCGCAGTTTGCACAGACCGTATACGATGATGCCGTAGCGCAGGCACAGGCGGATGTGACAAAGGCGCAGCAGGAGGTTACGGACGCACAGGAGCTTGTCACGGAGTATACGCAGGCGATTGAGGATGATTATTACTATACAGAATATGAGGTGGCAGAGAAAAAAGCTGCTTATGAAAAAAATGTCAAGCTGTTCTTTGAAAAACTGGATGATTATGGCTATGAATTGGACGATGATGATGATGACGATCCCAACACCTTCAATATTGTAAAAAAGGACAGCAAAGGGGGAAGCGGACAGGGCAATGAGCAGAGCAAAGACGGCGAAAGCACGGTGCTTTCTCTTTTAAAGAGTGAATATCAGGAAAATAAAGAGGAATACGACCAGGCGCTCAAGGATTATGAGGCGGCGACGGAAAAAGCAAAGGCAGGAATACAGAAGGCACAGGATGATTTGCAGCTAAAGCAGCTTGCCTTACAGGAGGCGCAGATTGCGTTGGAAAAAGCGACTGTGTCAGCACAGGCGGACTATGATACGAGTATCATGGAAGGGCAAAAGGCGCAGGCGGCTTATGAGACAGAAAAGACGAGGCTTAAGGAAGCGCTGGATGTACTGGACGATGCAAGGGAAGAGGCGCAGACGCATTATGATTCCTTTATGGAAACTCTGGGTGACGGATATTTCTATGCTGAGAGTGCGGGAACCATCCTGATGGTGCGGGCGACAGAAAACGTGGAGCTTTCCAAAGACGGTATCTTAATGGCTTACAGTGATGCTGATACGATTCAGGTAACTGCTTCTGTAGACCAATCGGACATTGCACAGATTGCGATTGGCGATACAGCAGCGATTGTTATGGAAGATTACGATACCTATACAGGTGTGGTAACACAAATCAACCCGGTTACCGCTTCTGAGAGCAGGGCATCGGTAAGCTACAGTGTAATCCTTACGCTGGACGGGGATGTGGACGCTCTTTCGGCAAATATTACGGCAAATGTATACTTTGGCATGACAGGAGCTGAATACGAAAGAAAAGCGGCTGGCAGAGAAGAAGAGATGAAGGAGAAGGAACGTGAAAAACCGGAAAAAGAGGACGATTTTCATAATGACGGCGGCGCTGCTCTTGCTGATGGCGGCAGCGATTTACACAGTATGGATTGAGCCGGGCGAGGAAGAAGAGCAGATTGTTTATAAAGAGGAAACCGCAGCCTTTGATGACTTGACGCAGGGTATTATGGAAAGCGGCAGTATTTCTCTGGAAACCAAAGAACAGTCCTATGATATTGTAATTGATGAAGAGGAGGATGACGATGACGATGATGAGGAGGAAGAAACACGGCATCTGAAAATTGAGGAGGTCTATGTCAGTCAGGGACAGCGGGTTTTAAAGGGAGATGCGATTTTAAAGCTGACACAGCAGAGCGTAAAGTCGGTGCGCAGGTATCTGGAGGCGGAGCGTGCGGATGCGCAGATTTCTTTAGAGGATTTGGAAAATGAATACGAAACCTCCCAGACCGAGGCACAGAATACTTATCGAAAGAGCATGATAGACGCGCAGTGGTCTGAGGCGCAGTATGCGATCGACCTACAGAAGATTACGCTTGAAATTGCAAAGCTGAATGATTCCATTTCGGTGCTGGAGCAGGAAATCAAACAGACGGAAACAGACCTTGCAGATAGCTGGGATGATTTTGCGGACCTGAAAGAGGAATATGAAAAATGGAAACGCCGCTATGAGGAATGGGATAAGGACAATCTTTATACCTATGTGCCAATGCGCACAGAGTACCTTGCTGCAAAGGAAAAGTATGAGGAGGAGCAGCAGGCGCGCCTGGATAAACGTCAGGAGATGGCGGATAAGCAGGAAGAGATAGAGACGATCAGGGAAGATATTGCAGGGCTGGAGGGTCAGGTGGAAAGGAATGAGCTTACAGCGCGGCAGACCTATGAAAGCGCTGCGCTTGGCGGCAGTATGGCGCAGGAAACTTACGATTATTCCCTGCGGGCACTTACGGTCAATATCGATACGGCACAGAAGGAGCTGGATGATTTACAGGAAAAGCTGGAGGATTTTGATGCGTTTGTGGGAGAGGACGGCATCGTATATGCACAGGGCGATGGATTGATTACGCAGGTGTATTATGAGGCTGGCGATACGCTTACGGAAGAAAGTGCATTATTTACCTATGTGCAGGAGGATGCGTATGTGCTTTCAGTGGATATTTCTGAGGAGGATATTCCGGGCATTGCGGTTGGCGATGAAGTGACGATTGTATTTACCGCATATCCGGATGAAACCTATAACGGCAGAGTGACGCAGATTGTGAGCACACAGACCTCTCAGGGAACAGCGACGGTAAGCTATCCGGTAACGGTCAGCATAGAGGGAGATACTTCAAAATTATATGGGGGCATGACGGGAAGCGTGACCTTTGTAACCGATGAAATCACACAGGCAGTTTATGTTTCCAGAAAGGCTGTTACAGAGGAAAATGGAAAATCCTATGTTCTGGTAAAGGATGAAAATGGGGAAATGGTCCGCAAAGAAGTGAAGACGGGATTTACGGATGGTGTTCATATCCAGATTGTAAGCGGAATTTCTGAAGGCGATACCGTTTATATAGAAAGCAGGGTCAGCGCAAAGGAGCTGGCGGAGGATGTTAAGAAGGAGGAAACAGATGAAAGCATGGCTTCTGAAAAATAAAAAGAAAGCAATCCTTTTTGCGGCGGCTTTTCTGTTTCTTCTCATAGCCGCAGGCGTTATCGCAGTCATTATTATGGCGTCCTTTAAGGAAGAGGAGAGCGTCTATAAGGAAACGACGGTTATGGAAGGCCCTCTTACAGTAGGGATTACCGAGGAAGGAACTGTGTCCGTCGGTACGGTGGAGCAGAGCTTTGAGCTGGACATCAGTGAATATTCCAGCCAGAGTCTGGAGGACCTTTTCAGAGGGCCGATGGGAATGCAGGCATCCGGTACGGGCGGTAGAAATCTTACTGTAGAGGAGGTTTATGTTACCGTTGGGCAGCAGGTTAAAAAAGGTGACCCGTTATTTAAGCTGACACAGGAGAGCGTGGATGAAATAAGGGAAGAGTTGGCTTCAGATGAGGAAAATGCAAAGCTGACCTATGATACGCAGCTTGTACAGAAGCAGAAATCACAGCAGGAGGCGCAGCAGGAGAAGGAAAAAAATCAGGTTTATGGAAATGCGGCATCGCTGGAGTATGAGGAAGCGCTGCATGATCTGGAAGAGACATTAAGTGATGCACAGGATGCGCTTATCGATGCGCAGGAGGACCTTTTGGAGTATCAGGAGGACCTTGCAGAGGTACAGGAGGATTATGAGGAGGCAAAAAAATATCTGAAGGAGACGACGGCGGCAATCGAAAGCGAGTCCGATACCTACTGGTATTTAAAAAATGAGGAATCCAGAGAACAGGCGGCGAAGACGGTAGAGGATGAGGAGGATAAAATCGAAAACCTGCAGGACCAGATTCAGGATAAGGAACTTGAGATAGTCGCTTTGAAAAAGGCTTATGATGAAGCCTTTCTGGCATATCAGACGGGCGAGGCGGATGCAAAGACACAGTACGACAAGCGGCTCTATAATCTGAAGCAGGCGGGAGAAATTTACGGCATTGCGACGGATGAGATTGCTTATCAGACCAAGACGGCGCAGGAGGATTATGAGGACGCAAGTGAAAAGCTGCAGGCGTTTGATGCCTATATCATTGACGGGGTGGTTTCGGCACAGTATGAAGGCATTGTGACAGAGGTGGATATAGAACCGGAGGACCTGATTGAGAAGGGAACACAGATTATTGTGCTCAATAATTATGAGGACATTACGGCAAATGTTCAGGTCGATGACGATGATATGGAGCAGGTACATGTTGGAGATACAGTCAGGGTTTCCTTCTCGGCATTCCCAGATGGCAATTTTGAAGGAAAGGTTTCTGATATTGGAGATGCAACGATTTCTTCAAGCTCAGAGGTAAGCTATGCTGTGGAAATTGAAGTAAGCGGCGATGTGGAAGGACTCTACGAGGGCATGACAGGCGAGGTTACCTTTATTACAAAGGAAACAAAGGAGGTTACCTATGTCGCAAACCGTGCCATTATCCGGGAAGGCGCGCAGTCTTATGTAAAGGTGCGCGGCGGGGACGGCAGCATCGAAAAACGGGCTGTTGTAACAGGCTTCTCAGATGGCAGCAATGTAGAAATTAAGGAAGGGCTTACAGCAGGCGAGACGGTTCTGATTGAAAGCAAGGTGAAGAGCAAATGAGACTGAGTGAAATTCTACGGCTGGTATGGCTGAATCTGGCGCAGAATAAATCAAAGGTAATTCTGACTTCAATTGGAATCGTGGCAGGCTCTGCAACGATTATGATGGTGCTGGCAATCGGTAAGGGCGGACAGATGGAGGTCGCTGAGCAGTTCAAAAACCTGAATGCAGGTGCGATTGATATTACATACGATGCGGAAAATGCAGCAGGAAATGGAAATAGTGGCGGACCGTCCTTTGGCGGAGGCGGCGGTATGCCGGGAGGAATGCCGGGTGGCGGAATGCCAGGCGGCAGACCGGGCGGAGGCATGTTTGGAGGGCCGCCCGGCTTTGGTGCAGATTCGCGGCTGAATGAGGAACCGGTGTCCTTAAGTGAGGATGACCTTGAGGATATTGAAGTTTTCGTTCCGGGATTGTCTGATGCGACCATCTCTTTTTCCACAAAGGCGGAGGTAGAGGGCGGCGATCTGGAGGATGCCGTCAGCTATACGATTGCAGGCGTTAAGGAAAACTACGGAGAACTGAGCAATCTTTCTTTTTCAATAGGTGAGTTTTTGACCCAGCAGAATGAGGAAGAAAAGGAAAAGGTCTGTGTGCTGGGCGCGAATGTGGCAAAGGAGATTTTTGGCAGCAGTTATGATGCCTATGATGCAACCATCTACATAGACAGCAGGCCCTATACCGTATCCGGCGTAATTGAGCAGATGGGAACGGTTGCATCTGGTATCAGCCCTGATGATGCAGTCTTTATTCCCTATTCCAGCGGCATCAAGTATCTGACAGGGACAGACGTCAGCCCTACCATTACGGTAATTGCTGAGGACGTTGACCAGGTACAGACAATCATCGGATATATCGAAGATGTGCTGCAGGATTCTTATCCCAATACGGAATTTACCATATCGGATGCCGGAACCAAAATGGAAGCGGCTTCCCGCTCCAATGAAACGCTTCAGCTCCTTTTGATAGCGATGGCGGTTATCGTATTTTTCATTGGCGGCGTCGGTATTATGAACGTGCTCTTTGTATCGGTCAAGGAGCGTACCAATGAAATCGGTATCTTAAAGGCGATTGGATGCAGCAGAAAGGATATACTGACAGAGTTTTTGCTGGAAGCAGCATGTATTTCCTTTGTAGGAGCCGTGATGGGCGTACTGCTCGGGCTTGGAATCACCCCTGTCATAGAGAGCTTTTCGGTACGTGTGGAGCTGTCACTTTCCGGAGCTGCCCTTTCGCTTGGCTTTGGTATCCTGACAGGCAGCCTGTTTGGTTTTTATCCGGCATATAAAGCTTCGACACTGATTCCGGTCGTAGCGCTGAATCATGAATAAAGGGCTTGGAAGCAGCTTTCGGCAAAGAAAGGAACGTATGGAGAATACAAGATTTCTACAGTCAAAAAAGCAAAAACAGAAGAAAAAACGCCGCATGTATATTTTTATGGCAGTTACAGCACTTATCTGCCTTTTGGCAGGTATCTGGTATCAGAAAAGGGCGGCGGCAGCGGAGGATCCGAATGCCAAAGAATCGGTATCGCTTACAAAGGACCAGTATTTTTTAGAGCTTGTGGTTGAAGGCATGGTCGGAAATGAAATGGAGGCTGCAAGCGTGGAAGGCGGCGAGGCAAGCCAGTATACGATTCCTGTCGGCACGGATGTGGTGACTGCACTGGGTAGTGTTACGACCTTTTCGAGACTGGCGCAGGGGGATAGGATAAGCTGCCTGATGGAGCATACAGCGGATGAAGGCGATGAGATTTTGAAAATCTGGATAGAGGAGTAAACGATGGGAGAAGAACTGATTCGGATTGTAAATATGAACAAGGGCTATATGCTCGGAGAAGAAAAGGTTCCGGTTTTGAAAAATATCTGCTTTACCGTAAAGCAGGGAGAGTATGTGGCGATTTTAGGACCCTCCGGCTCCGGCAAAACGACATTGATGAACGTAATCGGCTGTATGGACCTTATGGATGACGGTGAATATTATCTGGATGGACTTCCAATTCATGAAACGCCGCAGGAGGATTTGACGGAGGTAAGAAACCGGGAGATAGGCTTCATTTTTCAGAATTATCAGCTGATTCCGACCTACAACGTGCTTCAGAATATCATCATGCCGCTTTTGATTCGTGGAATGGGACACCGCGAAGCGGAGGCAGCATGTATGGAAACAATACGGCTTTTGGGCATTGACCACAGACTGGGGCATAAGCCTTCGGAGCTTTCAGGCGGTCAGAAGCAGAGAGTGTCTATTGCAAGGGCACTTGTGGGAGAGCCTGCGCTGCTGCTTGCGGACGAACCGACAGGAGCGCTCGACCGCGCGAGCGGCAAGGAGGTTTTAAAGCTCTTTGGACAGCTCAATGAAATGGGACATACGATAGTTATGATTACGCATGATCTTCAGGTTGCGCGCTCGGCAAAAAGGATTGTACATATCATAGACGGGGTCCTTTCAGAGGAGGAGCCTGCCGAGGAGTCCTGATAAGAAAAAAGTTATTGGAAGTTTGGAAAAAGCCTTGTGAAAGCAGGGCTTTTTTGATACCCTAGAATAAGGAGGCGCAGGAAAATGAAAATACTGGAAGATAGAATCCGCAAAGACGGACTGGTAAAAGAAGGAAATGTTTTAAAGGTTGACAGCTTTTTAAACCATCAGCTCGACATAGAGCTTTACAATGAAATGGGAAAGGAATTCAGACGTCTGTTCCCGGATGATAAGATTACAAAGATTCTGACGATTGAAGCGTCGGGCATTGGAATTGCCTGCATTGCAGCGCAGTATTTTCACGTTCCGGTCGTATTTGCAAAGAAATCCCAGAGCATCAATCTGGATGGAGAGGTTTATGCGACGAAAATCGAATCCTTTACACACAAGCGGGTATATGATGTAATCGTATCCAAAAAATACCTGAGTGAGGATGATAACGTACTGATTATAGATGATTTCCTTGCAAACGGCTGTGCTGTGGCCGGACTGATTGATCTGGTACAGAGCGCAGGCGCAAAGATTGCAGGTGTAGGCATCGCAGTGGAAAAGGGCTTTCAGGAGGGCGGCAGCCTTCTTAGGAGCAAGGGCGTAAGAGTAGAGTCGCTTGCGATTGTAGACTCTATGGACGCTTCTACTGGTGAAATTGTATTTCGCGCGCAGTAGAGGAGACGCATCTGCCATAGACGGAGGTAAGGGATGCGGAGAAAAGCGGATGTAGAGCAGAGGCTGATTGACAGCTTTAAAATGCTGGCTGTTAGAATGCCGATAGAGAAGATTACCATTCAGGAGATTACGGATGGCGCGGGTGTGATACGCCCCACCTTTTACAATCATTTTCAGGATAAATATCAGCTTCTGGAATATATTTTCAAGGCTGAGGTGCTTGCGCCGTCGATGCCTTTGATTCAGAATGATATGCTGGATGAGGCGATAAAGCTGGTATTCATCCAGATGCAGAAGGATCGGGAGTTCTATGGTAAGGTATATCGGCTGGAAGGGCAGAATTCCTTCGAAAGCATTGTAAAGAGCAGTATCTATGAGATTTTACTGGATTTTATCGAGGCGGACAGCGGTGGCAGAAAGTCGCACCATAAGCTGCTTTCCCATGAAATGCTTGCGCGGTATTATGCAGAGTTCCTCGGATTTATCCTGATGACATGGATTCGCAATGGGATGATTGTTTCTCCGCAGGAGATGCAGGATTTGTTCAATTATATCAAGGACCATTCCCTCTACGAGATTTTAAGAGAGATGGAATAAGCGTTAAGGAGGCGGCTGCAATGGATTTTTTTGAAAAACTGGAAAATGCGGCGACGGATGCAACACAGACAGTTGCAAGAAAAGCAAAGGATATTGCAGAGGTTGCGAGATTAAAGAATCTGATTCATACCTGTAATGAGGTTATGGAGCAGAATTATATTGCGATTGGAAAAGCATACTATGAAGCGCATAAGGATGATGAAGAGAATGTCTATGCGCGGGAATGTAAAGCGATTCAGGATGCACAGACAGGCGCTGCGGCGCTTCAGGAGCAGCTTGACGCAATCGGAAAGATTCTGTAAAAATGCAATCAGAATTACGATTTCATAAAAAACGCTCAGACCATAAGGTCTGGGCGTTTTTTTAACTTATAAGAAACTTCATTTCCATAAATCCATAAATTAAAATGGATGCGCAGCTCGCGGAGATGAATTCTGCCTTGCAGGCACCGCTCGCGCACAGAGAGTTTGCAAGCAAACTCTTTTTTCTTAAGGTAAGAGTCCCGCTGTGGCACTCTGGTCTGTTGCAAGACCGGGGATACCTCCGGGCTGATAGCCTGCAGTCGGGTCTGTTTCCGGCTGAGTCGGATTGAGAATGGAATCCGGCAGAGCCGTGCCGTTCTGCATTGCATTCAACTGCATTTCCAGACGCTGCTGCTCTACGATGGCCTCCGCATTCGGCTGTAAGAAGAATTCTGCATTATGCGGACATTTTTCGATATTTGAAGTCTGTGCAGGGTCTGCATTTCCAGTTCTGAGCGGGTCAGTAGCGGCATCCTGTGCAGTAGTGGTGGTCTTTCTGGCAGCGGAATCATCCGGTGTCAGTTCCAGCGTTCCCGGAACCTTGAACGGACATTCATCAGAAGCAGGCAGCATGCTGTAAGCGCATACCATGCCGGAATAGTGTACATTACAGCTCTCAGTAGGAACTGTGCCCTCTGCAAAATATTCTGTCTTTAAGGTTGCATCGCATAGACCTGCGATTGGCAGTTTACCGGATTTGCTGCATACGGTAGCGCTGACAATACCGGCGGGACGGTTAAAGGACTGGTTTGGCAAATCCTCATGAATCTTGGACATGACTGCCCGCCATAGTACCTTTGCAAGGTTCTTTTCCGCTCCGGAGAGCTTGGTATTATTGTCAAAGCCCGCCCAGGTCGTCGCTGTGTAGTAGGGCGTGTAGCCCGCAAACCATACGTCATTATAATCGGAAGTCGTACCGGTCTTTCCGGCAATCGCCATATTGCCGAAGTTAACGGAACCGCCGGTACCGGAGGTTACAACATCCTCCATGGCATCCGTCAGCAGGAAAGCGGTGGTTTCCTTGATAACACGGTGGCTTGCCGGTTTGGAATTATCAATAATCAGCTTGCCGTCGTGGTCTACAATTTTTGTATAGAGCGTCGGTTTATAATAGGTACCGCCGTTTGCGATCGTAGCATAGGCTGCGTTTAATTCTTCATTTGTAACGCCCATCGTAATACCGCCGAGCGCAAGAGACTGCTGAATGTCGGAGTAGATTTTTCCATTTACCTCATAGCGATCCTTCAGAGTCGTAAAACCGAAGTTAATCAGATAATCATAGCCAAGCTGTGGCGTAATCTGTGTCAGTGTCTTAACGGCAACAATATTCAGGGAGTCACGGATACCATCTCTGAGAGAACACAGTCCTCTGTAGCCGCTGCTGTACCAGTTGGAAACAGGACGGCCGTCCGCATAGGTGTAGGGTGCGTCGTTCTGTACGTCGGCAAGGGTCAGACCTGCACTGTCCAGAGCCGGTGCATAGGTAGAAACCACCTTGAAGGTAGATCCGGGCTGACGCATGGTGTCAGTAGCGCGGTTTAAGGTACGGCTTGCTTCCTTTGCGCCTCTGCCGCCGACCATTGCAATTACGTAGCCGGTATTCTGGTCCTCTACTGTCAGGGAAACCTGCGGCTGGGGCGTTAAGGAAATCTTTTCACCGATTTCTTCGCCGCTGCCGATGACGGCATCCTTGTAGGTCTCAATGTCTGCATAAGCGTCCTCCTTGGAGGAATAGAGCATATTAAAGGATTTCTTCTCCTGCTGGAAATATGACTTGAACATTTCCGAGCTGTAGTTTTCGATATCGCCGTTGGGCTTCTTTACGGTAAGCTCATAGGTTAAATACCACTTGGTGTCAGCGGGGAAGTTATCCGGGTTGGAGAAAGCTTCGTCACAGATTTTCTGGATTGCGCTGTCCTGTGTGGAATAGATGCTTAAGCCGCCGCTGTAAAGCAGATTGTACGCCTGTGTTTCATTGTAGCCGGCGATATTGACCAAATCATTCAAGACATCCTCTGTAAGCGCGTCTACAAAATATGTATAGACGGAATCATCTTCGGATTCTTCATTGACGGTCTGGATGCGGGAGTAAACGTCGTCATCTATGGCTTCGTCATATTCATCCTGTGTGATATAGCCCTGCTCCAGCATGTGTGAGAGCACCGTTTTCTGACGCTTCTCATTTTCATCCGGATGGGAAATCGGATTGTACCGGGAAGGATTCTGGGTAATAGCAGCAATGCAGGCGCATTCTGCAAGATTCAGCTCATAGACCGGCTTGCCGAAATAGCGCAGGGACGCTGCCTGAACGCCGAGCGTATTCTGCCCTAAGTTGATGGTGTTCATGTAGTTTTCCAGAATCTTATCCTTGTCCATAACCTTTTCCAGCTCAAGGGCAAGGTATTGTTCCTGAATTTTACGCTTGATTTTTTCAATGGTAGTTTCACTCGTCCAGCCCTCGAAAACGTTGTTTTTCAAAAGCTGCTGCGTGATGGTACTGGCTCCCTGCGATAAGTCGCGGTTTTTGATGGCGATAACGCCTGCACGGATGATACCCTTGATGTCGATGCCGTTGTGCTCGTAGAAACGTTCGTCCTCGATAGCGACAAAGGCATGCGCCAGATTTTCGGGAATCTGTTCCATGGTAACCGGAATACGGTTAGAATCCGCAGCGACCAGCTTTGCAAGCTCATGCCCTTCGGTGTCGTAGACAAAGGTCGAAAACCCGGAGGGGGAAACGTCGATGTGAGAAATGTCCGGCGCAGAGCTTAAGATGCCCTTAAATACGCCAAGACCAGCGCTCGCGCCTAAAACGACCAGCGAGAGAAGACCAATTAAAAATACTTTTGTTATAATAAGAGTCAGCTTGCGACCCCATTTCGCGGAAGTGGAATGGAGTTCTTTTTTCTTGCGGCGGACTCCCTTTTTTCCATAATTCATGTTATACTGCCTCCTGCCATGAAATGCGGCAAATCCTGCCCATCTCAAAATGTACGAATAGAGTATATCAAAAATCGGGTGGTAAATAAAGGATTTTATGGAATATTAAAAATTGTTCACATTTTGAAAGCGTTTTATTCCGACTGTATCAGGAATGTAATAAATGTAAATTGTTAGTGAAGTTCTTTCATTTTTTGCAAAAACCTGTTATGCTTGAGTATACGGTTAAATCATCAGGAGCAGGGCAATGGAAAGACAGGAACAGATGTCGTACCGCGTGATAGCGCGCGAGGCGACGGGCGAAATCGTAGAAAAAAAATCCCGGTTTATAGCGACGATGGTGCCCGTCTCGGACGAAGATGCGGCGGCGGCATTTCTGGATGCGATGCGCAAAAGATACTATGATGCAAGGCATAACTGTTACGCATATATTATAGGAAAGGATACGCGCACAGAGCGCAGCAGTGATGACGGCGAACCGAGCGGAACAGCGGGACGGCCGATGCTTGAGGTGCTGCGCGGAGCGGGTCTTACGGATGTGGCGGCAGTTGTGACGAGGTATTTTGGAGGCGTCCTGCTTGGAACAGGCGGCTTGGTGCGTGCATATACACAGGCATTGCAGGCGGCTGTGGAAAACAGCGAGATGATTACCATGCGCGGCGGCGTGCAGTATACGGTTTCGGCGGATTACACACTGACAGGAAAACTGCAGCACCTGTTTGCCACGGAGGGCGTTTTTGTAAAGGACACCATTTACAGTGAGCAGGTTACATTCTGCATAGTGATTCCTCCTGCACTGGAAGAAAAATTAAAAAAGAGTATGATAGAATTATCCTCCGGCAGGCTTTTTCTTGAGAAAAACGGGTATTCTTATTATGAGGAAAGGAATTAAGGGCGGCGCGTAATAACACATAATCTATAATAAAAGAAAGGCGGGTGAAGGTCATGAATGAACTGAGAGAAGAAATGGATGAACTGAAGGAACTGCTGGAAACCAAGCAGTATACCAGACTCAGGCAGAACCTTGCGGAACTGAATGATGCGGATATTGCGGCATTTATCGAAGACCTGGATGAGGAAGATTCCCTGAAGGTTTTCAGAATTTTGCCAAAATCCATTGCGGCGGATGTATTTGCTTATCTGGAAGTAGAGAATCAGCAGCTTATCATTACGGCATTGTCTGAAAAAGAGGCGGCAAACATTATCGATAACCTGATGGCGGATGATGCGACGGACCTTTTGGAGGAGATGCCTGCCAATATTGTCAAAAAGCTGCTTGCCAATGCAAGCCCGGAAACGAGGCGGGACATCAATCATCTGCTGCGTTACCCGGAGGATTCTGCCGGCAGTATTATGACGGTGGAATATGTTGACCTTAAAGAGGATATTACGGTAAAGGATGCGATAGAGCGAATCCGTAAGGTCGGGGTCGACAGCGAGACCATTAACATCTGTTATGTGCTTGACAGCAAGCGGACACTCGTAGGAACGGTTGCACTGCGCTATTTGCTCCTGAGCCAGCCGGATGCGGTAATTGGGGATATTATGCATGAAAATGTAATTTCCTTAAATACCCTCATGGATCAGGAGGAGGTTGCGAGGCAGTTCCAGAAATACGGCTTTGTTGCGATGCCGGTTGTCGACAATGAAAACAGGCTTGTCGGTATCGTTACGGTGGATGACGTTGTAGACATTCTGGAAGAAGAGGCGACAGAGGATATTGAAAAGATGGCGGCTATCGTGCCATCCGATAAATCCTACATGCGTACCGGCATTTTTGAAACGTGGAAAAAGAGAATCCCATGGCTGCTTCTTTTGATGATTTCAGCGACCTTTACCGGCAGAATCATTACCTCGTTTGAGGATGCGTTAAGCAGCTGCGTTGTGCTGACTGCCTTTATTCCGATGCTGATGGATACGGGCGGAAATGCAGGAGGGCAGTCGAGCGTTACCATCATCAGAGGACTTTCCTTAAATGAGATTGAATTTGGAGATATTTTCAAGGTACTCTGGAAGGAGGGCAGGGTTGCAATTCTGTGCGGCGTTGCTCTGGCTGCGGCGAATTTTATCAAGCTCTTATTCCTTGATAGAGTAGGACTTTCCGTTGCGACGGTCGTATGTGCGACACTGGTGGTAACGGTGCTGATTGCAAACCTCGTTGGCTGCACGCTGCCGATGTTTGCAAAGAAAATCGGATTTGACCCTGCGGTTATGGCGAGCCCGTTTATTACGACGATTGTGGATGCGATTTCCCTGATGGTATATTTTCAGATTGCGGCAAGCCTGCTGCACATTTAATAGGTACAGCCTTAAGATAAAAGGAGCTATGACAGATGAAGCTGATTTCATGGAATGTAAATGGTCTGCGCGCCTGCGTAGGCAAGGGATTTACAGAATTTGTTGAGGCGCAGCAGCCGGATATTCTGTGCTTACAGGAGACGAAGCTGCAGGCAGGGCAGATTGACCTGCCGATGGAAGGGTATCATGCTTACTGGAATTATGCGGAAAAAAAGGGGTATTCTGGAACGGCGCTGTTTACAAAAACAGAGCCGCTTGCAGTGACCTATGGAATCGGAATACCGGAGCATGACAAGGAGGGCAGAGTTATCACTGCCGAATTTGCAGATTTTTATATGATAACGGTTTATACGCCAAATTCCCAGAATGAGTTGACAAGACTTCCCTATCGCATGACATGGGAGGATGCTTTTCTTTCCTATTTAAAGGAGCTGGAGCAGAAAAAGCCCGTCATATTCTGTGGCGACTTAAATGTAGCACATCAGGAGATTGATCTGAAAAATCCAAAATCAAACCATAAAAATGCCGGCTTTACCGATGAGGAAAGAGGAAAGTTTGCAAGACTTCTGGAAAATGGATTTGTCGATACCTTCCGCTATTTCTATCCTGAACAGGAGGGCATTTATTCGTGGTGGTCCTACCGTTTCCACGCGCGGGAAAAAAACGCGGGGTGGCGTATTGATTATTTTCTGGTATCCGACTGCTTGAAGGAAAGGCTTGACGATGCGGTAATCTACACCGATGTCTTTGGTTCAGACCATTGCCCGGTAGGGCTTTTCTTAAAGGACTAATATAAGCTGCTCTTATGACAAACATAATAAATATTGATTTTACTTATATGCGAACTTCATGTATACTATTACAGTAAGAGAGTGGGATTATCGTAAATTTGAGGAAGGAGCAACAAAATGGTAAAAGCAGTTGTAGGAGCAAACTGGGGAGACGAAGGAAAAGGAAAAATCACGGATATGCTTGCACAGGAGGCGGACATTATCATCCGTTTTCAGGGTGGTGCAAACGCAGGACATACAATCGTAAACAATTACGGAAAATTTGCGCTGCATACTCTGCCGTCAGGTGTATTTTATCAGCATACGACCAGCATCATCGGAAATGGCGTTGCGCTGAATATTCCGATTCTGTTAAATGAAATCAAGTCGATTACAGACAGAAATGTACCGACACCGAAGATTCTGATTTCAGACAGAGCGCAGATTGTGATGCCTTATCATATCCTGTTTGACCAGTATGAGGAGGAACGTCTCGGCGGAAAATCCTTTGGCTCTACCAAGTCAGGAATTGCGCCTTTCTATTCTGATAAATATGCAAAAATCGGCTTCCAGGTAAGTGAGCTCTTTGATGAGGAACTGCTGCAGGAAAAGGTAAAGCGCGTCTGCGAAACCAAGAATGTTATTTTAGAGCACCTTTATCATAAGCCGCTGATTGTTGAAGAAGAGCTGCTTGCGACACTGCATGAGTACCGCGATATGGTAGCGCCTTATGTATGTGATGTTTCCCTGTATCTTGACCAGGCGCTTAAGGCTGGCAAGAATATTCTGTTAGAGGGACAGCTTGGTACTTTAAAGGACCCGGATCACGGTATTTATCCGATGGTAACCTCCTCCTCAACGCTTGCCGCTTATGGTGCGATCGGTGCAGGACTGCCGCCGTATGCAATCAACCAGATTGTTACGGTCTGCAAGGCATATTCCTCCGCAGTAGGCGCTGGCGCTTTCGTTTCAGAAATCTTTGGAGAGGAAGCAGACGAGCTTAGAAGACGCGGCGGAGACGGCGGAGAATTCGGTGCTACGACAGGACGTCCCCGGAGAATGGGCTGGTTTGACTGTGTGGCCTCCAAGTATGGCTGCCGCCTGCAGGGAACGACAGATGTTGCCTTTACCGTATTGGATGTGCTTGGCTATCTGGATGAGATTCCGGTCTGCGTTGGCTATGAAATTGACGGAGAAGAAACGACACAGTTCCCGGTTACCTGTAAGTTAGAAAAAGCAAATCCCATCTTAAAGACGCTTCCGGGCTGGAAAACGGACATCAGAGGCATTAAAAAGTATGAGGACCTGCCGGAGAACTGCCGCAAATATGTTGAATTCATCGAGGAGCAGATTGGCTATCCGATTACAATGGTAAGCAACGGACCGGGCAGAGAGGACATTATCTACAGAGAAAGCCCCCTGAAAAAATAAATGAATATCATTCATTGACAACTGCGAAAACAGGAGGTATACTGTTTTTAGCAGGAGGAAACAGGGATGCGCATTGTAAAGGACCCGGATGAAAGAAAGCAGGAAATTTTAGATGCGGCGATTCGCGTTTTTGCCCGTAAGGGGTATGAGAAAACGTCGATTTCAGATATTGCAAATGAAATCGGCATATCTCAGGGCTTATGCTACCGCTATTTTCCGTCTAAAGAAGCGATATATGATGCTGCACTTGAAGAATATGCCCAGTTCATTGCAGATACCAATATGAAAAAGACGCAGATAAAGGGCTTGCCGCTTCGGGAACAGATTGCATGTATCAGCCGTAATATGCGGGATTATGCCATGACGGAGCGCGGGCAGGCGGAGCTGTACGAGCTGTTTCACAGACCGGAAAGCAGAAAGCTGCATAATGAGCTTTTCCTAAAGGTTGCGCAGAGACAGGTTCCTTATGTGACAGGAATCCTTACAGAAGCAGAAATGCGGGGTGAGATTCAACTGGAAAATCCAGAAGCAATGGCATATTTCTGCGTATTTGGACAGGTAGGAATCCTGATGTCAGAGCAGTATTCGGAGCAGGAAAAGACAGAGCATATCAAACAGTGTCTTTTGGAAATGCTGCATCTGATATAGTTATTATGTAATTTTCGGCAGGTGCAAGAGTGCCTGCCGGTATATTTGCCCGCAAAATGAATGATATTCATTCAATAAAGAAAGAGAGGAAAACAAATGAAAAGTAAAATTGATTTTGTAAATGGAAAAACTGGCAGTAGTCTGCTGCGGATGGTATTGCCGCTGCTCGGCGCAATGCTTCTGACGATGGCTTACAATCTGGTAGACAGTCTGTGGGTGGGAAATCTGCTCGGAGAAAACGGCTATGCCGCTTTGACAAATTCGACGGCGGTTGTATTGATTTTAAATGCGATCGCAATGGGAGCGGGAAATGGAATTGCCATTTTAATATCGCAGACCGTAGGCGCAGGCAGGGCGAAGGAGGCCGAAGAAATGACGGCAACTGCGCTTCTTATGTCCGCCGGATTTGCAGTGGGCGTAACTGCGATTCTGGAAATTTTCCTGCGCAGTATTCTTGGGGCAATGCAGACGCCTGCGCAGCTTTTTGAAGCTGCCTATGCTTATTTGTCCGTTTATCTGCTTGGCTATGTGGCTATCTATTTGTATATGCAGTTTACAGCGATATTCCGTGCCTATGGCGACCCGATATTTCAGATGAAGGGAATGTTATATTCCACACTGTTAAATGCAGTGTTAGACCCGCTTATGATTCATGTATGGGGACTTAGAGGCGCAGCATGGGCGACAGTAGCTTCAGAGGTGCTCTGCCTGTTATTTGCCTTTGTTTATCACAGAAGAAAAAAACTGTTTGCGCTTCGGCTTTCCAATGCATCGGCAAAGCATATAAAACCGCTTTTATGTGATGCGATTCCGGCGGCTCTGCAAAGCTGTATGCCGGCAATCAGCTCTGCTGTCATGCTCTTTCTGGTAACGGGCTTTGGCGTAACGGCAATCGCTGCTTATGGCGTGACAAATAAGCTGGAAATTCTGCTTTTTTATCCTGCAATGGCAATGAATATGGGACTGACGACGATTGTAGGGCAGTGCTTCGGTGCAGGAAGATGTGACCGGGCGCGGGATTATATGCGCTGTGCACTTTGGCTTGGGGGAATTTTTACGGCAGTTTTAAGCGCGGCAGTTCTGATATTTGCAGGAAATCTCAGTCTGCTTTTTGTTGCAGGCACGAAAGCGGCAGAGATTGTAGCGGGCTTCTTTAAAATTGTAAGCGTAGGCTATGTCATGTATATGCTGACGAGCTGCTTTCTTGGTGAGCTTAGCGGCTTTGGAAAACCCGGTGCAAGCATGCTGCTCTTTTTCCTTTATTATATTGTCATCCGAATTCCGGCGGCGCTGCTTTTCGTACATGGCGGCTTTGGTTTAAATGGAATCTGGACGGCAATACTGCTCAGCCATATTGCGGCGGCGCTGTTTGCCGGTATTATAGCAGCAAAAACGGCACGGATGCAGTCCACCAAGGCGTGAGACTGACCGTGCCGCAGCATACGGAAATCAGCTTATGATTTTTTCATTGCAGCGCGTTTACGCAGCGTAGGGTCCAGAATCTTTTTGCGGATACGGAGGCTCTTTGGCGTGATTTCCAAAAGCTCATCTGTATCAATGAATTCAAGCGCCTGCTCCAGGCTTAAGATTCTGGGCGGCGTCAGGCGCAGTGCTTCATCTGCGCTTGAGGAACGGGTATTGGTTAAATGCTTTGCCTTACATACGTTTAATTCAATATCCTCGCCCTTGCCGTTCTGACCGATAACCATACCGGCATAGACCTTTTCGCCGGGACCGATAAAGAGCGTGCCGCGCTCCTGTGCATTGTACAGACCATAGGTAATGGCATCGCCCGCTTCAAAGGCAATCAGAGAGCCCTGCTTGCGGTACTGGATGTCTCCCTTGTACGGACCATAGCCGTCAAATACGGAGTTCATAATGCCGTTGCCCTTTGTGTCTGTCATAAACTCGCCGCGATAGCCAATCAGGCCACGGGCAGGAATGGAAAATTCAAGTCTTGTATAGCCGCCGTTGATAGGCTTCATATTCTGCAGCTCGCCCTTGCGGTTGCTGAGCTTTTCGATGACAGTTCCGGAAAATTCTTCAGGAACATCGACATAGACAAGCTCCATCGGCTCTGTCTTTTTGCCATTTTCATCGGTGTGATAGAGCACCTCCGCCTTGCTGACTGCAAATTCATAGCCTTCACGGCGCATATTTTCAATCAGGACGGACAGATGCAGCTCGCCTCTGCCGGATACCTTAAAGCTTTCGGTAGTATCGGTTTCCTCGACACGCAGGGAAACGTCCGTATTCAATTCACGGAAGAGTCTGTCGCGCAGATGACGGCTGGTAACATATTTGCCCTCCTTGCCCGCGAGGGGGGAGTCGTTGACAATAAACTGCATCGCGATTGTCGGCTCGGAAATTTTCTGGAAGGGAATCGCTTTTGGATTATCGGGTGAGCAGAGCGTATCGCCGATATGGATGTCGGAAATGCCGGAAATCGCTACGATAGAACCAAAACGGGCTTCCTTGACCTCTACCTTATTTAAACCATCAAATTCATACAGCTTGCTGACACGTACCTTCTGCAGCTTGTCCGGGTCGTGGTGGTTTACGATGACAACGTCCTGACCAACACTGATAGAGCCATTGTCTACCTTGCCGACGCCGATACGTCCGACATATTCATTGTAATCAATGGTGCTGATAAGCATCTGCGTACCAGCGTCAGGGTCGCCGACTGGAGCCGGAATATAATTCAGGATGGTTTCAAAAAGCGGAATCATGTTATCATTTTCATTTTCAAGATCCAGCGTTGCAATGCCTTCCTTTGCGGAAGCAAATACGAAAGGACAGTCAAGCTGCTTTTCGTTGGCATCCAAGTCGATAAAGAGCTCCAGCACCTCATCGATGATTTCCTCAGGACGCGCTTCAGGACGGTCAATCTTGTTGATGCAGACGATAACCGGATGGTTAAGCTCCAGCGCTTTTTTCAGAACGAACCGTGTCTGCGGCATAACGCCCTCGAAAGCGTCTACGACAAGGATAACACCGTTTACCATTTTAAGGACACGCTCTACCTCGCCGCCAAAGTCGGCATGACCGGGCGTATCAATGATGTTGATTTTGGTTCCCTTATACATAACGGCAGTATTTTTGGAAAGGATGGTAATGCCTCTTTCCCGTTCAATGTCATTGGAATCCATGACGCGCTCGGCTACTTCCTGATTTTCACGGAAAACGCCGCTCTGCTTCAAAAGCTCGTCGACAAGGGTTGTTTTGCCGTGATCGACATGGGCAATGATTGCTACATTTCGTACATCATTTCTGGTCTGTTTCATAATCTCCTCCGATCCGCCAGTCTGCGGATATGGTGCAAGCTGGAAAGTCAGCTCCCATTCTTTTATTAAAATTGCTTCAAAACCTTATTATTATAGCATTTCAAAAAAAATCTTGCAAGCATTGTGTAAAAGGATGAAAATGCAGTGCCAGATTTCGCCAGCGGACTGTCGAAACCTGCGATATTCCCGTGTTCTAGGAATGGAATCCACTCATATACATAGTAGTACATTACTGGAAAAAATTCTTAGATGTAAGAAGGGAGAACAAAGATGACAGATAAGGTAATTGAAAACAACCAGGTGACAATCATGGGCGAGGTAGTCGGAGAATTTGCGTTCAGCCATGAAATTTTCGGAGAAGGCTTTTACATGATTGATGTTGAGGTGGCAAGGCTGAGTGAGTCCTTCGATGTGATTCCGGTTATGGTATCGGAGCGCTTGCTTGACGTAAATGCTGATTATAGGGGAAAATTCCTGTGCATCACAGGACAGTTCCGCTCCTATAACAGACATGAGGAAAAGAAAAATAAGCTTGTGCTGTCAGTATTCGCCAGAGAAATTGAATTTCTGGATGAAATCGAGGAGAGCGCAAGGACAAATCAGATTTACCTGGATGGATTTATCTGTAAGGAACCGATTTACCGTAAAACACCGCTTGGCAGGGAAATCGCAGACCTTTTGCTTGCGGTCAACAGACCGTATGGGAAAAGTGATTACATACCCTGCATCTGCTGGGGAAGAAATGCCAGATATGTGAGTAACTTTGAAGTCGGCGCAAGATGCCTTGTATGGGGCAGAATCCAGAGCCGTGAATACATGAAGAAAATATCGGAGGATATGACGGAAAAGAGGGTTGCCTACGAGGTATCGGTCAGCAAATTAGAGCTTGCACAGGAAGAGGAGTAAGGACGGATACTGCTTTTGGTTGCGCTTTGATAAGGGATATGGTATGCTTCATAAAGAATTCTGGAAGATTTCGGAAGAGTTACCTACAGGAGGAGATATGGAGCAGGGCAAAATATGTATATACAGCGGTGACGGGCATGGAAAATCACCCGCAGCGCTTGGAAAGGCGCTTCAGGCTGCCAGTCAGGGCAGACAGGTAGTCATCATCCAGTTTATGAAGGGAAAAGGGCTGCAGGAGAGCGAATTTCTGAAACGGCTGGAGCCGGAGATTAAGTTTTTCCGTTTTGAAAAATCAGAGGAGGATTTTCTGCAGCTCCCCATAGAGCGTCAGAAGGAAGAAATCCAAAATATCAAAAACGGTCTGAACTATGCCAAAAAGGTACTGTATACAGGAGAGTGTGACCTGTTGATTCTGGATGAGGTCTTAGGGCTTCTGGACAATGACATCATAACGCCGGAGGATTTGAAAACGCTTCTTAGCGCACGCGCGCAGGAAACGACGGTTATTATGACGGGAATCCAGTTAAAGGATGAAATTTGCGCACTGGCAGACGAGGTATCCAGAATTGAAACACTTAAGTTTAAGGTGTTTTAAGTGCAGACATTGACAAGAGTGTATCTGTCTGCTATGATAATTTTGTTAAGGAATTATAAAGAAAGTGATAGAGGTTGCATATTTCATGAGTAATGCTCCGGATGTGTCAGGCACAGACGAAGGGGCAGGAAAGGGGACTATGCCGAAAGATAGGATTTCCATGAGCATTTTATCTTGGGCGTGCATCGAAGAGGTGTACGACTGTCATCTAATCAAGGATGGGGCGCTATCGAATTTTAGAAGCTTAAACCGGCTCGCCCTATTGGAGAGTCGGTTTTTTGTATAATAGAAAAAATTCCATTGTACAAAAACTCTTTTTGCCCCGTAATGTGAAAAGGAGGAAAAAATATGGCAGTATTTAAAGGCGCAGGTGTCGCAATCATCACACCGTTTCATGAGGACGGTTCCGTAAACTATGAGGTGTTTGCACAGCAGATTGATTATCAGATTGAGAATGGAACGGATGCAATCATTGTATGTGGAACGACCGGCGAGGCGGCAACGCTTTCCCATGAGGAGCATCTTGATGTAATCCGTTACTGCGTAAAGCATGTGGCTGGCAGGATTCCGGTTATAGCAGGTACTGGCTCCAACTGCACGGAAACGGCAATCTATTTGTCCACAGAAGCGGAGAAGGCTGGCGTTGACGGACTTTTAGTGGTGACACCGTACTATAATAAGGCGACACAGAAGGGACTTTACAATCATTTTAAGGCGGTTGCTGATTCGGTATCCCTTCCGATTATTCTTTACAATGTGCCGAGCCGCACCGGCTTAAACATTGCGCCGGATACACTGATTAAGCTGTGCCGCGATGTGAAAAATATCGTCGGCGTAAAGGAAGCCTCCGGCAATATTTCACAGGTTGCAAAGATTATGTCGATGGCGGATGGCTGCGTGGATTTGTATTCAGGCAATGACGACCAGATTGTACCGCTGCTTTCCCTTGGCGGAATCGGCGTTATCTCTGTGCTTTCCAACGTTGCGCCCAGACAGACGCATGATATATGCCAGAAATTCTTTGATGGCGACGTTGCAGGAAGCTGTAAGCTCCAGCTTGAGGCTCTGCCTTTAGTTGACGCGCTGTTTTGTGAAGTAAATCCGATTCCGGTAAAGACCGCCGTTAATCTTCAGGGCAGAGAAGCGGGACCGATGCGTATGCCGCTTTCTGAAATGGAGCCTGAACATGTAAAGGTTCTGGAAGCTGCTATGAAGGGTTTTGGTGTATTATAGAACTTTGGTACCAATGTACGCTAAAACGCCGGAAGTTGCTTGTGTTTCACTTTTTCCTGAGATATAATTGCATTGTGTGCAAAAAGCACGAACAATACTTTATACTTTATGAGGAAAAGGAGATATGGGATGAATGAATGGACAGTGAAGGATGTAAATGGCATTGAGCATAAGATTGGCTGCAAATTAAAGGCGGGCGGTCCTCAGGTTTTTGTGGATGGCAATACCTATAAGGCAAAATCCAGCAACTGGTTTGTCAATGTAATTGATTATGCGGTTGATCTGCCTGGAACGAACTGCCACGTTGTTATGATTGGCAAAAAGGCAAGACTTGCAGTAAATGGAATATATCTTGACAATGGCGAGCGTTATGAGCCGGTATCAAGCGTTCCTGCATGGGTATGGGTGCTGGTTGCACTCAGCGTAATCGGTGGCTGGTTCTTTGGCGGAATCCTTTGCCTGGCAGTCGGTGCAGCTCTCAGTACTGTATACATCACAGGCGCATTGCAGAAGAATAACAAAAAGGTTATTCTTGCGTTTGTAGCATTCATTGTCATCGCTTTGATTCTCTTTGGACTGCAGGTAGTCCTTCTGGGTGCTACTTCATAAAAGGAGCCGGTTATCGTGGAAAGAGAAGAATATGGATATACGCAGAATGTGGCAGATACCAAAAGCGCCCCACAGGCGCAGGCTGGCAGTTATTATACCAGTCAGGTTGTAGTATCTGACGCCATACCAAAGAAAAATGGCTCTTTTGCAGTGGGCAGTCTTGTGTGTGGCGTACTCGGATTACTGGCATGCTGGGCAGTTCCGGGGGCAATCTGTAGCATCATTGGAATTATTTTAGGAATTATAAGTCTGGCGAAGGGCAGACCGCAGAAGGGTATGGCGATTGGAGGAATCGTGATGTCCTCTCTGGCGCTTTTACTCAGCTTTTCGCTTCTGTTTCTGTTTATTCTGATTGAGGGATAGGACAGGAAGGAGAATGGCAATCAAAAAAATGCTCTGGCAGTAGTCGGAGCGTTTTTTGATACAGTAAGAAAATTTATTAAGACCTTATATTTAAGAATAGGAGAAAGCAAAGATGACAAGAATCATAATGCACGGCTGCAATGGCCGTATGGGACAGTTTATTACACGTCTGGCAGAAAAAGAGGCGGATATGGAAATCGTGGCAGGTGTAGATGTTTCGAATCATATTCAAAACGAATATCCTGTATTTAGCAGCATTGCAGACTGTGATGTAGAGGCGGATGTCGTGATTGATTTTGCTTCTGCAAAGGCAGTGGATGCGCTGCTTGCTTACTGCGTGGCAAAGAAGCTTCCCTGTGTGCTCTGTACAACAGGACTTAGTGAGGAACAGCTCAAAAAGGTAAAAGAGGCTTCCGGGGAAACGGCGGTTTTAAAATCTGCAAATATGTCAATGGGCATCAACCTTCTGTTAAAGCTGCTGCGCGAGGCGGCACCGGTGCTGGCGGCTGCGGGCTTTGACATTGAAATCGTAGAGAAGCATCATAACCAGAAGCTGGATGCACCCAGCGGTACAGCAGTTGCGCTGGCGGATGCAGTCAACGGTGCTTTGAATAATGCTTATGAATATGTCTATGACAGAAGCACAAGAAGAGAGGTACGCCCGCAGAAGGAAATCGGTATTTCAGCGGTGCGCGGCGGTACGATTGTCGGAGACCATGATGTGATTTTTGCAGGAACGGACGAGGTCATTACATTTTCCCACCGTGCATATTCCAGAGAGGTATTTGCGAAAGGTGCACTTCTGGCAGCAAAATTCCTTGCAGGAAAGCCTGCCGGATATTATGACATGAGCGATGTGATTGAGGGGTAAGGAACTGCCCCGGAAGGAAAAAAGAATGGTAAATGAAAAGATTGGAGAAAATCTTACAGATATGGAGCTGATGTATCTGAAAACGCTGGCAGTGCAGTATCCAACGATAGCAGCAGCGTCTACGGAAATCATCAATCTGCAGGCAATCCTGAATCTGCCTAAAGGAACAGAGCATTTCCTGACAGATATTCACGGAGAGTATGAGCAGTTTAACCATGTACTCAAAAACGGCTCCGGCTCTGTACGCAGTAAGATTGATGAGGAATTTGGCAATACGCTCAGCAACAGAGACAAGAAAAGTCTTGCTACCTTAATCTATTATCCACAGGAAAAGCTGGAGATTGTGCTTCGGGAAGAGGATAATATTGAGGACTGGTACAAGATTACGCTGCACAGACTGGTGCAGATTACCAAAAGAGTTGCATCCAAATATACCCGTTCCAAGGTGCGCAAGGCACTGCCAAAGGATTTTGCCTATATCATTGAGGAATTGATTACCGAAAAGGCAGAGGTGCATGATAAGGAAGCCTATTATAATGAAATCATACACACAATTATCCGTATCGGCAGTGCGCCTGGCTTTATTATTGCCCTTGGCAGGCTGATTCAGAGACTTGTTATCGACCACCTGCACATCGTGGGCGATGTATACGACAGAGGACCGGGACCGCATATCATCATGGATACGCTGGAGGAATATCATTCTGTGGATATTCAGTGGGGCAACCATGACATTGTCTGGATGGGAGCTGCCAGCGGACAGCTTGCCTGCATTGCAACTGTAATTCGTATGTCCGCAAGGTACGGGAATCTCGATACGTTAGAGGATGGTTATGGCATCAATCTGATTCCGCTTGTTACTTTTGCAATGGAGACCTATGCGAATACAAACTGCGATGTCTTTGCGATTAAATACAATACCAATTACAATACAAAGGATTTAAGCCTTGATATGAAGATGCACAAGGCGATGTCCATTATCCAGTTCAAGCTGGAGGGACAGCTTATCAAGCGGCATCCTGAGTTTCACATGGAGGATCGGCTTTTGCTCGATAAGATAAACTATGAGGATAAAACAGTAACGATAGACGGCGTCGCCTATGAAATGAATGATGTGGACTTTCCGACGGTGGACCCGGAAAAGCCCTATGAGCTGACGGAGGAGGAAGCCGAACTGATGGAACGGCTCAGGCAGGCGTTTGTCCAGTGTGAAAAGCTGCAGCGCCATATCCGTTTCCTGTTTTCCAAGGGCGGCATGTATAAGGTGCACAATTCCAATCTGCTTTATCATGGCTGCGTGCCGATGGATGAGGCGGGCAATTTCAAGGAAGTGGAGATTGACGGAAAGAGATACAGCGGCAAGGCGCTGTATGATGTGCTGGAGCAGTATGCAAGAAAGGGCTTTTACAATAACCATAATCCGGCTGAGAAACGAAAAGGGCAGGATATGATATGGTATATCTGGGCAGGTCCCAATTCCCCTGTTTTTGGCAAGGACAAGATGGCGACCTTTGAACGTTATTTTGTAAAGGATAAAACGACACATACAGAAATCAAAAACAGCTATTACCGGCTGACAGACAATGAAGAAATCCTGAATAAGATTCTCAGGGAATTTGGTCTGGATGAAAAGAAATCCCATATTATAAACGGACATGTACCGGTAGAGCTGAAAAAGGGGGAAACGCCGATTCGCTGTGGCGGAAAGCTGCTGATTATCGACGGAGGCTTTTCCAAGGCATATCAGGGAAAAACGGGAATCGCAGGCTATACGCTTGTGGCAAATTCACATGGCATGCGGCTTGTAGCGCATGAAACTTTTGAGTCCAAGGAAGCGGCAATTAAAAAGGAATCGGATATTTTTTCGGATTCGATTGTGATTGAGACTGCACCGGAGAGACTGCGTGTGGCGGATACTGATATTGGTAAGGAGCTAAAGGAAAGCATCCATCATCTGGAGCTGCTTCTTCAGGCTTATCAGGATGGTACGATTATAGAAAAGGTAAAATAAGAAAGAGTTTGCCTGCAAACAAAAACAGAATCCTGCATACCGCAGGATTCTGCTTTGAGAAGTAGCATTTAAGGATTGGTATTGTCATTGGAGCCGACAACATCATCCGTTACATCGGCAATGCCGTCAGCGGCATCGGATACGCCGTCAGCGGCATCATTTACCACATCGCCGACTGCGTTTCCGGCATCATCCAAAATGGTTTCATTTCCACCGTTTGGTGCATTGTCGGACATGGTATCGTTGTTGTTTTCTGCGGTATCGCCGCCGGCGAGCATATCGTCATTTGCTGTATCGGCAGTATTCGTATTTGCAGCATTATCTGTTGCATTGTCTGCAGCGCCGGTATCTGTTGTACCTGCTGCGGTATCGTTCGTAGTTCCCGTCTGGTTGTTCTGCACATTGTTCTTTCTACCGCAGGCAGTGAGTGCACCGCAGAGCATAATGAGAACAAGGGAGAGGGAGAGCAGTTTTACATACTTTTTCATAATCTCGCTCCTTTTCTTCTTTTTCACTGTGAAAGGTAAAATCTGCAAAAGAAAGACCAGCAGATTCTTTCACTGCTAGTATTGTGCTGCGGCTTCAAATTTATACATCAGGAACAAAGGACGGATGCAAAAAAACAAAAAATAAAAATGAGGAAGCTTTATGGAATTCAGACCATGTATCGACATTCATAATGGAGCAGTAAAACAGATAGTCGGCTCAAGCCTTCGGGATGAAGGCGATTTTGCGAAGGAAAATTTCAAAGCCACGCAGGATGCCGCCTACTATGCTTCTCTTTACCGTGAGTTAAACCTTCGGGGTGGACATGTGATTTTGTTAAATAAGGAGGGCAGCAGGTACTATGAGGAAACAAAGAAGCAGGCGTTTCTTGCGCTTTCAGCCTATCCGGATGGCTTGCAGGTCGGCGGAGGCATTCATGCGCAGAATGCCTGTCAGTATTTGAAGGCGGGAGCTTCCCATGTGATTGTGACCTCTTATGTATTTTGTGATGGGAAAATTCAGTATGAAAATCTGGAGAAAATCTGCAGCGAGACAGGAAAGGAACATCTGGTGCTGGATTTAAGCTGCCGCAAAAAGGATGGGGAATACCATATTGTAACCGACAGGTGGCAGAAATATACGGATGTTGTATTAAATGAAAAAACGCTGGATTTTTTTGCTGATTACTGTGATGAATTTTTGATTCATGCCGTAGATGTAGAGGGAAAGGCACAGGGAATCGAGCTGGAGCTTGTGCGGATGCTGGGAAGCTTTGGCAGGCTGCCGATAACCTATGCAGGAGGCGTGCATGATTATGAGGACCTTTTGCTCTTAAAGGAAGCGGGCGGCGGACACGTTAATGTGACGATAGGGAGCGCGCTTGAAATTTTTGGCGGAACGATGAAGCTTTCCCGCGTGTTAGAGGCGCTCGCATAAAAAAGAGTTTGCTTACAATAGGAATTTCCTATTGCATAAAAAAGAACCAGCCGTATGACTGGTTCTTCTTATAATCCGTTAAAACAATATTGCGTATTTCTAAAATAAATACAATGAATTTCTCATGTCAATTTATATAAGAAAAGGCACATCGAAAAACTGATTATAGGGTGTTATAAAAAATCTTATAACTTGGTTACGTTTACTGCCTGAGGTCCTTTTTCACCGTTTACTACTTCGAACTCTACGGAAGCGCCTTCTTCAAGAGACTTGAAGCCTTCCATGTTTAATCCTGAGTAGTGTACGAATACATCATTTCCCTGCTCGTCAGAGATGAAACCGTAACCTTTTTGGTTGTTAAACCACTTTACTGTACCTTTGTTCATTACAGATACCTCCAAAATAATAAATGAAATTGTTGATCTACAACAATCAAAGAATAGCATAGATGCCAAAAAAAGTAAAGTGAGGAAGCGAAAAACTTTTTGAAAACTTTCGAAAAATTGAGAATGTTACAAAAATTTTACAAAGCTGGAAATTTATGATAAAATCATACTCGCGGAGGTGAATTAAGTGGAATCCGGAAAGCATAAAAAGAGGATCAATTATACGGTTATGGTCGTTTCCGATTCTCCGGAAGGCGGTATCAGACCCTTTTGTCTGGAGAAAAATCTGGTGACGGCGCTTCTTGCGGTAATTGTCATTGCGCTTGTCGTATCAACAGGCGCTGCATTTTATCATTCAGATGCGTCAAAAAAGGTGCAGGTACGGGAAACGGAATTGCAAAAGAAGGTAGATGCCTTAACAGAAGAAAATAAGCAGCTTACGGCAGACAATGCAGAACTGGCAGATAAAGTCGCCCTTTTGAGCGATACGGTAGCACAAAATGAAGAGGCGAAGGAAGCACAGAAAAAGGAGGAAGAGGCAAAGCTGATTCCCAACGGCTTCCCGCTTGCAGGACCTGCTGTTATCCTGGAAAGCTCGGAAACACCTGCTGCACAGGAGGCAGCAGAGGATGCCGAGGAAGAACAGGAGCAGGAGCTGCCGGCAGAGACGGACCCTATTGTAGTTTTTTCAGCGGCGCCCGATACAAGGGTAATTGCGACAGCGAGCGGCACGGTAGCGTCTGTTGAGGATGACGTCCGCTATGGTCATAAGGTTACGGTCGATCATGGCAACGGTTATCTGTCGATTTACCGCACGAGCTCGGATGTGCTCGTTGCAGAGGGAGACCATGTGGAGGCGGGAACGCCATTGTACACCATACAGTCACAGGAGCAGAAGCTTGGCTATCAGATTTCAAGGGATGGAGCGCTGATTGACCCGCTGGAGCTGCTGGAGGTTTATGGTTAGGGAGGAATGGATATGTTGACAAAAAGTGACAGTGCAGATGCAGCCAATGCAAGAATTAAGAGTATTCTTGGACAGGATGCAGTATTTGAGGGAACTTTGAGCGCAAAGGAAGCGACCCGGATTGATGGACTGGTTAAGGGCGATGTTAAGATCGAAAGCACACTGGTTCTGGGAGTGAGCGGAAGGATTGTCGGCAATGTAAATGCTGCGACGATTATGGTTGGCGGTCAGGTCGAGGGGGATCTTGTCGCAGGAGAAAAAATTGTGATTTCCGCAACCGGCAGAGTCAATGGAAATCTGCACACCAAAAAACTGATTGTAGATGAAAATGCGGTCTTTCATGGACAGTGCTTTATGGGCGGAGAGAAGAAAGCAGAAAAGCCTGCAGAGGTACAGAAAATTCCTGAAAGTGCAGTATGAAATACGCAATTTTATTTCTGAAAAAGCTGCTCCGTTACCTGCTTAAGCCCCTATCCTTTTTGCCGGCGCTTATGATGATGTATCTTATCTTTTCCTTTTCTTCGCAGGATGGGGCATCTTCAGCACAGCTTAGCCGGAAGGTCAGCCATAAGCTTGTCGTAGTGGCGGATGAGGTACTGGAAAAGGACTGGAGCAGCGCGCAGATTGGCTATTATACCGAAAACATTCATTATTATGTGCGTAAGACTGCGCATGTGACAGAATATTTCCTGCTTTCAGCAGCGGTGGCAATCCCTTTGTATGTATACGGCGTCAGGGGTTTGTGGCTTGTGTTTGTAGCGGGTATTTTTTGTGTCTCTTTTGCGGGTCTGGACGAGTACCATCAGTCGTTTGTGGCTGGAAGAGGACCGTCCGTAAGGGATGTGGCGATTGACAGCATCGGAATCCTGCCGGGCATTTTTATGGTTCGGATTGTCGGCTTTATCAGCAGAAAGACGATTTTCAAGCCGCTTACACTTCATAAAGGAGAAAGAAATTCATGCAGAAGGAAGAGATACGCATCCGAAAGGTAATTGTTCATATTTTGGATTCTACGGTTGGACTTCCGGTTTTATCGGACAGTGAAATCGAGTTTGGTTCGGATTTTGCAGAATTTTTGAGAGAACATATTTACAGGATTATTGCGGGCGATGACAGTAAGGACTGTGAATTTTATAAGGAACAGTCAGAACTGTATCACATGCTGACGGAGTATACGGACGAAGCGTTTGTAGAGCTGAGCAAGGAGACGGCGCAGCTTTTGTATGGGATTATGAACAGCAATATCGATATTCCACCGGCAGATTTGGTAATTGTACGTTTTAAGGCGGGCGAGGGGGAATTTCTTGCCCTGCTGAAGATGAATTTCAAGACGTCCTATACGCACCGCACGCTGTCTGGTGAGGAGGGTAACCTGAATGAGATTATCCGTTATAAGGCGACCCTTCCGGCAGAGACGCAGAGGCTTTCAGAGGCGGCAGTGATTGATTTGCAGACCTTTGGCGTGCGGCTGATAGAGAAAAAATATGAGGTAAATGGCGAAAAGACCAATTATTTTTCCTATCTGTTTTTAAAATGCAGCAGCCATCTATCTCCAAAATCAAAGCTGGCGATTGTGACGAAGGCTGTAGAGAATATTCAGAAGAAAAATTGTGAAGAATATGAGCAGTATGAGCAGCACATGCGTGCGAAAAGCATCATTCAGGAGGAACTGGCGCGAAGCGGAGGCTTTGTCGTAGAAGAACTGGCAGAGAAAATATTTGAGGGCGAGCCGCAGATGCGAGAGGAATTCCAGGAAAAGATGGAAAAGTACGATATGGTAAAGGAAGAGGTACTTCCTAAAAATGACACCACTGTCAGAAAATACCAGACGCAGCATCTGCTTACCGATACCGGAATTGAACTGCGGATTCCTATGGAGCAGTATAAGGACAGTCAGAAGGTGGAATTCATTACGGAACAGGATGGCAGTATCTCGGTTCTGTTAAAGCATATCGGTCATATTCAGGCAAAGTTTTAAATATGGGATTATTTTGCCTGCAAAAAGATAATTGGAGGCAGCAGCTTGGGCAGCATCTTGGATTATATCAGGGAATATGGGACATATACCTTTAAGGAGCGTCCCTTTTCGGCTGAGGATGGTCTGGTGCTTGCCCAATTTTCTTATCTGCGGCTTGAGGGGCTTGTGCCTGCGCCCGGAGATATGGGTGCGGCGGTTACACTTGGAGAGCTTGCAAGACTTGGCGACCTGCCATATATGTTTGGAGATACCTGCTTTGCGGCGGAAAATGCGGCGCTCTTTAAGGCGCTTAAGAGGAGCGTCCGTTTTCAGACGATGCGGATAAATTATTATGTAAACCGGATTGCAGCTGGCGAAGCGTCACAGTTTTCGGCTGTGACCTGCTTCCCCAAGGATGCGCCGGTTTATCTTGCATTTCGGGGAACGGATGAGACGCTTGCGGGCTGGCAGGAGGACTTTTCCATGATATATAAGCTGCCGGTAAAAGGGCAGGAGCTTGCAGCACAATATGCCGCCAGGGTTGCTGCCTGTACGGAGGGCAGCCTTTTCTTTGGTGGACATTCCAAAGGGGGAAATCTTGCGGTCTATGCGGCTGCTGTGGCAGATCCCCGGATACAGGACAGAATAAGGTGTATCTATAATCTGGATGGCCCCGGATTTCAAAGGGCATTTACGAAAAGAGCGGAATATCAGCGTATCAGGGAACGAATCTGTAAAATCGTTCCACGTTCCAGCGTGATAGGGATGATTTTGGAGGAGGGCGGGGAGTATGATGTGGTTGAGAGCAGGGGAATCGGCATTATGCAGCATGATCCGTTTACATGGATTGTGCGTGATGGGCATTTTTTGACAACGGGGGAGGTAACAAAAAGACGGCGGGCTGCGGCACTTGTCATCAACCGCTTTTTGCAGCAGCTCTCGCCTGAGGATGCGAGACGGTTTGTAGAAGAATTATTCCTCCTTGCGTCCGGGGCAGGCGCTGAAACAGTGCTTGATTTTTCGGGGAGCTGGCGGGAGCTTTTTAAGAGGGCGGCAAAGCTTTTAAAGGGCACAGATGAGGAAACCAAAAGGAGCCTGCATCGCGCAGGAAGGACACTTTTTCTGGCATTTTGGGAGGAAGCAGGGCGGCAGATGAACACAATCGGAAAAAATGGGAAAAAACGCAGAGGATAACGTTCATACCGGAAAGACTATGGTGCATACACTCAAAGCAGGAGGAACTGCTATGAGGATTTCACTGCAAAACTGGGAACGTGCCTGCAAACTGCATAAAGAAATGGCTGTTGCAGACCTGCATCTGGACCTGCCGGGAGAGCTTTTGTTTCGGCACCAGCATGGAGAAAGAGAGGTTTTAAAAAAGCATTATCTGCCACTCTGGCAGAGAAGCGGTATTTATCTAATCGGCGCTTCCGTATATGTCGAGGATGCCGCTCTGCCGGAGGGTGGCCTGCGAAATGCGCTTTTGCAGATTGCAGCGCTCATGGAAGAAATAGAGGAGCTGCGCGGCGAGGTGGCTTTGATACGAAACGGCGCAGACCTTCTGGCGGCAAAGGAAAGACGGCGTATCGGCATTTTCCTATATCTGGAAGGACTTGATGTAATTGGACTTGATCTGTCTTTGCTCTCTCTTTTTAGAAGACTGGGCGTGTGCGGCGCTTCCCTGACCTGGAGCAGGCCAAATCTGCTGGCGTGCGGCTGCTGCAGGGCGGGAGAGGAAAGCCCTAAATATGGCGGTATTACAGAAGCAGGGCTGCGCGTGCTTGCTGAAATGAAGCGGCTCAATATGTTTTTGGACTTAAGCCACTTAAATGACGAAGGCATAGAGCTGATATTAAAACAGCAGGCGTCTGGCACAGGCAGCAGTCTGCCATTTGTGCTTGCGACGCATGCAGATGCGAGAGAGGTGTATTTTCACTACCGGAATCTGACAGAGGAGCAGATAGAAAAAATCGCTGAGGCGGGCGGCATAATAGGCGTTAACGCCTGCACGCTTCTGACAGGCTCAGTAAAAGACGGAAAGCATCTGGAATGGCTGCTTCGTCATATCCGCTATCTTCTTAAGCATGCGGGCGGGCGTGGCGTAGGACTTGGACTTGATCTTTGCAGCCGTTATGAACAGGCGAGACTGGAATGTGAGGGCTGCGGGCAGGGAAATGATGCGTTTCTATCACAGGAGGAAAGCCTGCTTTTAACAGCGGCATTGCTGGAGGATGGAATACCGGAAAGACAGGTGCGGGGCGTGCTTGGAGAAAACGCATTTACATTTTTAGAAAAAATATTTTAAATTTTTCAAATAATATATTGACTTTAGACATATTAAGTGCTATTATACTGCTTGCGGCACGAAATGCGGGAGTGCTGGAATTGGCAGACAGGCAAGACTAAGGATCTTGTGTCTGTATAGACGTGTGGGTTCAAGTCCCATCTCCCGCACGCTCATGCAGGAATGGCGGAATTGGCAGACGCGCACGGTTCAGGTCCGTGTGAACATTGCGTTCATGAGGGTTCAAGTCCCTTTTCCTGCACTTTATCGTGCCGCATTTTTTATTTCATAGGAAATCCTGCAAGCAGGATTTCCTATTTTTATTCTACAGACTGCCCTTTGCGGGGCTGGTTGTCTGAACTGATTTTACAATCATTTTATGTGTCTAAATTGTTACAGAATTTCCCTGATTCCCCTTAATTTTCTTGCACGGTATGCCGATGTATGCTATGATTATAATAAGATCTAAAAGAAAACAAGCGTCTCTGAAAGAGACATTTGCTTTCTTGGGCTCATTAACGAATGAGTATCCTGCGAAGCAGGATGAGGAGCGCGAAACGTGTATCGTGAAGCGAAGATTTACGATACAGTAGATAGAAAGCACAAAAAGGAGTGATCGTATGAGCAGAGTGGGCATGGATTATTCTTTCTTATTTTCAAACACAAATTCTTCTCAGTCGACAGGAGATAATGGATATTCCTGGATTTCTGAGTATTCCAATATCAAAAATGGTACCTACTACAAGGTGCTGAAAGCATACTATGCAAAACAGCAGAAAACCTCTGACGGCAGTACCACGACGAATAAGACCAGAGCGGAAAAGGTGTCTGAGCAGGAAAAGACGCTTGACCAGATTCAGGTAGATGCAAAATCCCTGACTGCGGCGGCAGAGACGCTGACGGCAAAGGGCTCGTCATCCATCTTCAATCAGAAGGATGTTACAAAAACAGCGGAGGATGGCACACAGACAACGGTAAAGGGCTACGATACCGACGCTATCTATAAGGCGGTTAAGAGCTTTGCGGACAGCTACAATAAGCTGCTGGATTCTGCTTCCTCATCAAGCACTACCTCTGTTTTGAATCAGACGCTGCATCTGACCAATATGACCAAAAGCTATGAAAGACTGCTTGGCAATGTAGGCGTTACAATCGGAGAAAACAATAAGCTGAGCGTAGATGCTGATAAATTAAAATCAGCGGATATGACGACAGTGAAAACCCTGTTTAATGGCAATGCTTCCTACGCAAACAGTGTTGCGACCAAGGCTTCCATGATAAATGCATCTGCAAAATCTGCGGCTGACCAGTCAAGCCTTTATACCGGAAAGGGCACTTATGACAAGGCGTACAGCACGGGCAATCTGTTAAACAGCATATTGTAAGATAAAAGGACATAAAAGAGGGCTGTGTATGTTACACAGCCTTTTTTATTTCATAGGAGAAACTCTTTTCCACTTATAGGAAAAATTTTCTATTGATTTTTAAAAATAAAAAAGGAATTTGGCGAAGGGGACAGAATAATAAAGTACGGAGGATAATGCGCATGACGATTCGGGAGAGTCTGGAACTGCGGGAAAAAGAATATTTAAGTCCGCTTGCGGCGTTCAGCATGGATTCAAGGGGACGGCAGCGGGCAGAGGAGCCGTGTGATATACGCCCTGTATTTCAGCGTGACAGAGACAGGATACTGCACAGTAAATCCTTCAGGAGACTGAAGGATAAGACGCAGGTATTTCTGACGCCGGAGGGGGACCATTACAGGACGAGGCTGACGCATACGCTTGAAGTGTCGCAGAATGCAAGGACGATTGCAAAGGCGCTGCGGCTGAATGAGGACCTTGTAGAAGCGATTGCGCTTGGTCACGATTTGGGACATACGCCTTTTGGACATGCAGGAGAGCGGGCGCTCAATGATGTCTGTCCTTATGGCTTTTCACACAGCGAGCAGAGCGTAAGGACAGTAGATATTCTGGAAAAGGATGGTCAGGGACTGAATCTGACGTATGAGGTGCGGGATGGGATTCTGAATCACCAGACAAAGGGAGTGCCGTTTACGCTGGAAGGCAGGATTGTCAGAATATCGGATAAGATTGCTTATATCCATCATGATATGGATGATGCAATCCGTGCGGGCATTTTACGGGAACAGGATGTGCCGCGTGAGATTACAGAGGTAATCGGCGATACGCTGGGAAAGCGGCTGGACCATTTCATTCACGATTTGGTGACGAACAGCGTAAAGATTGGAGACATTTGTATGTCTGCGCCTGTTGCAGAGGCGATGCAGAAGCTGCGCACCTTCCTTTTTGAGAATCTTTACACCAATCCCATTGCAAAGGGAGAGGAGCGTAAGGCAGAAAATCTGATTAAGACATTGTATGATTATTACGGCAAGCATATAGAGCTGCTTCCGCGTGACTATCATCAGCTGATGGAACGCGGAGAGCCAAAGGAAAAAGTTCTCTGTGACTATATCGGCGCTATGACGGACCGTTTTGCCATAGCAAAGTATGAGGAGATATATATTCCGCAGTGCTGGCACGGATAATGAGATAAAGAAGGGAAAGGAATGTACTATCCGGAAGAACTCATAGAAGAGATTCGTTCAAAAAATGATATTGTGGATGTGATTTCGGGATATGTTCACCTGCAGAAAAAGGGCGGCAGTTACTTTGGACTGTGTCCGTTTCACAATGAAAAATCCCCCTCTTTTTCGGTCTCCAGGGACAGGCAGATGTATTACTGCTTTGGCTGCGGGGCAGGCGGCAACGTATTTACCTTTCTGATGGAATATGAGAACGCTTCCTTTCAGGAGGCAATACAGGAGCTTGCGCAGCGGGCTGGCGTAAGCCTTCCCCAGGCAGAGTATTCCGAGGAAATGCGAAAAAAGGAAAGCCGCAGGGCGCGGCTTTTGGAGGTCAATAAGGAAGCTGCCAAATATTTTTATTATCTGCTCCGTAAAAAAGAAGGAGAGCAGGGGATGCGCTATTTAAAGGGCAGAAGGCTTTCCGATGAAACGATGCAGAAATTTGGGCTTGGCTATGCCAGCAAATACAGCGATGATTTGACTAGGTACCTAAAGAGCAAAGGGTATCAGGATGATTTGCTAAAGGAAGCTGGACTTTGCAGCATTGATGAGCGGCATGGGATTTATGACAAATTCTGGAACCGTGTCATGTTTCCGATTCAGGATGCCAATCATCGGGTAATTGGATTTGGCGGCAGGGTAATGGGAGACGGAGAGCCAAAGTATTTAAACTCTCCAGAGACGCCGATTTTTGATAAGAGCCGCAATCTGTACGGACTTAATTTTGCAAGGACATCGCGGACTGGCAATATGATTCTCTGCGAAGGCTATATGGATGTAATTGCAATGCATCAGGCGGGTTTTGGACAGGCTGTGGCATCACTTGGAACCGCCTTTACCGCAGGGCAGGCAGCCCTTATCAGGCGGTATACGACCAATGTGCTGCTTTCCTATGACAGCGACGGCGCAGGCATCAAAGCGGCGCTGCGGGCAATCGGAATTTTACGCGAAGCAGGGATGACGGCGAAGATTATTCATCTGGAGCCCTATAAGGACCCTGATGAATTTATCAAAAATCTGGGCGCGGAGGAATTCCAAAAACGGATTGACTCGGCAGAGAGCAGCTTCTTTTTTGAACTGCGGATTATGGAGCAGAAATATAATCTGAAGGACCCGGAAGAAAAGACCCGCTTCTATCAGGAGATCGCGCAGAAGCTGTGCAGCTTTTCCGAAGAGGTAGAGCGTGAAAATTATATCGAAGCGGCAGCCGAGCATTATCATATTGGATTTGAAAATCTGCGCAGGCTGGTCGGCAGCTATGCAGCCAGGACGGGACTTGCAAAGGAAGTGGTGCGTCCCAAATCGGGAATCCAGTCTAAAAATAAGCCGCAGGATGGCATTAAGAGAACGCAGCGTCTTTTACTTACGTGGCTGGTAGAGGAAAAAGGACTGTATCAGAAGATAAAAAAATATATTTCTCCGCAGGATTTTACTGAGGAGCTTTACCGGGAAGCGGCGGCTGCGCTGTTTGCAGAGCTGGAAAAGGGAGAGGTCAATCCGGCGGCGGTCATCAGCCGTTTTACGCTTGAGGAAGAGCAGCGGGAGGCGGCGAGCCTGTTTCATACAAAGCTGCCCTCCTTTGACGGAGATAAGAAAGAGCGCGAAAAAGCGTTCCATGATATTTTAGTCAGTGTCAAAACAAACAGTTACGAGTACGACAGTGCAAGGCTTGGAAGCGACATCGAAGCGCTCGGCAGGGTTATCGCGGGCAGGAAGGCGCTGGAAGAGCTTAAAAATACGCATATTTCTTTAGATTAGGGTAAAAATAAATAACAAGTTATGGAAGGATGGACCAGAAAATGGACGAAAACACAAGGGCAAAGTTGGACGAAAAAATAAAAGAAATCCTTAACATTGCCAAAAAGAAAAAGAATGTTCTGGACTATCAGGAAATCAGTGATTATTTTGCAGATTTGCAGCTGGAGGAAGAACAGTTCGACCAGATCATTGAGACCCTGGAGCAGAATCATGTAGATGTACTGCGCATGACAGACGACGATGTGGATGAGGAAGAAATCATACTGACGGATGAGGACGAGGTAGATGTGGAAAATATCGACCTTTCAGTTCCGGACGGCGTCAGCATCGAAGACCCTGTCAGAATGTATCTGAAAGAGATTGGCAAGGTGCCTCTTCTGAGTGCGGAAGAGGAGATTGAGCTTGCAAAGAAGATGGAAGAGGGGGACGCAGAAGCAAAGAAAAGGTTAGCAGAGGCTAACCTGCGTCTGGTAGTCAGCATTGCAAAGCGCTATGTAGGACGCGGCATGCTGTTCCTTGACCTGATTCAGGAAGGAAATATGGGTCTGATAAAGGCGGTTGAAAAATTCGATTACCGCAAGGGCTACAAATTCTCCACCTATGCGACATGGTGGATTCGTCAGGCAATTACAAGGGCGATTGCCGACCAGGCAAGAACCATCCGTATTCCTGTACACATGGTAGAGACAATCAATAAACTGATTCGCGTGAGCCGTCAGCTCTTACAGGAGCTTGGACGGGAACCTACCCCGGAGGAAATTGCGGCAGAGATGAATATGCCGGAGGATCGAGTGCGTGAGATTTTGAAGATTTCACAGGAGCCGGTATCTCTGGAAACACCGATTGGTGAAGAGGAGGACAGCCATCTGGGAGATTTCATTCAGGATGACAATGTACCGGTGCCTTCCGATGCGGCGGCGTTTACGCTTTTAAAGGAGCAGCTTGTTGAGGTACTGGGAACTCTGACAGAGAGGGAACAGAAGGTTTTACGGCTTCGTTTTGGACTGGATGATGGACGTGCGAGAACACTGGAAGAGGTCGGTAAGGAATTTAACGTTACCCGTGAGCGTATCCGTCAGATAGAGGCAAAGGCGCTGCGTAAGCTGCGTCATCCCAGCAGAAGCAGAAAACTGAAGGATTATCTGGACTAATGGAATTATCAAAAAGAATGCTTGCGGTGGCGCAGATGGTGTCACCGGGAGGCGTGGCATGTGATGTAGGCTGCGATCATGGATATGTGCCGATTTATCTGATACAGCAGAAAATCTGTAAAAAGGTGATTGCGATGGATGTCGGCATGGGACCTCTGTCCAGAGCGCAGGAGCATATCAGGGACTGCGGGCTGGAGGCTTACATAGAGACCAGATTATCGGACGGCGTAGAGGCGCTTTTGCCCGGTGAAGCGCAGAGCGTGATGATTGCCGGCATGGGCGGCAGGCTGGTTCGAAAAATTCTGTCAGAGGGCGGAGAAAAAATAAAGGCCTTGCGGGAATTGATTCTGCAGCCGCAGTCAGAGCTTACGCAGGTACGGATATTTTTGCGCAGAGAGGGCTTTTTGCTCCTCGATGAAGATATACTATATGAGGATGGAAAATACTATCCGATTTTAAAGGCTGTCTATGCGCCGAAGGAAGCGGGGGAGCAGGCGCTTGAGCTGTATGGCACAGAGGACGGAGATACTTTACAAAAAAGAGCCGGGGAGCAGTATGGCCCGTTGCTGTTAAAAAAGGCACATCCGGTGCTGCAGCAGTATCTGCTGTGGGAACAGCGGCATGAGGAGGAAATCCGTGCGCGGCTGCAGCAGGAGGACGGAGAGCGTTGCAGGCAGCGGCTTAAGACCCTGCAGGAGCGCGAGGCACTGCGCCGGTATGCACTTTCAGGCATCGCTCGCGCGTAGAGAGTTTGCAGGCAGACTCTTTTTTAGAAAGAATGGGGGAAATCAAAATGCGCTGCAGAGAAGTGATTGAAAAGCTGGAAACACTTTCGCCCGGACAGTTTGCCGAGAGCTGGGATAATGTTGGACTTTTGGCAGGCAGATACGACCGAGAGATTACTTCCATCATGCTTGCAGTTGATGCAACGGATCACGTTGTAGAGGAAGCGGTACAAAAGGGAGTTTCGCTTCTGCTGACGCACCATCCGCTTATTTTTTCTGCAAGAAAAAAGATAAATGACGGCGATTTTATAGGAAAAAGACTGGTCATGCTCCTGCAGAATGACATCTGCTATTATGCGATGCATACAAACTTTGATGTTATGGGGATGGCGGATGCTGCAGCGGATGAGATAGGGCTGAAGGACAGGGAAGTACTGGATGTGACCTATGAGGATGAAATTGCACGCGAGGGCATCGGCAGGTTTGGCAGGCTGCCAAAGGCAATGACGCTGGAGGCCTGCGGAGAGTGGATAAAAGAGATATTTGCATTGGAATCGGTCAAAATGTTCGGAGATGGAGAACATATTGTAGAGCGGGCGGCAATCTGCCCCGGCTCCGGCAAGAGCGTGATTCAGAAGGCAGTGCAGATGGGGGCTGAAGTGCTGATTACCGGAGATATTGACCATCATGCGGGCATTGACGCAATGGCGATGGGCTTGTCGATTCTGGATGCGGGGCATTATGGGCTGGAAAAGATATTTGTTCCTTATATGGAAGAATTTTTGAAACGGGAATGCCCAGGGATACAGGTTATGCGGGCGAGAGAGCAGAGCCCGTTTCGGATACTGTAAAAAGGTATAGCAGGCGGAGGTATGGGTATGATAGAGGTTACGATTGCAGGAGAAAAAAAGAAATATCCGGAAGGCACTACCTACGAGGAAATTGCGCGGGAATATCAGAAGCAGTATGATGATACGATTGCGCTGGTGGTTGCAGACGGTAAGATCCGTGAACTGATGAAAAAGGTTGAAGGAGACTGCGAACTTTCTTTTTTAACACTGAAGGATTCAGCAGGTCATAAGAGCTATGTACGCACGGCAATTATGCTTCTGATAAAAGCGCTCTATGATGTGGAGCCGCGTGAAAATATTGAGCGGATTAAGGTAGAATTTGCCATCGGGCAGGGCTATTATTGCAGCCTGAAGGGAAAGGTAAAGGCGGACGACACACTGGCGGAGCGTTTAAATGTACGGATGCGGCAGCTTGTTTTGGAAAATCTGCCGATTGAAAAGAAAAATTACCCGATAGCGGAGGCGGTTGCCCTGTTTGATCGCTATGGCATGGAGGATAAGAAAAAGCTTTTCCGTTACCGCCGCAGCTCTACGGTCAACGTATATCGTCTGGGCGATTACTATGATTATTATTATGGCTATATGCTGCCGTCTACAGGCTATGTCTCCTATTTTCAGGTAATTGCTTACGAAAAAGGGCTGATGCTCATTCTGCCTGACCGTAAGGAGCCAAAGACAATCAGCTATTTTGAGCCGAGAGAAAAACTTTTTGCAGCCCTGCAGCGTTCTACCATCTGGGGCGAGATGATGGAAATTGACACAGTCGGCGATTTGAATGATGAAATCTGCCGGGGTGGAATTTCTGATTTGATTCTTGTGCAGGAGGCGCTTCAGGAGAGAAGAATCGGAGAGATTGCAGAGGACATCGTCAGCAGGGGCGGCGTAAAATTTGTTATGATTGCAGGTCCCTCCTCCTCTGGCAAGACGACCTTCTCACACAGGCTTTCGATTCAACTGCGTTCCTATGGAATGAAGCCGCACCCGATTGCGCTGGATGATTATTTCGTAGACAGGGAGCTGACGCCGCGTGATGAAAACGGGGATTATAATTTTGAATGTCTGGAAGCCATTGACGTCGCAAAATTCAATCAGGATATGAGCGATTTGCTGGCAGGAAAGACAGTTGAGCTGCCGCGCTTTAACTTTAAGACCGGCAAGAGAGAGTACAACGGAAACTTTAAAACGCTTGGCAAGGAAGACATCCTTGTAATCGAGGGAATTCATGGACTGAATGACAAGACCTCTTTTTCCCTGCCGGTAGAGAGCAAATATAAAATTTATATCAGCGCACTGACGAGCCTGAATGTAGATGAGCATAACAGGATTCCGACAACCGACGGACGGCTGCTGCGCCGTATGGTGCGGGATGCAAGGACGAGAGGTGCATCGGCAAAGCGTACAATCAGTATGTGGCAGTCTGTGCGTAGGGGAGAGGAAGAAAATATCTTCCCATTTCAGGAGAGTGCGGATGCAACCTTTAACTCCGTTCTGATTTATGAGCTGGCTGTATTAAAGCAGTATGCAGAACCGCTGCTTTTCAGCATACAGAAGGGAGAACCGGAATATTTCGAGGCAAAGAGGCTCCTGAAATTTCTGGAATATTTCCTCGGCGTGAGCGGGGAAGAAGTGCCAAAAAATTCTATTGTGCGTGAATTTATTGGCGGAAGTGTATTTCATGTTTGATAAAAATGTGATAAAATCTTAAACGTGTTAAGTAGGACAGACGATCGCGGCTGCATACGCCGAAAGGCGGCAGGTGAGGAAAGTCCGGGCTTCACAGGGCAGGATGCCGGATAACGTCCGGTGAAGGCGACTTCAAGGATAGTGCAACAGAAATAAACCGCCAGGCAACTGGTAAGGGTGGAAAGGCAGTGTAAGGGACTACCGCCCTGCCGGTAACGGCAGGGGCACATGTAAACCCCATCCGAAGCAAGACCGAAACGAAAGCAACAGGTTTGCCCGACCTGCTTTCAGGTGGGTCGCTGGAGGCTGTCGGCAACGACAGTCCTAGATAGATGATCGTTCACGACATAACCCGGCTTATCGTCCTGCTTAACACAAAAAAGAGTCGTATAAGCTGGAGGTAGTTTTTATGAATACCGAAAAGTCCAAAGCATATTATCAGGAAGCTGTAAAGCGGATGCCCGGCGGGGTGAATTCTCCGGTACGGGCATTTTATCGTGTGGGGCGTCCGCCGCTTTTTATTAAACGTGCGTATGGAGATAAGGTTGTCGATGAGGATGGTAATCAACTGATAGATTATGTCTGCTCCTGGGGTCCTGCCATTTTGGGACATGCACACCCGAAGGTGACAGAGGCGGTCAGGGCTGCGGCGCTTGACGGGCTGACCTTTGGCGCACCGACGTGGAAGGAGGTCGAGCTTGCAGATAAGATACAGCAGCATGTACCTTCTATGGAAAAGCTGCGGCTTGTAAATTCCGGAACAGAAGCTGTTATGAGCGCTATCCGCGCGGCGAGAGGCTATACGGGGCGGGAAAAAATTGTCAAATTCAAGGGCTGCTATCATGGACATTCGGATGGACTGCTGGTAAAGGCAGGAAGTGCAGCGCTTACAGGCGGAGTGCCGGACAGTGCGGGAGTGCCCGCATCCTATACGGAGAATACGCTTCTTGCAGCCTATAATGATGAAGAGAGCGTGCGTGCTTTGTTTGAACGCTATGGAAAGGAAATCGCCTGTCTGATTGTAGAGCCGGTAGCGGCAAATATGGGCGTTGTCCTGCCAAAGGAGAGCTTTTTGGCTTTCCTGCGTGAAATCACAAAAAAATACGGCACGATACTTTTATTTGACGAGGTTATTACAGGCTTCCGGCTTGGGCTTGGTGGTGCGCAGGCTTATTACGGCATTACACCGGATATGACGACGCTTGGAAAGATTGTGGGCGGCGGTATGCCGCTTGCGGTATATGGCGGCAGAAAAGAGATTATGGACTGTGTTGCACCTCTGGGAAATGTTTATCAGGCGGGAACGCTGTCGGGCAATCCTGTGGCGACAGCGGCAGGTATTGCGACACTTACCGAGCTGGAGAAGCATCCTGAGATTTATGGGGAGCTGGAGGAAAAAGCAGGACTTTTAGCAGATGCGTACAGAAAGACCAAGCTGGTATGGGTCAATCAGGCAGGCTCGCTTTTGAGTGCATTCTTTACAAAGGGACCTGTGGTGGATGACGAAACTGCGACGGCCTCTGATACGGGCGCTTATGCGGAGTATTTCAATTATATGCTGGAACAGGGCATCTATGTAGCGCCGTCCCAGTTTGAGGCAATGTTTGTGTCTGCGGCGCACAGCCAGGAAGATATAGAAAAAACAGTGCAGGCAATTTTGAGTTTCAGAAGATAACAGGGTGGATATGAAGATGAAAAAGGATATGATAAAACGTTGTATCATGACGGTTGCGGGCGTTATGCTGAGTGGCTTTTCTGTTGGGATGTTTAATGCTTCCGCTTTTGGAATGGACCCGTTTCAGGTATTTGCACATGGCGTATGGACACATATTCCGATTACCTTTGGCACGTTTTATATGGTGCTGAATCTGATTATGCTGATTGGCACATTTCTGGCGGACCGCACAAAGATAGGACTGGGTACCTTTATCAATATTTTCCTGCTTGGTTATATGGTGGATTTTTCGACATGGGTGTGGGACAGACCGCAGTATACGGGTACGATTGTCAGCAGGGCAGTGCTTTTAATCTGTGGCATTTTGCTGCTTTGTCTCGCTTCCTCGCTCTATTTTGTCGGGGACCTTGGCGTATCAACCTATGATTCGATTGCACTGATTATTTCAGAAAAAAAGAAATGGCGGTTTTTTATCGTGCGGGTCATCTGCGATTTAATCTGTTCGCTGACGGGATTTGCACTTGGCGCAGTGCTTGGCGTAGGAACGCTGGTGTCTGCCTTTGGCATGGGACCGATGATTACATTCTTTAACGTCCATGTGTCCGAACCGCTCAGGTACGGACACAGGAAGAACTAAGATGAGCTTTGTATTATGATTCTTTATCATCAGCCATACGCTCAAAGACAAGCTCATAGCCGTCCGTGCCGTAGTTCAGGCAACGATTTACGCGACTGATAGTAGCGGTAGAAGCACCGGTCTTTTCAGCAATTTCCAGATAGGTTTTGTGCTCATGGAGCATAGCTGCTACCTCAAAGCGCTGGGAAAGTGACAGCAGCTCATTGACGGTACATAAATCCTCAAAAAAATCATAGCATTCTTCTTTTGTATGCAGATTCAGAACAGCGTCAAATAAATGATCGACGGCTTCTGTTTTGATTTTCTTATTCATAAGTGCCTCCCTTTTGCATGGGCAAACTAATTGATATTCTACAATTTCATATAGTAACATATTAAAGCCTTAAAGTAAAGGGATGCATCAAAAAGAACTGCTTGTCATGTGGTTCTAAAAACTATATACTGAATATGATGAGGTGGACAACATGACAATCGATACGAAGGATCTGCTTAACAGCATTATGGCAAGCTTTGACAGGATTGGGCATATCAGGCCAGAGGATATTCCCAATATTGATCTGTATATGGATCAGGTAACGACTTTTATGGACCGGAAGCTGAAAAATACGACCAGAAATCCGGACAATGACAAGATTCTGACAAAAACCATGATTAACAATTATGCAAAGAATGATTTGCTTCCGCCGCCGGTAAAGAAAAAATATTCCAAGGAGCATGTGCTGCTTCTGATTTTCATTTATTACTATAAAAATATTTTATCCATTACAGATATTCAGACGCTGCTTAAGCCGATTACAGAGCAGTATTTTGGCACAGAGGAGGAGCTGAATCTGGAAGCGGTTTATAATGAAGTGTTCGCTTTGCAGGAAAAACAGGTGGAACGGCTGAAAAAGGATGTATTTCGTAAGTTTGAAGATGCGGAAGCCTCCTTTGAGGGCGCACCTGATGAAAAAAAGGAATTTTTGCATAAGTTTGCATTTATCTGTTATCTGAGCTTTGACGTGTATGTAAAAAAGCTTCTGATTGAAAAGGTAATTGACAGCTTTTCACAGGAAGAGGGAGAAAAATCCGGCAGGACAAAGGACAGAAAATGAAAAAAGACAAGGAACAAAGAGGTTACAGGGGGAGTGACAGGGCATTTGTGGTTGGCAGCATTTGCTCTGTTGCTTTTATATTGCTTATTGCGATTGGCGGCATGGTATTTTTCCATGAAACAATGATTCGCAGCACAGCGCTCATTGAAAATGGCGATTATGAGTCCTATGATGCGTATTATGCGTTTATTGTATCGGACGGAGATTCATCCCTTTGGAAATCTGTTTATGAGAGCGCTAAGGAGGCTGCAAAAGAGGAAAATATTTATGTGGAGATGCTCGGCAGCAATCTGAGCACAAACTATACACGGAAGGATCTTTTGGAGATTGCGATTGCTTCTGGTGTAGACGGAATCATTCTGGAGGCAGATGAATCTCCGCAGATTACAGAGTGCTTAAAAGAGGCGGAGACAAAGGGGATTCCTGTTGTAACGGTATTGGGGGACAACAGTCAGGGACTTCGCAAGAGCTTTGTCGGTGTCAGCAATTATAACTTTGGCAGGGAATACGGACGGCAGGTGCTTTCGATTGCAGATGAAAAGGTAGAGGATGTACTGGTGCTTATGAGTGCAGATACGGAGGACAGCAGCCAGAATATCATTTTTTCAGGAATTCAGGAGACGCTGCAGGAGGATAGCCTGCGGGGCGGCAGGGCAATTTCCGTCAGAGCGTCGGCAGTGGAGAATAAAGGGGCTTTTGATACAGAGGAATCCATACGGAAGCTGTTTTTGCAGGAGACGCTGCCGGATGTGATTATCTGCCTGGATGAGCTTTCTACCTCCTGCGTATATCAGGCGGTGGTAGACTATAATAAGGTAGGCCAGATTGATATTATCGGCTATTACGATTCAGAGGCGATTTTGCGCGCGATTGAGCGCAATGTAGTGCGCTCTACCATTTCCATTGATACACAGGAGATGGGACGCTGCTGCATTGAGGCAATGAATGAGTACCGTGAAAACGGATATGTAAGCGAATATTTCAGTGTCGGCACCAATCTGATTACCATACAGAATGTGCGGAATTATCTGAGAGGAGGAGAAGGGGATGAACAGGCTCGCTAAGCTTTCCATACGTTTGAAAATGCTGCTCGTCTTTATCATTACGACGCTGATCATCCTGCTGAGTAACCTCTTTATGTATGTCAATGTCAATCACATGGTAGACCGTCTGGATGAAGTCTATCTGAGTAATATCAGCTTAAATGAGCTTGCGGATACGCTTACGGAAGTGCAGAGCAGCATGACGGATTATCTGAATACCCGCACAAGTGATGCAATGGAGGATTACTATCGCAACGAGCAGGATTATTCTAACTTGATTACAGAATTAAATGATGAGATTTACGGAAATGACTTAAAGCTGATGGAGCGTAATATCCGTAATATGTCGCAGGAATATCTGTCTCTGACCAATCAGACGATTGAGGCAAAGCGCGGCGGCAATGTCGAAAAGGTCAAGGCACGTTATGAGAGGGCGATGGTATTTTATGGTTATATCCGTACCTACATTTACAGTCTGAACAACGAGCAATTCCGAACCAATGTGAGCAGCTATCAGGCGCTTTCCCATTCATTGCAGTATCTGGAATGGATCAATATTATAACGCTTCTTCTTGTAGGGGCGAGCAATATGATTTTGATTGTGCTGCTGACAAAGACGATTACGAGTCCGCTTCAACGGCTGGCAGGAACGGCTGACCAGGTGGCAAACGGCAATCTGGAGGTAGAACTTTTGCCGGTTGTTTCCGAGGATGAGGTCGGCGTTGTAACGAAGGCGTTTAATAAGATGATTGTCAGTATCCGCGAATATATCGACAAGGTCCGGAAGAGCATGGAAATGGAACGTACCATGAAGGAAAAAGAGCTGATGATGGAAACGCACTTAAAGGATGCGCAGATTAAGTATCTGCAGGCACAGATTAACCCTCATTTCCTGTTTAACACGCTCAATGCGGGCGCACAGCTAGCAATGATGGAGGGCGCGGAGAGAACTTATCGCTATGTCCAGAAGGTTGCGGATTTTTTTCGGTATAATGTTAAGAAAAATAACGATACTGTGACGCTGCGGGAAGAAATTGCACTGGTGGATACCTATATTTATATTTTGAACGTAAGGTTTTCCGGTGAAATTCATTTTCACAAAGAAGTGGATGAGAGACTGCTTGATATACAGGTTCCCAGCATGATCCTGCAGCCGATCGTGGAAAATTCTGTAAATTATGGAATCCGCAATATTGACTGGGAGGGTAAAATCGTCCTATCGGTATACCGGATGGACGATATGATTTGTATCAGCGTGAAGGATAATGGTATCGGCATTGAACAGGAGACGATTGATAAGATAATGTCGAGCCAGCTGCGGGCGGCAGATCTTTCAAAGGATTCTAACGGTATTGGACTGGACAATGTGATTGGCAGACTCAGGCTCTTCTTGGACGAGGAGGATGTTATTTCCATTTTAAGCGAAGGAGCAAACAAAGGAACAGAGGTACTTATTTATATTCCTGATAAGGAAGGGGAATGAGCATGTACAAGATTATGCTTGCGGATGATGAGGGAATTGTAATTGATTCCCTGAAATTTATCATAGAAAAGGAATTTCAAGGGGAATGTCAGATTGAATATGCCAAGACAGGGAGAAGTGTAATTGAGCTGGCAGAGCGGATGCGTCCGGATATTGCGATAATGGATATCCAGATGCCGGGAATCAACGGAATCGATGCAATGAAGGAAATCCGCGAGGCGAATAAGCATATCATATTTATTGTGATGTCCGCTTATGATAAGGTGGATTATGCCAAAGAAGCGATTAAGCTGGGTGTGCTGGAATATCTGAATAAGCCTGTCGATCGGGAAAAGATTGTACAGGTACTGAGGCATGCGATGGCGATAATCGACAAGGACAGGGAAAGAAGAAGCCAGGATCTTTTGATTCGTGAAAAGATGGAAACAGTAGTCCCGATTATAGAAAACGGCCTGATTCAGAATCTGCTTTATCATGAATACTTTGAAGAGGATATTGACAATTTTAAAAATCTGTTGGGAATTTCTGAAAATTATGCCTATATGGCAGTACTTGTCTGCGGGGAAGAACAGGTGGGAAACCACATGACAAATGCAGTCGGTGCGAGTATCCGGGTACAGAATGCCTACAGGGAGATACGAGAAGTGACCGGCGGCTATCTGCCGGGCTTTATGGGGGCAGTTATGGCGAATAAGATTCCAGTGCTCATACCCTATAGGACGCCGAAGCTGGATTATAATGAGCGTATCCAGATTATAGAGCGTTCAAGGGAGCTTGCGCGCAAGCTGAAAGCAAGGGTAGACGTAACCTTCCGGGTCGGAATTGGTTCAGTTAAGCCATTAGGGGAAGTATCGGAATCCTATAATGAAGCGATTAACAGTCTTGTCCAGACAACAAACAGGGTGGCGCATGTGGATGATGCGCCAGTTGGCTGTCAGTATGAGGACAGTTATCCAATTGAGACGGAAAAGATGCTGTTTGAGCTGCTGGAAAAGGGAGAAGTCAATGGCATTATCGCAGAATCCAATCATTTTTTTGACTGGATGGAAGAAAATTACAGGGATTATGAAAATGACATTAAGCTGAAAGTTTTAGAATTTGCACTCTGGGCAGAGCATATTTCGTATCTGAATGGCAGCATGGTTTACCATTTTACAAGCCGGCATGACTGGCTCCCGACTGTTATGGGGCTTAAGGAAATGAGTGAAATCCGGTCATGGTTTGTCGATAAGATGTCGGATGCCTGCCGCAATGTCATGGCAAAGAAGGAGGAACGCTCCATCAGTGTTGTAGAGCGCGCCCGCAGTTATATTGATTACCACTTTAATAAGGATATTTCGCTGGATGACGTATCCAGGGAGGTGGACATCAGCCCTTATTATTTCAGCAAGCTCTTCAAAGAGGAAACCGGGAAGAATTTTGTAGAGTATGTAACGGAAATCCGTATGAACCGGGCGAAGGAGCTGCTGCTTGGCTCTGATATGAGCATGAAGGAAATCTGCAGTGCAGTTGGTTATGCAGACCCCAATTATTTTAGCCGTACCTTTAAGAAAAATATGGGCGTAACGCCGACAGAATATAAGGAAAACCATTAACGATAAAAGAACCGAAAGGAAATAACGATGAGAAAGAACCGATGGTATGTAGCACTGCTGTTTTTTTGTGTACTTCTTTCAGGCTGCGGCAGCAGGGAGGCGGATACGCCGCAGGAAAGCGAAGTAAAAGAAGAAAAACTGCAGATTGGGGTAAGCTTTGATTCTTTTGTCATTGAACGCTGGCAGAAGGATCGCGATGTATTTGTATCGACGGCAAAGGAGCTTGGCGCAGAGGTCAATGTACAGAATGCAAATGGTGATATAGAAGAACAGATTGCGCAGCTTGAGTATTTCATTGATAAGAAAATGGATGTAATCGTAATCATCTGTATTGATTCCGACAGCCTGAGTGAGGTTGTGCAGAAAGCAAAAAATGCAGGCATCAAGGTAATTTCCTATGACCGTCTGATAAAAAATGCAGACACGGATCTGTATATCTCCTTTGACAATGAAATGGTAGGAACCATGATGGGAGAAGGAATAGCAAACAGCGGGAAGGAGGTTAAAAATGTGCTGATGCTTGGAGGACCACTGGCAGATAACAATGTTTCTATGGTGGAAAAGGGCTTTCGTGAGGTAATGAAGGAAAACCGGATTAACATTTTGGATATGATGCACGCAGATGGCTGGAAAGCGGAACTTGGCGCATCGTATATCTATGACCATGTGGACAAGGTAAGCAGGGCGGATGCCATTATGTGCGGTAACGATGATATTGCAACAGCAGTGGTACGTGCGCTGGCAGAACGGCGGCTTGCCGGAAAGATTGTGGTAGTCGGTCAGGATGCTGATTTGGCTGCCTGCCAGAGAATCGTGCAGGGAACGCAGGTCATGACAGTATACAAGCCGGTGGAAAAGCTTGCCCAGAAAGCGGCGGAATATGCAGTTTCACTCGGAAAGGGCGAAGCGGTGCAGACGGATGTGACAATTAACGATGGCAAATATGAAGTGCCCTATGTGGCGCTTACGCCAATCAGTGTTTATAAGGACAATATGAATGAGGTCATTATAAACAGTGGATTCCATTTGAAGGAGGATGTTTATCTGAATATGCCGGAGGCAGGGACGGAAGAGATGGAGCAATAGCACAGGATAAGGCAGGACAGAAAAAGAATAGGAATATTTTGCGGAGTGCAGCGTTTTGAAACAAAAAAATGCTAGCACTCCGTTTTGTGCTATCCAGAAGAGGCAAAAATGTGCAGAAGGTCGCAAACAATTACGGTCTTTCCTGTGCTATATTCTATTTGTAACAAAGAGTTACAAAAATTTTAAGGGAGGAAATATCAAATGAAAAGAAAAGTTTTAAGCGCAATCTTAAGCGTAGCAATGGTAGCTACCATGCTCGTTGGATGCGGAAGCAGTGCAGCAACAACAGCTCCTGCTGAGACAGAAGCAGCAACAACGGAAGCTGCTGCACCGGCTGAGACAGAGGCTGCTGCTGCAACAGAGGCTGCTGCACCTGCTGGAGAAGGCGGACTTATCGGTGTTGCAATGCCGACAAAGGATCTGCAGAGATGGAATCAGGATGGTTCTAACATGGAAGCCCAGTTAAAGGAAGCAGGTTATGACGTTGACTTACAGTATGCAAGCAACGATATTCAGACACAGGTTTCCCAGATTGAGAATATGATTTCCAATGGCTGCAAGTTACTGGTTATCGCTTCTATCGATGGCGATTCCTTAGGAACAGTTCTTGCACAGGCAAAGGAAAACGGAATCCCGGTTATTGCTTATGACCGTCTGATTATGAACTCCGACGCAGTTTCCTACTATGCAACCTTCGATAACTACATGGTTGGTACTGTACAGGGCAACTACATCAAAGATCAGCTTGACCTTGACAATGCTGATGGACCTTTCAACATCGAGCTTATTACAGGTGACCCGGGCGACAACAACGCAAGATTCTTCTTCGGCGGCGCTATGGATGTTCTTCAGCCGTACATCGACTCTGGCAAACTGGTTGTTAAATCCGGTCAGACTTCTTTCGAAGAGTGTGCAACAGCAAACTGGTCTACAGAAACAGCTCAGTCCAGATTTGATGCAATCATCGCTTCCAACTACTCTGATGGAACACAGCTTGACGCTGTACTTGCTTCCAATGACTCTACTGCACTTGGTGTAGCAAACTCTCTGGCAGCAAACTACACAGGCAAATATCCGATCTTAACAGGTCAGGATTGCGACATTGCAAGTGTTAAGAACATGATCGCTGGAAAACAGTCCATGTCCGTATTCAAGGATACACGTACTCTGGCTACTCAGGTAGTTAAGATGGTAGACGCTATCATGAAGGGCGGCGAAGCTCCTGTAAACGATACAAAGAGCTATGACAACGGAACAGGCATCATTCCTTCTTACCTTTGCGAGCCGGTATTCGCAGACGTTAACAACTACAAAGAGCTGTTAATTGATTCTGGATACTATACAGAGGATGACCTGAAATAATAAGGTCAAAAATAAGGTCAAACAGAGAAACAAATTTGCAGGCGGAACTTAAGTTCCGCCTGTTTCCTAGAAAAATACGACTGCCGGAAGGCGGCTCGTTTCCATTTTGATTAGATATTGGAGGGATACAGTTGGCGAAAGTATTATTGGAAATGAAAAATATCACCAAAACATTCCCTGGAGTAAAAGCCCTTGATAATGTAAATTTAAAAGTTGAGGAGGGCGAGATTCACGCTCTGGTAGGTGAAAACGGTGCTGGAAAATCCACACTGATGAATGTATTGAGCGGTATCTATCCTTATGGTTCTTATGAGGGAGATATTGTTTACGACGGAGAAGTGTGCAAATTCAACAAGATTAAAGACAGTGAAGAAAAGGGAATTGTTATCATCCATCAGGAGCTGGCATTGATCCCTTATATGAGTATCGGTGAGAATATGTTCCTCGGAAACGAGAGAGGACATAAATATGCACTGGACTGGAACGAGACCTATGGTAAGGCAGATGAGCTTTTAAAAACTGTAGGACTCAAAGAGTCTTCCAGAACGCTGATTAAGGACATCGGCGTCGGCAAGCAGCAGCTTGTTGAGATTGCAAAAGCGCTGGCAAAGAAGGTAAAACTTCTGATTCTGGACGAACCGACCTCCTCTCTGAATGAGTCGGATTCCCAGGCTTTGTTGGATCTGCTTTTGAAATTCAAAAAGGAAGGCATGACTTCGATTATTATATCTCATAAGTTAAATGAGGTTTCTTATGTAGCGGATAAGATTACCGTCATCCGTGACGGCTCTACAATCGAGACGCTTGATAAAAAGACGGACGAAATCACAGAGGACCGTATCATCAAAGGCATGGTAGGCCGTGATTTGACAGACCGTTTCCCGAAGCGCAAGGATGTAAAGATTGGAGATATCCTGCTTGAAGTAAAAGACTGGAATGTATATCATCCTCTTTATACAGAGCGTAAGGTTGTTGACAATGTTAACATCAATGTCAGAAGAGGCGAGGTAGTAGGAATTTCCGGACTGATGGGAGCAGGAAGAACTGAGCTTGCAATGAGCGTATTCGGAAAGAGCTACGGTACAAATATCAGCGGACAGCTCTTTATCAATGGCAAAGAGGTACATTTACATTCGGTGCGCGACGCAATCAAAAATAAGCTTGCATATGTAACAGAGGATAGAAAGGGCAATGGTCTTATCCTGAGCAATCCGATTAAAATCAATACGACGATGGCAAATCTGGACGCTGTCAGCAGCCATACCATTATTGATAAAGATAAAGAGTATGCAGTTGCCGTAGAATATAAGGAAAAGCTGAAAACGAAATGTCCGACAGTAGAACAGAACGTAGGTAACTTAAGTGGTGGTAACCAGCAGAAGGTACTGCTTGCAAAATGGATGTTCGCTGATCCGGATGTGCTGATTCTGGATGAACCGACCAGAGGTATCGACGTAGGTGCAAAATACGAGATTTACTGTATTATCAACCAGTTGGTAGCTGAGGGCAAGTCGGTTATCATGATCTCCTCTGAGCTCCCTGAGGTCCTTGGTATGTGCGACCGGATTTATGTCATGAATGAGGGCAGGATTGTCGGAGAACTGGATGGCAAGGAAGCAACACAGGAAGTTATCATGTCACACATTTTAAAATCTAGTGCTAGCAAAGGAGCGTAAACAATGGATAAAGCAAAAATTTCAGCAGGAATTAAAAAGTATACGATGATTATTGCGCTGATTCTGGTTACCCTGTTCTTCACATGGAAGACGGGCGGGAAAATCCTGCTTCCCCAGAACGTAAGTAACCTGATTGCGCAGAACGCTTATGTATTTGTACTTGCAACTGGTATGTTGTTATGTATCCTGACCGGTGGCAACATCGACCTTTCCGTAGGTTCGGTTGTTTGCTTTGTTGGTGCAATCGGTGCAACCCTGATGGAAACCAAGGGCGTAAATGTATGGGTATCCATTCTGGTTATGGTACTGGTAGGTACTGCAATCGGTGCATGGCAGGGCTTCTGGATTGCCTTCGTACATGTTCCTCCATTCATTACCACACTTTCTGGTATGCTGGTATTCAGAGGACTTTCCAACGTTGTATTACAGGGTCTGACAGTATCCATTACCAATGAGTTCTTCGTAAAGCTGTTCGGCGGCGGTGCTGATTGCTATATACCGGATTTTATCGGCGGCGGTGAAGGTCTGAATCTGACCTGTATGATTATTGGTGTCCTGGCATGTGCAGTCTATGTTATTACGATTTTAAAGGGACGTATGGCAAGAGCGAAGAAGGGCTATGAGATGGAAGCACTTGCGCCTGCAATGGCAAAGATGATTCTTATCTGTCTTGTTATCCTCGCATTTACCTATAAGCTGGCACAGTATAAAGGTATTCCGACAGCTCTGATCTGGGTTATGATTGTTGTTGTTATCTATGGCTACATTACCTCCATGACAACGACAGGACGTTACTTCTACGCAGTCGGCGGCAACGAGAAGGCTACAAAGCTTTCCGGTATCAACACAGAAAAGGTATATTTCATTGCATATACAAATATGGGCTTTTTATCTGCACTTGCAGGTATGCTGACAATCGCACGTATGACCTCTGCACAGCCAACTTATGGTCAGAACTACGAAATGGATGCAATCGGCTCCTGCTTCATCGGCGGCGCTTCTGCTTACGGCGGAACCGGTACAGTACCGGGCGTTATCGTTGGTGCAGTTCTGATGGGTGTTATCAACTTGGGTATGAGTATCATGGGTGTTGATGCCAACTACCAGAAGGTTGTAAAGGGTCTTGTACTTTTGGCAGCCGTTATCTTCGATGTAATTTCCAAGAAGGGCGGAAAGAATTAAACAGGGATTTTTGGGTATTCCCATTATCTAATCAAAAAAGGGTCCGGTGCTTTGCACTGGGCTCTTTTTTGATACCTGCCCGTGCACATAAGTCATACAAATGTCATATTTGGGAGCAAAAAAAGTGACATTTGTCATGTAAAAGTGATTACAAAAAACAGGTGTGCCTTTTCCTTAGAATGAGTAAGATAACATTGTAACAGAAAACAAACCATGTTTGGGAGGAAAGGCAAATGAAAAGAAAAGTTTTAAGCGCAATCTTAAGCGTAGCAATGGTAGCAGCCATGCTCGTTGGATGCGGCTCAAAGGAAGCAGAGACAGCAGCACCTGCAGCAGATGCAGCAGCTCCGGCAACAGAGCAGGCAGCAGAGCAGACCGCGGAAACCGCAGTAGCGGAAGCACAGGCAGCAGTTGGCGAAAGACCGGAAGGCGGTTACAAGTTTGGATATACCTGTATGGATGGCTCCAACCCGTTCTTCGTAATCCTTGAGCAGACAATTCGTGAAGAGGTAGAGGCAAACGGCGATACACTGGTATCCTTTGACCCTGCAAACGACGTTACCCGCCAGATCAGCGGTGTAGAAGATTTAATCGCACAGGGAATCGATGCAATGTTCATGAACCCGGCAGAAGCAGAAGGTATCCTTCCTGCATTAGACGCTCTGAAGGAAGCAGGTATTCCGATTGTTGGTTTCGATACAGAAGTTGCTGATATGAGCTATCTGGTATCTTATGCAGGTTCTGATAACTACAATGCAGGTTATGTATGTGGTGAAGACCTCGTAAAGAAATGCCCGGACGGCGGCCCGATTATCGTACTGGATTCTCCGACCATGAATTCTGTAACAGACAGAACAAACGGCTTTTTGGATGCAATCAAGGACAAGGGCTTTGACATCGTTGCACAGCAGGATGCAAAGGGAAATCTGGAAGTATCCATGGGAATCGCAGAAGACCTTCTTCAGGCACATAGCGATGTTGTAGCAATCTTTGGTGGAAATGACCCGACAGCACTTGGCGCACTTGCAGCAGCAAACGCAGCAGGCTTAACAGACTGCAAGATTTACGGTGTAGACGGTTCTCCTGACATCAAGGCAGAGCTTGCATCCGGAAACTCTCTGATTGAAGGAACTGGCGCACAGTCTCCGATCAGCATTGCAAAGAAATCTGTAGAAATCATGTACAAATATCTTGCAGGCGAAAAGGTAGACGCTAAGTATCCGGTAGAGACATTCCTGATTACCGCAGACAACGTTGCTGATTACGGCACAGATGGATGGCAGTAAGCAATTAGGCAGTGAAAGTAAAAAAGGGGCTAGCAAAACAGCCCCTTTTCTACATCGTAGAATGTAAAGGAAGGTGATAGGGGTTGGCAGGAGAATATTTGCTGGAGATGCGGGGAATTCAAAAACGCTTTCCCGGCGTAATTGCTCTGAATAATGTAGACCTCACAGTAAAGGCGGGAGAGGTACATGCGCTTCTCGGAGAGAATGGTGCGGGAAAATCCACGCTGATTAAGGTTCTGGGAGGTATTTATATTGCAGAGGCAGGAGAAATTTATATAGAAGGGAAAAAGGTTGTAATCGATGGCGTTAAGGCGGCGCAGGAAAATGGAATTGCGATTATCCATCAGGAGCTGGTGCTTGTACCGCACATGACAGTGGCAGAAAATATTTTCCTGGGAAGAGAGCCTTTAAAGGGCAGATTTGTCAACAGCAGACAGATGAGCGAGGATGCGCAGGCACTTCTGGACGCCAATAATATGAAAATATCGGCGGACGCTTTAGTAGGAAGCCTGACCATTGCGCAGCAGCAGATGGTTGAAATTGTAAAGGCGATTTCCTTCAATTCCAAAATCCTTGTTATGGATGAGCCGACGTCCTCCATTTCTGATAAGGAAGTGGATTTCCTTTTTGAAACGATGCGGAGTCTCGTAAAGAAGGGCGTAGGCATTATTTATATTTCCCATAAGATGAGTGAGCTGGAGCAGATTTGTGACAGAGTTACCGTTATGCGGGATGGTGAATATGTCGGGACGAAGGTGGTTAAAGAGACCAACAAGGACGAACTGATTGCAATGATGGTAGGACGTGAGCTTACCAACTATTATACAAGAGATTTCCAGATACCCGGAGAGACTGTTTTGCGGTGCAGCCATATTTCTGATGGAAAAATGGCGCAGGACGCAAGCTTTGAGGTAAAACGCGGAGAAATCGTAGGATTTGCCGGACTGGTAGGCGCAGGGCGCAGTGAGGTCATGAAATGTATATTTGGTCTGACCAAGGACTATAAGGGCGAAATCGAGATTGACGGCAAGCCAGTACATATTAAAAATCCGATTGAAGCAATGAAACAGGGAATTGCGCTGGTGCCGGAGGACCGTAAGCTGGAAGCGCTCTATAAGGTACAGAGTGTACGGTACAATTCGACAATAGAGGTACTGGGTGATTTTATTAAGGGTATTTTTGTAGACAGCGCAAAGGAAGAAGCGATTACGCAGAAATACATCGATATGCTTTCAACCAAGACTTCGTCTCAGGAACAGCTTGCAGGAAACCTTTCCGGCGGAAACCAGCAGAAGGTTATCATTGGAAGATGGCTTGCAACCAATCCCAAAATCCTGATTTTGGATGAGCCGACAAGAGGTGTGGATGTAGGTGCAAAATCTGAGATTTATGCAATCATGAACGAGCTCGTGAAAAACGGGATGTCGATTATTATGATTTCCTCTGAAATGCCGGAAATCATCAATATGAGCGACCGTATTTATGTTATGAACGAAGGAACGATTACCGGGTGCCTGAACCGGGATGAGGTATCGCAGGAAGCGATTATGAAGCTTGCAGCAAACTAAAGGAAACAGGAGGAAAAAAGCATGGCTCAGGAAAAAGCAGCAAAGAGTGCTGCAGGTTCAAGATTCGGAAAAGCAGTAAAACTGTATTTTAAAGAAAATTTGGGTATTATTCTCGCATTACTTGCATTATGTATTTTTCTTGCGGTAAATCCGCTGACAAATACCTCGTTTTTGACACAGAAAAATGTATTTAACGTTCTGCGTCAGATTTCAACTAACCTGTATCTGGCATGTGGTATGACAATGGTAATTATCCTCGGGGGCATCGACCTTTCCGTTGGTTCAATTATCGCATTGTCCGGCTGTGTGGCAGCGGGCTGTGTGTCAAGATATAATATGCCGATTGCAGCAGCTATCGTATGCGGCGTGCTGATCGGTCTGGTTGTAGGTATGTTTAACGGCTGGGTAATTGCAAAGACTACGATTCCTGCATTCATCGTAACGCTGGCGACAATGAATATTGCCAAGGGCTTTGCCTATGTATACACAGGCGGTTCACCAGTGCGTGTTGTAACAAAGGAATGGCAGTTTATCGGAGCTGGTTATATCGGACCGGTACCGACACCAGTATGTATTTTAGCAGTCGTACTCATCATTACAGCAATTATTATGAACAAGACAAAGCTGGGACGGCATATATATGCCGTCGGCGGTAACGCACAGGCAGCAGAGTTTTCCGGTATCAGCGTTGCAAGAGTAAAATTCCTTGTACATACCTACTCTGGCATTATGGCAGGTCTGGCAGGTATCGTACTGGCATCCCGTATGTATTCAGGACAGCCGACTGCAGGAGATGGTGCAGAAATGGATGCCATTGCAGCCGTTGTTGTCGGCGGCACCAGTATGGCAGGCGGCTCCGGTAAGATTGGCGGAACCATCATCGGCGGATTGATTATCGGTGTTTTGAACAATGGTCTGAACCTGATGAATGTTAATTCCTTCTGGCAGTACGTTGTAAAAGGATGCGTTATTTTACTTGCGGTATTTGTAGATTATATCCGTAACAAGAAATCCAAACTGTAGGAAATATGGTATAATAACATATAAAAACAAAAGCAGGGATTGGAAGTATGGAGCCATAACGGCAGCTTCATATTTTCAATCCCTTAACGAGCAAAATGAACGATAATGGGAAAAGTGTCCGTCAAAGAAGAGCAGGAAATGGAAAAGAAGGTAAAGAAGCGGAAAATTGTTTTATATGAGGCGCTTGCCGTAATGCTGGCAGCTACGGTGCTGCTTTTGGTCTGCTATGGCTGCGGAAGCGGACGCGATAGGAATGTGTTTCTGCAGACACAGCCGAGAAAATTCGGTGCAACTTATATGACGATGAACAATCCGTATTTTCAGGATATGAATGCGCAGATAGAGGAAATCGTTGAGGCAAACGGCGATATTCTTGTTTACCGTGACCCGGCGCAGAATCAGGAAAAGCAGAATGAGCAGATTATGGATATGCTGGAGGAGGGCATTACGGCTCTTTTCTTAAATCCCGTAAACTGGGAAACTGTAAGACCGGCGCTGATTGCCTGCCATGAAGCAAATGTTCCGGTATTTGTAATCGATACGCTGGTATATGATGACGAATATGTCGTATTTTCTATTCTTTCAGATAACTATGGCGCAGGCGTGCAGTGTGCGCAGGATATGATGAAAAAGAGGGACTCGGCGCGGATTGTGATTTTGGACAGCCCCGGCACGAAATCCATTGATGACAGAAAACAGGGCTTTCTGGATACCATTGCCGGTCATGACCGGTATCAGGTAGTGGCGCAGCTTCATGGAAAGGGCGAGCTTGAGGTTTCAATGGAAGCAATGGAGGGCTTACTGCACACGGATACGACCTTTGACGTCGTATTTGGCGGAAATGACCCGACGGCATTGGGAGCGCTTGCTGCCTTGCAGATGAATCAACGGCAGGAGGGTATCCTGATTTATGGAATTGACGGTTCGCCGGATGGCAAGGTCATGATTAACGAGGGGTATATGGAAGGAACCAGTGCCCAAAGACCTATAGTCATTGCCAACCAGGCGCTTGAGATGGCGTATGATTATCTGGAGGGCAAGGAAGTGGAAAAGCTGGTAATCGTACCGGTAACAATGATTACGAAGGATAATATCAGTCAGTTTGACCTTGCGGGCTGGCAGTAAGGAGAGACGGTATGCAGAAGCTGAAGCTCCGCGACATCAGGGTTGCAATGATGATCGTGAATTTTATCGCGGTACTTTTCGTATCCTGCTCGATTGCAGTAACAACTGAAAAAATCTGTTCGGAATATGTTGCACGGGAGTTTTTGGATACGGTAGCGGCGATTCCGGTCAGACCCTGGGCGAATGTACATATTGTCCTGCTTCTGTATGCGTTTCTGATTTTGAACTTTATTGCAAGAGAAGCAAATTATCTGAAACAGACGAAGGCAATTTATGTATCGCTGGTAATGGATTTTGCAGTCAGCGCAATTATTGTAGTTGTCCTTAATTTTAACTATAACGGTATTTTCTTTCTGGTGTTTACCGGAATCATTCTTTATGTCAAGGGCGATAAGGGGAAATATATGATGATTGGTCTGGCGCTTATGAGCTTTCTGCTGACAGATTCGAAGCTCCTTTCGTTAAATTACGACCTGTATTCCCTCAACAATTATTTTAATTATTATGAGGCATCGGTACAGCAATACCTTGTGATTGTCTCAAACCTGTTAAGCTCGCTTAATATCATTCTGTTCATGATTTACTGCATTTTGATGATTCAGCAGCAGAGAGGAACGATCGAAGAGGTCAATCTCTTATATGAGGAGATTCGGCGTACCAATGCAGATCTGCAGAATGCTAATAATCAACTTGAGGAGTATGCCAAGATTACGGAGCGGATGGGTGAAACGAAAGAAAGAAACCGTCTTGCAAGAGAAATCCATGATACGCTGGGACATACGCTGACAGGGCTTTCTGTTGGAATAGATGCCTGCATTGCCACAGTAGAGGCTGCTCCGAAGGAAGCAAAATTGCATCTGGAGAAGCTCTCGGCGGTTGCGAGAAATGGTCTTTTGGACATCAGGCGCTCGGTAAATGAATTGAAGCCGGACTCTTTGGAACGGCTTAGTCTGGAAGCTGCGATCACAAAGATGATTACGGATATGAAGTCGATTACCGATATGGAAATCTTCTTTGACTGTGAAATCAGACCGCTTAAATTTGATGAGGATGAGGAAAGTGCGATTTATCGCGTTATTCAGGAAAGCCTGACCAATGCAATGCGGCATGGAAAGGCGAGCCGGGTACGGATTGTCATGAAAAAGCAGGAGGATCAGGTGCTTTTAACGATTCGGGATAACGGAATTGGCTGTGCAGAGATTAAAAATGGTTTTGGAACAAAGCATATTATGGAACGGATTGGCATGCTGAATGGAACGGTGGAGTTTGAGAGTGAAAATGGGGAAGGCTTCGGCGTAATCGCCAGAATACCAATCAGGTGGGGTGAAGAATATGATTAAAGTATTGATTGCAGACGATCAGGAACTGATTCGTCAGAGCCTGCAAATCGTATTGAATACGAAGGAGGGCATTGCGGTAACAGGGACTGTCAGCAATGGACAGGAGGTTATCCAGAGCATCCGCAAGGAAATGCCGGATGTAATTTTAATGGATATCCGTATGCCTAAAATGGATGGCGTACAGTGTACGAAAATCATCAAAGAGAATTATCCAAAGGTAAAAATCATTATCCTGACAACCTTTGATGACGATGAGTTTGTATACGATGCACTGAAATTTGGAGCGAGCGGCTATCTGCTTAAGGGTGTTTCGATGGATGAGCTGGTGGAGGCAATCCATAAGGTACATAGTGGCTGTGCAATGATTAACCCCGATATTGCGACAAAGGTTGTGAAGCTTTTCTCCCAGATGGCGAGAGCCGATTTTTCCATTCAGGTAGAAGAACGCAATGAAAAGGAGCTGACAAAGACAGAATGGAAAATTATTGAGCAGGTGGAATATGGTGCATCCAATAAGGAGGTTGCAGAAAACCTGAATCTGTCAGAGGGAACTGTGCGTAATTATCTGAGTACAATTCTGAACAAGCTGGGGCTGCGTGACCGTACGCAGCTTGCAATCTGGGCGGTACAGACGGGTGTCAGCAAAAGAAAGCCGGAGCATATATGAGCAGAAAACAAAAGTTAAGCTTTGGAATCGGCATTGTCTGTCTTATTCTGCTGCTGGGCGGCTTTTTATGGTACCGCCAGCACCACGTCAGAGTTCTTGAGGTAGGAATCTTTGCGGGCAGCAACTGGGATGTGGCAAATGCGAACAGCTATGTGATTATTGACAAAGCAGTTGAAAAATTTGAAAGCACGTATCCAAATGTCAGGGTGCATTATTACAGCGGCATCCGGAAGGAGGATTATTCAGAGTGGTTTTCCAGACAGCTTTTACGTGGAAAAGAGCCAGATGTTTTTATGGTGTTGGGTGAGGACTTTAACCAGTTTGCGGAAATCGGTATTATGAAGGATTTAGAACCTCTGATGGGAAATGATTCACAGTTCCAGAAGGAGAATTATTATGCCACGACCCTGCAGGCGGGGCAATATGGCGGAAGACAGTATGCGCTTCCTTATGAAACAGTGCCTACGCTGATGTTTGTCAATAAGTCCCTGCTTATGCGGGAGGGACTGACAGTGCCGGACAATGACTGGACCTGGGATGACTTGTATCAGATTTCCGAGCGTGTGACGAAGGATAAGGACGGCGACGGTCTGATTGACCAGTTTGGCACCTACAATTATGGCTGGACGGAAGCAGTATATTCCAATGGAGCAAAGCTGTTTGATGAAAACGGGACAGAAAGCTATTTTAACGATGATAAGGTAACAGAGGCGGTACGTTTTACCAAACAGATTTCCGATTTAAACGGGATGCAGAAGGTGACGAGGGATGATTTTGATGGCGGCAATGTGGCGTTTATGCCGCTGCCGTTTACGGAGTACCGCACCTATAAAACCTATCCCTATAAAATCAAAAAGTATACCAAATTTCAATGGGACTGCATTACGCTGCCCGCAGGCAAAAACGGCGGTAATACTTCTGTCATCAACACCCTTTTGATTGGAATCAGCAATCATACCAAGCAGGAGCGTCTGGCGTGGGAGTTTTTAAAGCTGCTGACCTATGATAAAGAGATTCAGATGGATATTTTCAAGTATTCTCAGGGTGTTTCTGTGCTCAAGGAGGTAACGGAATCCAGAGAGGCAGAAGAAATTTTGCAGGCGGATATGGAGAAAAATGAAAAGTTCATAGATAATCTTCTGGTGGGGGATGTTATCGAAAATGGTGTGGTAA
>CAKRYY010000011.1 GCA_934432885.1 uncultured Lachnospiraceae bacterium
ATTTTCTGCTGTATTGCTCTTGGATGCCTTATTTTCCTTGCTTCCACCATCCAATGACTTCATCGTCGGGAACAACAATACATCCCTTATCGCTGGTGAATCTGTCAGCAGCATTACCATACGGTCGATGCCATAGCCGATTCCGCCAGTGGGCGGCATGCCGATTTCAAGCGCATTCAAGAAGTCCTCGTCGGTATGGTTTGCTTCCTCATCGCCCTGCGCAAACTGCTCCTCCTGCGCCTCAAAACGTTTTCTCTGGTCAATCGGGTCGTTTAACTCAGAATAAGCATTTGCCATCTCCCAGCCGTTCATGAAGAACTCAAAGCGCTCTACATAGTCTGGGTTATCCGGTTTTCTCTTTGTCAGCGGTGAAATTTCTACCGGATGATCCATCAAAAAGGTTGGCTGAATCAAATGCTCCTCTACAAACTCTTCAAAGAACAGGTTCAGAATATCGCCTTTTTTATGACGTTCTTCATAAGCAATGCCCTTTTCCTTTGCAGCCGCTCTTGCTTCTTCCAGTGTATGAATCTCATTGAAATCAACACCTGCGTATTTCTTGACAGCATCCACCATCGTGATACGCTCAAACGGCTTGCCGAGATCCATTTCGATTCCCTTATAAGTGATCACTGTCGTTCCTAGCACCTCCTGCGCTACAAAACGATACAGATTTTCTGTCAAATCCATCATGCCGTGATAATCCGTATATGCCTGATACAGTTCCATCAGGGTAAATTCAGGATTGTGTCTCGTATCAAGTCCCTCATTACGGAATACCCTGCCGATTTCATAGACGCGCTCAAGTCCGCCTACGATCAGTCTCTTTAAATAAAGCTCCAGAGAAATACGAAGCTTCAAATCCTCATCCAGTGCATTGAAATGAGTCTCAAACGGTCTTGCTGCAGCACCGCCCGCATTGGAAACGAGCATCGGCGTCTCTACTTCCATAAAGCCCTGTGAATCCAAGAAACGGCGGATTGCGCTGATAATCCTGGAACGCTTAATAAAGGTATCCTTTACGTCCTCATTCATAATCAGGTCAGTATACCGCTGGCGATAACGCAGGTCAGTATTCACCAGACCATGATATTTTTCCGGAAGAATCTGCAGGCTCTTTGACAAAAGCGTTACTTCACTGGCATGTACCGAGATTTCTCCTGTCTTTGTCTTAAAGACCTCTCCCCGGATGCCAACAATATCGCCTACATCATATTTCTTAAACTCTGCGTAAGACTCTTCTCCAATATTGTCTCTGGCAACATAGGACTGAATATTTCCCTTCAAATCCTGAATATTGCAAAAGGAAGCCTTTCCCATAACACGCTTGGACATAATACGTCCTGCTACAGAAACGCTCTTTCCCTCCAGCTCATCAAATGCGTCCTTGATGTCCATGCTGTGATGCGTTACATCATATTTCATAATCTGAAAAGGATCTTTTCCCTTTTCCTGAAGTGCTGCCAGTTTTTCTCTTCTAACTTTCAGAAGCTGACCTAAATCCTGCTCCTGCGGCTTATTCTGTGCTTCTCCCACGTTTCATGCTCCTCTTAATTGCTTCTCTGAATTTCCAGTACCTTGTATTCCAAAACGCCTGCCTGCGTTTCCACTTCAATAACATCTCCAACCTTTTTGCCAATCAGCGCTTTTCCGACAGGAGACTCATTTGAAATCTTGCCCTTTAAGCTGTTTGCTTCTGTAGAGCCTACAATTTTATATTCCAGCTCTTCCGTATATTCCAAATCCAGAATTTTGACGCGGCAGCCAATGTTAATCTTGTCCAGATCAACCTCATCCTCTACAACGACCTCTGCGTTTTTCAGAATTTTTTCAAGCTCTTCGATTCTTGCCTCAATATCGCGCTGTTCATCCTTCGCAGCATCATATTCTGCATTCTCGGATAAGTCGCCCTGCTCTCTTGCTTCCTTAATCTTCTGGGCAACCTCCTGACGCTTATTTACCTTCAGTTCGTGCAGTTCATCCTCGTATTTTCTAAGTCCCTCATACGTTAATATATTTTTCTTCTCTTCCATGATGTGCGCCACCTCTCCATATCGCAATCTTTTCCGTTTTTGCGCGCATGTTCCCATGCTCATAACTTCCGTATTATACCGTATCTTTCAAGGCAGTGTCAAGGGCATTGTACAGAGAAATATAGCTTGTTTTCGGGCTTTTTGCGCCAATCCGCCGCCGTTTATCCTCATCCTCACAAAAATCCAGATATACGCAGTCTGCCGGAAGTCCTGTAAGGTCTTTCTTTGCTCTTTTACAAAAATCAACAGCCAGTGTCTTTTTGCTACTGAACTTTATTCCCTTCAGTCCTGTTATGCACCGTACTGACAGCCCATATTCCTCATACGCCATTTCTATAAACGCTTCCCAATCCTTGCAGCAGTCCGTTACAACCGTCATGTAATTAAACCTAAAATACACGCTCTGCGCAAAGGGATACGCGCCCTCACCGTCAAACAAAATGAGCTGCTGCGCCTCCCGCACTGCCTGCCGCATCCTGTAAAGCTCCCCGTAAAAAGCAAGGACAAGCTCCGCCGGATACGGTCTCTGCTCCCACGTGCAAAAAAGGAACGCCCGCTTTCCCGCAATTTCTTTATCCATTTTCCGAAGCGTTTTAAAGAAGCAGAAAATCCGCCGCCGTTCCCAGAAGGAAAGCCCCTGCAAATCTTCATTCTGCTCCAGTTCTTTAAAAATGGCTGCCGCAGTCCGTCTCTCTGTTCCCAAAATCAGATAGGCTTCTACCGGATACCCTAAAAAGTCCGCTTCCTTTTTCTGCACAGGAAAGCATTGTCCCAAAAGCAGCTTAAGCGCGCATAAAAACTTTTGCTTTCTGCTCTTTTTATCCGTTTTAAGCGCTTTTGCATCCACAAAAATAATTCTATCCATATCCTAACGATATGCTTACCAAAGCTCTGAAAGAACCTCCTCTAAGTCTTTCATCGTTTCCGCTTCGTTAATCCGCAGGCGGATTTGGGCAGAATGAGGATAGCCTGTCGTATACCAGGATACGTGCTTACGCATCTCCCGGATTCCGATATACTCTCCCTTGCAGGCAAGCTGCAGCCTGCTGTGGCGCAGAATCATTTCTTTTACCTGCTCAGCAGACGGTCTTTCTAAAATTTCTCCGCTCTCCAGAAATGCCTTTATTTCTGCAAAAATCCATGGATTTCCCCGCGCTGCCCTGCCGACCATGACACCGTCGCAGCCGGTTTCTGTCAGCATACGCGCCGCGCTTTCGCCGTCTGTCACATCGCCGTTTCCGATTACCGGTATGGAAACTGCCTCCTTCACCCTGCGGATAATGTTCCAGTCCGCCGTTCCGGCATAATACTGCTCTCTGGTTCTGCCATGCACTGCTACCGCCGCCGCGCCAGATTCCTGTGCAATATGCGCCAGCTCAACTGCATTGACATGCGCCTCATCAAAGCCTTTGCGGATTTTCACTGTTACCGGCTTCTTAACCGCACGCACCGTTTTCTCTATTAGTCTGCCTGCCAGCGGCAGATTTTTCATCAGCGCCGAGCCTTCTCCATTATTGACAATCTTAGGAACAGGGCAGCCCATATTGAGATCCAGAATCGCAAATGGTCTTTCCTCTATCTGCTTTGCCATCTCGCTGACAATGTCAGGTTCAGAGCCAAAGAGCTGTAAGGATACCTTCCCCTCATCCGGATGAATTTCCAAAAGACTCTCCGTATTCCGATTCCGGTATAAAATCGCCTTTGCACTGACCATTTCCATGCAGGACAATCCAACACCGTTTTCTGCGCAGAGCAAACGAAAAGGCAGGTCTGTTACACCTGCCATAGGAGCCAGTATTATATTGTTGTCAAGAACTACGTCGCCTATCCGCAGCTCATGCAGCAGCTTTTCTGTCATTTTCCTCTCCCGGTAATTTCTGCATTTTTTTCGTAGATAATCCTCAATCCGTCCAGCGTCAGCGCACTGTCATAAATGTCGATTGCATCGGTTTCTTCCGAAATCATCCTTCCAAGTCCGCCCGTTGCAACAACCTTTAAATCCGTATAGCCGGTTTCTTTCTTTACCTGCTTTACAATATATTCCGTCTGTCCGATCTGCCCATATACAAGACCTGCCTGCATACTGGAAATCGTTTCCTGCGCCAGAATAGACTTTGGCTTGCGAATTTCAACCTCCGGCAGCTTTGCCGCCTCCTGCGAAAGCGCCATCAGGGAAATGCGAAGTCCCGGCGCCGTTACGCCCTCACTGAAGCTTCCATCCTCCCGCACAAGGTCGTAGGTCGTCGCTGTTCCAAAATCAAGCACCAGTACCGGTCCGCCATATTTTTCATACGCAGCCACTGCATCCACGATACGGTCCGCACCAATGGAACGTGGATTTTCACCCGCAATCTTAATGCCGGTCTTTACACCCGGTCCGACAATCAATGGCTTTTTGCCGATATATTTTACCATTGCGCCAGTCAGGGAGTGCATAATATTCGGCACAACGCTCGCCATGCTTACTCCGCTTATCTGTTCTAACGTAATGCCGTTGATACGAAGCAGTTCACGCATGGTTATGCCAAACTCATCCGAAGTTCTCGGCAGCTTTGTCGTAATCCGAAAGCTTTTTAACAGCTTTTTTCCCTCAAACACGCCAAATGTAATATTGGTATTTCCTACATCTACAACAAGTAACATCACATTTTTCATGATACAGCTTCCCGTATCACTCTTCCTCCTTAAGCAGCTCTGACAGGTCTTCCTTTAAAATAATGGCGCGGTAATACAGGCTCAGGGACTGTAAAAGCTCCGCCCGCTTACGCTGAATCTCCCTGACGAGAAGCCCGCTGCCGATTTCATCATAATAAATGTCATCCTCTTCAGCATTCGTTTCCAGTGAAATGCCTCCGTCCGGTTCAAATACAATCGTAAAGATGCCGCCAACCTCTTCTGTAAACAGGACACAGATAACATGCAGTTCTTCCTGAATGGAGGTTGGAATCTTTTTAAAGGTCTCGTTAAAATAATATTTTTTATCATAAGCGTTTGCGCCGCATAATATCATACGTTCTTCAGACATAGCCATACAATCCTCTTACGGACACCTCGCCCGCATATACCTTTACGATTTCTCCGTCTGCCCGTTCCACGAGCAATTCTCCCTGCGCATCCATTCCTCTGGAAATGCCGGTATATTCTCCCTTAGGATCAAGCACCCGGACCTCCTTATTCATACTGATTAAATGCGTATTATAATCCTGCAGGATAGCAGACAAATCCTCGGTCTCTAAAAACGCCTCGTAATCTGCTTCCAGCCTTCGCATGCTTTCCGCAATGAGTACACTCCGGCTCACCCGCTCTCCCTTTTCCAGATAGAGAGAGGTTGCCATATCCCGGATATCCTCTGGAAACGCCGTGTTATTTACATTGATTCCGATTCCGATTACGATATAGTCGATTGCAGCCTGCTCCACGCCAAGGCTCATTTCGGTCAGGATTCCAACCGTTTTTTTCCTGTTAATCACAATGTCATTCGGCCACTTGATTGCCGCAGGAAGTCCTGTCACCGCCTCAATCGCTCCCGCAACGCTGTGCGCTGCCAGAAGCGTCAGCATAGATGCCTTATCAGGCGAAAATGTCGGCCTTAAAAGCAGAGACATGGCAATCACGCTTCCCTCCTCCTGCTGCCAGGAGCGTCCGCGCCTTCCCTTGCCTGCCGTCTGCATATTGGCAACGACAAGTGTTCCATGTACCGCGCCTTCCTCAGCGAGCTGCTTTGCCCTCGTATTGGTAGAATCCGTTATCTCATAGCTGACAACTCTCTGTCCGAATACGCCGTCCAAAATACGGCTTGCAATCTCGCTCTCCGACACAACATCCGGCGATGCCAAAAGCCTGTAGCCCTTTCGGGAAACAGAATCAATTTCATAGCCCTCTTCCTTCAGACTGCCGATAACCTTCCACACTGCGGTGCGTGAAACGCCAAGCTTATCACATAACTCCTGCCCGGATACATACCCATCCGTGCTGCGGAGTATTTTTAATATTTCTATTTTCACAGAGCCGCTCCCAACGTTGCCGCCATGACAGCCTTTATCGTGTGCATGCGGTTTTCCGCTTCATCAAACACGACTGACTGCGGCGATTCAAACACTTCATCCGTTACTTCCATTTCCGTAATGCCAAAACGTTCTCCCATTTCCTTACCAATCTTGGTATTCAAATCATGGAAGGACGGCAGACAATGCAGAAAAATCGCCTGCTCACCCGCAAGCTCCATAATATGACGGTTTACCTGATACGGTGAAAGCTCTCTGATTCTTTCTTCCCATACAGCGTCCGGCTCTCCCATAGAAACCCACACATCCGTACAGATGACATCTGCTCCCTTTACCGCCGTCTCCGGGTCTGTAGAAAGCGTAATGCTTGCACCCGTTTCCTTTGCAATTTCCTCACACTGCTTTACCAGCTCTGCATCCGGGAAATACTTCTTCGGTGCGCAGGCTGTAAAATGAATTCCAAGCTTTGCACAGACTACCATATAGGAATTTCCCATGTTGTAACGCGCATCGCCCATATAAACCAGTCGGATTCCCTTTAATCTGCCAAGATGCTCCTGAATTGTCAGCATATCGGCAAGCATCTGCGTCGGATGGAATTCATTTGTAAGACCATTCCACACCGGTACTCCCGCATGGCGTGCAAGCTCCTCAACAACTTCCTGTCCAAAGCCTCTGTATTCAATGCCTTCATACATCCTGCCAAGCACTCTTGCCGTATCCGCAATGCTCTCCTTTTTGCCAATCTGCGAGCCTGACGGGTCCAGATACGTCGTTCCCATACCCAGATCATGTGCTGCTACCTCAAAGGAGCAGCGCGTCCGCGTACTTGTTTTTTCAAAAATCAGCGCTACATTTTTGCCGCGAAGCACATCCACGCAGATTCCCTTTTTCTTTTTTTCCTTTAAGTCTGCCGCAAGCTTCAGCAGATACAAGATTTCTTCCGGCGTATAATCCAGAAGCTTTAAAAAATGCCGTCCTTTTAAATCCATCGTACGTTCCCCTATTTCTCCAGAATTCCTTTCAGAGAAGCTGCAAGTCCTGCTGCACCCTGTATCTCCGAAGGAATAATAATCTTTGTTGCCTGTCCGTCCGCTGCTTTTTCAAAAGCCTCAAGGCTCTTTAAACGAAGTACAGCTTCATCTGCGCCAGCCTCACGGATAAAACGGATACCATCTGCAGTTGCCTGCTGTACCTTTAAGATTGCTTCCGCTTCACCTTCTGCCTCACGGATCATCTTCTCCTTCTGTGCCTCTGCACGCAGGATAGCAGACTGTTTTTCTGCCTCTGCTTCCAGGATTGCAGATTCCTTCTTTCCTTCTGCTACCAGAATTGTAGACTTTTTCTCACCCTCTGCACGCAGGATAGACTCTCGGCGTTCACGCTCTGCCTTCATCTGCTTCTCCATTGCGTCACGGATTGCTTCGGGCGGGATAATATTCTTTAATTCTACACGATTTACCTTAATTCCCCAGGGATCTGTCGCAATATCAAGAGAGGAACGCATCTTGGTGTTGATAACCTCTCTGGATGTCAGCGTCTGGTCAAGCTCCATCTCACCAATAATATTTCTAAGTGTCGTTGCGGTCAGGTTTTCAATCGCCATAATGGGATTTTCAACGCCGTAAGCAAACAGCTTCGGGTCTGTAATCTGGAAAAATACAACCGTATCTATCTGCATCGTTACGTTATCCTTTGTAATAACAGGCTGCGGCGGGAAATCCACTACCTGCTCCTTTAAGACAACCTTTCTTGCAACCTTGTCAATAAACGGAACTTTAAAATGAATACCAACCGCCCAGGTTCCCTGATAAGCGCCAAGACGCTCTACGACATAGGCATGTGCCTGCGGAACGATCCTGACACAGGATGCAGCCACCCAGAGCACAATGATAAACAGCAGCATAACAATAATTCCACCCATTTAATTTTCCTCTTTTCTTTCTTTTACAATTAGTTTTACACCCTGTACCGCAGTAACCTCTACCACCGTACCCACCGGGAATTTTACAGTATCCGCCATGGACCTTGCACTCCACTCCTGTCCGCCGACCGTAATCTGACCGATTCCCTGCAGATTGTCAATCTCACTGATAACGATTGCCTGTTTCCCAATCAGTCCCTCTACGTTTGTTTTTACCCGATCCTTATTAAAATATTTTACTGCAATTGGCCTTGTAAAAAACAAAAGCAGCAGAGAAACCGCAACAAACAGTGTATTTTGCAGCCATAACGGACCATGCAAAAGCGCGACTACGGTTGCTGCCAGCGCGCCGATTGCAAACCAGATAGAGCTCAGTCCAAGAGTAGCGATTTCCAGGGCAAGGCATGCAACCAATATTACCAGCCACACGACCGCCATATTCCAATTCAGCATTGCCTTCTCCTTTCCATATAAATTCACTCTTTTATCTTACTATATTCCACTTTGACAGGCAAGCAGGAAAAAGGGAGGGGTATTTCCCCTCCCAATACTGTCTTTACCAGAATACATGATTGCCAATAACGATTCCATCGTGACCGCCGGCTCTTCTGAAATGCGTAGCAGTTCCTACATTGGAAACACCCGCAATCGCTTCCTGCGCCGCCTGTAAGCAGCTTGGCTTAACACCGGCTGCTATCTTTTTGGCAACTGCACCATTTAACGCCGGCGGGAACTGTCCCGAAGCATAAATAACACCTGATACTGTACCAGGATAGCCGCCGCTCCGCACACGGTTCATAACGACCGCACCGACCGCAAGCTGTCCCTCATAAGGCTGACCGCCCGCCTCGCACTGAATCAGCGCTGCCAGAAGCACATCATCCGACGCTTCAACCGGAACTGCGCCCATGTTTTCCTTCTGCTTTGCCTTCTGCTCGTCTGCCTTTCGCTTCTCTTCCAGCGCTTTTTCTTCTCTTGCCTTGATTTCTTCCATTGTTTCACCGGAATCGATTACAAATTCAACCGTCGTATACGCTGCCGCAACATATCCGATGTCACCCTCGTATTCTACGCTGACCCAGTCGTCATCAACGACCTCTACCGCTTCCAGCTCTTCGTTTTTTCCAACCAGACCATATACGCCTGCATCCTCCTCCGGCTCCTTTCGAATCCGCAGTGCATCCGCATTAACAGTGGCAATCAGATTTCCTACATCCTCTGCCATCTCCTGCGCATCATCGCCAAAAAGAAGATATTCGTCCTTTGTCCAGCCCGTCAAATTGCCTGATTTTAATTTCGTCCAGCCGTTCCGGCGTTCCAGGATTTCACCGCCGCAGTCTCTGTAAAGCTTTCCAACCTTGTCCGATTCCTCATCGGCATCCTTTCTTACATTTACTGCGTCCTGTACATTCGCCATCACCAGACTGGACTCCTCCGAGTCTGGCTCCTCTAAAGCATCCTGACTGCTTTCTTTTTCCGTATCGTGTGAAGTAGAGGATGCCGTCTGACGCTCTTCCTTTTTCAGATCCGTCAATGGCGCATCCAGAACCGTAGCTGCTCCTGCATCCGATGCATGCAGACTTTCGGTACTGCCAGCCGCTACGGCGGTAAGCTGCAAAAGCCCAAATGCGGCTGCGCCTATCAGAACGCCCGACAATCGGTGTAGCAGCCTTCTGCCTTTTGTCTTCATAAATACCCTCCAAAAAAATCAGGAAACAAATTCGCCTTTCCCTATTGCCCTGCGGGCAGGTTTTTTTTTATATTTCATAGTTATTTCATTTGTTACGAATTTGTTAATCATTTGGTAAATAATAGCAAACGATTTTCTTTTTGTCAAGTTTTTACGCTTTGGAGGGTTTTTATACCTGTTTTTTGGAAATTTTTACAAACTTTTTGCTTTCTCTACACAGGCGTCTATTGCATCCATTACCGCACCGCGCATGCCATGCTCTTCCAGCGCTTTTACGCCCTGAATCGTAGTTCCTCCCGGGGAACATACCATATCCTTCAAGTCTCCCGGATGCCTGCCGGTCTGAAGCATCAGCTTTGCACTGCCAAATACGGTCTGCGCCGCCGCTTCATAAGCCTGTGCCCTGGGAAGTCCCGCTGCAACGCCTGCATCCGCCATCGCCTCGATAAACATGAAAACATAGGCTGGCGAGCTGCCCGCTACCGCCGAAAAGGCATCCATCAGGTTTTCACGGATTTCACAGGTTCTGCCAAAGCTGCCAAGCAGCCGAAGTGCAGTCTGTCTCTCGCTCTCCGTCACATTTTCATTTACGCAGACCGCTGTGCAGCCCTCTCCTACCATAGCCGGTGTATTCGGCATACAGCGTACCAGATGAATCCTTCTACCAAAGGCTTCCTCATACCAGCCAATCTTCTTACCTGCTGCAATCGTAATCAGAAGCGTATCCTCATGAAGCGTATCCTTAATCTCGTTAATTACCTCCAAAAGGAACTGCGGTTTTACCGCAAGAATCAAAAGCTCTGCATCAGAAGCGACCTCTGCATTGCTCCGCGTCGTTTTAATGCCATATTTTTCTGCAATCCGCTGCACGGTTTTTTCGGTTGCTGCAGAGCCGATCAGCTCGTCCTTTGTCACAATGCCATCCTTTAACATGCCGTCCAAGATAGCGCACGCCATATTTCCAAGACCAATGATTCCTGTTTTCATTCTGCTCTCCTCCTCTGCCTTGCCGCCTCATACATCAAAATTCCCGCCGCGATTCCGGCATTCAATGATTCTACACTGCCCGCCATCGGAATTTTCATATACATATCCGCAAGCTCTGCCGTCTCTTTTTTCAATCCATTTCCTTCATTTCCAATTAAAAAAGCGCTGCCCCCTGTATAATTGCAGTCATCATACGCCTTCTCGCCGCGAAGATGCGCCGCATAGAGCACTACGCCCCGTGCCTGCAGCGTCTGCATTGCCCCTTTTAAATCTGCCGTATAGAAAAACGGCATCCGGTAAATGGAGCCCATTGTCGCACGAATCGTTTTGGGATTATAAATATCCGCCGTATTCTGGGAAAGCAGGATGCCATCCACACCTGCGCCCTCCGCGGTCCGCAGCATCGTACCGAGGTTGCCCGGGTCCTGTATATCCTCCAAAATCAAAAGCAATGGATTTTGGTTTTTCAGCAAATCCTCCAGTGTATAATGATACGCCTGCATCACGCACAAAATCCCCTGCGGCGCACAGGTATCTGAAATTCTGCGGAAAACCTCTCCCGAAACCTGCTCGTGCGGCACCTTCTTCAATTTTTCCAAAACAGCAGCTTCCTTTTCTTTGCCAGAACAGGAAAAGGATTCGGAAATATAAACTTCCCGAATCCGCTCGATTGGCGCTTCCAGAAACATCTTTACCCCTTCCGTCAGGAAAGCGTCCGCCTCTCTCCGCGCCTTTGCTTTCTGCTGCATGTGTATCACTGCTTTCATCCTTGCATTCGCCGGACTTGTAATCATGTTGCAGCTCCTTTTTTCTATTATAAAGATAATGCTCTGCTTACCGCATACTGGTACTCGTTAATACCCTTCTGCATAGCAAGCGCTTCCTCAATATCAAAATCAACAAACTCGCCGTGCTGATAGCCCACAACCCGGTTGGATTTTCCTGCACACAGAATATCTGCCGCATAGGAACCCATGATAGACGCATAAAATCTGTCCTTACAGGTCGGGCTGCCGCCGCGCTGCATGTAGCCGAGAATCGTCGCACGGGTTTCCATTCCGGTTGCCGCCTCAATTCTTCTCGCCATAGAGGTCGAATGTCCGATACCCTCTGCATTGATGATAATATGATGCCGTTTTCCCTTCTTACGGTTGCGGATAATATTATTGATAATCTCCTGCTCGTTATAATCATATTTTTCAGGAAGCAGAATATCCTCAGCGCCGTTTGCCACGCCGCACCAGAGTGCAATATAGCCTGCATTTCTGCCCATAACCTCAATAATGCTGCACCTTTCATGGGAGGAGGAGGTATCTCTTACCTTGTCGATAGCCTGCATTGCGGTGTTGACCGCTGTGTCAAAGCCAATCGTATATTCCGTACAGGCAATGTCGAGGTCAATCGTACCCGGAAGGCCTATGGTATTGATGCCATGTCTTGCAAGCGCCTGTGCACCTCTGTAGGAGCCGTCACCTCCAATGACTACAAGACCGTCAATCTTGTGCTTACGACAGATTGCCGCGCCCTCTGCCTGACCTTCCTCCGTGTGGAATTCCTGACATCTTGCTGTTCCCAGAATGGTACCACCGCGCTGAATCGTATCTGCAACGCTGCGCGCTTCCATATCTATAATCTCTTCATTTAAAAGACCCTGATAGCCCTTTTTAATACCCTTTACCTTCACGCCATTGCTGATTGCTTTTCGGACAACTGCTCGAATCGCTGCGTTCATACCCGGTGCATCGCCGCCGCTGGTCAGCACGCCGATTGTCTTTATCTCTTTTGCCATGTTGCTTCCTCCTTGTAATCTCTTACATTCTACCCTGTTTTTTCCGTGATTTCAATGCTTATTCGAAGGAGTTTATACCACTTTTACATTTCCGCCGCCATAGCGTCTGCCAAGCTCCGCTACAAGTGCCTCGCCAGCATTCACGCCAAAATTTGCAGGCAGCCGTTTCATGGCTTTGGGATTCTCAATATAAATCACAACCTCGTCTCGTCCATCGCTCTCTTTCAAAAGCTCCATAAGCTGCTCAGCGCCCGTCTCGTAATCCTCCATCGTCGGAAATTTAATCCAGAGCGTCCGTTTCAGCTCATCAAAAGCCGTAATCTGCTCGCAGATGAGTTTTCCATCCTTTTCATCGTCTATGCTTACCCTGCCCTGGACAAATACCTTATTATCCACAACCAGCTTATCTGCATTTTTCTCATAATCTCTGGGGAAAACAATGACCTCCACTGTTCCCGCCAGATCTTCAATCTGCAAAAATGCCATGACCTTATCGTTTTTTGTATATTTGATTTTCTTATCTGCTATGATACCGCCAATTACCGCACTGCTGCCATCCCGCAGCGAAACCGCTCCCGTTTCCTCGTCCAGCAGAAAAGCCGCTGCTGTTGCAGTAATATGCTTTCGCCAGATATTCTCATATTCCTCTAACGGATGCCCGCTGATATAGATGCCCAGCACCTCTTTTTCAAAAGCAAGCAGCATTTCTCTAGAATATTCTCCAACGTCCGGCATGCGGATGTCGTAATTTTCTTTTTCCGCCTCGTCTGCAAAATCAAAAAGCGTAAGCTGTCCTGCCAGATTGTTCTTCTTATTCTGGTGGATGCTGTCCATTACCTGAACATAAATACTCATGAACTGCTTCCGCGTTCCGCCAAGACCGTCAAAGGCTCCCGCCTTAATCAGATTTTCAATACCGCGCTTATTGAGCTCCATATCTGACGAGCGTGTCATAAAATCCTTCAGATTCTGATAGGGTCCGCGCGCATCTCTTTCCGCCACAATGTCCTCAATAACCGCTCTGCCCACACTCTTAATCGCCGTCAGTGCATAGCGGATTGCTCCATCTGCCACAGAAAATCCTGCCTCTCCCGAATTGATGTCCGGCGGCAGAATGGAAATGCCCATGCTGCGGCAGGCCAGGATATATTCGGAAACCTTTTTCGGATTGTCAATAACCGAGGTCAAAAGTGCCGCCATAAATGCAAGCGGATAATAATGCTTCAGCCATGCCGTCTGATAGGAAACCACCGCGTAGCATGCCGCATGTGATTTGTTGAAGGCATATTTTGCAAAATCCATCATATCATCATAAATCTGGCTTGCAACCTGCTCCGGTATCCCATTTGCAATACAGCCCGGCACACCCTCCTTTGGATTTCCAAAGATAAAGTTTGCCCGCTCCTTTTCCATGACTGCCTGCTTTTTCTTACTCATGGCACGGCGCACAAGATCGCTCCTGCCAAGCGTATAGCCGCCCAAATCGCGCACGATCTGCATAACCTGCTCCTGATAAACGATGCAGCCATAGGTCGGCGCAAGAATCGGCTTTAGCTGCGGACAGAGATAGGTAATCTCCTCACCGCTGTTCTTTCCTTTAATATATTTTGGAATAAAATCCATGGGCCCCGGACGGTACAGGGAAATTCCGGCGATAATATCCTCCAGATTCTGAGGCTTTAATTCCTTCATGAAATTTTTCATGCCGCCGCTTTCCAGCTGAAAAATACCTTCGTTCTTTCCAGTTCCAATCGCGTCCAGCACCGCCTTGTCATTGTAATCAATCCGGTGCATGTCAATGCTTTTTCCCGTAACGCGGCGAATGGTTTCCACTGCATTCTGGATGACTGTCAGGGTCCGTAACCCCAGAAAATCCATTTTCAAAAGTCCCAGCTCCTCCAACGTCGTCATCGTAAACTGCGTTGTGATAGAACCATCGGAGCCCCTTGAGAGCGGCACAAATTCGTCCGCGCTTTTCTGACAGATGACGACGCCCGCAGCATGCATCGAGGTATGGCGCGGGAGCCCCTCAAGGCGCTTGCACATATCAATCAGCTCATGCACCTGCTCATCCTGTTCATATAATTTACGGAATTCCGGATTTAAGGAAAGCGCGCGTTCCAGCGTGATATTCAGTTCATTCGGAACCATCTTGGCAATCGAATCCACATAGCTGTATGGCAGATCCATGACACGCCCCACATCGCGGATAACACCCTTTGCCGCCAGCGTACCAAAGGTAACAATCTGCACGACCTTGTCCTTGCCATATTTTCTGCCTACATAGTCGATAACCTCCTGCCTGCGTTCAAAGCAGAAGTCAATATCAATATCCGGCATTGAGACACGCTCCGGATTCAGGAAGCGCTCAAACAGAAGCTGATACCGTATCGGATCAATATCCGTAATATGCAGGCAATAGGAAACGATGCTGCCCGCCGCGCTGCCTCTGCCAGGTCCGACTGCGATTCCATTGCTTTTTGCATAGTTGATAAAATCCCATACTATCAGGAAATAGTCCACATACCCCATTCTGCGGATAACGGAAAGCTCATAATCCAGCCTTTCCTTTAAGGTCATGCCGATTTTTTCCAGAGCCTCCCTCTCGTCCTCCTCCTGATACCGCTCCTGTAAGCCCTGCATACAGAGTGTATTTAAGTAGCTCCATGAATCATAGCCTTCGGGGACCTCATACTTAGGCAGCTTTGTCACGCCGAATTCGATTTCGACATGGCATCTGTCGGCAATACGCTGCGTATTTTCAACTGCTTCCCACGCATAAGGAAACAGTCCTTTCATCTCTTCCTCACTTTTTACATAATATTGCCCGCCCTCATAGCGCATACGGTCGGTATCCGTCAGCTTCTTTCCCGTCTGCAGGCAGAGCAGAATGTCATGCGGCTTTTCATCCGCCGCATAGGTATAATGTACATCATTTGTCGCAACCAGTGGAATATCCAGCTCGCGGCTCATCTGTAAAAGCGCTGTATTGACTGTTTTCTGCTCCGGGATACCATGATCCTGCAGCTCCAGAAAATAATTTCCCTTTCCAAAGCACGCCTCGTATCTGCGTGCCGCGCTCTTTGCTTCCTCCAAAAGCCCTTTCGCAATATTGCGCTGCACCTCTCCCGCAAGGCAGGCAGAAAGCGCAATGATACCCTCATGGAATTCCTGCAATACCTCCATATCCACACGGGGCTTATAATAGTAGCCTTCCGTAAAGCCTCTGCTGACAATCTTAACCAGATTGGCATAGCCCGTATTGTTCTCCGCCAGCAGTACGAGATGATAATACCTGTCCTCTCCGACAGTCGCTTCCTTATCAAAACGGGAGCCCGGCGCAACATAGACCTCGCAGCCCAAAACAGGGTTGATTCCCGCCTCTCTTGCCGCTCTGTAAAAATCAATGACGCCATACATAACCCCATGGTCCGTAATGGCGGCACTGTCCATGCCAAGCTCCTTTACCCGTTTTACATATTCTTTTATCTTATTGGAGCCGTCCAATAGAGAATATTCTGTATGGACGTGAAGATGTGCAAATGCCATAGAACATTACTCCTTGCATAAGCTGCCTGCGCAGCCGCAGGGCAGTCTTAAAAAATAACCCGGTTTCTTCCTTGATTTTTACCAAGATAAAGCTTCTGGTCCGCATTATTTATCGTGTAATCAACTGGCTTATTATAACTGTATTCCTCTAATCCAAATGTCATTGTGATAGAGATTTCCTGGTCATTATAGACAATCTTTTTCCGCTGTACCATAGAGCGTATCTTCTCCAGTTCAATATACGCCTCTTCACCGTTAATATCCTTAAAAATAAGCAGAAATTCCTCGCCGCCCCATCTGCCGACGCAGCCTTTGCTTTTCATATAGGCAGACAGCAGCTCTGCGACCTGTACCAGAACGAGATCACCAGCCTCATGTCCATAAGTATCGTTTACCTTTTTGAAAAAGTCAATATCTCCAATCGCAACATTGAACCAGTTTCCATACCGATCCAGACGTTCTACCATCTGTTCCATATATTCTGTCATCGCGCGGCGGTTATACAGCTTTGTCAGCGGATCCCTGCGTGATGCGTCCTTCAGCCGCTCATTATAGATGACAAGCTTTTTTTCCATTGCAAGGGAATCATTGCAGAAAAGAATCGTAATTGCAGTGATCAAAGCAAAAATCGCAATAGTATTGATGGTCTGCAAAAACAGCTCTGCCGATGCGCTCAACAGGATAATGGGAGCAGCAATTCTTGTATACCCAAAAATAACCATCCGCACTGCGCACATAAAAACAGCAAAACAGATTTTCTGTTTTACAGAAGTATGGCTTGTAATAAAAGTAAACAAAAGAAGCACAAACATAAAAAGCTGTACGCCGCATTCCCAGCCATATACAATGACATAGAAAAGTATCCACAATGTCATGGATATAACCATATAATGCAGCACAACTCGTGTCCGGTTTTTATAGGTCAGATAAAACGCCAGCAAACAGCCAAACAGACAGACAGCACTGATTACTGCGCTTATCTCTTCACAGCACAACAATAATGCAAGTCCCTGGAAAAGAAAATATACACTCATCAGCAACGCAAACACTCGCATAATGACTGCTGATCTTTTTGTTTCATTAGCGTTTTGTACATCACGCGCTATAAAATTCCAGATTTTTTTCCAAAATCTCTCTTCTTCCGTATCCTTTTTATCCATCTTTGCACTCTCCGTTTTTCACAAAACGTTTTTTGCAGGTATTAAGATGAATTATACTATACTCTCTTTCTTCTGACAATCATTTCAAGAAATAAAGTCCAATTTTCTTACACTTTGCAGGTTTTTTAAAAAAAAAGGAAAGCAGTCTGCCGACAGGAAATTTCCCATACGAAAGACTGCTTTTTCCAGTCAGTTTTCTTTTATTGCAGCAACTTTACAGATATTTCTTTAAGATGTCTGCTTTATCCGTCTTTTCCCAGGGGAGGGACAGATCGTCGCGTCCAAAATGTCCATAAGCCGCCGTCTGCTTGTAAATCGGACGGCGCAGGTCGAGCATCTTGATAATGCCAGCCGGACGCAGGTCAAAGTTTTCTCTGATGATTTCCACCAGCTTTTCATCGGATAATTTTCCTGTGCCAAAGCTGTCTACCATGATAGAAGTAGGCTGTGCAACGCCAATCGCATAAGAAAGCTGAATCTCACACTTCTCAGCCAGTCCTGCCGCTACGATATTCTTTGCAACATAGCGCGCTGCATAAGCTGCAGAACGGTCAACCTTTGTGCAGTCCTTACCGGAAAATGCACCGCCGCCGTGACGTGCATAGCCACCATAAGTATCTACGATAATCTTACGTCCTGTCAGTCCTGCATCGCCGTGCGGTCCGCCGATAACAAAACGTCCTGTCGGATTGATAAAGAATTTTGTTTCTGCATCCACCAGTTCTTTAGGAAGCACCGGGTCAAATACATATTTTTTGATGTCGGCATGAATCTGCTCCTGTGTAACATCCGGGTCATGCTGCGTAGAAAGTACGACTGCTTCCAGGCGCTTCGGCTTGCCGTTTTCATCATATTCTACAGAAACCTGGCTCTTTCCGTCCGGTCTTAAATAGGTAAGCGTTCCATCCTTTCTTACCTTTGTAAGCTGCAAAGCCAGTTTGTGTGCAAGGGAAATCGGATATGGCATATACTCCGGCGTTTCATTGGTCGCATAACCAAACATCATACCCTGATCGCCTGCTCCGGTTGCTTCGATTTCTGCATCAGACATCTTATTTTCCTTTGCTTCCAGAGCCTTGTCCACACCCATTGCAATATCAGAGGACTGCTCATCAATCGCTACCATAACGGCACAGGTATTGCCGTCAAAGCCATACTCGGAGCGGTCATAGCCGATTTCCTTTACGGTATCGCGTACAATCTTCTGAATATCTACATAAGCATTGGTTGTGATTTCACCCGTTACCAACACAAAACCGGTACAGCTTGCCGTTTCGCATGCTACACGGCTCATCGGGTCCTTTTCCATCAGCGCATCGAGAATCGCATCAGAAATCGCATCACACATTTTGTCAGGATGTCCTTCTGTAACGGACTCTGACGTAAATAAACGTTTTTCCATTTTCTTCCTCCTGCATGTCGGGAAATTTTCTTTTCCCAAGCATTAAAAAAACCGCTTATTACAAATAAGCGGACTTGACAGTTTCTGATATTCAAATCCTCTTATTGTTCGATCTGCTCGCTCAGGTTGGCACCTTCCTTACGGGGTTGCCGTGACTTCTCAGGTCCTATGTACCTCCATCACTCTGAATAAGAGAAAAGTTCAATATGGAATTTTCCTATCTATAATAGCATACTGCCCTGCAGCATCATTGTCAACCATTTTCCTGCGCTCATTTTATCGTTAATGAGTCCTATTGCCTCATTGACACCTTTTTTTCCACATTTTATAATAAAAATGTAACTGTTAATCTCAAAAATACAACAGAAACCAAAGGTTATTTATGCGTAATTTACCTATTGCAAAGCTGTATCCCGGCATGATTACCGCCGAGGATGTTTATGCAGAGGGCAGCTCAAGGCTCCTGCTTCCAAAGGGGCTTGTCCTTACCGACCGCTCTATTACCAGACTGGAGCTGTATTCTATCTTTTCCGTAAAGGTCGAATCTTCCGAGGATACTTCAAATCCTCCCATTCCAGATGACATTTCTTTGTCTGAACGTGTACGCACTTCTCCGGAATTTCGTAATTTTTCCCGTAAATACGATCAGGATATCAGTCTTCTGGAAACTTCCTTAAATGATATTGTCCGGCAGAATACACCGCTTAATACAGACGCTCTGATGGCAGACCTCATCGGTTTATTGAATACCAGCGACGGCAGGGTCAACATTTTTGATATGCTTACCAATCTGCGCAGCTATGATGACTTAACGTATGCACATGCCATCAACGTTGCTTTAATCTGCCATATTTTTGCGCAATGGCTGCACTATTCCCCTGAAGAGGTCGAGCTTGCAACACTCTGCGGTCTGCTGCATGACATCGGCAAGCTGATGGTTCCCGAAGAGATTCTCAAAAAGCCGGCTGCGCTTTCTGATGAAGAATATGAAATCATAAAGACGCACACCGTAAAAGGCTATCAAAAGCTGAGACAGTGCAATGCAGACCTGCGCATCTGCAACGCCGCTCTGATGCACCATGAGCGCTATGATGGCTCTGGTTATCCGCTCGGCTTACAGAGAGAGCAGATTTCACCGCTTGCATCTCTTGTCAGTCTTGCAGACGTGTATGACGCAATGACCTCAGCCAGAGTTTACAGAGGTCCGCTCTGCCCGTTCTATGTCATTTCCCTGATTGAAGCGGAAGGCTATCAGAAATATGCGCCGGGCTACCTGCTTACCTTTCTGGAAAATATCGTAAATACCTATCTGCTTCATACAGTACGGCTCAGCAATGGCGAAGAAGGCAAGATTGTATACATTAACAGGCAGCAGATTTCTGCGCCGACCGTCAAGGTTGCAAACCGTTATATTGACCTTTCTGCGCAGCCAGATTTATCTATCGTCAGCATTTTATAAGCCTGCACAGCAGACAAAAATCCCCTCCTGCCATTTTTTAGCAAAGAGGGGATTTATTATCTTATCTTTTATTTTTCCAGAGCTCAGGCTCATCCAACTCTGAGTCTGAATTTCTGCAACGCTTTCTCCGTATCCACAATTTCAATCTGAGCGCCCAGGCTTTGCAGCTTCTGTGGGAAATCCTCATAGCCCCTTTCGATATAACGTATCTCGTCAATCGTCGTAAAGCCCTCCGCTGCCAGTCCTGCAAGGACAAGCGCTGCACCCGCCCGTAAATCCGGTGCCGTAATGCTCGCGCCGGTGTACCGGTCCACACCGTCAATAATCGCTGTATTGCTCTCTACCTTGATGCTTGCCCCCATACGGGTCAGCTCATCCACGTATTTAAAGCGGTTCTCAAAAATACTTTCCGTCACGATGCTGGTACCCGACGAAAGTCCAAGCGCCACCGCAATCTGCGGCTGCATATCCGTCGGGAAGCCCGGATAGGGAAGTGTCTTTACATGTGTATGGGAAAGCCGTCTGGAAGCTACCACACGGACAGCATCATCCGACTCCTCTACCTCGCAGCCAATCTCCAAAAGCTTTGCACTGATGGATTCCAGATGCTTGGGAATTACATTTTTAACAGTAATATCGCCCTTTGTCACCGCTGCAGCGAACATGAACGTACCAGCCTCAATCTGGTCAGGAATAATCGTATACTCCGTGCGGTGCAGCTTTTCCACACCCTTGATACGGATAACATCCGTTCCTGCGCCCTTGATATTCGCACCCATGCTGTTCAAAAAGTTTGCAAGGTCAACGACATGCGGCTCTTTTGCCGCATTTTCGATAATCGTCTGTCCTTCTGCCATAACGGCAGCCATCATAACGTTAATCGTCGCGCCTACTGTCACCACATCCATATAGATATGGCTGCCCTTTAAATGCTCTGCCTGCGCAATAATCAGTCCATGCGCAATATTGACCTCTGCACCAAGCGCACGAAAACCCTTGATATGCTGGTCAATCGGTCTGCTGCCGATATTACAGCCGCCTGGCAGCGCAACCTCCGCTTTTTTATATTTGCCAAGAAGCGCCCCCAGCAGATAATAGGACGCTCTTATTTTTTTGATATAATCGCCGTCAATTACCAAATCATGAATCTGTGAACCATTGATTTTTACCGTATGACGGTCAATCCGTTCTACAATACCGCCGATGCTGGAAATTGCCTGCAAAAGTACATTGGTATCCCGTACATCGGGCATATTTTCTATGATTACGCTCTCATCCGTCATAATCGAAGCCGCTAAAATCGCCAGCGCAGCATTTTTTGCACCACCGATTTCCACTTCTCCTACAAGCGGATTGCCACCTTTGATTGCATATTGTTCCATCATTCAACCTCAACCTTTAAAACTATTAAAGAGTATAACACATTTCCCTCATTTGTAAAGCCGAAAGAATCAGATATAGCATGCTCTCTTTAGTTCAGGTATTTCAGTGGATTCACCTGTGAACCACCAATCAATATTTCAAAATGGACATGCGGACCCGTGCTGCGTCCGGTATTTCCGCTCAGGGCAATTTTCTGTCCCTGTGATACCTTCTGCCCTGCTTTGACTAAAATCTTGCTCAGGTGCCCATACCGCGTCTGTCTGCCGTCTCCATGGTCAATATAAACGACATAGCCATAGCCGCTCCCCCAGCCTGCCTTGGATACTGTTCCTCCAGAGGACGCCATAACGGCAGTGCCGACCGGCGTCGCCCAGTCAATACCTTTATGATAGGAAGAAGCTCCCTTCGTCGGCGCATTTCTCCTGCCAAAGCCAGAGGAAAGCCTTCCACCGGAAATCGGTTTTAAGTAGGTAGGAGGAATCTTGGTTCCCCGCTCTACAATCTTTGGAACAGCTTCCATCGTGATTTCTTCTTTTTGTATTTCTCTGCCGGTCTCTGTATCATTGCGATAGGAAATGACCGCCACCACCTTGCGGTGTCCGGCAGACGGCTCCTGTCTGGTTACCTGCTCTGTCGTATACCAGTCGTCATTGTCAATGTAAACAATGTCCGCCTCATAATCCTCTTCATAATACTGCTGCTCCTGACGGATTACCGAAAGCTCCGGCTCTGGTGAGGTTACAATGATTTCATCGCCAATGCGAATCATGGAAGAAGCGCTTTCGATGGTCGGGTTGATTTCAACCAGCTTCTCCATCGACAGACCGTTTGCTTCCGCAATCTGTGAAAGTGTGTCTCCTGCAACAACCTCGTATATCTTATTTTTTTCCTGCTCCTTTGTTACCTGATTGACAGCATCTGACAGCGATGTCAGTTCTCCTGGTGGCAGATATGCCTCCACAACCTCCACCAAATCTCCGTAGGCAAGAGAGCACAATCCCAGTTCATAGTCGGAAAAATCCTTTTCCTTATCCGGCTCCACCTCTGCAAGCGCCTCTGACAGCGCCGCATCCAGTCCCGCCTGCTTATGGAAATCCTGTGACTCATTTTCCCTGCGTTCCTCTTCCTTGCGGTCTGTAATCTGCGTCGTCAGCACATTTAATTCTCTGGTAGGGTCCATCACCAGATGTACGCTGTAGTCCTTTGCCGTATCGTACTTGTCCAAAACGGCGTTAAGCAGAGAAAGCACCTCGTCCGCGCTGGCAAGGTTGATTGTAAAATCGTTGATTTTTACCGTATAAGAGCGTTCCAGCGTTTCCTTTTCACTCTTACGCATCACCTGCGCCATGCGCTCTGTCAGCGTTTCTTCGGAGTCCACCTCGCCAAACCAGACTTCCGCGCCTTCCACACTGACCTCTGCATCCGTCATGATGGGTGTATCGCTTTCCTTTGCAATCAGCAGACGCGCGTTACGCACGCAGTCCTCCACATCTTCTGCGGCGCTGCAGCCCACTGCGACTCCATTGAGCGATACATAAAATATATTATTTCCCGTATGCTTAAGTTTTGTGTAACAGGGCAGAAAAAAAGCACTGACAATGACTGCCATAAATATGCCTTTTATCCATGCCCATCTTATTTTCTTAGAATTCCACATATTTCATATTCTAGCAGTTAATATTTTACTTGTAAAGAAATTTACGGATTTGTACAATAGAAGCAGGAGGCCTGCATGGAACGGATTATCTTTCATATTGACGTAAATTCTGCATACTTGAGCTGGACAGCGCTTACGCGTCTTAAAGGCGGTGATGAAACGGATCTTCGTCTGATTCCTTCTATTATAGGAGGAGATATGGAGCGCCGTCATGGCGTTGTTCTTGCAAAGTCCATTCCAGCAAAAAAATACGGCATCCGCACTGGCGAACCCGTAATAAACGCCCTGCGCAAATGCCCGGGATTGGTTATGGCATCGCCCGACCATGCCCTGTATGCAGACTATTCCCATAAGCTCATGAAATATCTGTCCGGCATCTGCCCTGATTTGGAGCAGGTCAGCGTTGACGAATGTTATCTGGACTATACCTCTATCCAGAATTGTTTTCCCAGTCCAAAGGACTGTGCGGACACAATCCGCAGGGAAGTATTGGCAAAATTTGGATTTACGGTAAATGTTGGCATTTCCAACAGGAAGGTTCTGGCAAAAATGGCTTCTGACTTTCAAAAGCCGGACCGGACGCACACGCTCTTTTCCTTTGAAATTCAGGACAAGATGTGGCAGCTTCCGGTTTCTTCTCTATTTATGTGCGGTGCCTCCAGCGTACAGACGCTGCATAAGCTGGGCATTCTCACCATCGGAGAATTAGCCGCCGCAGACCCCGAAATCCTCGAAGCGCATCTCAAAAGTCACGGAAGGCTTCTGTGGGAGTACGCAAACGGAATCGATGATTCCCCTGTCATTTCCGAGCCGGCAAAGGCAAAGGGCATCGGAAATTCCATTACCCTTGCAAGCGATGTCCTGACTACGCAGGAAGCGCACTGCACGCTGCTTTCCCTCGCTGAATCCGTTGCCGCAAGGCTCCGCATGGAAGGGCAATGCGCCATGATGGAAAGCGTCGAAATCAAATATGCCGATTTTCACAGCGTTTCCCATCAGACAACCTTAAGTGTGCCCACCAATTCCAGTTCTATGCTGTATGAAACCGCCTGCCAGCTTTTTGACGAGCTTTGGAATCATGCACCAATCCGGCTGCTCGGCATCCGTACAACAAAGCTTTCCTCTGAAAACGAGCTTATGCCCATACAGCTTTCTTTATTTGACACAGCTCCTGTGCAAAATGAAAAGCAGCAGCGGTTAGACCGCGCAGTAGACTCCATCCGCCAGAAATTTGGAAAAGACGCCATCGTCCGGGGCAGTCTGCTCGGAAAGCAGGATAGCTTCCACAAGCATTAGCCCTCGGCAGAGGTACGCATCCAGCCATTCGGTTTTGCGAGCGTGCCATCCTTTTCCCGATAAAGCAGCTCTTCCAGAGGCACAGGAATCCCTTCTACAATTTTTCCAAGCGTGGAAATCGTAGGGCTGGATTCTCCCCGTTCAATCTGTCCCAGCATACTCTTGCTGACGCCTGTTTTTTTCGCCAGCATATCCAGGCTCATTTTTTGAGCCTTTCGGATTCTCTTTAAGTTGCTTCCTATATTTTCTTCCAGTCTGCTCAAGGTATCGCCTCCCTTTGTTTCTAAAACAAAAAAGGCAGAACCAGAGAATCTCTGATGCTGCCCTTTCGTAGCCACTTTTCTTTAATTTTCTATATCATACTTTCTTTTTTCATCCGCGTCAAGTACATGCCGCTTATTTTTTACGCACACTGTAGCCAAAGGTTCCAAGCTGTTTTCCAATCGTATAATATGTGCCATGAGAATAAACAATAGGGTCTGCCTTTGCCAGATCAAACTTTCCGTTTTCATCCAGATATGCTTCATCTGCGTGCACTGCCGTCACATTTGCAAGAAACATATCATGGCTTCCAAGCTCCTGAACGGATGTCACCTTACACTCAATATTAACCGGGCTCTCTGCGATAAGCGGTGCGCCTACAGTCTGCGCCGGAACCGGCGTCAAGTGCATCTCTTTCCATTTATCAATATCCTTTCCACTTTTAACGCCGCAATAGTCTGTCGCAAACGCCAGCTTTTCTGTTGTCAGATTGATTACAAACTCGCCCGTTTCCCGTATCATCTGATAAGAATGGCGCTGCGGTCTGACAGAAATAGACACCATCGCCGGATCGCTGCAGATAGTTCCTGTCCAAGCTACCGTAAATACATTTTTTTCACCGGAAGCAGAAGCTGCACTAACCAAAACAACCGGAAGCGGATACAGCATATTGCCCGGTTTCCATAATTGTTTTCCCATTCTGTTTTCTCCTTTTCCTGTATTATCAAAATTTTCAGTCGTTTTTCTTTATATTATATTACGCCAAAGATGCGTGCAATAAGCAGTCCCACGCTGCCAAGCGATGCAATCAGGGTCAAAACCGTCAGAGCAAGCAGCCTGCCATTTCCTTTTCCTGTCTCTGCAAGCTTTTCTGTCAGCTCTTTTGTCTGCTCCTTAAGTTCATCCTGTAAGGAGGCCTGCACATTACGGTAAACCTTAACGCTCTCCTTGTGCATAAATTCCTCAAGCGCATCCTGCGCCTTCTGTGTGTTTGCTTCAAAAGCCTCCTGCTGCTTTTGCATTTTTTCCCAAAGTGCGGCTGCGCCTTCTGTATTTTCTTCAAGCAGCTTTTTACAGTCCTCAGCCAGCTTCCTGCAAGCCTCCAGCTTTTCTTCATTTGCCTGCGTATCTGTCTGCGGCATCTGCTTCAGCATAGCCTCTGTCTGACCAGCAAGCGCCTTTACCTGCTCCACCGCCTCTATATTTTTCAAATTGAGCTTCCGCATCTCCTGCATGCACTCGTCGTAAGCCTTTACCTGCTGCCGCAGTCTTTCCAGCTCCTGCGCCTCTGCCTGTGCGTTTGCACGAATCATCTCCTGCGCATTAAAACGCTGTGCCAGTTTATCCATAAAATTGTCCATCCATCTTCCTCCGAACCACATGCTTTTGTCCCATCCTGTTTTGATGACCTGAAAGCGTTACAATTTATTTTAGCATCTTGGCAGACAGTTGGCAACCGCTTCCCTTCGCCAAATGCGGGGGTTTTACTGTGGCTTCAGCATCACAAACTGCTTCTGCAGGGTATCATAGCCCTTGCGCAGACGTTCAAAATAAGGATAAAATTCCCAGTCCTCCCACTGATATTCCTTAAGCCTTACTTCTTTATCGCCCTCCTTACATAAGCCAAGCCAGATACTGTTTATCTTTTGTCCGACAAAAGCCTCCTGCTTCCAGAAATCCCCTTCAATCTCTTTCTGAGAGGGGTCACGGAAATTGAGCAAAAGCCAGGGAATCCGAATTTCCATAATATCTCCCTCAAAGCAAAAATCCGCTGTGGAATCATACTGGGGTGAAGCATAATCCGTAGTGCCAAACGACAGCTTTCCGCCGTTATATTTGCGTATGGGGATTACCTCGCCTCGATCCGGCAGCTTAAGCTCCACTTCAATCAGATATTCTATCGGGCGAAATACTGTATTGTCCGGCGCTTTCATCTCTGCCGTTCTGCTGACAGTCTTGTCATATTTTTCACAGTCAAATAAATATCTGTCATAATAGCTCTGTACAAACAGCTCCGAAGCCTCTTTTCCCTTTAAGGAGAGCACAAAATCCACCGGACGCTCAAAGCCAGTTTTTTCATACGTGCTGCTGCCGGAATGTGGCGTAATGTCAAAGGGAATAAGCAGCGCTTCCTTCTCATAATCCGCATTCTTTTTATCAATCATCAGATACAGATACGCACAGTCATATTTTACAGAAAGAGATGCATCCTTTGTTTTAAGCAGGACATCGCCTCTGGACCACTCTTCCTTCTTACCATCCAGAATAACGGTCTCCTCTCCTTCTCCCGGCACAAAATCCAGGAGTCCAAAATGCTGCTCGCAGGTCATTGCATCATACCAGTAAGCCCTTCGCTGCGGATTGGAATAATTCTCAGTATTCCATGTCCGCTTAAACCATTCATCCTGCCATGTAAATACAAGCCCGCCAGCATAGCCGGTATCGTGAATGTCCTGCATCATTGAAGCAAGCATTTCTCCCTGCTCCTGTTCAGAATGTCCGCCCTGATTAAACTGCGTAATCGGGTTTACGTGGGTAACGCCTCTGGAAACCGGAACGCCAAATTCACCGACCAGAACCGGCATGGTATGCTGCGCCAGCAAATCCTCCAGATAGGCTTTATAGGGATTCTGCCCGCCATTTTCATCCCTGTATTCTATATATTCTTTCTGTGTATACATAAAATTCGGATAATACGGGTAAATATGATAGGTTGCAAACAGACCTGCCGGAAACGCTGACGTCGCCTGCAGATTTTCGCATGTCAAATCCACCTTATCCTCTTTTTCCATCGTCTCGCTGGGGTGCACCAGTACATCTGCCGTCAGCCAGTTGGAATAGCTGACCGGACGCTGCATGCCATAATGCTCCATCTCATAGGAAACAACATAATCTCCTGTCTGCGCCCAGAATACCTCAAACGGCTCTACATCTCTCGCACAGATATATTTCCCTTCATAGGAGGTAAGCTCCGGATGCTCTCCGTCCGTCGTTTCCACGAAAGCGGCATCCGATTCAATTCCCAGAATCCATCCGATCACATAAGGGGAAATATCATATTCATAGATTCCGGATGCACGTCCCGGCTTCTCCTCAATCGTACAGTTTCCATGAATCAGGTTTACCAAGTCCTCCATATCCTGATACAGATACTGCAAAAGCTCAGAGTCAAACGCATCCGCCGTCTCACTCAGCCTATCCTCGTCATACCAGGTTCCCTGAAATAAGTAAAGCGGCTGATCTGCGCTTTGATTATATTCATAAAGCGCTTCATAAAAAGCCGGAGACTGCACAGTATAAACGCGGATGCAATTTGCATTCATTTCTCCTATCTCAGAAAACCATCTGGCATATTCCTCACGTGTAATTGCGGTCTCACCCGGATAATACCCCGGCTTCCCCAATCCAAGATTGACGCCTTTTATATAGAGAGGTGCAAACGCAGTCCCATTATAGGCGCTTAAATAATTTCCCTGCGTTTTGAAATATAAAAAAGCGCCGTCCAAGGACGCCGGATTTTGTGCGCGGGCATCGGCTTTTGTGACAATTTCCTCATTTTCTGCTTCCAGCGCCGCCTCCCCTGGCGTTCTTTCACTGCCTGCGCCAAACTGACGCAGCTCCTCCAGTTCTTTTCCATAAGAGCTTTCGCAGCCTGTCAGCACAGCCGCCAGCGCCATCAAAAGCCATACTCTAAAAAATACCTTTTTCATTTCAGATTTTTACTACTCCTATAATAAAGTTTTATTGGGAACGCTTTGGTTTTATCTGCTTCATTTATTTTAAAAGCTGCGTTTCCCTCTTGTCAAGCAACCTGCTGAACACGTTTTTCATGTTCTGTCAACTGCTCTTTTCCATGATTCTTATTATATGTTTTTGTACATTTTGTATAGATATTATTTTTCATTTTCTCCCGTTTTATATTATTTTACCATATAGTTACACTTCGTTCATAGTTTGTTCATAATTGCGTGCTATACTCTAGTTAAATCAAAAAGCAAGACACGTAATGTTCTTCATTACACACATAGATAAATTTTTTCATAATAGCCCCGGTGCTCTCTGAGTGTCGGGGCACTCCTCATTTTATGGAGCATATCTATTGCACAGGGAAGGAGTTGCACGCAAGCTCTCGACATACAAAAAGAGAACTGCATTCTCTGCCGTTCCCTTTTTTGAAAAATCATTCTTACCGTAAATCCTATTTCCCTTACGCCACATAACCATACATAAAGATAAAATGGCAGATGCTTCCGCCAAGCACAAACAGATGGAAAATTTCATGTGAGCCAAAGTTTGCATGCCTTTTATTAAACAGCGGCAGCTTCAGCGCATAGACTATGCCGCCAATCGTATAAACAATTCCGCCCGCCAGAAGCCAGCAGAAAGCGCCTGTAGAAAGCACCTCATAAAGCTGTCCAAAGACAAGCACGCACACCCAGCCAAGTGCAATATAAATCAGCGAGGAAAACCATTTCGGGCAGTTTATCCAAAGCAGGTTAATTACCATGCCCAGCAGGGCAATTCCCCATACCAGCGAAAGCAGAAGCTTTCCGGTCGAGCCGCCCAATACAATCAAGCATACCGGCGTATAGGAGCCTGCAATCATAACAAAAATCATCATGTGGTCTATCTTGCGGAAAATCTGTAACGCCTTGGGAGATACATCCGCCGTATGATAAGCGGTGCTTGCGCCATATAAAAGAATCATACTCAGCATAAAGATTCCCATTGCAGCAAAGCTCGCGCCGCCCGCCCCAATTCCAGATTTCACAAGCAGCGGCACCGAGGCAAATACCGCCAGCATCATTCCAATAAAATGCGTAATCGCACTTCCCGGTTCTCTTATTGTAATTTGCATTATAATACCTCCTATCTCAAACCATTGCATGTAGTTTCAAAAACTACATCCTGTGTTTTTAATATTACGTCATATTATATGCGTTGTCAATAAGATTTATGAGTCTTCTTCGATTATCTGTATCTCCAAATAGTCAAAGTCTACTGCCTCAATAAAGCAGTCCTTTGTAAAGCGGGCTTTTGCATGCCGCTTAAATTCCTCCACAACAGAATTCAGCCAGATTGGCTGCCCCAAATCAAACTGACTGCAGCACTCCTCCAGTGCATGAAAAACCTTATGTGTCCTCGTATCCTCCTCGGGACATTCCACCACCGTATCCTGTAACAGACGATTATCCTTCCATATTTTGCACCACATCCGAAACATTTTTCTTCCCCTTTCGTATATTTTCACAAGACATCCTTAATCTTTATAAACTTTTTGTTAATTATGCACATTTTCAAACTGATTTATGATATAATGTACTTGATGCAAAGGAAAAACAAGCGGCTGCGAAGCAGACATTTGTTTTTCCTGCATCAGGAACGAGCAAACTGCCTGCGCAGCAGGCATCAAAGCGCGTCAGCGCGGGTTTGCGAGTCTTAAACCTAAGCAGACCCAAAGCAGACATTTGTTTTTCCTGCATAACAGGCATTTTTTATCATCAAACAGCATATTATAAATATTAGAACAAAGAATCTCGCTTGCGAGATTCTCGCGCCGAGCGCGGTCGCTTGCGACAACCTACATCTCCGCGAGCTGCACATCTATTTTAACTTTTGGAAATAAAGTTTCCTATAAGTTAAAAACAGCGGGAACAATCTTCTGTTCCCTGCCGATACGATAACATAAATAAACGAGGGACGCAAATGGAATTCAGACCTACTGCAAACAGTGAAATTGACTCCTGGAAAGAGGTCACTTTAATCTACAATTCAGCTTTAAAGGAAATTGGCACGAAGCTGGAAATTCTCAATGATGAATTTCAGCATGTACATAGATACAATCCGATTGAGCATATCAAATCCAGACTCAAATCTCCGGAAAGCATTGTACGCAAATTAAAAAGACATGGCTACGAGTCTACCATTGAAAATATGGTAAATTATATCAACGACATTGCCGGCATCCGTGTCATCTGCTCCTTTACCTCCGATATTTACAGAATCGCAGAAATGATTGCAGGGCAAAGCGACATCCATGTCCTCTCAGTAAAGGATTACATCGAGCATCCCAAGCCAAGCGGATACCGCAGCTATCACATGATTGTTTCTGTACCGATTTTTCTTTCCGACCGGATGGCAGATACCAAGGTGGAAATTCAGATTCGGACAGTTGCCATGGATTTCTGGGCAAGCCTTGAGCACAAGATTAACTATAAATTCGAAGGAAACGCTCCTGTTTTCATCCAGAATGAGCTGATTGAATGTTCCAAAATCATTTCCGAGCTGGATGAGCGTATGCTTTCCTTAAATAACGAAGTGCTCCGTTACAATCAGATTGAAACGCCGAAGCCGACTGCTTCAGCAAATGCAGGCAGATAATGACAGATTTTCCTTTTACAGCAAAAGAGCCATTGCTTCATGGATGATTCCTCATCCATTTTGCAACAGCTCTTTTCTTTTTATTTTCTTATTTTTCAAAAATCTTAATCGTCATATCCATTCGGATTGTTCTTCTGCCATCTCCAGGAATCCTCGCACATTTCACGGATTCCAAACTCCGCTTTCCAGCCCAGTTCCTTTTCCGCTTTGCTTGCATCGGAGTAGCAGGTTGCAATATCACCTGCACGGCGCGGTTTAATCACGTATGGAATCTTTACACCGGATGCTTCTTCAAAATTCTTTACAATGTCAAGCACACTGTAGCCTACGCCCGTTCCCAGATTATAAATCTCAATACCCGGATTCTGACGAATCTTTTCAATCGCCTTTACATGTCCTTTGGCAAGGTCAACTACGTGGATGTAGTCACGCACGCCCGTTCCATCCGGCGTATCATAATCATTTCCAAATACGCCAAGCTCTTTCAGCTTTCCAACCGCTACCTGCGTAATATACGGCATCAGGTTATTCGGGATTCCGTTAGGATTCTCTCCAATCAGTCCGCTCTTATGTGCGCCAATCGGGTTAAAGTAACGCAGCAGAATAACATTCCACTCTGGGTCTGCCTTCTGAATATCCGTCAGAATCTGTTCCAGCATCCCCTTTGTCTGTCCATAAGGGTTGGTAATCTCTCCCTTCGGGCACTCTTCTGTAATCGGAATAAATGCAGGATTGCCATATACTGTTGCCGAAGAAGAGAAAATCATATTCTTGACGTTATGCTTTCTCATCACATCCAGCAATGTCAATGTTCCCGAAATGTTATTGTAATAATATTCCCACGGCTTCTGTACAGACTCACCTACCGCCTTCAGTCCGGCAAAATGGATACAGCAGTCGATTTCCGGTTCCTTTTCAAACATTTCCTCCAGACCCTGTCTGTCAAGAATGTCAACCTCGTAAAATGTTACCGGCTTGCCTGTGATTTTTTCCACACGCTGCAAAGATTTTTTGCTGGAATTGGACAGATTATCTGCAACCACCACATCATAACCAGCTTCCTGCAATTCTACCACCGTATGGCTGCCGATATAGCCGGCGCCGCCTGTTACCAAAATAGACATAGCTCCTCCTTTTCCGGGGAATCAACTTCTCCTGCGGTTTTCTTCTCTTTTCTGTCTTTAGTTTAAATAAATGTATGCGTCCCCGCAAGGCGGGAATGTTGCGTATAGCTGTCAAAATGTTAAATCGCGTTCTACAATTCAATCCCATTCTGCTGTAAAAGTGCTCTTGCGGTATCGACAGAATCCACACCCGTTCTATTTTTAATCGGTGCAAATTCCTTTTCCCTGACAACCTCATAGGGCAGACAGCTATCCAGCTCATGTATCATATCAAGTACAAGCTGCTCATATTTATAGCCGTTTGGCTCCTCCGGCTTTATAAGAATACCATTTTCATCCAGATAGGGAATTTTCTTTTCTACAACATGCAGGGGCAGCTGCCTGTCTACGATAGCTTCCAAATCCTTTACCCGGAACAGATAGTTCAGGATAACGCCAAAATTATAGGCAGGATTTCCCTTTTCATCCTTCGCCTGCATCAGCTCCTGCGTCAGCTCATAGTATTCCACAATAGAAGGTCTGCCGTCCTCCAGACACATAACGCCTACCTTTTCATCCGGCGCCGCCTTTCTGACAACCTTGGAGCCAGCCGCCTTTCCCGTAGCAAGCACCGCACCGACAAAGCAGGGGTCAGCAATACGCTGGAGCACATTGTCTACGGAAAATACATTCAGCCACTCAATGCCCGATTCCTTTAAGTTCTTTCCAAGCTCACTGCGCTGCAGGGAAACAAACCAGCCGCCGTTTCCATTTGGAGAGGTGGAAATCCGGTTTTTGGCTTCCAGATAGACCTTGCCCTCATAATCGGAGGCAGGCGCCATTTCCTGACGGAAGAAAGAAACATGCGCTCTGTCATAGCCAAAATAGTCATGCGCCTCGAAAAATGCCACCGTATCCTCATGATTTTTTTCACTTGTCATGACAAAGAAGGGTATCCATGCTCCACACGCCTTAACGACCTCCATCGTATTTTCCATCAGGCGCTGAAAAATATAAACCGGCTTTGTAAGACCTACATCAAACATTCCCTTTGGATGGTCGGAGCCAAGCCGCGTTCCCATACCGCCTGCCAACAGTACCGCTCCTACCTTGCCTTCCCGCAATGCAGCCAGACCCATTTCTTCAAACTCAGCCCTTCTTTTTGCAATTTCGTCAGTCTCCATTGCCGAAAGCGGTATAATCACGCCCCGTCCCGCCTTTTTCTGCTCTTCCTTCTCCTTTGAGGACAACGCAGAAAAATCTGTCGCAGCAATCTGCGCAAGCAGCGCTTCCTTTTCTGCCTCAGAAAGCGTCTCATAATATTTCAGAACGTGCGTCTGTCCATATTGTTCCAGTTTCCGGTATGCCTCCTCGTATGTCATATTCCCTTCCCTCTCTTTTCTTTTTCTCTTTTCCCTCTGTTATAGTGCAAATGAATCAAAAAATTCATTATTGCCAAAACACTCTTCCCTGCGCTTTAACAGGTATGCTTTCATTTCTGTAAGCTCTGTACCCATATCGCGCAGCGCCGCATCAAAATTATCCCTTGTCAGCGCTTCAATCTCAAAAAGCAGGTCGTAATATTCCTTTCTGGTTCCGTAATCCTCTAAAACCACGCGCCAGGTTTCCTCCTGCCCGCAGCCCTTTGTATGGCTTCTTAAGTAGGTTTCCAGAAAAATGCGCATCTGTGGCAAAAGCCCCTCCGCATGCAAAAGCCGCAGCATCGCCAGTCTGACCTTACTTTTCCGCTTCTGGCTAAGAAAAAAATCCAGATTATTCTCCTTGCTGCCGTAGTCCTCCTCGCCGCAAAGAAGCGTCTTTGAATAACCCTCTCGGTCAGAAAGTTCCATCACCTGCATCAGTCTGGCATCCCACTTTTCCAGCCATTCTCTGCTGCCAGCTTCCAGAGGCGTTAAAAGATATGGTGCATCCAGCGCACAGGGCGCAGCCGCAAGAAGCGCCGCCCGCTGTACTTCGGCATCTCCTTCCATTTCCCTATCACCCTGTGAAAAAGTAAAAATTCTCTCCAGATGGCCGCAGTCCAAAAAAACGCCTTTTCCAAAAACAGCACAGTCCTTCGAAAGATGCACCGCCGTAAGCGAACTGCAATATGCAAATGCCCAATCGCCGAGCGCTTTAACGCTGCCTGGCAAAAATACCTCTCTCAGCCGTTTATTGCTCAAAAAGGACTTACGCCCAATGCTATGAACCGGTTTTCCCAGAATATTTTCCGGAATATGCGCAGCCTCGCCGCTTCCCTTCCATTGCAGAATTTCCACCCGGTCATTTTTTATCTCATACTGGAAGGCAGCTCTGCCCTCCTCCCATTCTCCTATCATTATCTGCCGCCGTTTACAGCGCAAGCGCTGCAATTTCCTCCTGCAATTCATTCTTCCGTTCAGAAAGCAGGAGCGAATCATTGTGCTTCTTATAATCCTGACTGCCAAACATGGCAAGGAAACGCGCGCTGTTTTCATTTACCGTCAGCTCCGTAACAAAAATCAGCATTTCATTTCCTTCCTCAAATGCTTCCTCCAAAAAGGAAAACAGTGCATGCAGGCGCTCCTGTACCTGCTGCGCCGCAGTCTTTAATGCAAAAACCTCGCCCTGATATGCTCTCTCAACTGCTTCAAAGTGATTTCTCTCATCAGCCTCTGCCAGCAGGCAGTTCTTCTTTTCCTGCTCCAGAAAAGCAAGCGCACGCTTCTTCCGAAGGCGTTCCTCCTTTGAAAGCGCACCGGAACGCTGCTTTGCAGTAAGCTGCTGTGAAAGCCGCAGAATCTGTTCCTCCAAAAGCGCGTCTAATGAAAGGGCTCCCTCTCTGGCAAGCAGCGCTTTTACCGCCTTTAACGGAGGCATCAGCTCCTTTGCATAGTCTGCACTCTCCACAACCTCCCGCATTTCATTCTGTATCTTATCAAGCAGCATCCCAAGCAAAGACAGCCGTTCATCAAAGGGCGCCTGCCTTGCTCTCTTCTTTGCTTCCTCTGGCACATCTCCTGCAAGAATACGGGAAATCTGATAATCTCTTTTATATTTATGATAAAGCTCGTAATAAGCTGCAAATTCCTTTGCGATTTTTTCATTTCTGATATATTGAATGATTAACGTCTCATCCACAGGAAGCTTTTCTTCCTCATACAGATGCAGAATTTCCGAAAGATCCTCCCAGCCTCTGGCAGTTACATAGGTCTTTCCCTTAATTCCTGCTTCAATACGGTAGAAATGCTCCTTTTTCAGCTCCAGATAATTTAAAATCGCGCTGTGTACCCCCTGCGTGGACGCATACTCCTTCCATGTACGGTAATCTGCTTCCACATCGAGCACCTTTAACCGGTCTAAGGTTACAACGTCAAACTCCCGGACAGAGCGGTTATATTCCGGCGGATTTCCTGCTGTCACGACAACCCAGCCCTCCGGAATCTGATGCCGCCCAAATACCTTATACTGCAAAAACTGAAGCATGGACGGTGCAAGCGTTTCGGAAACACAGTTAATCTCATCCAGAAACAGGATGCCCTCTTTCACACCGCTCTCCTCCATTGTTTCATAAACCGAAGCAATGATTTCGCTCATGGTATATTCTGAAACATCGTATGACTTGCCGCCATATTCCTTTTTGCAGATAAACGGCAGACCAAGCGCCGATTGTCTGGTATGGTGCGTCATGGAATACGATACCAGCGCAAGTCCCAGCTCCTGCGCAATCTGCTCCATAATGGCGGTCTTACCAATGCCGGGCGCACCCAGCAGAAAAATCGGACGCTGGCGGACAACCGGAATCCGATATTCTCCAAATTCATCCTTTTTCAGATAAATCCTAACACATTCCTTGATATCATCTTTGGCGCGCTTAATATTCATGCGCTGCTTCCTCCTCGAGCATATCATCATAAAGCGTTACCGGTATCGCCCAGGGCGGAGGTGGCAGTCTGTGCTCATCCTCATCCAGAAACGCAAATATCACATCATAATCGGGCATTTCCTGCGGATAGATTCCGTAACCATCTGTAAAATAAATCAGCCCCTTTAGCAGTTCAAACTCACCCATTTCCCGCAGTTCTTCTATATAGGAAAATACCGGTCTGAAATCCGTCGCGCCAAAGCCGTGCAGCTTTCCATTTTTCATGAAAGCGTCAAACTCCGCGTCATTTGTAATCCTGGTATCGCTGCGTATCTCACTGTCGCATTGCAGGATATGAACGTTGACCTTTTGAAAAAAGTTTTCCGTTCCCTTCAAAATATCATACGTCTTTCTTAAAAAGCCGCGAATCACGGCTCCCCGACAGGATGCCGATGTATCCAGCGCAATGACAAATTCCCTGACCTTATGCTCCTCCTTATATTCCAGAGGCTCTATCAGCGGAAGGTTGCCATAAACCGACAGCCCATAGGTATAATATACATAATCAAATTCATCCACATTAAGCCTGATGTCCTCGCCCATAACTGTAAATCTGCGCAGCAGCTCGCCGTAATCATAGCGTTCCCGCACAGCGTCCTCTAAATTCTCCGACATTCCCTGCGAATGATTTTTGTCCTGTGAAAAGGTCTTTAAATCCGTCTGTATCCGCCGGCTGATTTTCTTCCAGTCCTCCATTGAGATTTCCAGCTTATCCGGCTGCTTCCAGTATACATGGCTGTCCTTATAAAATAATTCTGTCAGTTCCTTTTTTTCGAGAGGCCCTATTCCATCCCGTTTAAAATAGCGGTATATTTTTTCCGCTGTTAAGCCACCGGCGTCAATCCGCATAAAATGAAGCTTTCTTCTGGCAGCCTCATCGCTGGCAAGTGCAATATCAGGGAAGCTGATTTCCAGAATGGTATTTTCCACTGCCATATCCGCCGCCATGTCCCAGTATTCAGGAATCACCTTATCGTATTGGAACGCATGGTAAAAAATACAGTGCAGCAGCGTATGCAGATAGATGCGCGCAACGCTTGCAGGCTCCTTCTGATAGCTTTTCAAGACAAATACAGGGTCATAATAAAGTCTGCTGCCATCACAGGCAATGCCATCCTGCACACCACCCTCCGTCAGAACAAGCTGCATAAGCGCCGTATCCAGAAAACGCAGGTGCATCATAATACTGTCCCGCGCAAGGCGCATAACCTGTGCAGCAAGCTCTTTTATCTTTCCGTCCCGCTCTGATTCCTTCTCCAATTCCAAACGTAGGCTTCCCTTTCTCTTTAAATTTCCCATTACATAAACAAGCAGACAATTCTGCCTGCTTGTCCATTTTTATGTTCGCTTTTCTTCCTGCCTGTAATGCAAAGCTTATGAGAAGGTAACGTTTCTTCCCTTCTGTGCAACTGCAATGTAGGTCTTGCCTTCATTTAACTGAATCTCATTGCCATTGTCATCAAAATATACAGTCGGTGTATATTCTGCTGTCTTTGCCCAGGTTACATGGATTGCTTTTCCCTTTGTGAAGTACCAGCCATCCTCTGTATTATCAAGATTCTGGAAGGTCAGATATCCCTTCTTATCCAATACTGCCCATTTTGTATTCTGTACGATTACGTTTGCAAATGCAAGCTGCTGTCCGTTTGCACCATCTACCTGTGCTTTTCCATGAATTGTCTTTTTGTATAAGCCGGTTGCCGCATCATAGGAAAATGCACTCTTGGTATAAGGGAATACCTGTGCGAGGCTGATGCTGTTTGCTGTCTGTGCAGCCGCTCCATACTGCTCTAATGTATTAACACCCTGTGCAAAGGTAAAGTGCTTTGCATTATAAAATTCCGGACGGACTGTCAGGGAATAGCCCTGCTGTCCTGCTGCCTTGATGATACCGCTGCCGCTGATATACGCATTGTGAGGCGCTTTTCTGTCAGTGGTACGGAAAAATACGCCTGCACCCGGAGCTTCTCCGCCAACGCCGTATTCATAGGTTCCTGAAATGTTGTTAATATCCGGCATGGAAATACGGTCCTTCATATAAACAACACCGCCAAAATGTACCAGAATCGGATCCCACTCCGTTGCTTCCGGGATGTAGTACGCTCTACAGCTTCTGATATTACCAATCTTGGAAAGTCCCTGCCAGTCATCGATAACTGCCATCTGACGGGAAATGTCGCCTTCCTCCATAATCTCATAAAGCACCTTTGCATGGCTGATGCCATAGGACGGCTGTGCCACTTTATCGGTAGGCATCATAATTGCAATCGGACGAGTTGCAGCCGCTTCCGGTGTCGTTATTTCATTTGTATATACGCTTCTTACTTCTTCTGCATGTACTTCTCCTGCCGGAGCGAGCGCCAGCACGCATACCGCAGCAGTCAGCATGGAAATGGTTCTTTTCAATTTCTGAAATTTCATAGTATCCTCCTTTTGACTGATTGTCCTTTATCAAGTATACCATTTTTTGTCACACCGTCAAACCTTTTTCATAGGATAAATCAAGTAAACTTCAGGAGCTGTCATGGAAAATTCTTATGAACCGACTGTAGAGGTTAAAGCGGCAGAAGCCGCCTGCTCCGCAAAAGAAGAAGGGCTGCAGCCTTTTCCCGCTGCCTGCAGCAACGCTTTTTACCAGACTGACTTAATCAGCGTACCCTTAAAGGTTGCACCTTATGCAAAGGCAGGTCCCTGTTCAACCGTATGCTGCGGCTCTCCCATCATTACTGTAGGAAATGACTGTCAGGGCGAAGCCGGAAGAACCTGCGAATTCACCATTACCCAGAAAATCTGCGTTAAGCTGCCTCTCCGTTTTGGCGCTGCGGTCAAAGTGGAGCACGCCAAAATACAGTGCGGCGGACTTTCCGAAACAGAATGTGACTGCCAGCACACCTGCCCAAGAGAATGTGACTGCAATTAACCTAATCAAATAGGAGGCAGATAATTATTTTATCTACCTCCTAGCTGATTTCCTATTTAGTTAATATCTACTAAAAAGTCAATTTAAGCAGCCGTTTTGACGGATATTTTTTTATCTATTTTTTACATATTTTGATTTTTTTGAAATATGTATTTTGTCATAAAGTACTATTTTCCTATATACAACATTAGAAAGTGCAAGCACACAGAGCAGGTTTGGAACTGCCATCAGCGCATTCATGCAGTCCGCAAAATCCCACACCGCTTCCAGACTGCACACCGCCCCTAAAAAGGACGCTGCTGCATAAATAAAGCGGTATTCCATGCACGCTCTGCCCCCTGTCAAAAAGGAAAATGCACATTCACCCTGATATTCCCACGCAATGATTGTTGCAAAAGCAAACAGTGCAATTCCAATGCTGACAAAGCAGCCGCCAAAGCTTCCAAATCCAGTTGAAAACACCGCAATCATAAGCGCAGCTCCCATAACCGGCTCACCGCCCTCCTGCATTCCCAAAACACCGGAGGTCAAAAGCGCCAGTCCCGTCAGACTGCAAATCAGAATCGTATCAAAGAAAACACCAGTCATACTGATATAGCCCTGTCTTACCGGGCTGTCTGTATCTGCCGCCGCCGCAGTAATTCCAGCTGCACCAAGCCCCGCTTCATTGGAAAAGACGCCTCTGGAAACGCCAAAACGCATTGCCTCCCGCATGGAAGCGCAGGTCATCCCACAGATGCCCCCTGCCGCCGCCCGCCCTGAAAATGCCCCTGTAAATAATGCCGTTACTGCCTCTGGCAGACGGTCTATATGCAGCAGAATAATAAATACTGTCCCCAGACAATAAAAGAGCGCCATAAAAGGAACCAGATACAGCGTAATTCCCGCAATGCTTTTAATGCCTCCCAGCAATGCAAAAATGACCAATACAGTCAATATAATACCGGTGTGTACCGGCGAAATAGAAAAGGTCTCTGAAAGTGATTCTGAAATCGAATTGGACTGCGTCATATTTCCCATTCCAAACGAAGCAAATACCGCAAATATGGAAAATAAAACTCCGCCCAGCCTTCCCATAGCATTTGGAAAAGCGCCGGAAAGCGTATACATCGGTCCGCCTGCATACTGTCCATTTTTATCCCTGCGGCGGTAAGCAACCGAAAGCATACTTTCCGCAAATTTGGTTGACAGTCCCACAAGCGCCGCCAGCATCATCCAGAGCAGCGCTCCTGGCCCGCCAAGCACCATCGCCGTCGCCACACCAACAATATTTCCCGTTCCTATCGTCGCGGCAAGCTCTGTCGTCAGTGAGGAACGCGCTGAGATTCCATCTCCCTTCGCAGTCTCCGACTCCGGCTTTAACACGCAGGAAAGCGCATAGCCTAATCTGCGTATCGGCAGAAAACGCAGCTTTATCAAAAGATACACGCCGCTTCCCAATAAAAAAAACAGCATACCGGGGCCCCACAGTATGCTGTCCATTTTTTTCAAAAATTCCCCCATACACGCTTCCATCCAAATACTTGTCATGGAAACTATATGAGGCAGTCCTTTTATTTATGCAAATAACATTGCCAGCGCCGGAATTGTAACCATCGAAGCAAGCGTCGTAATAAAGGTTCCCTGTGCCATAAGCTTTTCGTCCGCATGATACTGCAGGCACAGCATGGCTCCATTCGTCGCCACCGGCATTGCAGAAAGAATCACACATTCTCCAAGCAGAAGCGAATCCGTCACAAAGGAGCGGTAAAGCAGAAAAAACGCGCACGGAATCAGCACAAGGCGGAAAAGCGCTGCCAGATACACCTTTGCGTTTCCAAACATGTCCTTTACCGACATTTCTGCCAGCGAAGAGCCGATTACCATCAGCGCTGCAGGCGTGGTAATGTTGCCGAGCATGCTGCATACGTTTCCAATTGCAGCGGGTGCTTTTACCTTAAAAAACGCAAGCACAACTGCAAGCAGAGAAGAAAGCAGACAGGGCGTTAAAAAGCTTTTCCAGCTAATACCGCTTCCAGAGCTTCCATTCTCCTTTGCCGCACTCTTTTGAATAAACGCTACGCCGATTGAAAACGCAAGCACATTAAAGGGCAGATTGAAAACGCTCGTATAAAATACCGCCCTGTCGCCAAATATTGCCTGCGTTACCGGATAGCCGATAAAGCCGACATTGGCAAAGGCAATCATAAAACGATAAATTCCCTCCTCCTCCGGTTTTATGCGAAGGAGCTTAGGCACAAGATATGCCGCCGCAATCAAAAGCAGATAGCTGGAAAAGGCTACGCCAAAAAGCCCCAGCAGCTCGGTTGCGCCCGGAAGGTTTTCCTGATTCAGAACAGAGGAAAGCGTAATGCCGGGAATCGCCACGTTCAGCACAAGCTTTGTGACATGAAGCCGCGCTTCTTTTCCAAAAAATCCGCACTTACACGCAATATAGCCAATCAGAATGATTAGGAACAATTCTGCCATTTTACCAAATACATAAAAAAAATCCATCTTATATTACCCTCTTTTTCAGCCAGCGGCCACTGAAGAATCGTATTGTAAAGCCAACCGCCCGCAGCGTCCAGTCAGCAAACATGCCAATCCAGACTGCCATCGGTCCAAAGCCCTGAAAACGGATCAGATAAATACACAATGCCACACGGCAGCACCACATTGTCACGCTTGCATACAGCATGGAAAATTTGACGTCTCCTGCCGCACGCATACCATAAGCGGGTACAAAGGACAACGTCCAGACAATAGGCTTTACGATGGTAATTGCCGCTACCATTTCAAAGCACATGAGCGCGCTGCGCGCCTCCATCGCCGCCAGATACGTTACCGGCTTTGTGATTGCAAACACTATCAGGCAGGAGCAGAGCACTATGAGCTCTCCATAGAAGGTCAGCTTAACCATATAATATTTTGCTTCCTCCTTACGGCTTGCACCGATACACTGTCCTACCACCGTCATAAGTGCAATTCCTACGCCAATGCCACCGATACCATTTAAGTTTTCCAGAATAATTGTCATCGCCTGCGCTGCAATCGCCGTAGTGCCAAGCGTAGAAACGCTCGACTGGATTGCGAGCTTGCCAAACTGGAACATACCATTTTCAATTCCAGACGGCACGCCAAGCGCTAAAACTCTTCCTATTAAAGGGAAGTCTGGACGGATGGAAAAATAATTCTTTAATACAATCGGCTGTTTTGGCTTTCTCAGGAAATAAAAAATAACAACCGCACAGAAAATACGCGAAAACAGTGTTGACAGCGCTGCACCTGCAACACCCATCCCAAAGCCAAAAATCAAAACAGCATTTCCTGCAATATTTAAAAGATTCGACAATACGGAAACCCGCATAGGGAACTTGCTCTCGCCGCCTGCCCGGTAGAAGGCAGAGCCTGCGCCAAACAGGGCGATAAAAGGAAAGGAAAGCGCCGTTATCAAAAAATAAATCATGGAATCCGTCATAACGTCCGCCTCTACCCGGCCAAAGGTTACCTGCAGAAGCGGCGCGCGAAAGCCCACGCACAGCAGCGTAATTACCAGTGAAATCGCTGCAACCGTCAGCATTACCTGCCCGGCGGCTTTATTGGCTGCCTTTTCATCCCCTCTGCCAAGATACTGCGCACAGATAATGGTGCCTCCTGTCGCCAGTGCGGAAAATACCTGAATGACCAGAACGTTAATCGCATCTACTAAGGATACGGCAGAAATCGCAGTGCTTCCTGCCTGACTGACCATCATCGTATCCGCCATGCCCATGAAGGAATTCAAAAACTGTTCAATGATAACGGGAATAAGAAGCCTGCGCAGCTCCTTCGCCGTAAACATCATATGATTTTTATCAATCTGGGATTTGTCATATAGCCTTAACATTTGTACACCTCTCCTCTTCGGTACACTTTACTATATATACACCAACCAGATTGGCATTTGCAAGGCTTTTTCAAAAATCTTGTAAAGTATGTCTCCTGTATGCTATACTGATGGCAGTTTACTGAAAAAGAATAGAAAAGAGGCATTATTATGTTAAGACAGGTATCTATTTTTGCAGAAAATAAGAAAGGCACATTCCAGTCTATTACCGGAATCCTTGTCAAAGAAAACATCAATATTCTCGGCTCCATCACAAACGACAGTGCAGAATACGGCATTGTACGCATGATTGTATCCGATACCGAGAGAGCGCTTGCAGCACTGCGCGCAAATGGTTATCTGTGCAAGGATGCAAATATCATCGGCGTTGAGATGACAGATGAGGTCGGCAGCTTAAACCATCTGCTCTTAGAGCTTGCTGATGGAAACATCAATGTAGACTATACCTACCTGTGCTTTAACAGAGAAAGCGGCAAACCCATCATCATCCTGCATACAGAGGATATTTTCGAAGTGCAGAATCATCTGCGCGCAAAGGGATTTCTTGTGCAGTAAGCGTTATAAGCATCTGTAGGCAATGATGGTAACGGTTCCCTTGCCCGGATATTTCTTGATTTCATATTTATCCGGAAATGCCGCAATCAGCTGCGGCAGCTTGACAAATCCATAGGTTCTGGAGTCAAAATCCGGCTTTGCACGTTTGATAAAGGTACCCGCTGAGCTTACATTTACGTAGCCGTCGTCATCCTGATATTTATCGGAGGCGATTCTGAGCAGATTATGGATTTCTTCAAAATCCGTTTCAGCGCCTGTATTCTCCAATTCAGGTTCTGCTGTAAGCTCCGTCTCGGCTGCATTTTCCGCTTCAGCAGCGGCGCTCTCCTTTGTCGTCCGCGTTTTCTTCTTTGTTTTTACGCGTTTCGGCGTTTCCTTTACGGCTTTGGCAGGCGTGCTTAAATTTTCCAAAAAGATAAATTCGTCGCAGGCATTGCGGAATGCCTCCGGCGTCTTTTTTTCTCCCACGCCAAATACATACACGCCTGATTCATGCAGCTTAATTGCCAGCGGCGTATAATCGCTGTCGCTTGCCACAATTACAAACGCATCATAAACCTCTTTATGCAGCAAATCCATTGTATCAATTACCAGCGCCATATCCGTTGCATTTTTGCCGGTCACATAATCAAACTGCTGCTCTGCCTTAATTGCAAGGCGTTTCAATTCATTTTCCCAGTTTTTCAGCATCCCCTTTTTCCAATTTCCATAGGCGCGCTTTACCACGATTCGTCCATGCGTGGAAATCTCACGTATAACCGCCTCTATTTTGGAGACCTGGGTATTATCTGCATCAATCAGAAGCACGATTTTCTGCAAATTATCCATGTTGTCCATATTTTTCTCCTTCTCAATTTTCTTATCTTTTCGTTTCCCCTTTTTGTTTTTCGATTTTTTTCTTTCTATTTTAGTACAGCCGTGCTATAATAGCAGTTGAAATTACAGGGCAGGCTTTATCCTGCAATTCCATCTGGGGATATAGCTCAGTTGGGAGAGCGATGCGTTCGCAACGCATAGGTCAGGGGTTCGAGTCCCCCTATCTCCATGAGAGAGGCTTTTATAAGTCTCTCTTTTTTATATCTTTGTATCACAGGAAATTTTTTCTTTTTCCGTCTTATTCCGAAAACCGCAGTCCTCTGTAACGGTTGATACACGCAAATATTTCCTGTCTGCGCGGCACTGCCAGAGATGAAAGCGCACTCAGAGCTTCCGGTCCTTTTTCTGCCAATAATTTCTCCAGCTGGTCCACCGCTTCTATAATCGTCCTTTTTCCATCAAACAGCTCTTCCAGCAGCTTTATGATATAGCCAAGCGCTCTTGTCTGCTCTTCATCTATAAGCTGCTCCAGACCCCGCAGGATTACCGTATTTTTGGCTATGGAAACCTCGTCCTTTCCATAGGTTTTAATTTTGAGACGTTCTTCTGATAAAAGCTTTCCATCCTTCAGCGGAAATCTCTGCTGTCGGTATTTGGGAAACTTTGTTTTCTCCATCTCAAAGTCTGCAAAAGCTGCCGCCGCTGCCTTTGCCCTTTCGGTAATGTCCTTTGGAACATATTCCTTCATCTGAATAATCGTATCCGCTACATGAAAATAAGAACCGCTGCTGCCTGCAACCAAAATCGTCGATACGCCTTTATCCTCATACAGGCTGTTTACCCGCTCAATAAAGGGTGTAATCGGCTCGTCACCGTCCAAAACAACGCTCTGCATCAGGCGGTCCCGAATCATAAAGTTTGTCGCAGAGGTATCCTCATCCATCAAAAGCACACGGCTGCCGCTCTCAAGCGCCTCCATCAGCCCCGCTGCCTGCGAGGTGCTGCCGCTGGCATCCTCCGTATAGAAATGCGATGTATCCTTATGATTTGGCAGATTACTGATGAACGGCGTAATATCTGCACCTGCAATGCTCCTGCCATCCTCCGCACGCAGCTTGACCGCCGTCTGGTCCGTAATGACAAGTTCTCTGCCGTCTCCGCCAATGTGGTCATAAACACCATCCTGAATTGCCTGCAAAATCGTGGATTTTCCATGATAGCCGCCGCCTACAAAAAGCGTAACGCCTCTGCGGATTCCCATGCCGCTTACCTCTCCCCTGTGCGGCAGCGTCATTGTCACACGCATAGACTCTGGCGAAAGGAAGGGCACTGCTCCCTGCAAGGGTTTGGATGAAACGCCGCTCTGTCTCGGCAAAACAGAGCCATCTGCAATAAATGCACACAGCCCCATCAGGGGTAATTGTCTGCGGACCGCCTGCTGGTCCTCACAAAGCGCAATCGCCCCTGCAAATGCTTTTTGGTTGATTCCGGAAAAATACAGGCTCTTACGAACGCAGTCCGGTAAAATTCCAAAAAGCATTTTTTCAAGCTCACCTGCATTGACGCTTCTGCCATTTGCGGGAAAACCAGCCTCAAAGCGCAGTATGATTTCCTTTTTGTTGACACGGCACGCAGTACGCTCCAATACCTGCTGCCCGCAAAAGGATACTGCAAGCAGACCACTTTTTCCTGAACCCTTTGCCTGAAAGCTTCCGTTTTTTAACTCTCTTCCAAACAATCTGGTCAGATGATCCTGCATCGCTATTCGTTTTGCCTTTTCATCATACCATTTCTCCGCAAAGCCAGCCTTCTGCATCGGGACACGCACAGAAATGCGGGAAGGCGCTGCAAAAGGGTCTCCCTGTACATGGTCAATGGAGAGCACGTACTCTCCAAAATCATATTCTCCACGCAGTTCCTTATATGCCGGATACCCTCTGTGGTCAATACTGTGAAGCTTTGTCCGTAACTCCGATGCCATTTTCATAAGCTGTCCTTTCTTACGCGGCTACCTGCACCGCTTTCGCCGGTTTCGCAAAAGGGGCAGTTACCTGCCCCTATGCCTTTTTAATTTTAACATAGTTAACCGTTTTTTGCTACCGTTAGAAAAAGAGTTTGTATGCAGACTCCCTGCGCGCGAGCGATGCCAGCAAAGCAGGCAGGCTGCGCGAAATTCTCATCACGCAAAAACTCCCTTCCGTCGTATGGGCATCGCCCACATTCCCGGAAGGGAGTCCTCTAATTCATATCAGTATTTCCTGTAAGGAAAACGCCTATATTACATAGCGTCTGCAACTGCACCAAGTACATCTAACAGGTCAACGATTGTTCCGTTCAGAGTCTCTGCATCGCTCTCATCAATTGTAGACTGGTCGATAGAACCCATCTCATTGATAATATCTGCTGTCTGGTTCAGAGCGTCCTCGATGCTTGCATCAGCTTCGATTTCGTCACTCTGATAAGCTTCAGATACGATGTTGTAAGCGTCTACTAAAGTTGCATAGTTATCCTGAAGAGCAGCGAATGTCTCATCGGAGCATCCTTCGCCAGCGTCTGCTGCTTCAGCACCATCTGCAGGCTGCATACCATCAACTACCATAGAAAGTGCATCTAAGATCTGTCCGATTGCTTCGTTTAAGTCATAAGCGTCCTGATCTGTAATGCTTGCCTGATCAATCTCACCCATCTGGTTGATAACATCAGCTGCCTGATTCATAGCATCTTCGATGTCTGCATCTGCTGCAACTTCATCGCTCTCATAAGCTTCTTTAACTGCATTGTAAGCATCTACCATAGCTGCGTAGCTGTCCTGAAGAGCTGCAAATGCTTCATCAGAGCATCCTTCGCCAGCGTCTGTTGCTTCATCAGCTGCTGCTTCTGTTGTTGTGCTTGCTTCCTTTGTCGTATCAGATCCACCACCGCATGCAACCAGTGTGAATGCCATTGCTGTAGCAACCAATAAAACTAAGCTTTTCTTTTTCATTTTTTTCTCTCCTCTTTTTTGCTTTGATTTGTTGTTTGTTTCTTTTATTGCAATTGCACATGTTTTATGTACACTACAATATCTTTTGAAAACTTATTACCGTTACCGCTATTAGTTCTACCAGATTTATCCCTGTCTTGCAAGCCTTTTTTGTTCAAACGGTAGTTTTCTTGATTAAATGGTAAATCTGTCCTACTCTGTCTCTGTATAGATAAGACCGTCCTCTACCGCGAAGTATGCAAGGTCGGAATAGTAGCTGTTATTCTGCATATCCACCATTTCATAAAAGATAACGAAATTGCCATCTCCCAAGTCCTCTTCTGTAAACACGGTGTCCTCTGTTACGGTAATCGTATCCACCGGCACCTGCTCTGGTTCTTCTTCATCACCGGAGATCGTCATTGCATAATGCAGCGTAGTGATTTCATCTCCCGGCTCAAGCTGTACCAGATTCTTGTCCGCCATACCATTATCATCAATGCCGCGTCTTGCTCCCAGAATAGAATATTCCTCATCCGTATAGCTGTATACCACACGCAGATTGTACTCATCGCCATTTAACAAAATCGGAACGGAATACAGGTTATAATCATTACCCTCATATACAATTTCCATGTAGCACAGGCAGCCATCAATCGCTCCCCAGACGCCCCTGAAATTGTCACGGAAAATACCCTCGTCCCAATCCATATAAATATCATTGTCCCTGCCGAGCAGAAGAATAATATCGTCCTCCTCGCTCACATAGCAGAGCTGATAATAAACTGCCTGCAGTGTTGCAGCCGCCTCTGAGCCGATTTCCAGAACAGAATTTCCATCCTCATCCACATACAAAGGGAAATCCTCCAGCTCGGTATCCTGCGTAATCGTAATCTCAGGAATCTCTTCCTCGTAGCCAAGATCCTGCATATAGGCAAGCCCTTCATCGCTCATGTAGCCATATAATTCATAATCATACAAATACTGGAAAGCAGGGCTCGCACTGATGGATACAAAGCCGTCAAAATCATCCGTATCGCCATTATAGGAGTAATAGCAGGAAAGTCCTGTCGCCTCAGAGCGATAATCGCCGCTGACATTGTATATAACACATTCCTCCAAAGCATCCAATACTGCCTGCGCGGTTTCCGGCAAAAGGTCCTCACTGTTTCGCACCAGATGCCCCATATCTACCATGTTGGTATAGCCCTGATCAGGTGTGTTTCCGCCATAGTTCTCTGTCTGAACCGCGCGTCTGCCAAATTCTGCAAAAAAGGTACTATCCTCGCACGCCAGCGTCAGCGCTTCCTTTCCCAAATCATCATACGCATTTAAAAGCGGCTGTATCTTCTGTAAATCCACCACTGACAGCGTAGCCTCCTGCTCCATGCCAATGTCTTCACAGCCCTCCATATAGCTGTCACAGATTATCTGACCGAGTGCCGCACCGTCTATACCAGGATGGTCTCCAAGCGTCTGCACCCACTTATCGTAGCTCCAGCCACAGACAGGCTCCATTTCCTCACTTGCAACCAGATAATGTGAAACATCGCTTAGCATCCACGCCGTATCTATCGTCGCCATCAGACAGGTGTCAAAGCCAACGATATCAAAGGGCGGATTTTCCTCCGAAAGCTCATAAACACTGCCAAACGCCTGATACATTTCATCCAGTGTCAGCGAATCGTAATCATAAATTTCATCAAATGCTGCACCGGAAACACTGCCGCCGCCATGATTCCAAAGCAGGAATATCGTATGGTCCGCCGGAAAATTCTCCTTACAAAAGCTCAGAAAGTCTGCAAGTGTCTCAGGGTCGCCCATGTCTGCTTCCGGCTGTGCTTCCAAAAAGGTAAGTCCATCACTGTCATACAAGTACCTGCCCTGCTGCCCTGCTTCCACATCCTCATGATACCATTCTCTCGCGCCTCCGGTTTCGATGATAACCTGCACGTTTTCCGGCAGGGATGTACATTGCAGCTCATATAAATCCATTGTTGCCGCCTCTGCATCCGACTCCAGATCACTGCCGCATAAATACCAGTAAATCGCCCACGTGCCTGCTTCATCCGGCGTTTCTTCCCAGCCCTCTACTGCCTGACCGCTCTGCGTGAGAATCTCTTCCTCGTCCTCACAGCCATATAAAAAGAACATAGCCAGCAGGAGCGCTGTGATAATCGTTAACAGCTTCTTTTTCCTCATATAATCTCCTCCCCTGTCAATTTGTGACATTTTGGTTTCTTTTTTTATAGTACAATAAAAAAAGAAAGCGGGCAAGGCAAACTCCCGCTTTCTATTCCTATAAATCTTTATAAATATCTATAAGGCATAACTCATCTCATACCACTGCTCTGCGCCCCACACAGAAGCGGATATGCCTTCGTTATGGAAGCCCATCCTCTCATACATCCCGACCTTTTCGGCAAGGCAGGTCAGAATTACCTTCTTTCTTCCTCGCTCCCGCTCTCTGGCAAGATAGCAGTCCACAATCGCCTTCGCCAGTCCCTGCCTGCGATACTGTGGAAGCACATCCAGTCCCAGCAGCATAACGGTATCTCCAAGGCGGTCATGCAGCTTTGCATCTGTAAAAAACGCATCCCGAAACGCTGTTTCCCTGGTTGCAATTCCATTTAAAAATCCTGCCAGCTTTCCGGTTTCCCTGTCAACTGCAACCAGAAATACCTCCGGTGCTTCTGCAATCCGCTCCCGCATGCTGGCGGGCGAGCAGGCTTCATGCGGTGGAAAGCAAATCTGCTCTATTGCAATTGCCTGTTCTATTTCTTCGGGTAAAATTTCCCGCAATAAAAAACGCCTCTGAATCTCCTGTTTCATTTTATCGTTATCTCCTTTTTATAGCTATCTCTTTTTACCAAAACTGTCCTGCCAGCCGTACCAGAAACGCTGCTGCCCATGCGACCGCACACTGCCACAGAACAAGCCCTGCCGCCCATCTGCCGCCAAGCTCACGTTTTACAGAAGTGATTGCTGCAATGCAGGGCGTATAAAGCAGGCTGAACACCAGAAGCGATGCTGCAGACAGCGGCGAAAGCACCTGTGCAATATCTCCGCCAAACAAAACGCCCAATGTCGAAACAACGCTCTCCTTTGCCATAAATCCACTGATTAACGATGTGCAGATACGCCAATCACCAAGACCGAGAGGTGCAAACAGCGGCACCAGAACTCCTGATATGGCGGCAAGAATACTCTGCGCAGAATCTTCTACAAGATTCAAATGCAAATCAAAGCTCTGCAAAAACCATACAACTATCGTTGCTATTAAAATAACAGAAAATGCCCTCTGCAAAAAGTCCTTTGCCTTTTCCCATAAAAGCTGGGCAACATTTTTTGCACCCGGAAGCCGGTAATTCGGCAGCTCCATAACAAAGGGCACCGGCTCACCACGAAACAGTGTTCCTTTGTACAAAAAGGCAATCAATATACCTACCAAAATGCCAAGCAGATATAAGCCCGTCATAATAAGTCCGCCATGCCCTGGAAAGAATATGCCCACAAAAAATGCATAAATCGGGAGCTTCGCCGTGCAGCTCATAAATGGCGTCAGAAGAATCGTCATCTTACGGTCACGCTCGCTGGTCAGCGTTCTCGTTGCCATTACCGCCGGAACTGTACAACCAAAGCCAATCAGCATCGGCACTATGCTGCGTCCGGAAAGCCCAACCTTTCGCAGCAGCTTGTCCATGACAAAGGCAACCCGTGCAATATAGCCGCTGTCCTCCATCATGGAGAGGAAAAAGAACAGCGTTACAATAATTGGCAAAAAGCTCAGCACGCTTCCAACGCCTGTAAAAATACCGTCGATTATCAGACTGCGCAAAGCGTCATTGACATTTGCACGAATCAGGATATTCCCAACAATTTGTGAAAGACTCTCAATACCCCATTCCAGAATATTCTGCAGCCATGCGCCAATAACATTAAAGGTCAGATAAAATACAAGCGCCATAATGCCGACAAAGCAGGGAAGCGCTGTATATTTTCCTGTCAGAATCCGGTCAATTTTTTCACTGCGGACCCGCTCACGGCTCTCCTTTGGCTTTACAACAGTCTGCTCGCACAGCCGTTCAATAAAATCAAAGCGCATATCTGCAATCGCTGCGCTCCGGTCAACTCCCCGCTCCGTTTCCATCTGGCAGACAATGTGCTCTAGCATTTCCATCTCATTTGCATCCAGCTTTAACTGGTCCAAAATAAGGTGGTCACCCTCTATCGCCTTTGTCGCCGCAAACCGGACGGGAAGCTGCGCATTTTCCGCATGATCCTCTATCAGATGGATTACGGCGTGGATGCAGCGGTGAACTGCTCCATCATGGTCATTTTTATCGCAAAAGTCCTGCCGCAATGGACGCTCCTGATACTTTGCAATGTGCAGTGCATGCCGCACAAGCTCGTCCACGCCCTCATTCTTAGCCGCAGAAATTGGAATAACAGGAACGCCAAGCAGCGCCTCCATTGCATTTACATCAATCGAGCCCTGATTTCCAATAACCTCATCCATCATATTAAGTGCCACAACCATTGGCAGATCCATTTCCAAAAGCTGCATTGTCAGATAAAGGTTTCTCTCAATATTCGTTGCATCTACTATATTGATAATGGCTCTGGGCTTCTCATTCAAAACAAAATTCCGGGAAACAATCTCTTCGCTGCTGTACGGCGACATGGAATAGATTCCCGGCAGGTCAGTAACAAGCGTATTGGGAAAGCCCTTGATGGAGCCATCCTTTCTGTCCACTGTAACACCAGGAAAATTGCCGACATGCTGATTTGCACCGGTCAACTGATTAAACAGCGTAGTTTTGCCACAGTTCTGATTTCCCACCAGCGCATAAGTCAGCTTCTCCCCCTCCGGCAATGGATTTTCATCCTTTTTGGAATGATATTTCCCTTCCTCACCCAGCCCCGGATGCACCGAATCTATGATTCGCTCACTGCCCTTATGGCTATTGCTGCGCTTATCAATGGGCTCAATTTTAATCTGCGCCGCTTCTGCAAGCCTGAGCGTCAGCTCGTAGCCATGCACCTGCAGCTCCATCGGGTCACCCATCGGCGCAAGCTTCACAACCGTAACCTCTGCTCCGGGAATCATTCCCATATCCAGAAAATGCTGCCGCAGCGCGCCGCTTCCGCCTACTTCCTTAATGACAGCGTTTTTTCCAATTTCCAGTTCCTCTAATGTCATAAATACCTCTTCCGTTTCTTCTCTTTTTCCTTCATCAAGCTATTGCATCGTATTTTTTATTCTACTACGTTTGCCGCATATTTTCCATAGGTTCCAGACACCATAACGCATCTTTTGAATTACGCTTTATTAAATGAAAGATTCATTGTATAATGGCAAAGATAAGCAAAAACAGACTGGAAAGGACATTATTTTTATGAAGAAGATACTGCTGCTCGGAACAGGCGGAACCATCGCATCCAAACAGACAAATGACGGCTTAAAGCCCGCGCTGGCCGCTCCTGAAATTCTGGAATTCGTACCGGATGTGGAGCGCTTCTGCGACATCGATGTAAAACAGGTCTGCAATATTGATTCTACAAATATGTCCCCTGAAATCTGGTCTCAGATTGTCAAGTCCATTCAGAAAAATTATGACAGATATGACGGTTTTGTCATTACGCACGGCACGGATACGATGGCATATACCTCGGCAGCGCTGAGCTATATGATTCAGAATTCCCGAAAGCCAATTGTCATTACCGGCTCCCAAAAGCCAATTAACACGGACGGTACAGATGCAAAGACAAATCTGCGTGACAGCATTTATTATGCCTGCGATGATTATTCTGAAAATGTGGTGCTGGTTTTTGACGGCAATGTCATTGCCGGAACACGGGCAAAGAAGATGATGGCACGCTCCTTCAACGCCTTTCACAGCGTAAACTTTCCCATTCTCGCCCGGATTCAGGATGAGCATATTATCCGCTATATTCCTTATGAACCCATGCGGGAGCCAGTGCAGTTTCAGGAGGAGGTAAATGGTGACATCTGTGTCATGAAATTGATTCCCGGAGCACGCCCTGAAATGCTTTCCTATCTGTTTGAAAATTACGACTGTATCGTAATCGAAAGCTTTGGCGTAGGGGGAATTCCCGATAAAATGCTTGAGAAGTTTTATGAAGAAATGGAGAAATGGGCCGCCCGTGGCAAGTTTATCGTTATGGCGACACAGGTTGTCAACGAAGGCTCCAACATGGAAATTTATCAGGTCGGACAGAAGGTGAAAAAGGATTTTAAGCTGATGGAAGCGCATGATATGACGCTGGAGGCGACGCTCACCAAGCTGATGTACCTGATGAAGCGTTATCAGGGAAATTACGGGGAAATCCGCCAAAATTTCTATAGAGAAATCAACCATGATATATTATGTGCGTTTGAGGAGTAAGGGGCTTATCCGGTAATGCTGTTATAAAGCCTACGGCTTTATAACAATAATATACCGATTTATTATTTTCAAAAACGCCCGCCGTCCATTTATAAAAGGCTCTCTCATCCTTTATGCTGCAGAATCTAAGCAATTTATTATGACTTCTTTCAATTTAATAATATCTTCATTAAGTTTAATGTCATCTAGCTTAACGATTTCTTTTAATTCTCCTCTTTTATCATAATATATGTAAACTTTATCTGTATCAATTACCACAAGTTACTATGTAGAGGGTGGTTTCTCCCACCTAATACATATGACTGCGGCTCATTTGTGGCAAATGGAACAGCAGTTGTAGGGAAGGAGTGGAATAATCCTTATAATTGCTGAAAATCATCACAAAAAGGAGCTGATTCTTATGAAATCTCTATTTGAAGAAATGGGCGGCACTTACCGTCAGGAGGGTGATTATCTTATCCCGAACCTTGCTTGCGGTTGCCGCTGGGTATCTGCACGCGTCTCTACATGAAATACTGAAACGGATATTTTGCAAACGTTCTGAATTTTTACAAAACGCTCCCTTGACAAAAATAGAAATCTGGCATAATATAACACTGTAATATAACATTGTTATGTGAGGATGTCATGCAGAACAAGGAACGAGTCACACAGGCAAAAATCTTGTGCGCCGCCAAGACAGAGTTTTTGGAAAAGGGCTTTCAGACTGCCTCTCTTCGCACCATTGTGAAGGCGGCTGGTGTTACCACCGGAGCACTGTATGGCTATTACAACAACAAGGAAGCTCTTTTTGATGCGCTGGTAGAAGAGTGCTACACGCATTTTCTTTCCGCGTATCGGAACGCGCTGGATGACTTCGACCGACTGCCGATTGAGCAGCAGCCAGAGCGCATGAGCACCGTCAGTCAGGCCTGTCTGGAGGAGCTTTTGCTCTATATGTTTAACCATAAGGAAGCGTTTCACCTGCTTCTTCTTTGTTCGGAGGGTACCCATTACATCTCCATGAAGGAGGAACTTGTCCAACTGGAGGTCAATGCCGCCCACAGATATTATCTTGTGCTGGAAAAGCTGGGTACGCCCGCTCCGCAGATTGACCCCAGGCTGGAGCATATTCTGGTCACAGGGTTAATGAACGCCTATTTTGAAATGATCGTCCACGATATGCCGCTGGCCGATGCACAGCAGTATCTGCGTGAGCTTCACAGCTTTTACTCTGCCGGATGGCTGAAAATTATGGGGCAATAGCGCTCCATATTTTTTGAGCTTCAGTTAGTCTTGTCTAACTATTATCCTGCATCTGTAGATTAGACAACTTTAGCCAAACCGGATATGAGAAGGAAATGTTCGCATCCTTCTGTATCATAGATAACGTCTGAACCAAGGAGGTATCATCTTGAAAAAGCAATCCAATTTATCCCGGCTGCTGGATTATGCCGGGAGCTACAAAATCCTGACCTACCTTTCGTGGGTACTATCCGCCGCCGGTGCGCTGTTGGCGTTGGTACCATTCTGGTATATCTGGCGCATCCTAGGGGAGGTCATTGAGGTCGCACCGCAGTATGAAAACGCTGTCCATGTAACGCACTACGGCTGGATGGCAGTTGTATTTGCTGTTGCCGCTGTGCTGGTGTATATTACGGGATTGATGTGCTCGCACCTTGCAGCGTTCCGCATCGCCACGAATCTGCGCCTTGCCATGACGAATCACATCTCCACGCTGCCGCTGGGAGCCATCGAACAGTTCGGCAGCGGCAAGCTGCGCCGCACCATCTCGGAAACTGCCGGCGCGACGGAAACCTACCTTGCCCACCAGCTTCCGGACAAGGCTAAGGCGATGGCGACTATCTCAGGACTTCTGGCACTGCTGCTGATCTTTGATTGGCGGCTGGGGCTTTTGAGTCTTGTACCCGCGGCGCTTGCCTTTGCGGTAATGACGAGCATGACCGGTAAAAAATTGCAGGACAAGATGACCCAGTATCAGAACGCGCTGGCGGATATGTCCAACGAAGCGGTGGAATATGTCCGAGGAATCCCAGTGGTCAAAACCTTCGGACAGACGGTATTCTCTTTCAAGAAGTTCAAGAAAACGATCGACAATTACGAGCGCTGGGTCATTGCCTATACGAAACAACTGCGCTGGCCCATGACTTTCTATACGCTGGCAGTCAACAGCGTGTTTGTGTTCCTGATCGCGGGAGGCTTCCTGTTCTCCCACGGCGGAGCGGATGGCAGCGTGCTGCTGAATCTGCTCTTTTACATCATTATCACGCCGGTCATCTCCGCGGCAATGACCAAGCTGATGTTCATGAGCGAGAACGGCATGATCGTGCAGGATGCCATCACCCGCATTGACAGCGTACTGGAAAGCCCGTCGCTTTCTCAGCCGGAAGTGCCGCAGCATCCCAAGGACAGTTCTGTAATGCTGGATCATGTCACCTTCAGCTACGACGGCACAAAGAATGCCTTGGAGGATGTTTCCCTCTCCATCGCTTCTGGTCAGACGGTGGCATTTGTCGGACCCTCCGGCGGTGGCAAATCCACGCTGGCGGCGCTGATTACCCGTTTCTTTGATCCGCAGAGCGGCAGTATCTCCATCGGCGGCATCAATATAAAGAACGTTGACAAAAACGAGCTGATGGATACCGTTTCTTTTGTGTTCCAGAACAGCCATCTTATCAAGGGCAGCATTCTTGACAATGTCCGCATGGGCAAGCTGGACGCCACGGACGAGGAAGTTCTGGCGGCGCTCCGTGCGGCACAGTGTATGGATATCATTGAGAAATTCCCAGACGGCGTGCATACAGTCATCGGTTCGCAGGGCATTTATCTCTCCGGCGGTGAGACGCAGAGGCTGACCATTGCCCGCGCCATGCTGAAAAATGCGCCGGTGCTGATTCTGGACGAGGCCACTGCCTTTGCCGATCCGGACAATGAGACGAAGGTGCAGGCAGCCTTCAATGCGCTGGCAAAGGGACGTACCGTCATCATGATCGCCCACCGCCTTTCTACCGTTGTAAACGCCGACCATATTTATGTGCTCAAGGACGGTCATCTTGCGGAGGAAGGCAGCTTTGCGGAGTTGTCCAAATGCACGGGCAGCCTGTTCGGAACCATGTGGCGGGACTATCAGCAGTCTGTCCAGTGGAAAGTTGCAAAGGAGGTTTGAACGATGATCAAATATTTACAAAGACGCTACGCACTCTCCCATAAGGGGGCAGTGGACAACATCAAGGGCATTTTAAGCTGTGCACTGCAAAATATCTCTTTCATGCTGCCGGTTTGGCTGCTGTATTTGCTGGTGGGTGAGATCATGAACGGTGCACTGACAACAAAGCGTATTCCGTTTTATGTGATCGGCTGTATTGCGGCAGTGCTGTTCATTGTGGTCTGCACCCGGCTGGAATATGACAACACCTATCTTGTCACCTATGTGGAATCCGGTGTGCGCCGTGTGAATCTTGCGGAAAAGCTGCGGAAGATCCCACTCTCCTTCTTCGGGAAGAAAGACCTTGCTGATCTGACCTCCTCCATCATGAACGACTGCGCTGTGCTGGAGCAAAGCCAGTCCCATTTCGTTGCACCCCTGTACGGCGCGATCCTCTCCACTACGGTCATTGCAGTGTCGTTGCTGTTTTTCAACTGGCATATGGCGCTGGCTGCCATCTGGCCACTGCCTGTGGCGTTTGCCATCGTCGCGCTGGCCTCCGGCGTTCAGAAAAGGCTCTCCCGCAAAGCAATGGCGGCGAAAATCACCTGTGAGGATGGTATTCAGGAGTGCATGGAAACCATGCCCGACCTGCGTGCCAACAACGCAGAAGTCGGCTATCTTGCCGGACTGGAAAAGAAAATTCGTGCGGTGGAAGGCCGACTCATCAAAAGCGAGCTGGGAACGGCTGTCTTCGTGGTTTCCGCAGGACTTGTGCTGCGGCTGGGCATTGCCACCACTGCCCTTGCGGGCGCAGCTCTGCTGGTAAAGGGCGAGCTGGATGTTCTGACCTTCTTTATGTTCCTGCTGGTGGTATCCCGCCTGTATGACCCGCTGGAGGGGACGCTGCAAAACCTTGCCGCCATCATCGGCACCAATACCAATATCGAGCGTATGAATGAGATTATGGATTGTCCTGTGCAGACCGGCAGCGAAGAACTGAACAATCAGAACTGTGACATTATGTTCGACCATGTGGGCTTTTCCTACCAAAGCGGCGAAACAGTCCTGAAGGATGTATCCTTTACAGCGAAACAGGGACAGGTCACGGCGCTGGTCGGGCCCTCCGGCGGCGGTAAGACTACCATTTCCCGTCTGGCGGCGCGGTTCTGGGACATTGACCACGGTACAATTACCGTGGGAGGCATGGATGTGTCGAGAATCGACCCAGAAAAGCTGATGAGCCTCTATTCCATCGTGTTTCAGGATGTAACACTGTTTGATAACAGCATTCTGGAAAATATCCGCATTGGCCGCAAGGATGCCACGGACGAAGAAGTGATCGCGGCGGCAAAGCTCGCCAATGTGGACAAATTCGCCGAAAAGCTCCCTGACGGTTGGAATACCAACATCGGTGAAAACGGCTGTGAGTTGTCCGGCGGCGAGCGGCAGCGCATTTCCATTGCCCGTGCCTTCCTGAAGAATGCGCCAATCATTCTGCTGGATGAAGCCACTGCCAGTCTGGATGTGGAGAACGAAACGGCCATTCAGGAGGCGTTGTCCCGGCTCATCAGAAACAAGACCGTCCTCATTATCGCCCATCGGATGCGTACCGTCTCCGGCGCGGACAAAATCGTGGTGCTCAAGGATGGTGCGGCAGCCGAGCAGGGTTCGCCTGCAAAACTGCTGCAAGAAGGCGGTATCTTCGCCCACATGGTACAGCTCCAGACCGAGAGCCAGAGCTGGACACTCGCAAAAGTGTAAATCCATTTGCAAAATAGGACAAGAGCGCATATTTGCTCTTGCCCTATTACTGTTACTTGATATCGGCAACTATATATTGTATCTAATCAAATTATACATTGCTATATTTTGTATTATTATTTTGAATATTCTATGCATTCTTTATCGTTTCGGGACTTTTTGCAAGCATAAATCACTCTGTTATAGTTTGCTCATCATTTCCTCTACCTTATTAGAAATATAATTTGGCACAATGTTAAATTTCAATATATCTAAATAATGAAGATAATCATTTTCAATATGATAAGTTTCATCTATAAACTTATACCACCCATCATCAAAAGGCGATAATTTAATAGTGTCACCTGCTATCTCACATATTGCTCTGAACAGCTGAATTTTTAAGTAAGCATTATTTTCACATTCATATAAAGTCTTTATTCCAGAAATCGTATAAGTACTATCTTTATATTCTTCGAAGTCAAAATCTGGAATAAATTCTTTTATTTTACTCATTCCACTTTCAATTTCAGTATCATCCATGTCAACATATGTATCATTTGCCAATTTTCTTCTTATACCTGATGCATGTACCAAACAAGAAAGTATCTCATACGCCTCTCCCCATTCTCCTTGACGCCCATTTAATTCACACAGTTTTCTTAAAAACGCAACCCTGCTAACAATATTAATATCACTTTTTCTCGCTATATTAGCATATTCTTCCGTAATTATACAAACATCATCTTCTGGATCTATTATTTGCTCTGCCACTATACCATTCTCATTCCATACAAATGATGCAACAGCATTATCTTTAGACATTTTACCTACTACTATAAAGTCAGTTATCGGTTCAAAATCATGCGTAAGTAACAGAACCGTCTTATCCAATAGAGATATTTGCTGTTTACCCATATTTTTAAACATTCTATGCAAAATTGCATATTTTTTATTGCTATCAAATGATGATACCGGATCATCTAATATAATTAAATCCGCATTTTGCATATGTGCATAATACATAAATAAAATTAGAGAAAAAGCATTTTTTTCACCCCAGCTTAGGTGTTCTCGTATATTTTCCACATTCGACTTCTCATCACTAAAACATTGTTTTAATATGGTTTTACTATTTGTTTCATCCTCTGCCCTTATTTCAATTTCATAATTTATTCCAGCAGTTTTTAAAAAGTCATTTATATCCATTTGAGAAGCATTTATAGTTGCTAATAAGAGTCCTTTAAGCTCCCCCATTTCTTTCTTCAAGGAAGAAACCTCACCTTTTAATTGCACAATTTTTTCATTGATTCTAGAAAATATATTCAGTAATTTTTCCCCTCTAAAAATTTCAAAAATATCTACTGGAATTTCCATATGTGATATCTGTTGTTCAATATCCGAAATATTTGCCATTGCAATATTTTTTCTACCAAAATCACTAATTGCATCAAATCTTGATATTAATAAATCAAGCTCCGTCGTAAGTTTTCCTACAATCATCTTAATAACATCATCAGGTGTTTCAGATTTTATATATTTAATTAGATCATTGTATTTTTCATCAGATATAAATTCTTTCAATTCTTGAACTAACTCTAAGATTTCTTTTAAATTTTGTGAATCCTTTTTCTTATATGTTTTCTTAAAGATTTCCTTTTTTTGAATATGATTTTCTTTTAGTCCTTCTGAGCAATACGGACAACAATCTATATTATCAAATGCCTCTCCTTTATTTACCCAGTCAATCCATGCAATATTATTATCTGCATTTTCAATAAAGGGTCTATATGACTCCAACTCTGCTGGTATGTTATATAAATTCTGCTTTGATAACAAACTTTTAAGTACGCCAGCAGTACTCAGCTTGCCTGTAGACGTCCTACTAAATTTTCCATTTATTGTCATTAGCTTATTCTTTAAATCTACAATTTCACTATCTTCTACCACAATCTCTCGTAAAATTTTAAGATGTTCATCTAACTGTCTTTTCTTTGCCTCATAATCTGGTGTCTTCAAAAAAACTTCGAATGAATTCTCAATTACCTCGTCTTCAACAAATACAACCTGATTAATAAACTCCTCATTAAATACAAGGATTTTATTAAATTTGGGACTTACCTCAATACTTGCTTTGTCCGTGGAATAGTATGATTGCAAATCCTGTAATTTATCCTCTTTAACTGAGTATTTTATAGCATTTGCAATTGTAGTTTTACCAGTTCCATTAATACCGTACTTAATATTAAGTTTATTCGGTTCAATTCTTATTGTTCCATTTTTAATGTTGTTGCAATTATGAATTTGTATATTATACATTCTTTATCCTCCAACCATAAAATCTACATTTCTAATATTCCATTAATCTCCTCAATCCACCCACTGTCATCACTCTCAAACAGCTTTATGAACTTTCCAAAATTACTGCTACCAGTAACAGTATCATCTGAATCCAGCTTATTCACCCTCTTACTCATATCTTTGTAATTCTCTACAGTAACATACTTCATAACCTCATTGATCTGGTCTGCTCTTCCTTTATAATTTTCTACTCCGGTATATTTTTTTATCAAAGGAGCATTTACCGGTTTAGCCGGAGATTTCAAATTTTCATCCGTCCAATGCTTAGATATAATCTGCATTGTGCAGGGATTACCAAATATAATCACCGCGTCTGCAGCATTATTCACACCATGAAACACATTAATCTTTCGCTTAATGTCCTCGTACTGCTCGTGAGGTTTCTTCTCTGTATCACAAAATACAAGCACAAGTTCATCTGCTCCATTTTGATATCGGTCCTGATACCTCGCTGGGATATTACCATTTCCACCAGCATTTACCAATGAAATATCATATTGCTCAGTCCATACTTTTAAATTTTTTAATCGATTTAGATACTCATATTCCTCATTACCTTCACAGATAATGCAGATTTTATGGTTATCCAAAAACTTAGGGAGCTTATTTGGCATCGGCATCATCCCCCTTTACATCACCTTTAATACTAAGCAAGGAATTGATTAGTTCTGGATCAGGCAATGCTCCAAGAGCACCTTTCCTATATTTTTCCATAACATCCGTCGTATCCCTCACTCCCTGCTGTGCAGTAAAATCAGCAAGTGAATATACATATACACCTTCCTCATCTTTATGCACAAACCAAATCTGCTCCTTCCGGAACATTCTCTTGCAGTCCATGAGATTTATATCATGAACTGTAAATATCATCTGTGCACTTGTATTTAATTCATTATTAAACATCGCAACAATCGCCCTTGTAAGCTTAAAATGAATACTGCTATCCAACTCATCCACCACTAATATTCTGCCCTGTTCAAGTGCTTCAATTACATAACTGGCAATAGCTGCAATCTTCTTTGTTCCTGTGGAATCAAACATCATACTTGGTACATGAACACCTTTATATGTGGAAACTAACCTAATCTGATCCATAATATTCTCCGGAATATCAAGCACTTTCTCATCTGGCTTTTCATCCCCTTCACCAGTTTTCAGTTGTATCTTATCCATATCCACATATTCAAAGTTATCCATATACAGGTCTGCATTTTTTATAAACTCAACAACCTTTTGCTGTAACTGATTCTTATTTTTCATGAGTTCAATTGTGTGTTGCATAGGTATGTTATTCATATTGATGATATCAATTTTTTCTGCAAATCCGACAAGAATCTGCTTCATCTCATTGATATGTTCGAATTTACTTGTATCTACCACATAGCATAGCAAATTATTCTTCGATACAACTGAAATCATATTCTGAACAGATTCATCAATACACTCATATATTTCACTAACAGTATCTTTTTTCAACCAACAAACTTCCTTTTCGTTGTTGTACTGATCTTTAAATATCTCCGAAAATGACTCATATATATATTCTTCTTTTTCTGCGTCGTACTTAAAATCATAAGAAAACTTTCTTCCAGATGCCATAAATGTAACACCTAACTCGCATACATCACTATCAGTAAATATATTTGGCATCAGTCCATTCTTCTTATTTAAAAGTACATTTCTTATTGCCCTAATGCATTTGATTAGACATGTTTTACCGGCATTGTTTGGTCCATATATTCCTACCGTTTTAAGGACATTAAAATTATTCTCTTTGTGAACATTTGCTCCAAATTTTTTATTTCGCATATCTGCTTTCATTGAAAATGTAATATCATCCTCAAATGCGTAACAGTTTTTTGCTCTTACCTCTATAATCATGGCTCATTCCTCCAAGTCACTTTTCCTATTTACTTATCATTATTATATCACATATCATTTTTTATGCAACTTTTTTTCATAAAAAATATTTTTTTGTAAATTTAACGATATATCATATAGCCAAAAAGCAGCCTTTCGGCTGCCCGAAATCACACATACACCACCTCCCTCACCACAATCTTCTCCGCGCAAGCAATAATATTATTCATCTTTGGATCTATACTAAATAAGTGGACACGATTTGTGATAATCATCTACAATAAAGCAAACACAAAAAGGAGGTGCCCACATGGGTTCAAAATCAACTCGTTATGACGAGGAATTTAAAAAGTCTCTCGTCGATCTTTACCACAATGGAAAGACTCAGATTTCGATTTGTCAGGAATACGGAGTATCTCAAACTGCTTTGACGCGATGGATTAAGCAATACTCCTCTGTCGAAACCGAAGATGGTGATATCCTTACCGCCAAGCAGATAAAAGAATTGCAAAAACGCATGGCCCAGCTCGAGGAAGAAAATCTCATCTTAAAAAAAGCGATTGCCATCTTCACGCCTCACTCAGGGAACGACTAGATGCCGTTCATAAACTAAGATTTCAGCATGATATCAAAACTCTCTGCAGGGTTCTTGGTGTTAATCGTAGTTCTTATTACAAACACTATAGCCAAAACCTTGCGCCTAGAGTCATCGAAAATCAGAATATTAAGAAGATTATTCTGCAAATTTATTCTGATTATGATAAATGCCTTGGTGCCTATAAAATCACCTACATCTTAGGACGCGATTATGGTATTAACATCAGCGTAGGACGAGTGTACCGCCTGATGAGTAACATGAATCTTCCAAAAATGGCCACAGGCAAACCGCATCGCAGAGGAAAACACTCTGATAACGGCGAATGCCCAAATCATTTAAATCAGGCGTTTAATCAAAAGGCGCCAAACATTGTCTGGGCAAGTGATTTTACATACATCAAAGTCGGTTGCAAATGGTACTACCTTTGTGTCGTGATTGACCTCTTCTCCAGAAAAGTAATCGGGTGGACTTTGTCTGGAAAACCTAATGTTGACCTGGTTCTTTCTGCATTCAAAAAGGCTTACAGCAGCCGTCATATTCAATATGGTCTAATGTTTCATTCAGACCGAGGTTCCCAGTACACAGCCTTTGCATTCCGGCAGTTACTGGATTCATTAAATGTTGTACAATCATTCTCAACGAAGGGATATCCTTTTGATAATGCCTGTTGCGAGTCTTTTTTCAAATATCTTAAGAAGGAATGCACCAATCGTCATACCTATCACACCGTAAACCAACTTCGGCGTGATCTTTTTGAATACATTGAAAGTTTCTACAACAATCGTCGTCCACATGGTTCATTGGGATATTTAACTCCTAACGAAGCAGAGGCAACATACTGGGATCAGCAGGCATAACTGTTGGTCTCAGCTAAAAAATCATTACTAATCGTGTCTTTTTTATTGACTACACTGCAAACCGCTTCTTCTTTTTTACTAAGTAATTCATTGATTATTCCGTCATATGTAGCTCTAATATTATCAATATTTTTTCATTCTTTATTACTTTAATTTTACTTGAAATAACTGTTGTTGTCCCTTTAACAGCTAATTCCATCAATGAAGTCCTAAGCCAATTAACTCGGTTGTATACACTTAATTCATTCTAACTTCACCTCACCTAAAATTAGACAAATTCTTCAACTTGTTGATCTATTAATCTATCTTTAATATCAATTCTTTTTATTTTCTTAAAATCATATTCATAAATTGAAGCCACAATAATTTGATTTTCAGAAAAGTCACGAGAAAGTATCTTCATCATAGCATTAACATTATTTCTATCAACCTCTTTTCCACTTGGTGAATCAATAATCAATGGCAACTTATATCCCAAATACTTTTCTATAGACAATATTGCAGCCAGTCTATATATAAACACCAATTTATGCAATACTGCTCCCGATAATTCTTTTAAATTTCTTGTAAATAAATAACTAGTTACATTTTTCACTTCAACATTAAGCTCTTGTGAATATCTCATGATTATTTTACACATTTCATCTACTACTATATTATCTTTCTTAGTAGTTTCAGTAATTGCACTCCTAATATCATGTAACTCATTTTGCAACCTATCTATTGTCCTCTTTATACTAACAGCATCAACATCAATTTTTATAATGTTTCTATCAAATTCTACCAGTTGTGATTTCTCTTCAAGAAAAGAACTTTGTCCATCATTCTGTGGCAATTTTAATGTTATTTCTTCTATCTTTCTTTTTATACTATTAATTTCACCTGCAACAATCCTACGTTTAGCCACCAACATATCTAAATATTCATTCATATCAATAATTGTATCTTTATTTACAGGAATTTCTTCACCCAACGATGACCTGACGCGTATTTTCATATTTTCAATGTATTTCCGAAATGATTCATTTTTCTTTATGACTCCCTCAATTCTTTTTAACTCTTTATTCTGTACCGACAATTCATAATTTAGCAACTCCATCTCCTTTAACAATTCTTCATCGTAACTTTCAGATATTAATTCGTCCTTATATTCATTTATTTCTTCCTTGTACTGTGCAATATTTAACATCTGTCGATATTTTTTTAATTCTAAATCTAATTTTTTTTCTTTTAGCAAAAGTTCATTACATTCTCTTTCTGATAAAGCACGTACAAGCTGTTCAATATTATATCGGATATTTCCTATTACCTTACCTCTATTTAATAGTGTCCATCCTTTTTCTTGATCTATATAACACGCTCCAATAATATTATCCAATAATTCTTGATTATCGGTTCCCCAAAGCAATTGATGAAATTCATTTTGTTCCGCGGGCAATGTAAATGTTTTTTCTAAACCAGAATAATTAATCTTTAAATAATTGCCTTCTCTTCTAATACACACATTGCCTAAATTATTTTCAAGTTCTGTTATTATTATACACTTTTCAAATTTAATTTTTTTAGTATTCGGTACCGGATATCCTAATGAATACAATAGTACTCGCATAAGTGTAGTTTTTCCACATGTATTCTTCGTACTATATACCAAATTTACTCCTGAAGACCATTCAATATTCCGTTCAAACAACCCTTCTCTTAAATAGGTTCTTATTATTTTCACAAATTCACCTTCTTTTTTATTGAATTTATAATCCTTTTTTGTTTCAAAATATTATATAAAATTATTTTAATTATCTGCTCTTTAATATCATCATCCATAGTATTCATATCTATTTCATCTAGATAATTTTCCCATGCTCCATTGATAAAATTACTCAATTTATCTTTTGCCTTACCTTCATGAAAATACTCATTGTAATCAGCAATAATTTTGGTTGCAAATTCAAATCGTTCTGTGCATGTATTAATTAAATTTTTATATGAACAAACTATTTCTTGATAATCGCAACTATCTATATCATCTAAATATTCCGATTCATTTTTTTCAACATCTGTTGTAAGTACAATTATGGTCCATACCAATTGTTTTTTAGATACAGTCAATTCAATATTATTCTGTGTTGCATTTTGAAATAAGTCCTTTTGCCATATATCCAAAACCTGCTTACCTAAACCCAAATAATTAGGTGCAACTTCATATACAAAATCATCTACAACCCTTTTTACTTCTTTATATCTTTCAATCAAATCATTTGTCTCAAAGGGTATAACCCTAACTATCAACTGATTTAAATCTATACTTTCTGACAATTGCTCTATCATACTTTGAATTGTAGACCTACACGAATCTGGTAATGTATCATATGTTTTTTTTGCAGAACCGTAAAATGCGCTTTTGCTGGAATCATCATTAAATGGATTCGGTGAATTAGTAACATATATTAATTGTTTTGAATCACCCATTTTATATGCATCAGCTAATGACTCAAGGGCATCGTGCAATTTCTGCTTAACATTTGAAAAATCACTGCTAGCCCTAACAACCGACTTTGCTTGTGAATATATTTTTTCTCCATTATCAAGCGTCAGTTCGATATCTTCTGTAGCACCTTCCACCCGTACTTTATTAACTTCTGTTATATTTTCTAACATTAATACAATTGCAGCATTTATCTGAAAATCCCAACCAAATGCCGAAAAAGAAGCATTTCTTTTTTTCACTACACTTCACCTTCTTTTATAATTACTATGTCAACTCATATGTCTTAGGCTCCGGAAACAACAAATCTAAATCTTTCGGAAATATTTTAAACGGAAAACCGTGATCTCTCACTGTTCCATTTTCCTTCCTATGCATTATATAATCTACAGTTATTATTCCTTCGTCTATTAACTGCGGAAACAAACTTGCATTTGGATTTTTGGTGTGAACAATCTTGTCATATCTAAAATATTCCTGTCCGTTTTCTATCTTGCTAGTAGCTTTTACCCAAAATGTTTCCTTATGCTTTTCCAATAATCTCTGCTTCAATAATAGGAAACTCCATTGTGCCACATAACGTCTTACTACATCATCTTTGGTATAATAATTTATCAATAAATTATTATCTACATCCACTTCTAAATATAACCCCTGAGGATTCGGTACATTTGCACGCAAAGTACAATTCAGATCAAATCTTTGAGAACCATCTTTTTGCTCTGCCCAATAACCATATGTATCAAGTAGTTTTACTCGATCCATCCCTCTACTATTAGCCCAATCCGGTACTTGCGTAAACAAGTTCACTCTGTTGTTTGTCTTTGGCTTGTTATATGTTACTGTCCTACTTGCCTTTAATTCTATTCCCTTGTAATCTGGTAATTTCGAAGGATTTCGTGATATCCCCAAAGCATTTTCAAGAGTATCTCCCACACCTGGGTCTCCCACTGTAATACTTGGCAAAAATCCACGATTATGTATTTTCTGAATCTTCGCTAACAACTCTTTTGCAATAGCATTATCATCATCAACAAACTGCTGAATAACTTCACTAATAAAACCAGAATTCATTGATTTCACAATTTCTTCATTGGACAAATTCAGCACATATAGATTTCCTTTATTAGCCAATACCGCCAACAGATTACATGGCACACAATACTGCTTTAGGTTATAAAACCATATTCTAGGATCCCCCTGCTTCGTTATAGGTCTATATAAAGAAGCTTCTGTTTCTATCATCCTGTCTGGTGTTAAAAAATAGGTTTTTACCAACTCTTTAAATTCAGGTCCCTGCTTTTGTTCAACATAGTTATGAATACCCGTTTCTCTTAACATTTCTCTTAATGGTATCGTCGCATCCATAATAGATTTTTGGTATCCTGTTGGTGTTGGTACCAAAAAGGCCACTTGTAATCCTACGTTAGCAAAAAATGGTAAAAAACCTCTAATAGGCGTATCTGACATTTTCAACATATTGTTCACTCTTCTTTCTTTCAAAACAGCACAAGGCAACCCGAATAATCCGGATTGCCTTATAAATGTATACATTATAGAACTCTCATTATTTCAGTAGCTACCGCCTTAGCTAATAGTGGTGGTACTGCATTACCAACTTGTGAATACTGAGGAACTTCTACACGTCTTCGCAATCCGCCGGTTGTTCTTTTTCCCAAAAACTCAAAACTATCATCAAACGATTGCATACGCGCCAACTCTCTAACTGTAAATGTTCTAGGTTCAAATGGCGAAATATAGTCATCCGCAATGGTCATAACTGTAGCTGATGGTCTAGTTCTATCTAACCTAGTACGGATATTTTTCTTGGTCAGTAAAATATCTGTATTTTCTTTACTAACATTTCCTTCTCTAAATAATTCAACTACTGCTTCAGCATCAATCCCCATCTTTTCTACACAATTTGCTATCAATGCAGGAGAATTTGCAATATCTATTCCTTCAGACATAACACGATTTTTTAATGCAGCTCCATCTTCTCCTTCTCTAAATAGTGCAAATCGTTCGGAAATGATTTGTTGATGTGTAGATACTTCATTATTGTGTATAATTCCATTACTATTAATTGTATTTCCATTAATGTCTGGTGTACGTCCTTCTCTTGACCTTATTTGAAATTCGTTATCACCTATATGTACCTGATTACGCACATTGGCATCCCGAATTAAATCGCTTATGGCATCTGTAATAGTTAAAGCCGTTTCATCAGTATGCGTTGCTTCTGGATATGTAGGTGTCACCATATCATTCCTATATGCCATAACAATTATTCGATTTCTCCTCTGCGGTACACCATAATGAGCTGCATTTAAAATTCTCGGTTCTAATGTATGATATCCTATCAAATTAAGTTCATTACGGAGTATATCTGGCACTAATTCTCCATCCTCATATTGATGTCCTGTCGCCCCGACAAAACCGTAAAATCTTGTGTCTGTGAATCCAGTTACATTCTCTAAAACAACATACTTTGGACGCACCTCACTAATTACTCTAACATATTCTCTAAACAACATATTTCTTGGATCATTAGGATCTCTTCTCCCAGCCCTACTAAATCCTTGGCATGGCGGACCTCCAAATATTGCATCTATTTCCGGAATATCCTGTCCTCTAAATATCTCCAAATTCTGAATAGATTCTCTAATCATATCTCCATTCAGTTCCCTTATATCTCCTCTATGGAAATAAGTATTTACACCTTGATGTAATCCCAATTGTTCATGTCTATTCATGTATGTTCGCTGAACATCAGAATTAATGTCACTAGAGAAAAGAATATGAAATCCCGCTTGAATAAGCCCTTCGCTCATTCCACCGGCACCACAAAACAAATCTATTGCATAAGCCATTATCATTTCCTCCTTCTTCTTAATTCTATCATCTACATCACAAAATGTCCAGGACTTTATGTTCTTTTATTTTAGAACATATGTTCTGTTTTGTCAATCATAGTCTCAAATTTATTCATAATAAAATCCCGTTTTGTGTGCAAACATACAGAGATATTTTAGCATATTTCTGTTTTCCACACAAAAAATTCAATTTTCCTCTTGTTTTCACCTTCCTCTCCCAACATCCTTAACTTTCTCCCCAATCCACTCCATAAACTTATCGAGCAAATTAATCCCGCCAATTACAAACTGTTTCATAAACTCATATGCCTTTTCCAGCTTGTCCTTTAGGCTACGATTCTCCTCTCGCAACATCTGATTCTGATACCTCAGCTCTATTACCTGCTCCTTTAGATAATCATCTCCATCAACCGCACCAAGCAGTTCCTTCTTAAGCCTTTCCACCTCTTCCAGTTCAAATTCAGCCCGTTCAGTCTGTAATTTTGCAGTATCCGATATCATCATCCATTTGTCTGCCTCTTTTTTCGCCATCTCAACTTCCTTCTGTTTATCTGTGAGCTTATCAACATTCTCATAATATTCCAGCCGTAATTCCGAATTCTTCAAGCGTAAATCCGTTGTTTCCGACTGTAATTTGTGATTTTCGGCTATGGTATCGTCAAGCTTCTTTTGAGTCTCAGACTGTTCTTTTCTAAAACGATCCCGCTTACTTTCAATTTCTTTTTCCAGAGACTCAATCCGTTCCTCTTTTAATTCCAGAACAACCTGTGCGCCCTCTATCTCCTCCTCAAGAGCAGCCACTTCCTTCACCCGCTCCTGCTTCTTATAATCCAGTACGGATAAATGCATATTGTGTGTATCTTTCTTTTTCCAGTCAATTCCGTACCGGCTCATAATAAGAGCAATATCATCTTTCTCTGCCTCCGCCCACTGCTTCCATTCAGTGTTCCCTTTGCCTTCACTTACAAATCCTCTGGTAGCAAGTGCCGCCTTAAGACTTGTCTTTGTTTCCAGTCCTCTCTTACAGCCGGATACCCATGGAACAAAATTCAGATGCAAATGCGGTGTTTCCTCATCCAGATGAATATAAGCAC
>CAKRYY010000012.1 GCA_934432885.1 uncultured Lachnospiraceae bacterium
AACGGGATTCCCTTTGTGATCGATGATTTTGGAACAGGATATTCGAATCTTCATTGTATCCGTGATATGAATCCAAGCTATGTGAAAATGGATAGGGATTTTACTGCCAAGGCGATGAACAGTGACAGGGATTATGAATTATATAAAAATATCATCTCTATGGTACATAGTATTAACGTCAGGATATGTGCAGAAGGCATCGAGGAAAGAGAATGGTGCCGGAAAATGAAAGAAATGAAGGTTGATTATTTGCAAGGATATTATTTTGGCAGACCATGTGGGAAGGAACGATTTCTGCAACAATATATCAGTGGTGTCGAGACTGTTCCAAGTTTTGTGTAAACGTTAAGAACTGATATAAGATTGTGAATAGCTTTAAATGGGCAGAGGCCGATTTCTCCGGTGTCTGCCCATATCTGCATTATACCTGCCGATGACCTGTTTTTTCGTGATATCCATAGTGGCGAGATACAGCATTTTAAATTAACCGGCGTACCGCTTCCGGATACTTGACTGATGAATGTACACTGCTGAATTTTTGTTTGGGATATTCCCAGGAAATGAAGCTTATGAGTCTTATAACCCCCTAATGATGTTCAGATAGTCCTGCCTTTGGTCTACCACAGCATAAACCGTAATTTCTCTCTTTTCTTCATTTACCTTATAAAACACAAGATTTTTCTCAAGTATCAATACTTTGTATCCCTGTCTTTTAAGTGTCAGATAACGAGGAACTACACCCTTTTGCGGATATAAGCCTAAATCAAGAAGATTCTGTTCTAATTCTTCCAATTTTTCAAGTGCAACCTCTTTTCCAAAATTCTCCGCTGCATACAAAATAAGCTTTCTGATTTGAGCATCTGCGGTTTCTGTCCGAACAACCTTATATTTCAAAGTTCTATCCCTCCTGCAGCATCTGTCTTAAATCATCAAAAGTCTCACTGATTGGTGCAATTCTTCCGTTCCGGACATCATCCTCTGCTTCTGCTAAAATCTCCAGAAGCTCAATACGTGATTTCATTCTTTTATATTCTTCATATGACAAAGATACCGTATCGCCCCGTCCATTTACAGTAATGATAACCGCTTCGTTTTCTTCTCTGCATTGTTTTGAAATTTCGCTATAATGATTTCTTAAATCTGCCGATGGTCTGATTGTCTCCTGTAACGCCTGCATAAAAGCACCTCCGTTTATTTGTAGTCATATTATATCGTAATTTGCATATATTATCAACTGCTAACTTCTGCAGAAAAATTGCCACCCTGTAAAACAATCATACGCAATAGCAAGCTTTAAAGTGACCCTTTCTTGGGAAATAAAATTATTTTCCCACCGCAAGTTTTTCTGTGTTTTCGGTATGCTTTGGAGAGCATGCGGAAGCATCCGCAACACCTTTCAAATATCCTCTACACATATCTTTTTTATCCTCTGGTAGTGAATGAATCAGCTCTAACCATTCTTGGTCATCTGCAGGTAACGTTGACGTCCAATTTTTTCCAGTAAGTAAATAGTCGGTAGATACCTGAAAAAACGCTGCAAGTTTAATAATAGCATCAATAGAAGGATTGGCTTTTCCGCGCCGCCAATCACTGATAGCAGTTCTGGAAAGTTCCGACTTTTTAACAACCATTTGGTCTGTATATTCGTTTTTTTCTATTAAATCTAATATTCTCAAAACTATTGGGTTCAAAAAATCCCTCCGTTTATCGGAAAATTCCTACTATAATGCAAGATATAGAAATGAAATACTCTAACAAAAAAGAAAAACCAAAACAAGCACATACGAAAATATGCGCTAAATATAATATTATCCTATTATTGGCGGGAAAAACGCCAATTTTATTTTAAAATTCTGCCGTGAGAAAGTAAACGGAAAGAGTTGAAAATGCAGGAGAGTAGTTTAGCGCGAATGTGAATATTTTTTGTAATAATAGTAAAGGGCTTGTCATTATAGGCTATCTATTCCGGGGAAAAAGCATCAAAAATGGATTTAAAAACTGCAATGAAGCCAGCAATACCTCCGACTAACGCAGAAACAGAGAGAATGAGACTGGTAATCTGTTCAATGACACCTTGTAATCCACTGGAAGAAGTAGCAAGGATTTTTGAAAGCATATAATGAATAAAATTTTTTAATGCCTTCATGAAAATCAACATTGTATAGATAAAATTAGACATAGCAGCTACAGTAAGGGGAATCAAAACTATATCAAAAAGAATGGATTTAGGACCCCAATTTAAGTAAACAAAGTCAAATCCTAGCAAGACGCCTGAAAGGAAAAAATATGAGATATTCGGAGGCTGGATTTAAGTATAATGATCGAGTTGTGACAATGGAGAATGGAAATATCTTTGTTACAAAAGATGGAAAAGTTATTGATAAGATTTCGGTTGATACGTTTATGAGAAAACCAAGGGAATCTATCTGCATATTAGATAAACTGGGGTATAACTAAGTTTTAGGGCAGAGAATGAGTAAATATCCAACGGAGAACAATCATGTTCTACCACAACGGGTTTTCATGATTTACAGTAATAAGACATAGAAATCAGACGGCTAGAATTAAATACGCTAAAATGAAAAAGTCAAGAAATTATTCCGTGTCATAGGGCTCCAATTGCCCAAGGCGTTAATAATTCTTGACTATATTTATAATATCTAGTTTGGCGCTAAATGTCAAATGAAATTTTCCGCACCTCCTCTTGACAAGTAACCGTACGATTACTATAATTAGAAGTAATCAAATGGTCACTAAAGCTTATTATTAAATAATTTTATTGGAGGAAAAAGCAAAAATGAAAGCAATTATTTATACATCAAACACCGGAAGCACAGCCCGCTATGCAAAGATGCTGGCGAATGAATTAAATTTACCTGTATACAGCGTTGAGGATGCTAAGAGAGAGGTGCTAGCCGGTGCAGAAATTATTTATCTTGGATGGATTATGGCAGGGGGTATCAAAGGATATTCACAGGCGGCAAAAAGGTATCATGTGTGTGCAGTGTGTGGTGTCGGTATGGGGCAGAGCGGGACGCAGATAGAAGAAATCCGTTTAAAAAATAAGATTTCTAAAGATATTCCGGCATTTACACTGCAGGGAAATTTTGACTTGAAAAAGCTTCATGGCATATACCGGTTTATGATGAATGTTATGGTGAAAACAGCAGGAAAAGCATTGGCGAACAAAGCGGACCGTACGCCAGAGGAAGACGATATGCTGAATATGCTGGCAGGCGACGGAAATCGCGTCCAGATTGAAAACCTGAAGCCGGTAATTGACTGGTACCATAATGTGCAGTAAAGGAATCCCCCTTAGCAGGGGGATTCCGCATTTTTATCCAGCGTTCCCATAAGCGCAAAAAAATGCTCCGGTTTTCCTGTGCTGAAATACTGATACCAGGCTTCTAGCGTTTCTGGTTTAAAAACGTCGAGATATGCAATAATTTCCTTTGCAAAGAGGAGAGCGCCTGTAGCGGCTCCGGTAATTAAGTTGTTGTCTGCGACAGCAGGCTGGTCAACGTAAAAGGACTGACCTTTGTAGTTTGGACAGAACATTTCAAGGAAACCTGCACCGTTGCTGGTGTGCGGTCTCTGATTCAGTATACCCCAATTAGCCAGTGCAGTGGTGGCTCCGCAGATTGCACATACCGCTGCGCCGCAGGAAAGAAATTCATCTGCCTTTTCCAAAATTCGGTTGTGTATTTGTTCATTCCATGTATCTGCGCCCGGAAGTAAAAGCATATTTTCCTTATCGGCAACCATATCTTCCACAGTACAGTCTGGCGTGATAATGATGCCTCCCATCGTTTTAAGGGCATTTTTTGTGATGCCAACCGTTTTGAGACATATCTGTGGTGCGTCTTTTTTGAAAAATCTTCCAGAATGAAGCTCTGACATAACATGTCCAAGCTCCCAGTCGGCTAATGTATCAAGAACATAAACATAGATTGTAGTCATAAAATAATCCTCCGATTTCATTTTAATATATCTGTTTGCAGCTGCTTATATTGGCATTGTAACATGAATTGTTGACAACATTATGGCAACAATTTATGATAAAAACAGATTTGAAAGGGTGGAGCCTATGAAGGTTGACAGACTTGTCAGTATTATTATGATACTTCTTGATAAAAAGCGTATTGGGGCGCAGGAATTGGCAGATATGTTTGAAGTTTCACCCCGTACGATTTATCGCGATATAGATGCCATCAATCTTGCAGGCATACCGGTTTTGTCAACGCCGGGCGTTGGCGGCGGCTTTGAAATTATGCAGCAGTATAAGCTTGATAAGAAGGTCTTTTCGAGCTCAGAGCTTTCGACTATTCTGACGGGACTTTATGGTCTTTCGGAAATGATGCACAGCAGGGAATTGGAAAATGCGCTTGCAAAAGTAAAGAGCTTTATTCCTGCCGATAAGGCAAGGGAAATTACTTTAAAGACTGGTCAGTTTTGGGTAGATTTGACGCCCTGGCTGGGAAACCGGGATTTGCGGCTTTATTTGGAAATGGTGAAAACGGCGCTGGAGGAAAACAGACTGCTTTCATTTGAATATATTGACGGACATGGAAATAAGACTGTGCGCACAGCGGAGCCGTATCGGCTTGTGTTGAAAAACGGACATTGGTATTGGCAGGGATATTGTTATAAACGGAAAGACTTCCGTTTGTTCAGGCTATCGCGGACGTTAAAGCTTGGAATACAGGATGTGCATTTTACACCCAAGGAATGTCCAGATCCTCAGCTTTCTTATGCGGATGAGGCGGCGGCTATGCAGACGAAGATAAAAATTCGTATTCATAAGTCGATTATGGACCGCGTGCTGGATAACTGTGCCTATGAACAGCTTTTGCCGGACGGCGATGCGCATTTTGTTGTGGTATTCCCTTTTATAGAAAATGAATATTATTATGATATGCTGCTTGGCTTTGGAAATAAGTGCGAGTGTCTTTCGCCGCCACATGTCCGCGCTGAAATGAAACGCAGAATACAGATTATGGCGGGGCTGTATCAGGAAGACCTGTAAATATCTTATATTCTGGTAAATATAGCCCCTGCTTTATATTGCAATGTTCCTACCAGCCGGGTATGATGAAAAGAAAGAGAGGCAGCAGGAGAGATTTAAAATGTTTACAAGACCGGACAATACCTATAATGACATACGTGAGAGGTCGCTTTTGCAGTGGCTTGATGAGATGGAGCAGCACCCGGATATTGCAGTTCATGGCGGAGTAAAGCTGGCAAGGGAATACCTGCAGCATTTAAAGCTGGAAATTAGCAGGCTTGAAAGTGAAAACCAGTTAAAGGCGCAATACATGAAGCAATATAAGGCAAAAAGCGAACTGCATAAAGCCGGAAAGGATGAAGCGGTTAGATGAAAACGAGAGAAGAAGCGCTTGCCTATGGGCTGTCTTTTCCGGATACCTATCAGGAGGCGCCCTTTCGGGACCCAAACTGGCAGCTTGTCCGGGTAAAAGGGGCGAAAAAAGCATTTTTATGGACGTATGAAAGAGACGGCTATATCAATTTAAATGTAAAGGTTGACCCGAGATGGCGCGACGTGTGGCGCCTGACCTATGAGGCTGTCATTCCTGGCTGGCACCAGAATAAGGAGCACTGGAATACCATAATTCTGGATGGTTCGATACCGGATGTAGATGTCAGAAGGATGATTGCAGAAAGCTATGATTTGGTAACGGACAGTCCATCGAAACGGATTTATGAGGCTGTAAAAAAGATTCCGGCGGGGCATGTTGCGACCTATGGACAGATTGCCGAGCTGGCAGGGGACAAAAAGATGGCGCGGGCTGTCGGAAATGCACTGCATAAAAATCCTGACCCAGAAAATATTCCGTGCTTTCGCGTGGTAAATGCAAAGGGAGAACTGGCGGGAGAGTTTGCTTTTGGCGGGGCGGGCGCACAGGCAAAGCTGCTTGCAGCTGAGGGCATCGAAGTGGTGAATGGCAGAGTGGATTTGCAAAAGTTTGGTTTTCATTGCCAGATTCCATAATTTGTGCTTTTATTAAGAGAGAAGAGATGACTGCAAAGGAGAAGAAGCGATATGCCAGTTTTTGATTTTTCAGGTGCACCGGCAGAAAAGACAGAGGCTGTCTGCACGTATACGACATTTTTAAGCAGCGCAAAGGAAAAGTCGCCACAGGAGCCGATTCTGGTTCTGGAAAATAAGGAAAGAAAATGGGCGCATCATACGCTGGGGATTTTTACTAACCAGACCAAGCGCACCGCGTTTGAATTTAAAGAAAATGGAGAGACCTATCCTGCTGATATTCTGCGGGTGGATTCCCGTTTTGTCAGTCTGCTGAAATGGCTTGGGGAAAATCACATTCATGTACGGCTTTCCGGTCAGAATCTGGAGGAAGGCTATGCAGTATATAAGATAAGAGAAACAACGCTTGGCGGAGGGACAAAGCTCTCAGCGGAGGATGGCTTCCTTCAGTTTATGATTGAGAGGCTTCTTGCGAGCAGTGCGGCTGCGGAAGCTGATGAGGATGAGGAAGAAGAGGAAGACGGCGACGAGATGAAGCTGACCAGTCTGCAGAGCATTTCTGATTTCATGACCTGTGCCGGACGGACGATGCCGGACAATATCAGGCTGTGGGCGAGACGTAATCTTGCAGTTGCCCGTTCCCATGAGGTGTCTCCCGAGGAACGCCGGCATGCGCAGCGTGCGCTTTCCATTATGATGAATGTGCAGTGGAAGAGCAATTATTTTGAAGCGATAGACCCGGTGGAAGCGCGCCGGATTTTAGATGAGGAGCTTTACGGCATGGAGCGGGTAAAGCAGCGTATCATGGAAACGATTATACAGATTAACCGTACGCATACGCTCCCTGCCTATGGACTTTTGCTGGTAGGACCTGCGGGAACCGGAAAATCCCAGATTGCCTATGCGGTGGCGCGGATTTTAAAGCTGCCCTGGACGACGCTTGACATGAGCTCCATCAATGACCCGGAGCAGCTTACGGGAAGCTCCCGGATTTATGCAAATGCAAAGCCGGGAATTATCATGGAAGCATTTTCTGTAGCTGGAGAGTCCAATCTGGTTTTCATTATCAATGAGCTGGATAAGGCAGCGTCCGGCAAGGGTAACGGCAATCCGGCAGACGTGCTGCTGACGCTGCTTGACAATCTTGGCTTTACGGATAATTACATGGAATGTATGGTGCCTACGGTGGGCGTGTACCCGATTGCGACTGCGAACAATAAGGAGCAGATTAGCGCGCCGCTTATGTCGAGATTTGCAGTAATCGATATACCAGATTATACGCCGGAGGAAAAGAAGATTATCTTCAGCCGTTTTGCACTGCCGAAAATTTTAAAGAGAATCGGGCTTAAGGAAAATGAGTGCGTTGTTACGGCGGATGGGCTGGATAGGATAGTTGCACAGTATGCGGATACCACGGGAATCAGGGACTTAGAGCAGGCGGCAGAGCATCTGGCGGCAAATGCGCTCTATCGGATTGAGGTAGACGGCGTAAAGCAGGTAGTCTTTGATGCGGATGAGGTACAAAAACTGTTTGCATAATTGCCAAAAAGTTTTTGCTTTTGTCGACAAATTTAGCAGATTGTGCTAAAATGATTGCGATATACAGGGAACCGCAGACAGACAAAGGAGGAAACAAAAAGATGGGATTTTTTGATAACCTGAGTGGGTATCACAAGTACAAAAACACGAAAAACTTTACAATTCAGGAGCTGTTTGAAAAGCTCTCCGCTATCGAGGTATCCTTTGCCGGTGCGCCGAAAATGGGGGTAGTGGCAAAGCGGGATGCGATTGTTTATACATTGGAAAACAACCGTTTTATGGTAAATGTCATGGCAGGAAAAGATATTGAGGTGCAGGCATCCCTTGCACCGAAGGAAAGTACGGGAAAATTCCTGCTAAAGGAGCTTGCGACTTCTGCACTTACAGACGCACAGGGAAAAGACCAGAATATCGCAAACCGGGCAGTCGATGAGCTGGGAGAAATCATTACAAAGCTGCTGGCAGGCGAGGCAAATGTTTCCAGCAACGTTTCTTCCGCAGGAAAGAGCGGGCAGAGCGTAAAACTCTACATGCGCCAGAAGGTGCTGACCATTAAGGATAAATACAGCGTCTGCACAGAGAATGAGGAGCCAGTATACTATGTACAGGGAAATCTCGTTGGACTGAGCTTTGTTATTGAGCGTGCAGTAGGCGGTGAGGTTATGACAGTCAAGAAAAAACTGATTGCCGTTATGCCGGAATATACGCTGGTTGCAGGCGGTAAGGAGATTGGTAAGATTAAAAAGAAGCTCAAGCTGACAAGACCGGAGATTACAGGTACGGTAGCGGGCAAGGAAATCGTTATCAAGGGCGATTTGAGCGGCTTCAGCTTTGAGATTTTCAGAGGCGGACAGTCTATCGGAAGCGTAGATACAGAGAGACTGACCTGGGGTGACTGCTACTCCATAGAGGCCTTTGATAAAGCGGATGTAGATCTGGTGGTGGCGATTGCGATTATCTGTGATAATTCACTTCAGGATCATGGCGCCTTCAACTAAGTAAAATCGTCGAAAAAGCTCTGGAATAACCGTGAAAATGATATTGACAGAGCTGCATTTATTCGGTATGATGTCTCTCGTTAAAGAAAGTAAAATGCTTTGAGAGTGACAGTAAAAATGGCAGGGAGAAGAAACAAGAAAAACAGGATATTGGCAATATGGATGATTCTTTCCATGCTCTTTATCTGTGCGTTTTCCTGCACAAACACTGCAGAAATAGACAATCAAAAAGCCTCCTCAGAAACGCAGGAGGCTTTTTTTGCTACTCCCAGAGCGTTTTCAATTCAGGAAGCGACCCTTTGCCGCATGGGCGAAAAGGAACTTTTTGGCAGCAGGGGAGAGCAGCAGGCATTTGGCAGGCTGAAAACGGGCAGGGTGCAGAATGACCTTTTTCTGCTTAACTTTTTTGCAGTTATGCTCCTTTATGAGCTGTCGGCATTTGCCCAGAGCTTCCTTGTAAGAAGCGACGCAACGCCGCGATATTCTATGATTTCTTATATCCATCGTTCGCATGGGAAAAATCCACGCTGTTAATAGAATAACAGGACTTTTTAAATGAAAGGCTTTGCCGGTGAAGAGGAAACTCACGGGCTTATTTGTCGTGTGAAAGAAAGGATGATAAGAATATGGTATCTTTGAAGGTAATTGCAATCGGAGCAGTAATTTCCTATGGAATTGCACTTCTGATGAAACTGACACTTGTTTGCATCAAAGGCTTTGGCAGAAAAGGGGAGGGTCGGGAAGTATGAATATTTTAGACCTTTTTCAGGGTATTGGCACAATGGCTGTACAGTCGCCGCAGATTGTCGCTGCCAGGGTTGTTTTGATTCTGCTTGGTTTTCTGCTGGTATATCTGGGAACTAAGGGGACGCTGGAGCCGCTTATCATGGTTCCGATGGGACTTGGAATGTCTGCCGTCAACGCTGGCGTCCTGTTTTTGGAAAACAATGAGATTGGAAATCTGATTATCAATCCGCTGCTGTCCACAACGGATGACCTTATGAAATATATGCAGATTGATTTCTTACAGCCTCTTTATACGCTGACCTTCAGCAATGGACTGATTGCCTGTTTGGTATTTATGGGAATCGGTATCTTATGCGATATAGGTTATGTATTGGAGCATCCGTTTATCAGCATGACCATTGCGCTGTTTGCAGAAGCCGGTACGGTGCTTACTTATCCGGTTGCAAGAGCGATGGGACTTGAACCGGGGGCTGCGGCAGCAGTTTCCATTATCGGCGGCGCGGATGGTCCGATGGTTTTATTTGCTTCCCTGAAGCTTGCACCGGAGCTGTTTGTACCGATTTCGATAGTGGCATATCTCTATTTAAGCCTTACCTATGGCGGCTATCCATATCTGATCAAGCTTTTGATTCCGAAGGGACTCAGAGGAAAGGCAATTCAGGAAAAGACCAGAAGAAGCGCGATTACATCAAAGGAAAAGCTGGTATTTGCGGTAATAACCAATGCGCTGCTCTGCCTGCTGTTCCCGGTTGCCGCACCGCTCTTTCTCAGCTTTTTCGTAGGTATTGTAATTCGGGAGACGGGAATTGCCGTTTACATAAAGCTGATAGGGGACGATTTCCTCTATTTTGCAACCTTTTTCCTGGGGCTGATGCTGGGTGTCCTCTGCGATGCAAGCACCCTGCTTGACCCGACGGTATTAAAGCTCCTGGTGCTGGGTATGCTTTCTCTGCTGTTATCCGGTATTGGCGGAATTATCGGCGGTTATGTGATTTATCTGTTCAGAAAGGGTAATTTCAATCCGACGATTGGAATTGCGGGTGTTTCCTGTGTGCCGTCTACGGCAAAGGTTGCGCAGAAGGCGGTTTCTAAGGTGAGCCCGGCAACGATTGTGCTGGATTATGCACTGGGAGCGAATATCTGCGGCGTAATTACGACAGCAATTCTGACGGCGATCTATATTACGCTGCTGCATTAAGAAGAACGTAAAAAAGAGTGTTTTCTCATTTTCGTGGGAAAACACACTTTTTTTATTTCATTATTTCATAGGAAATTTTCTGTAAGGTGAGTGAGCTTTCATTTATATTTTGGGTATGATATGATAAATGAGATGTAAAAAGAAAAATGGTACGAATCCCAGCGCGGGAAAAGAGGAAAAATAATGAAATATAAATGTCTGATTCTGGACCATGATGATACGGTGGTAAACAGTACGGCTACTGTAAATTTTAAGGCGTTTCATGCAACTTTAAAGCAGCTGCGGCCAAATATGGAGTTATCCTTGCAGGAATTTTTTACATACTCTTATGAACCGGGCTTCACAGCTCTTTGCCGGGAGATTCTTGGATTTAATGAGGAGGAAATGGAGCTTCAGGTAAACAACTGGCTTGCATACGTGCGGGAGCATGCTCCGGAGCCCTTTTCTGGAATAAAGGAGCTGCTCTGGCGGTTTCATGATGAAGGCGGGCAGATTTGTGTGGTTTCCCATTCCATGAAGGAAAATATCCTGCGGGATTATAAGGTGCATGGGCTTCCGACACCGGTGCTGGTCTATGGCTGGGAGCTGCCGGAGGATAAGAGAAAGCCGTCTGTGTGGCCCATAGAGCAGATTGTGGAAAAGCTTGGGCTTTCCTTGGAAGAACTGGTTATGGTAGATGATTTAAAGCCCGGAAGAATTATGGCGGAAAATGCCGGAATTGATTTTATTGCGGCAGGCTGGGCGCATGCGGTGCCGCAGATTGTCGAGGATATGAAACGCGAGTGTAACTATTATTGCAGTACAGTGGAGGAATTTGCGCAGATATTATTCCCATCAGGGAATAAGGAGTAGGATTTTGCCCAACAATATTGGATGATTTTCGTATAATGAGTAACAGCAGATAATATGCAAGAGAAAGGTGGATATGAAAAATGGACAAACGGACATTGAGAGCCGGCGTTATATCGGCGGCGATGGTTGGCGTGGGGCTGGCTGCGGCAAAGACAATGAAGAGCAGTAAGCACGCGAAAGCAAAACGTGCTCTGACGCAGACGGAAAATGGAGATACCTTCCGCAACACGGAGCGCGGCAAACAGGAAAAGAACAGTAAGGGAATTTATTATTCCAATGGAAACTATGAGGCATTTGCCAGACCGGAAAAACCGGAGGGAATTGAAGAAAAATCCGCTTACATCATCGGCAGCGGTCTTGGATCGCTTGCAGCGGCATGCTTCCTTGTGAGAGATGCGCAGATGCCGGGCAGCAGGATTCATATTCTGGAGGCTGCACAGCTTCCGGGCGGCGCCTGTGATGGCATCTATGACCCGACCAGAGGCTATATCATGCGCGGCGGACGTGAGATGGAGGACCATTTTGAATGTCTCTGGGATTTATTCAGAAGTATTCCGTCTCTGGATGTACCGGGCGCTTCGGTTTTAGATGAATACTACTGGCTGAATAAGCACGACCCCAACTATTCCCTGTGCCGGGCAACTGTAAATCAGGGAAAGGACGCGCACACGGACGGCAGATTCGGACTGAGCCAGAAGGGAAGCATGCAGATTATGAAGCTTTTCTTTACCGGAGACGAGGCGCTTTATGACAAAAAAATCGAGGATTTCTTTGATGAGGAAGTATTTGATACCAATTTCTGGCTGTACTGGCGGACGATGTTTGCATTTGAAAACTGGCACAGCGCACTTGAGATGAAGCGTTATATTCAGAGATTCATTCATCATATCGGCGGACTGCCTGATTTTTCGGCGCTGAAATTTACAAAATATAATCAGTATGAATCCCTGATTCTTCCGATGATAAAGTACCTGGAAGCGGCTGGCGTAAATTTCCGGTACAATACGCGGGTTACCAATGTGGAATTTGCCTTTGACGGAGAGAAAAAGACTGCGCAGAGGATTATCTATCAGGGAGATAATGGGGAAAGCGTGATTCCGCTTACGGAAAAGGATTTGGTATTTATTACCAACGGAAGCTGTACAGAAGGCACAATTTACGGCGACCATCAGCATGCGCCCGTAGGAGATGCCATGGTGCAGAAGAGTGGCTGCTGGGACCTCTGGAAAAATATTGCAAAACAGGATCCTGCTTTTGGACATCCTGAGAAATTCTGCTCAGATACCAAACATTCCAACTGGGAATCTGCGACGGTAACGACCTCGAATGAGGAGATTATCGAACGGATTCGTGAAATCTGCAAGCGCGACCCTCGTACCGGCAATGTTGTAACCGGCGGTATCGTAAGCTGTAAGGACTCCAAATGGCTGCTGAGCTGGACGATTAACAGACAGGGACAGTTTAAACAGCAGAAAAAGGAGGAGGTCTGCGTATGGGTATACAGCCTGTTTACAGATGTAAAGGGCGATTATATCAAAAAGCCCATGAAGGATTGTACAGGATGGGAAATCGCTGCAGAATGGCTGTATCATCTGGGAATTCCTAAGGAGCGTATTGAAGAACTTGCAAAATATCAGACAAACTGCGTACCGACGATGATGCCTTATATCACAGCGTTTTTCATGCCCAGAAGAAAAGGCGACAGACCGGACGTAATTCCGGATGGCTGTGTCAATGCGGCATTTCTCGGACAGTTTGCGGAAACGCCGAGAGATACGATTTTTACAACGGAATATTCTGTCCGTACCGCGATGGAAGCCGTATATGGTCTTTGCGGGGTAGACAGAGGCGTGCCGGAGGTCTGGGGAAGTGTGTACGACGTTAGAGATCTGCTTGACGCTTCTGTAAAGCTGATGGATGGAAAATCACCGCTTGAAATGAAGGTGCCGGGTGCGGTTAGGGCAATCATAAAACCTGTGCTTGGAAAAATTAAGGGAACAGAAATTGAAAAGCTGCTCAGAGAGCATGGCATATTAAAAGAAGGGATGTAAAATATCCCTCCTTACAGGCTTTATATTACCACAAAATCGCGAAAAATTCAAGTCTGGTAAGACATCTGGCGCTACGCTATAATCATCACACCAAATTGTGGGAGGGATGAAAATGGCGGAAGACGACAGACTTTTAAAAATGCAAACAGAATATCAGCTGCAGGCGCTGCTTGCGTCCAATCAGGAGACAGATACTTATGGACTTTGTTTATCCAGAGAGGATGCGCAAATGCTTCTGTGCGAGCAGAAAAACATTTTGCAGAAGCAGCGCCGGATAGACTTTGGCGGGGGAATTTTGCAAAAACTGATTTCGGTATTTTGCGATTCTCCCTATTTTTTGCAGGAAAGCTATGCAGAGGATCTGCAAAGACTCTCGGAAATCTTTTACCTTTATAAGAATGAATCGCTGGATGAACTGACAGATGACGAGCTTCTTTCGTACATGAAGGAAAAATTCGATGGGGAATGTGGCGGCGATATGGATTATCTGGAAGGAACGGCGCTAGCTGAATTTGCAAGGGAAATCCGCAGCCGGACCAGAAAATATATCGGCAGGTATCGTGCGGATGCGGAGGGCTTTCATGGAAAATGAGTATGAACTGGAAGAGCTTTTCCCGCTTGCGGCAAAATTGGCACTGCGCTACACGAATGGTGAGAGCAGCTCTGTCACCTATGAGCGGGCAGAATATCTGATAGAGGCAGTTTTATACTGCATACGGGAATGTGAGAAACAAGAGGCGCTGCGTGCCAAGCAGCGTCTGCCTGCAAAGCTGGCGTATGAGCAGGGACTTGCGCTTGTCAGGGAAAAGACAAAAAAGGCTTTTGGGGAGTATCAGAGGCTGCTTGAGACCTTTCGAGCTTATGGCAACCGGAACTGTCAGGATACGGTAACAAAGGCGCTGCCGGAATTCTTCAGACGCTATGACCCACAGCTTGCGCCGCAGGAGACGATTATTACGATGGACTATCCGGTGCTTTTGCCGCTTCAGGACGTCTGTGGGATTGATGCAGTCAAGGACTATATTTTGGCTATCCGTTTGGAGCAGCAGTTTTTTGACGCTTTTGAGCCGGCTTATATTGAGACGGCGCTGCAAAGGTATCTGCCTGCCTATCGAAGCTCCTTTGAAAATCTGTGCAGTATGTTCTTACGGCATGTACTGTGCAGACTTATGCTGTCTATAGGCTGCGGCAACGATAGGGAGAAATTGAGAAAAAGTATCGAAAAGGAATCCATAGAAGGCTTGCAGAGAAGGCTCGAGGCGCTTCTTTTGGAGCTTATCTGTCAGAAATGGGGCGAAAATGAGCGCCTGGCTGCGTATCTGAAAAGGGATATTCCAGACTGTGCCGCCGCATTTTTGCTCGCGGCACGCTATGATACGCTGGACCAGATCGCAGGATTATGACAAAACAGCAAAAAAATCTAAAATTTCTGCGGATAAAGTGAAATATGGTTTTGACATTTTGCGCAGATATATCTATAATAGGGATGATTGTAAAATCAAAGAGTACGCTTGTACATATTATGTTCAGTCGCTTTAAGCAAGGAGGTTAAACTTAGCATGAAAAAAATTGATTTAAGCAAGTATGGGATCACCGGAACGACAGAAGTCGTATACAATCCTTCTTACGACGTATTGTTCGAGGAAGAGACACGGACAGATCTCGAAGGCTATGAAAAAGGACAGGTTAGTGAACTTGGCGCAGTCAACGTTATGACTGGTATTTACACAGGCCGTTCACCGAAAGACAAATTCATCGTAATGGATGAAAATTCCAAAGATACTGTTTGGTGGACTTCTGATGAGTACAAGAACGACAACCATCCTGCTACAGAGGAAGCATGGAAATCCGTAAAGGATCTGGCAATCAAAGAGCTCTCCAATAAGAGACTTTTCGTTGTAGATGCTTTCTGCGGTGCAAACAAGGATACCCGTATGGCAATCCGTTTCATCGTTGAGGTTGCTTGGCAGGCACACTTCGTAACAAACATGTTCATCAAACCTACAGCAGAAGAGCTTGAGACATTCGAGCCGGATTTCGTTGTTTACAACGCTTCCAAGGCAAAGGTTGAGAACTACAAGGAATTAGGACTGAATTCTGAGACGGCTGTTATGTTCAACATCACAAGCCGCGAGCAGGTTATTGTCAATACATGGTATGGCGGAGAGATGAAGAAGGGTATGTTCTCCATGATGAACTACTTCCTTCCGCTTAAGGGCATGGCTTCCATGCACTGCTCCGCAAATACAGATATGGACGGAAAGAATACCGCAATCTTCTTCGGTCTTTCCGGAACAGGTAAGACAACCCTTTCTACAGACCCGAAGCGTCTCCTGATCGGTGATGACGAGCACGGCTGGGATGACAACGGCGTATTCAACTTCGAAGGTGGATGCTATGCAAAGGTTATCAACCTTGACAAGGATTCTGAGCCGGACATCTACAATGCAATCAAGAAGAATGCTCTGCTTGAGAACGTAACCCTTGATGCAGATGGAAAGATTGACTTCAACGATAAGAGCGTAACAGAGAATACTCGTGTATCTTATCCGATTGACCATATTCAGAACATTGTACGTCCGATTTCTTCCGCACCGGCTGCAAAGAATGTAATCTTCCTTTCCGCAGATGCATTTGGCGTACTTCCTCCTGTATCTATCCTGACACCGGAGCAGACACAGTACTACTTCCTTTCCGGATTTACAGCAAAGCTTGCAGGTACAGAGCGTGGAATCACAGAGCCTACACCTACCTTCTCCGCTTGCTTCGGACAGGCATTCTTAGAGCTGCATCCTACAAAATATGCTGAAGAGCTCGTAAAGAAGATGGAAAAGAGCGGCGCAAAGGCATACCTTGTAAATACAGGCTGGAACGGAACAGGAAAGCGTATCTCCATTAAGGATACACGTGGAATCATCGACGCAATCTTAAATGGCGATATTCTGACAGCACCGACAAAGAAGATTCCTTACTTCAACTTTGAAGTACCGACAGAGCTGAAGGGTGTTGATACAGGTATCCTTGATCCTCGTGATACCTACGCTGATGCTTCCGAATGGGAGACAAAGGCAAAGGATCTGGCAGACAGATTCATCAAGAACTTTGCAAAATATGAGAGCAACGATGCTGGTAAGGCACTTGTTGCAAGCGGTCCTCAGAAATAATAAATTTCACAGAATCGCATAGATTTTGCAGCAATAGAATACAAAAAGGCGTTGCAGTTTTGCAGCGCCTTTTTTCCAATCTGTTAGGAGTTTAGGGGAAAGCGCATGCTTGAAAATAAATTGGGACTTACCAGCTCTGCAGACCTTGCCCGCGAAGAGGAGCGTATCAGTAAAAAAAAGGCGGTGGAGCTGTTTGAAAAAGGAATACTTGACGAACTCCCTGCGGGAAAATTTTTTACTCTACAGGCAATTCATAAATATCTCTTTGAGGATATTTATGATTTTGCAGGAAAAATCCGTACGGTGAACCTTGCAAAAGGTAATTTCCGATTTGCACCGCTTATATATATAGATGCGGCGCTTCAAAATATAGACAGGATGCCGCAGTCAAATTTTGATGAAATCATTGAAAAATATGTGGAGATGAACATTGCACATCCGTTCAGGGAAGGCAATGGGCGCAGTATGCGTATCTGGCTCGACCATATTTTGAAAACGGAAATTGACAGGGTAGTCGATTGGAGCAGGATTGATAAGGAAGATTATCTGCTTGCGATGGAGCGCAGCCCTGTGAAAGATATAGAAATCAAATATATTCTGAATAAGGCACTGACCGATAAAGTCAACAGCAGGGAAGTTTATATGAAAGGGATTGACCACAGCTATTATTATGAGGGGTATACGACTTTTAAGGCGGAGGAATTATGATAAAACAAATCAATGATTTCCTGGCGGGACTGCCGATGACGATACTTGGTGGCGTGTGTCTGGTTATCAGCTTTACGCTGCCGCGGCTCGGCGTAAGGCTTCCCGTTGACCCGGCATGGCTGGCGGTTATCATCTGCGGACTTCCGCTTTTGTATCTTTCCATCTGGCGCATTATCCACAATCCGGGAATCAGCAAAATATCCTCAGCGTTGTTGATTACAGTGGCAATGTTTGCTGCGGTTGCGATTGGAGATTTGTTTGCAGCAGGAGAGGTTGCCTTTATTATGGAGCTTGGTGCCATATTAGAGGATATGACGACAGACAGAGCAAAAAAAGGGCTGCATAAGCTGATTGCGCTTACGCCCGTGCGGGGAAGGAAAGTGACGCCGGATGGAGAACGATTGATTCCGGTGGATGAGATAAGTGTTGATGATGTGCTGCGGGTCCTGCCGGGAGAGGTCATTCCGGTGGATGGCGTAATCATAAGCGGGGAAACCTCGGTGGACCAGTCTATTATGACAGGAGAATCCCTTCCTGTGGATAAAGGCATCGGCGAAGAACTGTTTTGTGGAACAATGAACCGTTTTGGAACCGTCGATATGCGTGCAACAAAGGTGGGCAAGGACAGCTCACTGCAAAAGCTGATTAAAATGGTGCAGGATGCGCAGGAAAAACAGGCGCCGATGCAGCGGATAGCGGACCGCGCAGCGAGCTGGCTCGTTCCGGTTGCGCTTTTGATTGCCATTGCAGCCGGGCTTGCAACGCAGAATATTGTACGTGCGGTAACGGTTCTGGTGGTATTCTGTCCCTGTGCGCTGGTGCTCGCAACGCCGACCGCAATTATGGCGGCAATCGGGCAGGCGACCCGGTATGGCGTTATTATCAAGTCGGGCGAAGCCCTTGAGCGGATGGGGCGTGTGCATACGATTACCTTTGATAAAACGGGAACACTGACCTGTGGAAAATTGACAGTCAGCGATGTGACTCCATTAAAAAAAGATGTGGATGAGGAACGGCTGCTTATATTGGCGGCGTCCGCAGAGGCAAGGAGCGGGCATCCGCTTGGAAATGCCATCGTGGAATATGCCAAAGAAAAAGGGCTTCCCTTGCAGGAGGTACAGGCTTTTTGGATGCAGAGCGGCAGAGGAATCCGTGCAGAGCTGGAAGGAAAAAGACTGTACTGCGGCAATGAAGCTTATATAGAAGAAAATGGAATTGCGCCTGCGTTAGAGGTTACAAAGGAGCTGCTGCGTCTGCGAAAAGAAGGAAAAGCATCTGTTATCGTAGCGGATGAAACAACCTGCATCGGAATCATTGCCCTGTCTGATACCATACGGCAGGGAGCGGATGATATGGTAAAAAGGCTGGCAGAAATGAATACAAAGACGGTGCTTTTGACTGGAGATAATGAACTGACGGCAGATTATTTTGCCTCCAGAGTCGGGATTAAGGATGTCCGTGCACAGCTTCTGCCACAGCAGAAGGTCGAAAACATTCTGGCGATGCAGAAGGCGGGCGAATGTGTCTGCATGATTGGAGACGGCGTGAATGATGCGCCTGCCTTAAAGACGGCAGATGTCGGCGTTGCGATGGGAAGCATTGGGAGTGATATTGCCATAGAGGCAGCGGATATTGCGCTGATGAGCGATGATATTTCCAGAATTCCGTATTTGAAGCGGCTTTCCAATGCGACAGTCTCTACAATAAGACTCAGCATTACGCTTTCTATGTGCATCAATTTTGTGGCGGTAGCCTGTTCCGTGCTTGGAATCCTGACACCGACGACAGGCGCGCTGGTGCACAATGCAGGCTCCTGCTTTGTCGTACTGCTGGCAGCGCTTTTATATGACAGAAAATTTATGTAATGAATGCAAAAGAAAAACAAGCAGCTGCGTAAGCAGATATTTGTTTTTCTGTGGTCATTAACAAAAACAAATAAGGAGGAAACACTATGACAAATCCATTCACGTATTACACACCGACAAAGGTTGTATTTGGCAGGGATACCGAAATGCAGGCGGGCGCTCTGGTAAAGGAAGAGGGCTGTAAAAAGGTGCTGATTCATTATGGCGGCGGCAGCGCGAAACGCTCAGGGCTTCTGGACAGAATTGAGAGCAGCCTTTCTGAAGCGGGTATTGCTTATGTAATGCTTGGCGGCGTGAAGCCGAATCCGAGACTTTCTCTTGTTTATGAGGGAATCAAGCTCTGCAAGAAAGAGGGCGTTGACTTTATCCTTGCGGTGGGCGGCGGCAGTGTTATTGATTCTGCAAAGGCTATCGGCTATGGTATGACGAATGAGGGCGATGTGTGGGATTTTTATGACAGAAAACGCCGTGCAAAAGCCTGCCTTCCGATAGGCGTAGTGCTGACGATTGCGGCAGCAGGAAGCGAAATGAGCGATTCCTCTGTCATTACAAAGGAAGAGGGCGGCATAAAACGCGGCTACAATGATAATCTCTGCCGTGCAAGGTTTGCCATTATGAATCCGGCGCTGACGATGACACTGCCGGATTATCAGACGCAGTCTGGCTGCGCAGATATTTTGATGCACACGATGGAACGGTACTTTGTAAACGGCGGCAATATGGAACTGACGGACAGCATTGCGGAAGCTCTGATGCGCACAGTACTGAAAAACGCGGAAATTCTGCATGCACATCCGGATGATTATGAGGCGCGGGCAGAGGTTATGTGGGCAAGCAGCCTTTCTCACAATGGGTTGACCGGCTGTGGCATTGCTGCGGGCGATTTTTCGTCCCATGCACTGGAGCATGAGCTGGGCGGTATGTTTGATGTAGCGCATGGCGCCGGACTTGCTGCAATCTGGGGAAGCTGGGCGCGCTATGTATACAAGGACTGCCTGGACAGATTTGAAAAGTTTGCGCTTAACGTGATGCAGGTTGCACCCGGAAAGGATGCGGAGGAAACGGCGCTTTTGGGAATCGAAGCGATGGAAGATTTTTATAGAAGAATCGGAATGCCTACTTCACTGACAGAGCTTGGCATAAACCCGACGAAGGAGCAGATGAATGAGCTTGCAGAGAAATGTGCCCTTGCCTGCGGCGGAAAGAAAGGCTCTGCAAAAATACTGGAGGAAAAGGACATGCTGGCGATTTATGAAAATGCCAGATAAAACCGGAGGATTTTATGCTTCACGCAATCAGGACAAAATATGAACACACGATTTATGCTGGGTATCTGGGATACATTACACAGGCAGTCGTCAATAATTTTGCGCCGCTTCTTTTTATTACCTTTGCAAAGGATTATGGTCTGTCGCTTGAAAAGATTACGTTGATTACGACAATCAACTTTTTGGTGCAGCTCCTTGTTGACCTTATTTCGGCAAAGGTAATGGATAAGCTGGGATACCGGCTGGGTGCTGTCGGAGCGCATATCTTTGCGGCAGCCGGCCTGGTCGGCATGGCGCTTCTGCCATCTTTGTTTGCAGACCCTTACATAGGGCTGCTGCTGGCGGTTGTGCTTTATGCGGTGGGCGGCGGTACGATAGAGGTGCTGATAAGTCCAATCATAGAGGCATGCCCGACAAAGAAAAAGGAAGCGGCGATGAGTCTGCTCCATTCCTTTTACTGCTGGGGACACGTATTCATGGTGCTTGTCTCAACTGCATTCTTTGCTGTGTTCGGAATCGAAAACTGGCGTGTGCTTGCCTGCATTTGGGCGCTGATACCGCTTTTTAATACCTTCTATTTTGGACTGGTTCCGCTTTACCCGATTGTGGAGGAGCATGAAAAGCTGTCTCTTGGGGGATTGTTTGGCAAAAAGGTATTCTGGCTGCTGATGCTCATTATGGTCTGCGCAGGCGCCTCCGAACAGGCGATGAGCCAGTGGGCTTCGGCGTTTGCGGAATCCGGCTTAAAGGTATCCAAAACGGTTGGCGACCTTGCGGGTCCCTGTGCTTTTGCGGTGCTGATGGGAACCTCCCGTGCGTTGTATGCAAAATACAGTGAAAAAATGCCGCTGCAGCGCTTTATGCAGCTCAGTGCGCTGCTCTGCGTCGGCTGCTATATCGTGGCGGCATTCTGCAATAGTCCGCTTGCGGCGCTTGCAGGCTGTGCGCTCTGCGGTTTTTCGGTCGGCATCTTCTGGCCGGGAACCTTCAGCATAGCTGCCAGACGACTGCCGGGCGGCGGTACGGCAATGTATGCGTTGATGGCGCTTGCGGGTGATGTGGGCTGTTCTTCGGGACCGACAGTGGTCGGCTTTATTGCCAATGCCTTTTCAGGCAGCCTCAAAACGGGGCTTGCTGCGGCGATGATATTCCCTGTTGTGATTTTGGCAGGCATCAGCCTGTTAAAGGGTAAGGCAAAGGCATAATACTTTTGAAAAGGCTATTTTGACTTTGCTGCATAAAAACGCTTTGGCGTTATGCCGGTCAGATTTTTAAAAACGGTAATAAAATAATTGGCATCTTCAAAGCCGCAGGCTGCGGCAACTTCGGAGATAGAAAGGCTGGGCTGTTCCAAAAGGAGCAGTTCGGCTTTTTTGATTCTGAGCCTGCGGATATGCTGTGCAATGCCACAGCCATAATTCTGCCTTGACAGCTCATACAGATAGGTCTTACCAATGCCAAGCGCATCGCACAGAATGGGAGCGGTAAGCGGCTCGGAAAGATGCTGCTGAATATATTGGTCGAGCTGAAAGGGCAGCTCATTCTGGCGCAGAAACAGCATACGCTCCATGCACAGATAGGATGCTACGGCGTGAAGGAGATTGGAAGCGGACAAAAGATAGGACTGTGAAAGCAGGGGGAGCTCATCGCAGCATTGCTTCAGCGCTTCGGCATCCAGCGGATAGGAAGCGCATTTTTGCGAAATGACATGCCAGCCATCCTCGCGGCTTGGATAAGAGAATACATGTCCAAACAAAAGATAACCGATAATCAGGTTGCCTAAAAAGATAGGAGACACTGCTTCGGTAAGTCCGGTGTGGCAGTTATAAAGATGAATGTCTCTGCTGCGTTTCGCAAAAAGGCATGCCTCTTTATCGCAGGCGCGGCAGCGTTTAAGACCCTTAGGCGTATGCCGTATCATCTGGCAGAAGGCAGGCGGCGTCTCCGGATAGGAGATAAGCTCCTGCAGGGAGTCGTCAAACACTGTAATGCGGATGCCGGTTACGGTATAAAAATCCCGCAGCAGAGACTGCAATTTTACAATATCAAAGCTGGAAACCATAGAAAAGCTCCTTTTAAAGTATAAGAATAATGGAAAAATACTTTTCTATAGGATAGCATTTTTGCGAACAAATTCAAAGAAAAAAGAACGAAAGCATATATCATTGTTTTCGAAAATCTGATACCATATAAGTCAGAAGGAAATTTCTATTGCATGAAAAATATCGAAAGTGACAGGAGGATGAAGGTATGTTAGTGACATTAAAAGAAATCCTTGAAATTGCAGAGGAAAAAAAGATTGCAGTAGGCGCTTTTAATACGCCGAATCTGGAAAGTCTGATTGCTATTCTGGGCGCTGCGGAAGAATTACAGCTTCCGGTTATCATCCAGATGGCGGAGTGCCATGAAAATCTGACACCTGTGTCAGTAATAGGACCGGTCATGGTAGAGCAGGCAAAGAAAGCCAAGGTTCCGGTATGCGTACATTTGGATCATGGCGAGACGCTGGAATATGTACAGCAGGTTCTGGACATCGGCTTTACCGGCGTTATGTTCGACGGCTCTACGCTTCCTTATGAGGAAAATGTTTCAATGGTAAAGCAGACTGTGGAAAAGGCAAAGAAAGCCGGCGCGTCTGTTGAAGCGGAGCTTGGCTCTATGGGACGCAGGGAATCCGGCGCAGGAGACGGCAGCGGCGCAGACGATGATACCAAGATTTATACAGACCCTGTACTTGCAAAGAAGTTTGTAGCGGAAACGGGCATTGATGCACTTGCCTGCTCCTTTGGCACGACACACGGCATTTATCTTACAAAGCCAAGACTTGATTTTTCTGTCGTAGAAAATGTAAGAAAAGAGACGGGAAATATTCCGGTGGTTATGCACGGCGGCTCAGGCGTCAGCAGTGAAGATTTCCATAAGGCTGTTGCGGCAGGCGTACGCAAGATAAATTATTTTACCTATATGGACAAGGCGGCAGGCGCAGGACTTACGGAATATATGAAGAGCGTTGAAGAGGGAATGCCGGTATTCTTTACCGAGGCTGCGGTAAAAGCGACGGCTTTCATGAAAGAGAATGTAAAGGAAGCGATGAAGGTATTCGCAAATCTTGACTGATAGAAAAAGGGGGCGGCACGAATGAATGGGAAGATGACGTTTGCACTCTGCTTCTGTAACAGAGGCTTTATGCCCGGCGAGCTGATTTATGGCGCGCGGGAGGATATGGTAAAGGCTGTTACAGATGCAGGCTATGATTATATTGCGATGGACGCTGAGCTTACGCGGTATGGCGGCGTGGAAACGAGAGAAGAAGGACGGCTTTATGCGAAATGGCTCAAGGAGCATGAGGGACAGTATGACGGCGTAATTTTTTCGATGCCGATTTTTGCCGATGAAAACGGTGCGATTACCGCCCTGCAGGATGCAGGCGTTCCGATTCTGATGCAGGCATATCCGGATGAGATTGGCAAGCTTGATTTTGCGCACAGGAGAGACGCTTACTGCGGAAAATTTTCTGTAACGGATGTCTTTACACAGTATGGCGTACCCTTTACGGTCATGAAGCCCCATGTCGTGCATCCTCTGTCGGAGGCTTTTGCCCAGAATTTGCGGGACTTTGCAGCAATCTGCAGAGTGGTAAACGGTATGAAGCGGTTTCAGGTTGGCTGCATTGGTGCACGGACAACTGCGTTTAAAACGGTGCGGTTTGATGAAATTACCTTACAGAAATATGGAATCAACGTAGAGTCCTTTGATCTTTCAGAGGTATTTTTCAAAATCAGCAAAAAGGCGGACGGTGATGCAAAGGTTGTAGAAAAATGCAGACGTCTGGAAGCGTATACGGACTTTTCACAGGTGCCGGAAAAGAATAAACTCACGCTGGCAAAGCTGGCGGTGGTTTTGGATGAATACATAGAGGAATACAGGCTGGATGCCCTGACGCTGCGCTGCTGGAATGAGATGGAGGAGGTGCTCCGCATCTGTCCCTGCGTCCTGTTAAGTGAATTAAACGACAGAGGAATCGCGGCGTCCTGCGAAATTGATATGTGCTCTGCCTTAACGATGCGGGCGATGCGCCTTGCAAGCGGAGAGCCGACGGCAGTGCTGGATTGGAACAATAATTACGGCGAGGATGAGGATAAGGTAATCCTTTTCCACTGCGGACCGGTAGCGCAGAGCCTGATGACAGGAAGAGGAACGGTAACGGAGCACAAGATGTTTGCCAAGGGAGACCCGGGCTCCGGCTGGGGCAGCAACGAAGGAAGAATCCGTGCATTTGATATGACCTTCTCCAACTGCCAGACAAAGGATGGTAAAATTTTGATTTATGCCAGTGAGGGACAGTTTACGGAGGACCCTATTGAAGAAGGCTTCTTTGGCTGCGGCGGTGTTGCACAGATTCCGGACTTGCAGGATAAGCTGATTCGTCTGGCGAGAGGCGGATTTAAGCACCACACCTCTGTCGGGGTAGGACATCTGAAGGAGATTTTGAAAGAGGCGTTTACGACCTACCTGCACTATGACTGGATAGATATTGACGTATAATGGCAAAAAGGGGGCAGCGGCATGAAGATTGCAGGACTGGATATTGGAACGACCGGCTGTAAGCTTACGGTCTTTACGACAGAAGGCGGCTTTCTGGAAAGAGGCTATCGGGATTATCCGATAAAAAGAAGCGGCAGGGAGCATGAGGTGGATGCACGCGCTATTCTGGAAAGCGTATGGGAGCTGCTTTGCCAGATGGCGGAGAAATATCCTGACATTGGCGGCATTGGCGTGACCAGCTTTGGAGAGACCTTTGTCGCTGCAGACGAAAACGGGATGCCGCTGTATCCCGCGATGCTTTATACGGACCCGCGTGGAAAAGAGGAGTGCGCCAAGCTTACAGAGAAGCTTGGCAGGGAAAAGCTCCTTCATATTACAGGCGTTGACCCGCATGAAATGTACAGTATTTCCAAAATGATGTGGCTTAAGAAAAATGAGCCCGCTGTTTTTGAAAAAGTAAGGCACCTGTTTTTGATTGAGGATTTTATCGTGTTTCATTTAACGGGCAGGGCGCAGATAGATTATTCCCTTGCAACGAGAACGCAGGCGTTTGACATTGCCGCGCTTACGTGGAGTGATGAGATTTTAAAGGCAGCGCAGATAGATAAGACACTGCTCTCAGAGCCAGTCCTGAGCGGAACGGCGGCAGGGGTAGTGACGGCGCAGGCTGCCAAAAAAACGCACCTTTCACCGGATACGGTAATCGTTTCCATCAGTCATGACCAGGTCGCGGCTGCCATAGGCGCGGGTGTGTTTACCTCTGATACGGCAGTTGACGGCGCAGGGACGGTGCAGTGCATAGTGCCGGTCTATGATACGCTGCCGGATTTGGATGTGATGAGCAGAGGAAAATTTGCAGTTGTGCCGTATGCAGTGCCGGGCAAATATGTCTGCTACGCTTTTTCCTATACGGGAGGTGCGCTTCTTAACTGGTGTGTGAATACGCTGGCAAAAAAAGAAAAGGAAGCTGCGCGCGCACAGGGAAAGTCTGTTTATACAGAGCTGGAAAAGGATTACAGGGAGCCGACGGGACTGCTTGTGCTGCCGCATTTTGCAGGAGCGGCTACGCCCTATATGGATACTGCTTCAAAGGGAGCGGTACTGGGGCTTGAGACATCTACGACGCTGGAAACCATTTATCAGGGCTGTATGGAAGGTGTCGTTTACGAAATGCTTGTAAACATGGAATATCTGAAAAATGCAGGCACTTCCTTTTCGCATCTGCATGCGACTGGCGGAGGCGCCGGTTCTGCCCTGTTTTTACAGATGAAGGCAGATATGCTGAATCTGCCGGTTACGGCACTTGAAACAGTGGATGCGGGAACGGTTGGCAGCGCGATGCTGACAGGCATTGCGATAGGCTGCTTTAAGGATCTTTCTGATGCGGCAGGGTACATGGTAAAAAAGAAAGAAACCTATTATCCAAGAAGTGAGATGCACGAAAAGTACCAGCGTATCTATCAGCGGTACAGACAGGTGTATGGAGCGGTCCGCCCGCTTGTAGAAGAAAATCCGTAGGAGAGGCGTATGTATATTTCACAGACGGCGGCGCAGAATATTGTAGATGAAATCGGCAGGGAAATCAAAGAGCATGTAAACCTGATGAATGAGGAAGGCTACATTGTTGCAAGCACAGACCCGCTCCGTATCGGGATGCTGCATGACGGAGCGCGCAAAATCATAAAAGAAAGCTTAAGCGAGCTCTATATTACTTCAGAAATGGAGACCAGAACGACCCGTAAGGGAATCAATCTGCCGATTACAATAGACGGGGAAATCGTCGGTGTAATCGGTATTACCGGTGAGCGGGAGCGAGTGGCTGGCTATGGCAATATCGTAAGGCGGATGACGGAAATCATGGTGCGGGATACGCTGCGCAAGGACAGCCACAGATATGACAGACGTGTCAGATACCGCTTTATGGAGGAATGGATAGCAAAATCAGGCACCTCCTATGACAGAGAGCTGATAGAGCGGGGGAAACGCCTCGGTATTGACATTGAGAAGCCAAGACGGGCGATTGTATTCTGCTTTGAGAATTATCAGCTGCTTTCCGGTACGCTCGATGGACAGCGGCGGCTGGAGGAGATGGAGGCTGCAATCCGCCACTTTATCGCAAAAGAAAAGGATATTTTATATTTGAGAGAGCCGCCGCGCCAGATTTGTCTTGTACGGGGCTGCGCGGACGAGCGGCTGCGAGTGGTCGCCGAGGGTGTAATCAGGCTGGTTTCGGAAAGATTCGGGGAAATTGTTTTTGCCGGAATGGATTCGGAAAATGGCGGAAGCGTCCATATCGGCCATATCTGCGAGGAGGCGGAAAAGGCTGCGGAAAACTGTACGGCGAGCGGACGCCAGCTTGTATTTTATAAGGAGCTGAGCGTAGAACTGTTTCTGGATGAGGTCTCGGAGGATTCCATGAAACGGTATCTGGATAAGCTGTTTCCTGATATGGAATTAAAGGAGCTGGATGCCTTTATGAAGCTTATTGACGCTTATTTTCGGGAAGACGGTTCGATTGGCAGTATGGCGGAGCTTTTGTTCATGCACAAAAATACAATTCAGTATAAGCTGAAAAAGCTGGCGGAGTTATCCGGCAGGGACATTCGCACGCCGGTCGGGGCGGCAATTCATTATATGGCGCTTACCTTTTACAAAAAGCTGTATCCGGGACAGGATTTGATGCGCAGCTTTTGATGGTATGAAGAAAACAGGACATGTTACCAAGAACAAAAAATAGAATAAAATTATGGATTCCATAACATTCCCAAAAAGGAACTTCTGTGGTACTGTGTAAAAGAGGTACAAATGGAGCGGGAAAAAGTACAGAAAAATATACATATTGTACAAAACCCGGCAAATAAACTTTATTTTACATAGGAGGGCAAAACGTATGACAGGAGTTCCTTTTGTAGTTGTATTTATCCTGGCGATTATTGTTATGATTGTCATGATAAGCAAATTTAAGATTCATCCATTTCTGTCCATCATGCTTGTGTCGATGGTACTTGGACTGATTGGTGGAATCCCCTGGGTAAACACATCGGATGCCGATGGCAATACCATAAACGGCATTGCGACGGTTATCGGCAGCGGCTTCTCATCCACCTTTACCAGCATCGGTATCGTTATTATCTTTGGTGCGATGGTAGGAAGCTTTTTGGAAGCGACAGGCGCTGCACTGAAATTGGCAGATATGGTTGTAAAGCTTGTAGGACCGAAGCATCCTGAGCTTGCAATTGAGTTGATGGGCTGGGTAGTATCCATCCCGGTATTCTGCGATTCCGGTTTCGTTGTATTAAACCCGATTCGTAAAGCGCTGGTTAAGAGAACCGGAGCTTCTTCTGTAGCAATGACGATGTGTCTTTCCGCAGGTCTGTATGCGTCCCACGTATTTATTCCGCCGACGCCCGGACCGATTGCAGCGGCAAATACACTTGGTGTAGGCGAACACCTGCTGCTGGTTATGGGACTTGGTGTATTGGTATCTATTCCGGCATTGGCTGGTACTTACTTCTATGCACGTTATATCGGCAGGAAGGTAAAGGCTTCTGATGAAGCGGACAGCGGAGAAATCGTTCAGACCTATGAAGAACTGGTTGCTTCCTACGGCAAGCTGCCGGGCGGCTTCATGAGCCTTGCTCCGATTATCGTTCCGATTGTTCTGATGGCAATGTCAAATGTTGCTTCCATTTTGAAGTGGGAGGGCGCTCTCGGAACTGCATTTACTTTCCTCGGGACACCGATTATCGCGCTGGCAGTAGGCGTTATCTTTGGTATTATTCTGATGATACAGGCCGGTATGGCAGATAAATTATATGATTTGACAAATGATACCTTAAAGACGGTAGGACCGATTCTGTTCGTAACGGCGGCAGGCGGCGTTCTTGGCAAGGTAATTTCTTCAACAAGTCTGGTAACCTTTATTACAGACAATGCGGATGCACTGCAGACAATTGGTATCTTCTTCCCGTTCCTGCTTGCAGCAATCCTTAAGACTGCACAGGGCTCCTCAACGGTTGCCATTACAACCACAGCAGGTATTATGGCGCCTCTGATGGCAGCGCTTGGAATGGATACACCAGTTCGTGCAGCCCTTTGTGTTATGGCAATCGGCGCAGGCGCGATGACAGTATCCCATGCAAACGACTCTTATTTCTGGGTTGTTACCAATTTTGGCGGCATGACTCCGGATCAGGGCTATGAGACCCAGACAGCAATGACATTTGTGGAAGGTATCTGCTCGATTCTTGGAATCTTTGTTCTGTCACTGTTTATGTAAATTACAAAAATACGGAGCTGATGGAGTATGAAGCTACGCGAAGATGCGGATAATATTATAAAGGCTTCCCTGCAGGCGGTGCTGCCGGATGAGGCGGTGGCACGGGCGCTTGCCGGAAAAGAATTTGGCGGCAGGGTGTATATGGTTGCGGCTGGAAAAGCGGCTTGGCAGATGGCGCATGTGGCGGCAAAGATTCTGGATGAGAAGCTCACAGCAGGCGTGGTTGTTACCAAATATGACCATGTAAAGGGAGAAATTCCGAAAACAGTCTGCTATGAAGCAGGGCATCCGGTGCCGGATGAAAATTCATTTCGTGCGACACAGGCGGCGCTTGATTTGGTAAGCGGGCTTTCTAAAGAGGATACGGTGCTGTTTTTATTGTCCGGCGGCGGTTCTGCCTTATTTGAAAAACCACTGATTTCCGGCGAAGAATTGTCGGAGCTGACGCAGAGTCTTCTTGCAAGCGGCGCAGACATCGTAGAGATCAATACGCTGCGGAAGCATCTTTCGGCGGTCAAGGGAGGACGCTTCGCACTTGCCTGTATGCCTGCTCAGGTTTACAGCATTGTGCTGAGTGATATTCTTGGAGACCCTCTTGACATGATTGCTTCCGGACCAGCCTATCCAGATTCCTCCACAGGGGAGGATGCTCTGCGAATTGCAGAGAAATATCAGATTTCACTGAGTGCGCATGCACGGGAGCTGCTTTTGCAGGAGACGCCAAAGACTCTGTCAAATGTAGAAACACAGATTACAGGCAGTGTCAGGGAGCTTTGCCGTGCAGCTAAGGAAGCAGCGCAGAAAATAGGCTATGAAACGATAGTTTTGACAGACCAGCTTTCGTGTGAAGCAAAGGAAGCCGGTGCGTTTCTTGCGGCGATTGCCAAAACGCATCAGGACAGCAAAAAAAGTCTGGCTTTTATTGCCGGAGGAGAGACAGTGGTGCACCTGACTGGAAAGGGAAAGGGCGGACGCAATCAGGAGCTGGCGCTTTCGGCTGCGGAAGGAATTGCAGGGCTGTCAGATACAGCGGTGTTCAGCATTGGAAGTGATGGAACGGATGGACCGACAGACGCTGCTGGTGGTTACTGTGACCAGAATACCAAAGGGGTGCTTTTGGAGCAGAATATTTCCATTTATGATGTGCTGCGGGAGAATGACGCTTATCATGCGCTGCAAAAAAGCGGCGGACTGATTCTGACAGGCGCGACAGGCACCAACGTCAATGATGTTGCTGTGCTTTTGATTCGCAGGTAATTTATGGAAATATGCACCTTTTCGCAAGCTGGCTTTACGCGGATTCCAAATGGGGATATACTATTTCCATAAAAGACTGTGCCGAAGGAGGCTGTATATGGGACTTAGAGTGGAAAAAGTAGAAAAGATGCGCGGAGGAGAGGGACATGTCATAATCGCGCATGTTCTGGAAAAGGAGCAGCTTGGCGAGCATGCCAAAATGTATGCGCAGGTGACGCTGGAGCCGGGCTGCGGCATAGGGTATCATGAGCATCATGGGGAAAGCGAGACCTATTATATTCTTTCGGGCGAAGGCTGCTATGATGACAATGGTGAGAAGCGTTGTGTGAAAGCAGGCGACGTGACAGTTACGCCGGATGGACGCGGACATGCCCTTACCAATACCGGAGCTGAAAATCTGGTGCTGATGGCGCTCATTTTGCTTGATTAAAATACGCGAATGCGGGTAAACTGAAAAAGAAAGTATGCTCTGCCGGCAGGCAACTAGCTGCCGACGGAGCATTTTTTAATTTATAGGAAACTTTGTTTCCGTAAATTAAAACGGATGCGCAGCTCGCAGAGAATTTGCAGGCAGATTCTTATATATAAAAAGACAGGAGGAACAAAAATGATATACACAGTTACTTTGAATCCTTCGCTGGATTATATTGTTTCAGTAGAACAGTTTAAGCTGGGCGTTACAAACCGCACGGATACCGAAAAAATGCTCCCGGGAGGGAAGGGAATCAACGTCTCTGTTGTCTTGCAGAATTTGGGAATGGAGAGCACTGCGCTTGGTTTTCTGGCAGGCTTTACTGGAAAAGAGATTAAGCGGCTTATTGACGGCTATGGTATCAGGACAGATTTTATTCAGCTTGCTGATGGAAATTCCCGAATCAATCTAAAACTGAAGAGCATCGATGGAACTGAAATCAATGGAATGGGACCGGATATTCCGGAGTATCAGCTTGCAGCGCTTCGCACAAAGCTGAGAAAGCTGCAGGCAGGGGACGTGCTGGTGCTGGCAGGAAGTATTCCCGGCAGTATTCCTTCGACCATTTACAGTGAAATCCTGCAGGAGCTTTCGGCGAGGGATATTCTGTGCGTTGTAGACGCTACCAAGACACTTTTGACAGATACGCTGCAATATCATCCGTTTCTGATTAAGCCTAATGATCACGAACTGGGAGAATTGTTCCATGTGACCCTAAGTACAAGACAGGAGGTTATTCCCTATGCAAAGAAGCTGCAGGAGATGGGAGCGGTTAATGTACTTGTATCCATGGCCGGACAGGGGGCTGTCCTTGTAGATGCGCAGGGCGGCATACATGAAAGCCCTGCACCGAAGGGTGAGTTGGTAAATGCGGTTGGTGCGGGAGATTCCATGGTTGCGGGTTTTCTGGCAGGATGGCTTTCAAGCAGGGACTACGGGCACGCATTTTTGATGGGACTGTCCGCAGGAAGCGCGAGTGCATTTTCGGAGGAACTTGCGACTGCACGTGAGATTGAGGCGGTGTATCAGACGATAAGTCAGGAGGAGAAGGAATGAGAATCAGGGATTTGCTGAAGGAGGAGAGCATTTGGCTTGCCTCGTATGCAGGAAGCAAAGAGGAGGCGCTTGACCAGGCGCTTGCACTGATGCAGCGAAGCGGCAGGATTGCAGATGCGCAGGCATATCGGAAAGCGGTATATGCGCGGGAAGCAGAAGGGACGACGGGCGTCGGAGAGGGAATTGCCATTCCGCATGGAAAATGCAGCGCGGTAAAGGAACCGGGGCTGGCAGCAATGGTAATTCCAAATGGTGTAGATTTTGAGGCGATGGATGGGGAAAAGGTTACGCTCCTCTTTTTGATTGCTGCGCCGAATACGGAAGATAATGTACATCTTGATGTGCTGAGCAAGCTGTCGGTTATGCTGATGGATGAAACGCTTACTGGGAGACTGCGGAGCGCAAAGACAGAACGGGAATTTCTGGAAATTTTGGATGAAGCGGATGAACAGCAGGCGGATATAGACGAGCGCTTAAGCAGGCAGGAGAGCGCAAAGGAAGGTCAGTTTTCCATTCTGGCAGTTACCTCCTGCCCGACAGGAATTGCCCATACCTATATGGCGGCAGAAAGTCTGGAAAAGGCGGCAAAGGAAAGAGGCTGCTCGATTAAGGTAGAAACAAGAGGCTCCGGAGGCGCGAAGAACGTGCTGACGGATGCAGAGATAGAAAGAGCCGACTGCATTATCATTGCAGCGGATGCGAAGGTGCCGATGGAACGCTTTGATGGAAAGCCGTTAATTGCCTGTCAGGTTTCGGACGGCATCAGCAGGGCAGGAGAACTCGTAGAGCAGGCGCTTGCAGGAGAGACGGAGTGCTACCATGCATCTGCAGGTGCGAAAAAGACGCAGGAAAACGCTGCTGGCAGGGGCGAAGGTGCAGGGCACAGAGTTTATACGCAGCTTATGAATGGCGTATCTCACATGCTTCCCTTCGTTGTAGGCGGGGGTATATTGATTGCGATTGCTTTTTTGATTGACGGCATGAATATTGATCTGAATCTTCTTTCAGAGCAGGAGAGAGGAAATTTCGGTACGATTACGCCGCTTGCGGCAATGTTCAAGGGAATCGGCGGAACCGCATTTGGGCTGATGCTGCCGGTGCTGGCAGGCTTTATTGCAGAGGCGATTGCAGACAGACCGGGACTGGCGCTTGGCTTTGTCGGTGGAATGATTGCAGCAAATGGAAAATCCGGCTTTCTGGGTGCGATTGCAGCAGGCTTTCTGGCAGGCTATATCATTTTACTGCTTCGGAGGCTCTGTGACAGGCTGCCTGCTTCTATTGAAAAAATAGCGCCGGTGCTTTTGTATCCGCTGTTTGGTATTTTCCTTATCGGCATTGGCATGAACTATGTGATAGAGCCGGTGGTCGGTGCAATCAATGCTGCATTGAACAGCGGGCTTGCGGGAATGGGTGGCGTAAGTAAGGTAATGCTCGGTCTGATACTTGGTGCGATGATGGCGACGGATATGGGCGGACCATTCAATAAAGCGGCTTATGTATTTGGTACGGCTGCAATAGCTGCCGGAAATTATGACATTATGGCGGCGGTTATGATAGGCGGCATGACTCCTCCCTGCGCAATTGCGCTTGCAACGCTTCTATTTAAAAAGAAGTTCACAAAGGAGGAGCGGGAATCGGGGCCGACCAATTTTATTATGGGTCTTGCCTTTATCACTGAGGGTGCGATTCCGTTTGCAGCGGCAGACCCCTTGCGGGTAATTCCGGCATGTATGATTGGCTCCGGCGCAGCGGGTGCACTGTCCATGCTTTTTCAGTGTACGCTGATGGCTCCGCATGGAGGAATTTTTGTATTCCCGGTGGTAGGCAATGCGCTTTTATATCTGGTGGCGTTGGTGGCAGGTACGCTGATAACGACGGCGCTGCTTGGTATTTTGAAAAAGGATGTATCTGCCTGAGCTTGGAAAAAATTACACAATAAAAGTGGCAGAATGAGAAATTGCTCTAAAGTCCTACCTGAAATCGCCGATACTAATAGTGAGGAATTTAAGATAGAAAAAATCTATGTGAGGAGGACTGCATATGCGTATTGAGGCTTATACACAGGTACAGCAGATTTATCAGGCAAATAGAACTGCAAAGGCCGAAAAGACAGCAAAGAGCAGCTTTTCCGATAAAGTGCAGATTTCCAGTATGGGAAAGGATTTCCAGACTGCAAAGCAGGCAGTAGCGGCTGCGCCGGATGTGCGCGAAGAGGTGGCTGCACCAATTAAAACAGCGGTTCAGAATGGCACTTATGAGGTAAGCGAAGAGAGCTTTGCTGCAAAGCTTTTTGAAAGATATAAAGAAATGAGGTAATTTAGTGGCAAGTCTGATAGAGAATTTAATTTCAGTTTTGGAACAGGAAAATTCGGAATATGAGGTCTTGCTGGAATTATCAAGAAAGAAAACGCCTGTAATCGTAAAAGGAGACATTGAACGGTTACAGGAAATCACGGATGAGGAACAGAACATTATCGACAGGATACATGCTCTTGAAGGAAAGAGAGAGGAGCATATCCATGATATTGCCAATGTTATCAACAAGGATGTTGAGCAGATAAAGCTGGAGAAGCTGATCCGACTGCTTGAAAAAAGCCCGAGGGAGCAGAAAAAGCTGTCTGAGATTCACACCAGACTCCACCAGACCCTTTCGCAGATGAAAAATGTAAATGAGCACAACCGAATGCTCCTTGCCGGAGCGCTTGAACTGGTAGAGTTTGACATCAATCTGGTTCAGTCGGCAAAACGCGCTCCTGAGACAGCCAATTACAACAGGGGAGCTTACAATGCAGGTGATGTCATGGGAAACAGCAGGGGGAGCTTTGATGCAAGACAGTAAACAGGATTGAGGTAAGTCGTATGTCGTTAATGGGAAGCTTATACGTGGGACAGTCTGGTCTTCAGACAAGCCAGAATGCATTAAATACAACAGCACATAATATGTCCAATGTGGACACAAAAGGCTATACAAGGCAGCAGGTGCAGCAGGGTGACAGGCAGTATAATACCATCGCCGTCCGCGCATCTGCTATTTCAAATCAGCAGGTCGGTCTGGGCGTTGACTATACAAAGGTAAGACAGGTAAGGAGCGCTTTGCTGGACCAGACCTATCGGAGAGAATCTGGAAGGAGCGCATTTTATACCACCTCCTACAAAACGATGACGGAGGCAGAAACCATACTTGGCGAGCTGTATAATGGTGCGACCTTCAATGAGTCCCTGTCAGATCTTGAAGAGGCGATAGGAGAGCTTGCAAAGACGCCGACGGATTCAGTCGTACAGGGACTGGTAATCCAGCGTGCAGCATCCTTCCTTGAGAGCGGGCAGGCGGTTTATGAGGGACTTTCGGATTATCAGGACAATTTAAACCTTCAGGTCCAGACAAATATCAAAAAGATAAATGAATATGGAAAAAAGCTTCGGGATTTAAACCGTGAAATTGTCAGAATCGAATCCTCTGGAATCGAAAATGCAAATGATTTGCGTGATGCAAGAAATCAGATTTTAGACGAGCTTGGCGGGATGGCAAAGATTAGCTATAAGGAAGATATTTATGGCAATGTTTCTGTACAGCTTGAGGGTCATGATTTTATAAAGAATGATGTCGTTTATGAAATCGGACTTGAGGAGGATGACCAGACAGGCTTTTTTACACCATTCTGGGTTGTGGATGCAAGCTATACCATAGATGCAAATGGCAAAAAGCATTATGATACAGAGGGCGCAGAGGTATTTAACTTAAAGCAGACGATTTCTTCTCAGATGAATACCGATATTGGCGGAACAAAGGCAATGCTCCTTGCAAGGGGTGATAAGCGTGCCAATTACACAGACCTGCTGGATGCAAAATCCTATGACAAAAATATTTCACAGTCGATTGTCATGAACCTGCAGGCAGAATTTGACCAGCTGATTCATGCGGTAACGACAAAGCTTAATGGAATTTTAGCAGCTGCGGCAGATACCAGTACAGGCTATCTGTGCGAGAGTGTGATAGTAGATGGTGTGGAGACCTACCAGCCGATTCAGCTTTTCCAGAAGAAGGTTACAGATGGCTACAGCTTTGATAAAAATACAGGGCAATGGATTTATAATGAAGAGGACATTACCCGTACAGAGACACAGTATACGGTGACGAATATGATTATCAATCCGGCATTGGTCAGAGAGCCGACCAAGCTTGGAATGAGAAAGGCTGACCAGAAGGAGGACTATGAAACGGCTGCCGCACTGGCGGAGGCATTTCAGACGGAAGGTCTTTCCCTGAATCCGAATGTGTCCATGAAGACAAATTTCAAAGATTATTATTCTGATCTGGTATCACAGATTGCGAACTCCGGCTCAGTATTCAAGAGCATTACTGAGAGCCAGGAGGACACTGTAGAAGCAACCTCATCGGCGCGCGAGCAGATTGTCGGTGTTTCCTCTGACGAAGAGATGACCAATATGGTAAAATTCCAGAACGCCTATAATGCCTCCAGCAGATATATCAATGTTATCAATGAAATGCTGGAGCATCTGCTCAATAGTCTTGCAGGCTGATAAAAAGGAGTGAATACATACTATGCCATCTACATTTTTTGGATTAAATACTGCATATCTTGGCTTGACGGCTGCAAATGCGGCGCTCAACACGACAGCTAACAATGTTTCCAATGTGGAGACAAAGGGCTACAGCAGACAGTATACTGTACAGCAGGCAAGCACTGCGATTCAGACCTTTACGACATATGGCTGTGCAGGCGCAGGCGTAGACGTACTGGCAGTCGAGCGTTACCGGGATGAATTTTATGATACAAAATATTGGCAGAATAATGCCAATGTCGGCGAATACAATGCAAAACAATATTATATGAAGCAGTTTGAAGACTATTTTATGGATGAGGGTGATGAAGAAGGGATGCTCAAGGGCTTCAACACCATTTTCAATAATATGTATGATGCGCTTGCGGATGTTAAAAAGGATTCCGGTACGGATGAAACGAGAAGGACCTTTCTGGGAAGGGCAGAGGAGCTTACCGAATATTTTAATTCAATGGCAGGTAATCTGCAGAAGATGCAGAAGGATTTGAATTCAGAAATCGGCATCAGCGTAGACCGTATCAATGCGCTGGCGCAGGAGATTGTAACCTTAAATAAGCAGATTAACGTAATCGAGCTTACCGGTACAAAGGCAAATGAGCTGCGTGACCAGAGAGCACTTTTAATTGATGAGCTTTCGGGAATCGTAGATGTAAAGACAGAGGAATTAGAGGTAACGGATCCAAATAATCCAGACCGTTATACCGGTGCAAGCAGATTTATTGTAAAGATTGCAGGTGGACAGACACTGCTGGATGATCAGGTTTCTTATCAGCTTTCCTGCATTGCAAGAGGGGATGATGAAAAGGTAAACCAGTCGGATGCAGATGGGCTTTATGACATTGTCTGGTCAAACGGCAATAAGCTGAGCCTGAAAAATGCCAGCATGGGCGGAAGGCTTCGGGCACTGGCACAGCTGCGTGACGGCAACAATGGTGAATATTTTCACGGCACGGTAACAGGGGCGGATGTAAAGCGTGTGGATGGTGTTCTGCACAGTACGGTGACAGTAGAAGTAACGGCGGATTACCTGAAGGATTTGAATAAATGTACGCTGCCTGATAATGGCGGAAAGATTACGCTTGGAAACCGAGAGGTTTATTTTGATTCGTGGACGATGCAGTATAACGCAAAGACAAAGGGATATTCCTATACCTTTATTTTGAGCGATGAGACAAAGAATGCCAACACCAGCACAAATGGATTGATTGGAAAGGATGCTGCAATCGGCAGCGCAATAGAATATCAGGGTGTGCCTTATTATATGGAGCAGATGAATGAATGGATTCGCTGCTATTCTAAGACCTTTAATGATATTCTTACGCAGAAGGGCGCAGTTGACAACTATGGAAATCCTGCGCAGTTTGCGTTTCTGGCAAATAAGGCAACGGATAATACGCAGTGGAAATTTACAGATTCCTATGTGACGGATGCTGATGGCAGTTATACAATATCGACCTCATCGGACAGCTATTACTGGCTGACGGCGCTGAACTTTTCTGTTTCCAGTGAACTGCTCAGCGATCCGTCCCTGCTTGCGACGCATACAGGGAATGGAGATGAGGAAAGCAAGTATGACGTTGTGGAAGATTTGATTGACCTTAAGACAAATGTGGACCGTATGAAATTCAGGGGAAGCTCTTCCAGCCAGTTCTTGCAGTGTATTCTGGCGGATATTTCCTTAAACGCACAGCGCGCAAATGATTTTTCGACGAATTATACCAATATCCAGTCCAGTATCGAAAACCAGAGACTTTCCGTTTCTGGTGTAGATAAGGATGAGGAAGCCCTGAATCTTGTAAAGTATCAGAATGCTTATACACTGGCGTCTAAGATGATACAGACGCTGACAGAGGTTTATGACAGACTGATTCTGGAAACCGGTGTATAAAATAGGAGGCAGCGTATGCGAATTACCAATAAGATTATAGAAAATAATTCTATGTCCAACATTTATAAAAATAAAGCATTAGAGGATAAATTAAATACGCAGATGGCATCCGGCAAAAAGATTGCAAGACCCTCTGATGATCCGGTTATCGCCATTCGTGCCCTGCGTCTGCGCAGCACACTTGCAGAGGTAACGCAGTACCGTGATAAGAATGTGGAGGATGCGGATAGCTGGTTAAAGACGACAGAGGATGCAGTCAACTCGATTGCGGGGGTTCTGGAGGATATGCTGGAACAGTGCAATACCGGCTCCAATAAGAAGCTGACTACCCAGAACAGGCAGGCAATTTTGGAAAATTTAAAGGCACTGCGCGATGAGGTTTACGCTTCCGGTGATGCAGATTATGCGGGACGCGGACTTTTTACCGGATACCGCACAGGCACAAAGCTGCGCTTCCAGGAGGATACAACACAGGAATATTCTATTACAGAGGAGTTTGACAAGACGGCTCTGGACGATATTACATACATTAAGATGGATAATGGAACGACAACGCTTGGGGAAATCAATGCCGGAAATTATACCGATGCAGATTATGCGATTGCAGATACGGCGGTAAGCCAGCAGAAGGTGCACAGGCTGCGCCTTTCCTATGATAATCTTGAGGCAGGAAACGTTCCTGTAATTGCTTATTATAATGGAGCGGGAAGTACGCCGCAGAATATTCCGGTTACAGTAGTTTCCAAATATGCGGCTGGAACAGACCCATACCTGCAGGCGCAGGAGCTTGAGAAGGGCGATACAAAGGCGCATGCAGTTTTTATCCCGGAGACTGGAGAACTGATTTTGAGCGATAAGGCTTATCAGGCGCTCTCTACAACAAGAGATTATAAAACGACAGATATAGATGAAAGTAAATTTTCTGTTACTTATACAAAAAAGAATTGGGAAAATGGAGACCTGCGGCCCGAGCATTATTTCAAATGTGTAGAGAACCCTGCTGGCAAGGCGGTTAAGCATAATTATGATAAAACTGCCGGCAATCAGGTGATTTCCTATGATGTAGGCTTCAATCAGGAACTTCGGGTCAATACGCTGGCAAGTGAATGCTATACGCACGATGTGGGAAGAGATGTCGATGATATGATTGCCATTTTAGAGCAGGTGGACGATGTGGAAACAGTTGTGTCCACACTGGAAAAGGTAATTGCGGATACCAATACCTCGGATACGGATCGTGCGATTGCGGAAAAGAGTCTTGCTGCTGCCAATAAGGCGCTGACCTTCCTGACAGAAAAGATGCAGACAGCCTTTGAAAACGGCATTACCAAGATGCAGGGCTATCTGGATAAGACAACGCTTGCGATTACCAATATTGGTACGAGATCCAGCAAGCTTGAGCTTGTAAAAACCAGACTGACCTCACAGAAAACGAATTTTAAAGATTTGGTAGCAGATAACGAGCAGGCTGATACGGCGGAAGTGGCAACCAATTTAAAGAGCGCAAAGTTAGCGTACGATGCGGCGCTGATGTCAACTGCTAAGGTAACAGAAAATTCTCTGATGAATTTCATTTAAAAGGGGCACTTTATGAGAATACAGACAAAGATTTTTGGGGAAGTTGAAATTGATGATGAAAAAATCATTCGTTTTGAAAATGGAATCATTGGCTTTCCGGAGCTGACAGAATTTGTACTGATGCACGATTCAGAAAAGCCGGACGGAGGAGCCGTAAGATGGCTGCAGTCTCTGCAGGAGCCTGCGTTTGCGATGCCGGTAATGGATCCGCTTTTAGTTGCACCGGACTATAATCCTCAGGTAGAGGATGAACTGTTAAAGCCGGTTGGAACTCTGGATCCGGATCAGCTCCTTGTGCTGGTAACCCTGACAGTTCCGTCAGATATTCAGCAGATGAGTGTAAATTTACGTGCGCCTATCGTAATTCAGACACAGTCCAGAAAGGCATGTCAGATTATCGTGGATAATGACAGCTATCCCGTAAAATATCAGATTTATGAGCTCTTACAGCGAGCAAAGAAGGCAGGTGAATGAGATGCTGGCGTTATCCAGAAAAAAAGAGGAAGCGTTGATTATCAACAACAATATAGAGATTACTGTTCTGGAGATTAAAGGTGAACAGGTCAAGCTTGGCATTTCTGCACCGCGTGAGGTGCCGATTTACAGAAAAGAGGTTTATGCGCAGATTCAGGAAGCAAACCGCAATGCAAGTGAGGCAGATGGCTTGAAAAAGCTGCAGGATCTGCTGGGCTGAAAACTGTAAAAAGAGTAGGAAAGCAAAGGAAATGTTTGAGAAATCTCTAAACATTTCCTTTTTTTTACCGATATTATTTTTAGAGAAACAAGAAGTTTGATTATCACACGGAGGTGATTGGGATGAACATTGAACCGGTAAGCAGTGCGATGAGCTATCAGGCACAAAATCAGGTGTCAAAGCCCGTCGAGAAAGCAGTAGCAGCGGAAAATGACGTACCGGTAATCGGTATGGAGAAACCTGTGGACGCGACCACGGTCGTAATTAGGGATGCAGAAGAAGCAGACGGACAGGGAAGTCAGGAAGCAGGCGCAAAAGAGCAGCAGGCTCAGCAGTCGCAGGAGTCCATCAAGAAGATGGTAGATCAGCTCAATAAGAAGATGAGCAATTCCGAGGCGATTTTTGGTATTCATGAGGGTACTAATCGGATTACGATTAAAATCGTAGATAAAGAAACAAAAGAAGTATTAAAGGAATATCCCCCGGAGAAAACGCTGGATATGATAGCGAAGGTATGGGAGATGGCGGGTATTCTCGTAGATGAGAAGCGCTAGGAGGAAAGAGTATGGCAATCAGAATTTCGGGAATTTCGTCCGGAATGGACACAGACAGCATGGTTCAGGAGCTTGTAAAGGCGTCCAGTACAAAGAAGGATAATCTTGTAAAGGCACAGACAAAGCTTGGCTGGAAGCAGGAAAGCTGGAAGGCACTGAACACAAAGGTAAAAACCTTTTTTAACAGCAAGCTGAAAAATCTGAAATATGAGAGCGCTTTCAATAAAAAGAAAACCACTGTGGCAGACAGCAGTATTGCCAGTGTCATTACCAGCGACAATGCGGTAAATGGTACGCAGTCACTTGCGGTAAAGCAGCTTGCAAAATCCGGTTATCTGACGGGTGGAAAGCTCAGCAGCGATAAAAGTGTGACAGCAAAAACAACGCTTTCTGAGCTTACAGGAAAATCAGGTACTGCGCTTGGTGAAAACGATAAGATTTCCCTGCGTGTAAAAAATGGAGGCGAAGAAACGATTCTGGAGCTTAGCGGAGCTTCTACAATCAATGACGTCATCAATGGCTTAAAGAGTGCAGGCATCAGTGCAAACTTCGATGAGACCAATCAGCGTATCTTTGTTGGCGCAGGCAACAGCGGCAAGGACAATGACTTTTCTATCAATGCCGGCAACTTAAATGGTCTGACAGCACTCATGGATTTAGGGCTGGTTTCGGCAAGTGACCTTGATGCTGCAGACGCAAGCAAGACCTATGAGGCATATCAGTATTGGGCAGAAGCGTACGAGCAGAGTGCCGATGGCACATATACCTTAAATGATGATGTTTTCCAGCAGAAGGTAAAAGAGACGACGCAGCAGACCGCTGCAAAGCTTCTGGAAGAATTAAAGGGCTATGAGGATACGGTAACACAGCTTCGTTCTGAGCGTGCAAAGCTTACCACTGATGAGGATAAGAGTGCAAATTACCTCAAATCCGAGCGTGCACAGAAAACGCTGGCAGATGCTGCTAATATATTGAAGGATTACTATAAAGGGATTATGGATTCTGCTACGGCGACAGAGGAAGAAAAAGCGGCTGCACAGGAGGGCTTTGAGCGCGCGAGCGATGCTTATGAGACAGCGGCTTCCGCAGCAGATAAGCTGGGTATTGAGCTCCCTCAGGTTGCTTCCTACAATTTGTCTACAAAGGTACTGAACCAGAGCAGGGATTTTGCTGAGGTTTCCTTAAAAGCGCTTACAGATACGACAATCAGCGGCGCAAGTGCAACCTCTGTCAGAATTGAAGGCCAGAATGGTCTGATTACCTTAAATGGAGCAGAGTTTGAATCGGATACCAATAACTTCTCTGTTAACGGACTGACGATTACTGCAAACAATACCAGTGCAATTACTGGCTATGATGCTAATGGCAATGCAATCTATTCAGAAACGACAATCAATACAGAGGCAGATGTAGACGGCATCTACAATATGATTAAGGATTTCCTGAAGGATTACAATGAGCTGATTAAGGAAATGGATACCTCCTACAATGCAGATTCTGCAAAAGGTTATGAGCCTCTGACAGATGAAGAAAAGGATAGCATGTCAGATACTGAAATTGAGAAATGGGAGCAGAAAATCAAGGATTCCCTGCTCAGACGGGATTCAGACTTAAATACGTTAATCAATTCCTTTAAAACAACGATGCTTGGCAGCTATGAAATAGGTGGAAAGAAATATTCTTTGGCAAGCTTCGGCATCAGTACGCTGGGATATTTTGATTCTGCGGAAAATGAGCGTGGTGTATATCATATCAATGGTGATGCTGACGATTCGGATACCTCCGGAAAGACAGATATTCTCAAGGCAATGATTACAAATGACCCGGAAACGGTAAAAAGCTTCTTTACATCCCTGGTCGGTGACCTGTATGATAAGGTTAATACGATTATGACGCATACAGATTATCGGAGCGTTTACAGTGTATATGATGATAAACGCCTGCAGACGGAGTATGATGATTATACCAAAAAGATTAAAGAACAGGAGGAAAAGCTGGCAGATCTGGAGGACAGATATTATCAGCAGTTCGCTTCTATGGAAACAGCGCTTTCCAAGCTTAATTCGCAGCAGAGTTATATCAGCAGCCTGTTTGGTGGCTGATAAGCGCAGCCTGAAATAAACTGAAATATAAAATGGAACAGGGAGGTACCATGAAATGCCATTGCCAAATGCGTATGCAGCTTACAACAAAAACAAGGTTCTGACAGCATCTCCGGCAGAGCTGACACTGATGCTTTATGAAGGGGCGATTAAGTTCTGCAACATTGCAATTATGGCGATTGAAAACAAGGATGTTGAAAAAGCGCATGTCAACATTATCAAGGCGGAGAAGATTATAGAAGAGTTTCTCCGTACGCTGGATGAAAAATATCCGGTATACAAAGATTTTGAAAATGTATATAATTATCTCATGCGCCGGCTTCAAGAAGCGAATATGCAGAAGGATGCGGCGATTCTGGAAGAAGTCCTGACACATTTAAGAGGGATGCGGGATACCTGGAAAGAAGTTATGAAGCAAAATAAAATCCATATTTCCTAAAGGATGCGGAGAAGATAGAAATGGCAGAAACCGGACAGTATATCGAGATTTTATTAGAAAGCCTGCAAAAAAAGAAAACGCTGCTTGAAGCGATTCAGGAAGAGAATCAAAAGCAGGAGGCGGCAGTAAAAGCAGACGGTGGACTGGAAGCTTTTGACAAAACCGTTAAGAAAAAGGGCCGGCTGATTCGGGAACTGAATGGACTGGATGATGGGTTTGAAACTGTCTATGCGAGAATCAAGGAGGAGCTTGCGCAAAATCCGACAGCGTACCGAAATGAAATCGCACAGATGCAGCGCCTGATTGCCGAGATTACAGAGCTGAGTGTTTCTGTTCAGGCATCAGAGCAAAGAAACAAGCAGCTTGTGGAAGGCTATTTTTCCTACACAAAAGGAAAAATCCGGCATGCCAAAAAGAGCATGCAGGTGGCAGCAGGCTATTATAAGGCAATGAGCGGTGCAAATTTTTCAGATTCACAGCTCATGGACAGAAAAAAATAAATAGATAAATAAGAGGTGGTTTGCTCCTGAAGGGGCAAACCGCTTTTTATGTAATAAGAAATTCCTCTGAATTTCCTATTACATTACATAAAAAATAAGATGCGCATAACGCGCAAGCAGAATATGTCACTGCGTGACTGCGCGTTAGCGCGAGAATCTCGCTTGCGAGATTCTTTGTTCTAAAAAAATTCTTGCACATTTTTTGAAGCGTGCTATAATAAAATATAATTATTTGATATTCAAAGTATTTGATATGCAAAATATATGTCGAAAAACGGCGGGAAAGGACAGCAGTTATGAATTGGGATGAGGCAATTAAGGATTTAGAGCAGCGGCGCGAAAAAGCGCAGATGGGCGGCGGTCAGGCGCGAATTGACAAGCAGCATAAGACCGGTAAGCTGACTGCAAGAGAAAGAATAGATATTCTGCTTGATAAAGGCACGTTTGTAGAAATCGATGGTATGATAGAGTCCAGAATCGACGATTTTGATTTGGATAAAAAGAGAACGCCGGGAGATGGTGTTGTAACCGGCTATGGCGAGATCGGCGGCAGACTTGTTTTTGTTGCCAGTGAAGACTTTACAGTAATCGGTGGTACGCTTGGTGAGTATCATTCCTTTAAGATATGCAGAATACAGGATATGGCGATGGAGATGAAAGCACCTTTAATCTGTATCAATGACAGCGGCGGAGCCAGAATCGAGGAGGGCATTTCTTCCTTAAGCGGATACAGCGGAATGTTCTTGCGCCACACAAAGGCATCTGGCGTGATTCCGCAGATTGCGGTCATTTTAGGGCCCTGCTCCGGCGGCGCCTGCTATGCGCCTGCTATCTGCGATTTCATTTTTATGGTAAATGATATTTCAAAGATGTTTATTACCGGACCGAATGTCGTTAAGACGGTAATCAATGAGGAAGTTTCGGTTGAAGAGCTGGGCGGCGCTCAGGTGCATGCAAAGAAGAGCGGCGTATCCCATTTTACCTATGATACGGAGGGCGACTGCCTGATGGGTGTTCGTAAGCTCCTTAGCTATCTGCCGAGCAGCTTTGAGGAAAAGCCGCCGGTATTAAAGCCAATCCGTGAGAAGCAGTCATTGCTGTTTGCGGTTAATAAGATGATTAACCGGGTTGGAAACTTTGGAAAGACCTATCTGGAAAAGGGAGATGACCAGTGCGCGAAGTTAAAGGACATTGTGCCGGATAATTCCAGACATCCTTATGATGTAAAAGAGGTAATTTCCTGCATTGTAGATAATGACAGCTTCTTTGAGGTGCAGAAGGATTTTGCCCCCAATGCGGTGGTTGGCTTTGCCAGAATGGAAGGAAAGACGGTCGGCTTTGTGGCAAATCAGGCAAATGTCATGGCTGGTTCTCTGGATTACCATGCTTCTGATAAGGTGGCAAGATTTATCCGGTTCTGCGACTGTTTCAATATTCCGTTGGTAACGCTTGTGGATGTGCCTGCCTTCCTGCCGGGTACTGCGCAGGAGCATAATGGAATCATCCGTCACGGCGCAAAGATTCTCTACGCATATTCCGAGGCGACTGTGCCGAAGATTACCGTAATTCTGCGTAAGGCTTATGGTGGTGCCTATATTGCTATGAACTCAAAGGAAATGGGCGCGGATCTGGTATATGCGTGGCCGATTGCTGAAATCGCAGTCATGGGAGCTGATGGCGCCGTCAATATCGCTTTTAAGCGCAAGATTAAAGCGGCTGAGGACCCGGAGGCAATGCGTGCACAGTGCAAGAAGGAATATGAGGACCGGTTTATGAATCCTTATGTCGCTGCTGCGAGAGGCTATGTCAATGAAGTAATAAAGCCGGAAGAAACAAGACTCTGCATCCTGAAGGGGCTGCGCGGACTGGAAGGAAAGAAAGCAGAGGGACCTAAGAAAAAGCACGGAAATATCCCACTGTAGTAGATAAGGTATAATGTCATTACACATTATACCGTGCCGAACGAAACGAGTGTGTATCGCGAAGCGTGTATCATGAATCGAAGATTTATGATATGAAAATGAAAAAGCCCTTTTTATCGGTCTGATAATAAGGGCTTTATATATATAAGAAATTCCTCTGAATTTCCTATTATATAAAAATAAGATGCGCAGCGCGCAATCTTTTCTTTATCTCAACAATAGCTGTTGAACATCATGCCGCTGTAGGCGCTGGTAATATATGGCGTGGCAAAATTCTTGCCCGGATTTTTGTAAGCGACTATCGTCTTTCCGACATACTGCATCGGATTGATGGAAATCTGGTTCGTTTTGCGAAGAAGCGAATCCGCAAAATCCTTTACTGCCAGAAGAGACTGCTTTGCATCGGCAGTTTCAAATGCCTGAGAATAAACGTCTGGATTGACGGTGAGCGTACCGTCAGCCTGTACGGCAAGACCGGCATGGTCAAGTCCTGTTCCGTAATGGGAGGTAAGCCGGTACATCTCATGGAGCAGGTTTGAGGTTTTCGCCTTCTTGCTGACCGGATTCTGCGTCAGATTCATAAACTGATTATAGCCGTCTGCCAGCTTACGGATATTTTCAACCAGAGATTCCGTATCGTTTTTAACGCTGATGGAAGCGGTCTGCCCTTCGACGGGACTGATGCCGTTTAAGGTCAGCTCATAGGTTTTTTCCAGAGTAAAATGGTTGGAGGAAGCGCTGCGCGCAATTCCGTTAATCAAAAGCTCTGCATTGGATGCCGGACGGGTCACCTCGCCGATGCCGAAATATGCAACAGAGCCAGAGGACTTGCTGGAGTGGGCATCAGATACGGAAAAAAGACTATCCTTTCCGAGCGGAGCGCCGGTTGCAACAGAGGTCAGGCACAGTGCAGACAAATCACCCTGCGTTTCAACACTGGCGGTAATGCCGATATCTGCATTGGAAATCAGGCGCGCCAGCTTTTTCTGAAGCGTTAAATTAGTGTCGGCATCCGTGATATTATACTGAAATTCATAATTCATATTATGAATATTGACGTCAAAGGAATAAGTGCCGGGTACAAGAGCACGCTCAGAGGAAGGCAGAAAACGTCCGAGATTCATTTGAGAGGAAGCAAGGGAACGCACTTCAATCTCATAGGAAGGAATCGGCGTATCGGGGTCTGTATTTCCGATATACTGTGCACTTACCATATTCTCATTGCTGGAAAAAGCGACCTTTTTATTCAGAAGTTCATCTTCATCCAGACCGCCAAGCGACGCGATGACATTATGCAGTTCACGCGCGCCCTCCTTGAGCCCTATGGCAAATACCTGCGAGTCCCGGCTGATATTGGGTAAATAAAGAGGGGATTCTTTGTTTAATTTGACAATGGTATTATAGATATTACGCAGCTCGCTCTTTTTATGCGTATCATATTTTGATGTAGAGTTCTGCACATAGCTGGTAAGATAATGGTTGTAAACGGTGTTTAGCGCCATCATGTTAGCCATAAGATGCCCCTCCTTTCTTCCATGAAATAAGACGGATATAAGACCTTATGGGAATCCTTTCCCGCAGTCGCATACCGTTGGGCATAATAACCTACTTTTATAGTATTATCATAGCACCAAAGGGGAACGCCTGCAAGATAAAATGTTGAAAATACGCCGTTTTCCGCAAAAAATGATTGACGTAAGGAAGTGCCTGTGCTATAGTAATTAAGCGAGATGAGATTTAGGTCTTTTTTTTATGCTCAATTTTGGCAAAAAGTGAAAGACCAGATGGAATAAAACGTTAGAAAACACGTGGAGGTGGAAGCAATATGCGTACAAAGATTACATTAGCATGTACAGAGTGCAAACAGCGTAACTATGACATGACAAAGGACAAAAAAGCACATCCTGACAGAATGGAAACAAAGAAATATTGTAGATTCTGCAAAACCCATACATTGCACAAAGAAACAAAATAACCTGTGATTGTGAAAGGAAAGTGAGCAGATGGCAGATTCAAATAAGACGGAAAAGCCCAGCTTCTGGAAGGGGATTCAGTCTGAATTCCGAAAAATTGCATGGCCTGACAGAGAATCACTTTTAAAACAGTCAGTTGCGGTTATCTGCGTCTCAGTTGTACTGGGGGTTGTGATTGCCATACTTGACGTTATTCTTCAGTATGGTGTGAACTTCCTGACAATGTAGAAGTGAGGGTGAATAGATGGCAGAAGCAAACTGGTATGTAGTGCATACTTATTCGGGATATGAGAATAAAGTAAAGGCTAATATTGAAAAGACAATCGAGAACAGGCATCTGGAGGAGGAAATTCTGGAGGTCAGAGTGCCGATGCAGGATGTTGTCGAGATGAAAAACGGCGCCAGAAAGAATGTCCAGAAGAAGATGTTCCCTGGCTATGTGCTTATCAATATGGTCATGAATGACGATACCTGGTATGTTGTAAGAAATACAAGAGGCGTGACAGGTTTCGTAGGACCGGGAAGCAAGCCCGTTCCACTGACAGAATTAGAGATGCGTCCGCTCGGTATCAAGACGGAAAATATTTCCGTTGATTTTGGCGAGGGAGATGCAGTTGCCGTTATTGCAGGCGTTTGGAAGGACACTGTTGGCGTTGTACAGAGAATGGACTTCGGAAAGCAGACGGCGACAATCAATGTAGAGCTGTTTGGCAGGGAGACACCTGTAGAAATCAGCTTTGCAGAAATGAAAAAAGTATAACCAAGATGTTCATAGGAGAAATCCACTTATATATAAGAAAGAAAAGTATCGTATGAACTGTGGGAGGGAGATACAAGGAGCATGCTCCAAAAAGCCCGCCACTACCACAATATTTTAGGAGGTGCCAAAATGGCAAAGAAAGTAGAAGGATACATTAAGTTACAGATCCCTGCTGGTAAAGCTACACCAGCACCACCAGTTGGTCCTGCTCTGGGTCAGCATGGTGTAAACATCGTTGAATTTACAAAGCAGTTCAACGCAAGAACAGCAGACAAGGGTGATTTGATTATCCCTGTCGTAATTACTGTATACGCAGACAGAAGTTTCAGTTTTGTAACCAAGACTCCGCCGGCAGCAGTTCTGTTAAAGAAGGCAGCCAACATCAAGTCCGGCTCAGGTGCACCGAACAAGACTAAGGTTGCTACCATCTCCAAGGATAAGATTAAAGAGATTGCAGAGACCAAAATGCCGGATTTAAATGCCGCATCTCTGGAAGCTGCTATGAGCATGATTACCGGTACTGCAAAGAGTATGGGAATCGTTGTAGAAGACTAAAAAGGAATCATAAGTGGGAGGAGTGTTACACCCCGCCACTACCACTAGGAGGAAGACAAAATGAAACATGGTAAGAAATATAACGAGGCTGCAAAGCAGGTAGACCGTGCTACTCTTTATGAGCCGGCAGATGCTATCGCACTGGTTAAAAAGACAGCAACGGCAAAATTTGACGAGACAATTGAGCTTCACATCAGAACAGGCTGCGATGGTCGTCATGCAGAGCAGCAGATTCGTGGTGCAGTTGTACTGCCGAACGGAACAGGTAAGAAGGTTAAGGTTCTTGTATTTGCAAAGGGCGATAAGGTAAATGAAGCAGAGGCAGCAGGTGCTGACTATGTAGGCGGCGATGAGCTGATTCCGAAGATTCAGAACGACGGCTGGCTTGACTTTGACGTAGTTGTTGCAACACCGGATATGATGGGCGTTGTTGGACGTCTTGGTAAGGTACTTGGACCGAAGGGCTTAATGCCGAACCCGAAAGCCGGAACAGTTACAATGGATGTAACAAAGGCAGTCAACGATATCAAAGCTGGTAAGATTGAGTACAGACTGGACAAGACAAACATTGTCCATGTACCGCTTGGAAAAGCATCTTTCACAGAAGAACAGCTTCAGCAGAACTTCGATGCACTGATGGACGCTATTGTAAAGGCAAAACCGAGCGCATTAAAGGGACAGTATTTAAGAAGCGTTACGCTGACCTCCACAATGGGCCCTGGCGTAAAGGTAAATGCTGCAAAATTCTAATTTTGAATAATACGCATCCTAAGGGCAGTGACTTCCGCAAGGAGGTGACTGCTCTTTTGTACAATAGGAGATTCCTGCCGAAGGACTGAGGTGTCACATGCTTTTTAATTCCTACATTTTTATCTTTTTATTTTTGCCATTATGTATATCCGTTTACTTCCTGCTCTGTAAAAGAGGCTGGGATCGCCCTGCCCGCGCATGGCTGGTCGGGATGTCCCTGTGGTTTTACGGCTATATAAATCCTTTCTACCTGCTCCTTCTGGGCGTGAGTATTTTAGGAAACTTTGGTATTTCCAGACTGCTTTTATATCTTCGCCGCATCGAAAGAAAAAGGATGGCAAAGATAATTATGGCGGCGGGCGTAGCAGCGAATACAGGGCTTTTGCTTTATTATAAATACAGCGATTTCTTTCTTGCAAACTTAAATACATTATTCCATACGGATTTTGCAATGAGACAGATTGTGCTGCCACTCGGCATCAGCTTTTTTACATTCCAGCAGATTTCCTTTGTTGTAGATTCGTACCGGGGCGAGGCGGAGGCATATAAACTGCTTGATTATGCGGCGTTTGTTTCCTTTTTTCCACAGATTTCATCGGGACCGATTTCCTTTCATTCGGAGGTTATCCCACAGTTCTTGAATCGGGAAAATCACAAACCGTCGTCACAGAATCTGGCAAAGGGGCTGTACCTTTTCGCCGGCGGGCTTTTTAAAAAGATTATTGTGGCGGACACGCTTGGAAAGCTGGTAGCGCTTGGCTTTGGCGGCGTTGAGATTCTTTCTTCTGTGGATGTCCTTCTGGTAATCGTTTCCTATGCGCTGCAGCTCTATTATGATTTCAGTGGTTACAGCGATATGGCGATTGGTATTGCCCTGATGTTTAATATTGAGCTGCCGGTCAATTTCCGTTCTCCCTATAAGGCACGTTCCATTTTGGAATTCTGGGACAGATGGCATATCACATTGACTAGATTTTTGCGGAAATATGTTTATTTTCCACTGGGTGGAAGCCGCAAGGGCAGAGTTCGGACCTACGTTAATATTATGATTGTCTTTTTGGTCAGCGGACTCTGGCATGGCGCAAACTGGACATTTATAGTGTGGGGAATCCTGCATGGTGCAGCCGAGGTCCTGACACGGCGCTTTTGCAATCTGTGGGGAAAGCTGCCTGCTGTATTGCAATGGCTCGTTACCTTTGGCTTTGTAAGCTGCGCTTTTTTGATTTTCAGGGCAGATTCTCTCACACAGGCTTATATTATGTTCCGAAAGGTGGCAAAGCTGGAATCCTTTGCCATTACGCCGACACTGCTGGATGCGTTTACCCTGCCTGAGATTGCGCATCTTGAAAAGCTGCTGCATATTGACGTGCTGCTTAACCGGTTCGGGCTTAATATGTGGGGCTTTTTGCTGCTTGTACTATTTGCAACACTGCGGGCGGAAAATTTTGAAGAAAAGCCCTTTGTGTGCAATAAGAAAACACTGTTTGCAACGATTGGAATGTTGACCTGGGCGATTGTTTCCTTCTCCGGAATCTCAACCTTTTTATATTTTAACTTTTAATCTGCCGATAACATAAAAAGGAATGAACTAGCATGCAGAAAAAAGAAATGAAAGCGAATAGATGGTTTGCGGGAGCGGTCTTTGGCACGCTGCTTGCACTTTTGGCGTTTGCCGGATATATTGGGGTAATAGACCCGTTTTTCCATTATCATGGCCCGCTGCGGGGAATGGCTTATACGCTGGATAACAGCCGTTACCAGAATGATGGAATTGTAAAACATTTTCCGTATGATACCCTGATTACAGGCACTTCTATGGTTTCAAACTTTAAAACCTCCGAATGTGACGTTATATTCGGTGGAAATTCCATTAAGACGCCTTTTCATGGCGCAACGTTCCGGGAGGTAAATGATAATCTGAAACAGGCTATAGCAGCAAACCCGAATTTAAAAACAGTCATCCGCTGTCTTGACCAGGGCTGCTTTACACAGAGTGAGGATTATGTGAGCTATGAGGGGATTCCCTATTATTTGTATGATAAAAATCCCTTTAATGACGGCGATTATATTTTAAATAAGGAAGTTTTTATTCTGGCGGATCAGGTGCGTGAGGATACCCGCACTGGAAAAGGGATGACAAGCTTTGACGAGTATATGAACTGGCAGGGAGATTATTCCTTTGGAAAGGAAGCTGTGCTTGCTACCTACGAAAGACCGGGCAGGGAAACGCATGATGCACGGCTGTCAGAGTCGGAGCGCGTGCGTGCGATTGAAAATATCAGGAAAAATGTGACGGAGACAGCACGGGAAAATCCGGATATTACATTTTACTATTATTTATCTCCCTATAGTATCTGTTATTGGGATGTGAGCGTGATGCAGCCGGGAAAGCTGGACTGGTACATGGATTTGGAGCAGACGGTTTTGGAGGAAATTCTTTCCTGCGATAATATAAAATTATTTGGATATGATGACAGGACAGATTTGACCTGCAATCTGGAGCATTATCAGGACCAGATTCATTATGATGAATCGACAAATTCCCAGATTCTGCGCTGGATGGCAGAGGGCGAAGGTCTTCTGACAAGGGAAAATTACGAAGCATATTTGCAGCGGTTGTATGATTTTTACGGAGCCTATGATTATGACAGTATCTACACGTAAAAAACGTGTACAAAAGAAAAAGAGAAAAAATAAGCTGGCGGTATTTGCAGTGGCTCTTTTTGCCGTTATGGTGAGCGGAACGGTTTTGCTTGCACTGCTGACAGTAGGAAGGCGTGCACAGGCAAATGAGACGCAGATGACGGAGTCTGCAGACACAGCCCTTAAAGAGCCGGAGGAGAAGAGTCTGGTTGCTGAAATCGTACAGGAAGCAGAGGGCTTTCTGGGCATGCAGCCGGAAAGCACACAGGAGCAGGAGGAAAGCCGCTATGGAGCGCTTTTGCAGGATGCCGAAAAAATGAAGCAGGAAAATATCTATGCCAAAGAAGCAGCGTCGTCAGAGGAAACTGTGCTTTGCTTTGCAGGAGATATTCTCTTTGACCCTTCTTATGCCGTTATGGCAAAGCTTCTGCAGCGGGGAGGAAGGATTGAGGACGCACTTTCAGAGGACCTTTTGCAGGAAATGCGCAGCGCGGATATTTTTATGGTAAACAATGAGTTCCCGTATTCTGACAGAGGGGAGCCGCTTCCCGGCAAGCAGTTTACCTTCCGGGCATCGCCGAAGAGCGTTTCCTATCTGGAGGATATGGGTGCGGATATTGTTTCGCTTGCCAATAATCATGCCTCGGATTATGGAGAAATTTCACTGCTGGATACGCTGGATACGCTGGAGGCGGCAGGAATTCCCTATGTAGGCGCAGGCAGAAATCTGGCGGAGGCATCGAGGTCTGTAAGCTTTATTGTAAATGATACGAAAATTACATTTCTGTCGGCAACGCAGATTGAGCGGAATGACAATCCGGATACCAAAGGTGCAGGAGAGACGACGCCGGGCACCTTCCGCTGCTGGAATGTGGAAAACCTGCTTGCGGCAGTTACGAAGGCAAAAGAGGACAGCGATTTTGTCATTGTCTATATTCACTGGGGAACGGAAAATCAGGCAGAGACGGACTGGGCGCAGAAGGAGCAGGCACCGCTTATTGCAAAGGCAGGAGCGGACTTGATTATTGGTGACCATTCGCATTGCCTGCAGCCTGTTGGTTTTACGGAGGGCGTGCCAGTGCTTTACAGTCTTGGAAATTTCTGGTTCAATTCAAAGACGCTGGATACCTGTCTTGCAAAGGTGGTAATTTCCAAAACGGGAGAGCTTTCCGTGCAGATACTTCCGGCAAAGCAGGAGGATTGCAGGACAAGGCTTTTGCAGGGCGAGGAAAAACAAAGGGTAATTTCTTATATAAATGGGATTTCTGAAAATGCACATCTGGATGAGAATGGAATCCTGATGCCAAATTAAGAAAATGCTTGACAGGCGGATAAGCCTGTGCTATGGTTATTAAGGTTTTGAAGACCATGCCGAAGACAGCAGGTGCCGGAAGTGACCGGCATAAGGTAAGACGCCTGCCGAGGAAAGAGTTGGATTGTAATCTGTGCCTTTCTGTCTTTGACAGAGAGGCTTTTTTATACAATAGGAAATTCCTATTTCTAAACTCCTTTCGGCAAAAAATCTATAAGGAGGTAAAAAAATGGCAAAGATCGAATTAAAACAGCCTATCGTAGAAGAGATTGCTGCAAGCATCAAAGACGCACAGTCCGTTGTGCTTGTCGATTATCGCGGACTTACGGTAGAACAGGACACACAGCTTCGTAAAGAGCTGCGTGAGGCTGGTGTTACTTATAAGGTTTATAAGAACACAATGATGAATTTTGCATTCAAGGGTACCGATTTTGAAGCACTTGCTCCTTATCTGGAAGGACCCAGTGCTATGGCGCTTTCTACAACAGATGCGACAGCACCGGCAAGAATCATCAACAAATTCGCAAAGAACGCACCTGCGCTTGAAATCAAGGGCGGCGTGGTAGAAGGCATCGCTTATGATGCAAAGGGAATTGGCGAAATCGCAAATATCCCGTCCAGAGAAGAGCTGCTTTCCAAATTCCTTGGAAGCATCCAGTCTCCTATCACGAATTTTGCTCGTGTTATCAATCAGCTTGCTGAAAAAGGCGGCGCAGCAGGAGAAGAAGCTCCGGCAGCAGTAGCTGAGGAAGCACCTGCGGCAGAGGCTGCAGAAACACCCGCTGAATAATTGGCGGTAGGAAACAGAATTAAGAATTTATAATGGAGGGAAAGAAAATGGCAAAGTTATCCACACAGGAAATGATTGACGCAATCAAAGAGTTAACTGTACTTGAATTAAATGATTTAGTAAAAGCATGTGAAGAAGAGTTCGGCGTATCCGCAGCAGCAGGTGTTGTTGTTGCAGCAGCAGGCGCTGGCGCAGCAGAAGCAGCAGAAGAGAAGACTGAGTTCGACGTAGAGCTGACAGAAGTTGGCCCGAACAAGGTTAAGGTTATCAAGGTTGTTCGTGAAGCAACTGGTCTTGGTCTGAAGGAAGCTAAGGACCTTGTAGATGGCGCTCCGAAGGTATTAAAGGAAGCTGCATCCAAGGAAGAAGCAGAAGACATCAAGACAAAGTTAGAGGCAGAGGGAGCAAAGGTTACTCTGAAGTAATCAGACTTGTTCACATTGCATAAATAATCTAAAAAAGAAAACCAGGAAAGCATCCGATTTACCGAGGGGTAATTGCTTTTCTGGTTTTTTTGTGATACTCTTTATACATAGGCTTTCGGAGGGACTCGGTATGAAGATACAGGAGATGGGAAGAGAATACATTTTGCTGGCAGGGGAAGGCAAGGGCTACCTTGTAATGTCAGTCAGGGATAAGCTGACGGAGGACGGCTTTACAGTAGAAGTTGCCAATGAAATCAGTGAAATTGATAAATTGGAGGGCAGGATGATTGCCATGCTGATTTATGGCGATGAGGCGATGGCAGGAAATCAGCAGCTTTTAATATATTTAAAGGACAAGGCTGCAGAGGAAGATATTCCGATTTTCATGTTTGGCAATTCTGAAAATCTTGAGGATATTAAGAAATATATTCTTCCACATTTGATGCAGAAGGAATTTGAGCGTCCTATCAATATCAAGGATATGGCAGAGGTAATCTCTGACTATCTGGAGACGCATGATGCAAAAAAGAAGAGAAAGATTCTCGTAGTGGATGATTCCGGCGTTATGCTGCATAGTATCAAGGCATGGCTTGGCAAGGACTATCATATTACGCTTGCCAATTCCGGTCTGACTGCGATTAAGTATATGACATTAAACCGTCCTGATTTGATTTTACTTGATTATGAGATGCCAATCTGCGACGGCAGACAGACTTTGGAAATGATTCGTGCAGAGGATGGGCTTTCTGACATACCTGTCATTTTTCTGACAGGAAAGGGAGATAAGGAAAGCGTTATGAAGGTTATGTCCTTAAAGCCGGAGGGCTATCTTTTAAAGACGATGAAGCCGATGGATATTAAAAAGTACATAGATGAATTTTTCGAGAAGCAGAAAGCGAATATAAAATTCCGTTAAGGCAGACTATGGGAGGGAGAGTTTAAAGGGATTTATGGGGCACGGACTGAAAGAGCGGCTGAAACGATATTTCGACCAGAATCTTCCTGTACAGCAGCTTTTGTTCAACTGGGTTGCGATGGCAGGAATTGCGGCGGCGACGCTTTCCTGTATTGCGATTGCGGGGGCGGGGCTGCCTTTTGCAACAATAGTGTTGGCGATTGCGACGGCAGCATTATTAGCTGTCTGCCTGTATTTGGCAAATTATCATGGAATGTTAAAACAGGCTTCGAGATATGTCTGCGTGATTGTCTGCCTTGTGGCGCTGCCGGAGATGTATCTCCTTGGCGGAGGAATCCACAGTGGTATGGCAATCTGGTTTACCATTGGAATTCTGGTAACCTTTCTTTTGTTAAAAGGAAAGGAATTTTTTATTTTTCTGACAATAGAGCTGGTAGTGGATATTGGACTTTTGGTCCTTTCTTACTTTGATATTTTAAAGCCTGCGGAAATACTGAGCGAGCATGCCTTTTACTTTGATGTGGGGCAGAGCATTGTGATTACCGGACTGTGTATGGGAACTGTTATCAAGTTTCAGGCAGCGTCCTATAAAAAAGAACTGGAAAAAAATGAAGAACAGCGTATCCGTATGGAGGTGCTCAAGGTAGAGGCGGAGAAAGCAAGCATTGCCAAGAGTGATTTCCTGGCAAATATGTCTCATGAAATCAGAACACCTTTAAATGCGATTATCGGTCTGTCAAGAATTGCCCTGCGGGAGGATATGCCGGATCTGGTGCGGGGAAATATTGATGACATCTTAAATTCCAGCAATAACCTGCTTTCGATTATCAATGATATTCTGGACTTTTCCAAAATAGAATCCGGCAAGCTGGAGGTCGTACATGCAAAGTACCAGCTTGCCTCTCTTTTGTATGAGGTCGATACCATCATACAGTTTCGTCTGAATGAAAAACCGATTGAATTTATCAAGGATATTGACGATTCCATTCCCAATACACTTTATGGTGATGAGGTAAGAATCAAGCAGATTCTGATTAACGTGCTTGGCAATGCAGTAAAGTATACCAAAAAGGGAAAAATTGTTTTGAAGATCCGCTGGAAACGACTTGGCGGCATTGCGATTTTAACAATTGCAGTGTCGGATACAGGACAGGGTATCCGGAAGGAAAATCTGGATCAGATTTTTGGACGGTTTAAGCGTGTGGAGATGCAGACAAACCGCCAGATTGAAGGTACAGGACTTGGACTTTCCATTACCAAAGGGCTGCTGGACCGTATGGGCGGTACGATTTCGGTAGACAGCGTCTATGGCAGAGGAAGCACCTTTACGATTACGATTCCGCAGAAAATCATTGCAGAGCGTCCCGTATACGGCGAAAGTAAGGTACAGGCAGGCAAGAATACTGAAAAGCAGAAAAGCTTTAATGCGGCGCTTACCTTTCCGGGTGCAAATGTGCTGGTGGTAGATGACAGCGCGATGAATTTAAAGGTAGCAAAGGGATTGATGTCTCCTTATAAGATGAATGTCGAGTGCGTGGACGGCGCGAGGGGCTGTCTGGAAAGCGTAGCAAAGAAACGGTATGATCTGATTCTGTTAGACCACATGATGCCGGAGATGGACGGCGTAGAGACATTGTGGAGGATGCGTGAGGACCCGAGCTTTGACACGCCGGTTGTTGCCCTGACGGCAAATGCAGTAAATGGCGCAAGAAAATCATATCTGGATTGGGGATTTATGGATTATATCTCCAAACCGATTCACATGGATGATTTGGAAATGATACTGAAAAAATATCTTGGAAGCTTTATGCACAAAGAGGCTGCTGAAGCCACTGAAAAGGAAACTACAGAAAAAAGGGCTGCCGGAAAAGAAGTGGCATCTGCAGAAAAAGTGACATTTGAAGCAGGCAGAGCAGGAAAAGCAGAGGAACAGAGTTCTGTGGCAGAATTAGAAAGCACAGAAATAGAAGCGCCGGAGAAAGAAATGACAGAAATGCTCTCGGAGCCTGCAACACAGGAAGCAGATGCGAAAGAACTTCTTCCGCCGGATGAGACGGTGTTCAACATCGCACAGGGCATGGAGTATGCTGTAGACAGTGAGGAGTTTTACATAGAAACGCTGGAAATCTATCTGGAGGAAACCTCTGAGAGCGCAATGCTGCTGCGGGAATATCTGGAAACAGAGAATATGAAGGATTACGAGGTTATCGTACATGCCTTAAAGAGCAATTCCCGTCTGGTCGGTGCAGTAAGTACCAGCGAGCTTGCACTGGAATTGGAGCAGCAGAGCAAAAATGGTAATCTTGAATTCGTACAGGCGCACCATGAGGAGCTTATGCAGCGGCTGGAGCTTGCAAAGAAGTATATCAGGCAGTATCTGGAAGAAAAAAAGAAAGCATAACAGAAAAACAAAGGAGACGCTTGCGCAGCGTAGAGACGCTCATGCAGCGTCTCTTTTTAACTTATAGGAAACTTCGTTTCCATAAGTTAAAATGGATGCGCAGCTCGCGGAGATGAATTCTGCCTTGCAGGCACCGCTCGCGCGCAGAGAGTTTGCGAGCGAACTCTTTTTTATATAAAAATTGGAAAAAGTAATTGACGTAAATTTGACCTTGTAGTAGAATGGATAGTGCACTATTGTGGTGTGGTATGCTTTTTTGCATTAAAATATACCAGAAAATAGGCTAAGATCATAGAAGAACGGGGTGAAATGTCAATGGAAAAAAACAGAATACGTCCTACTGCCGCAGGCAAGAACGTACGTATGAGTTATTCACGACAAAAAGAGGTTTTGCAGATGCCAAATCTGATAGAAGTCCAGAAGGATTCCTACCAGTGGTTCTTACGAGAGGGCTTGAAAGAAGTATTTGACGATATTTCTCCAATCGCAGACTACAGCGGACATCTGAGCCTGGAGTTCGTGGATTTTGAACTGTGCAAGGACGAGATGCCGGTTAACAAGAACACCATCGAGAAATGTAAGGAGCGGGACGCTACTTACGCAGCACCTCTGAAAGTAAAGGTACGCTTGTACAATAAGGAAAAGGAAGAAATCAGCGAGCATGAGATTTTCATGGGCGATCTTCCGTTAATGACAGAGACCGGTACGTTTGTAATCAACGGCGCAGAACGTGTTATCGTCAGCCAGCTTGTGCGTTCCCCGGGTATTTATTATGCCATTGACCATGATAAGATTGGTAAGAGACTCTTTTCCTGCACCGTTATTCCGAACAGGGGCGCATGGCTTGAGTATGAGACCGATTCCAACGATATTTTCTATGTCCGTGTAGACAGGACGAGAAAGGTTCCGATTACAGTGCTGATTCGTGCGCTTGGCGTTGGAACAAACGATGAAATCCGAGAGCTTTTCGGAGATGAGCCTAAAATTGAAGCCAGCTTTGCAAAAGACGTTGCTGAGAACTATCAGGAAGGTCTTTTAGAGCTGTATAAAAAAATCCGTCCCGGCGAGCCGCTTTCTGTCGAAAGTGCAGAAAGTCTGATTAACGCCATGTTCTTTGACCCGAGAAGATATGATCTTGCCAAAGTCGGAAGATATAAATTTAATAAAAAGCTGATGCTGCGCAACCGTATCCGCCATCACATTCTGGCAGAGGATGTTGTGGATACGCAGACAGGAGAAATCCTTGCAGAGGCAGGTACAAAGGTAACCGCAGAGCTGGCAGACCAGATTCAGAATGCGGCAGTGCCTTTTGTGTACATCCAGACAGAGGAAAGAAACGTAAAGGTTCTTTCCAATATGATGGTGGACATTACCAATTTCGTAGACTGCGACCCGAAGGAATACGGTATTACAGAGCTGGTATATTATCCGGTTCTGGCACAGATTCTGGAAGAGTATGCAGACCAGCCGGAAGAACTGGGCGCGGCAATCAAGAGAAATGTACATGAGCTGATTCCGAAGCATATTACAAAGGAAGACATTCTGGCTTCCATCAACTATAACATTCATCTGGAATATGGCATCGGCAACGATGACGATATCGACCATCTGGGTAACAGACGTATCCGTGCTGTCGGCGAGCTGCTGCAGAACCAGTATCGTATCGGTCTTTCCAGACTGGAAAGAGTTGTAAGAGAGAGAATGACGACACACGATGCAGAGGAGATTTCTCCGCAGGTGTTAATCAATATCAAACCGGTACAGGCGGCTGTAAAGGAATTCTTTGGTTCTTCCCAGCTGTCCCAGTTCATGGATCAGAACAACCCGCTTGGTGAGCTGACACATAAGAGACGTCTTTCCGCACTTGGTCCTGGCGGTCTGTCCAGAGACAGAGCCGGATTTGAGGTCCGCGACGTACACTATTCCCACTATGGAAGAATGTGCCCGATTGAGACGCCTGAAGGACCGAACATCGGTCTGATTAACTCGCTGGCAAGCTATGCAAGAATTAACGAGTACGGTTTTGTGGAAGCACCTTACCGTAAGATTGATAAAACCGATCCGAAGAACCCGAGAGTTACGGATGAGGTTGTATATATGACTGCGGACGAGGAAGACAATTACCACGTAGCGCAGGCAAACGAAGCACTGGATGCAGAAGGACATTTCGTAAGAAACAGCGTATCCGGTCGTTACCGTGAAGAGACGCAGGAATATCCGAAGGCGATGTTTGACTATATGGACGTATCTCCTAAGATGGTATTCTCTGTGGCAACGGCGCTGATTCCTTTCCTGGAAAACGACGATGCGAACCGTGCGCTGATGGGTTCCAACATGCAGCGTCAGGCAGTTCCGCTTCTGATTACAGAGGCACCGGTTGTCGGTACAGGTATGGAGCCGAAGGCTGCGGTAGACTCAGGTGTATGCGTACTGGCTAAGAAGGATGGTACGATTACCTATGTGGCTTCCAATGAGATTCATATTGAATATGACGACGGTGAGAAGGAAGAAATCCATCTGACCAAGTTCTCACGAAGCAACCAGTCCAACTGCTACAACCAGAAGCCAATCGTATTCAAGGGCGACCATGTAGTGAAGGGTCAGGTCATTGCAGACGGACCTTCTACTTCTGAAGGTGAGCTTGCACTCGGCAAAAACCCGTTAATCGGATTTATGACATGGGAAGGCTACAATTACGAGGATGCTGTATTATTAAGTGAAAAGCTGGTACGGGATGATGTTTACACCTCCGTACACATTGAAGAATATGAAGCAGAGGCGCGTGATACCAAGCTTGGCGCAGAGGAGATTACCTGTGATGTGCCGGGTGTTGGCGATGATGCGCTGAAGGATCTGGATGAGCGCGGCATCATCCGCATCGGTGCAGAGGTCCGTGCCGGTGATATTCTGGTCGGCAAGGTTACACCGAAGGGCGAAACTGAGCTGACAGCGGAAGAACGCCTGTTGCGTGCAATCTTTGGTGAGAAGGCACGTGAAGTAAGAGATACTTCCTTAAAGGTACCGCACGGCGAATATGGAATTGTTGTAGACGCTAAGGTATTTACAAGAGAAAATGGTGACGAGCTGCCGCCGGGAGTAAATCAGGCAGTCCGCATTTACATTGCACAGAAGAGAAAGATTTCCGTAGGTGATAAGATGGCTGGCCGTCACGGAAACAAGGGTGTCGTTTCCCGCGTGCTTCCGGTAGAGGATATGCCGTATCTGCCAAACGGACGTCCGCTTGACATCGTACTGAATCCTCTGGGCGTACCTTCCCGTATGAATATCGGACAGGTCCTTGAAATCCACCTTTCCCTTGCGGCAAAGGCACTGGGCTTCAATGTTGCAACACCGGTATTTGACGGTGCAAACGAAGTTGATATTATGGATACGCTGGATTTGGCGAATGATTATGTAAACCTTGAATGGGAAGAATTTGAGAAGAAGCATAAAGAAGAGCTTCTCCCTGAGGTTATGGAATATCTGTCTGAAAACAGAGAGCATCGTAAGCTCTGGAAGGGTGTCCCGATTTCCAGAGACGGTAAGGTGCGTCTGAGAGACGGACGTACAGGAGAATTCTTTGACAGCCCGGTTACAATCGGACACATGCACTACCTGAAGCTGCATCATCTGGTTGATGATAAGATTCACGCACGTTCAACCGGACCGTATGCACTTGTTACACAGCAGCCGCTGGGCGGTAAAGCTCAGTTCGGTGGACAGCGTTTCGGTGAAATGGAGGTTTGGGCGCTGGAGGCTTATGGCGCTGCTTACACATTGCAGGAAATCCTGACCGTAAAATCTGATGACGTTGTTGGACGTGTAAAGACTTACGAAGCAATCATTAAGGGTGACAACATACCGGCACCGGGAATTCCGGAATCCTTCAAGGTATTGCTCAAAGAGTTACAGTCACTTGGACTTGATGTAAAGGTGCTCCGCGAGGATCATACAGAAGTAGAGATCATGGAAAACATCGATTACGGCGATACCGATTACCGTTATGAGATGGAGGGTGATTCCAGAGATTACAACAGAGAAGAAGATTCTCTGGGTGCAATGGGATACCAGAAACAGGAGTTTGACGAAGACGGAGAGCTGGTAAGCGCAGAGGATGAGGACGAGGAATTTGATGAGGATTTTGAAGATTCCTACGATGATTCCCTTGACGAATAATAGCTGCAATGCCTTTTAGCAGGGGCGGACTGCCGGGTGGCAGTCTCCCCATTCAAATAAAAGAGTTGGAAGGAGTGCCATAAATGTCAGAAACAACAAATGAAATGTATCAGCCGATGACATTTGATGCCATCAAAATCGGACTGGCATCACCGGAAAAGATTCTGGAATGGTCTCATGGAGAGGTATTAAAGCCTGAGACGATCAACTACAGAACCTTAAAGCCTGAAAAGGACGGTCTGTACTGTGAAAGAATCTTCGGACCCAGCAAGGACTGGGAATGTCACTGTGGTAAATATAAGAAAATCAGATATAAGGGCGTTATCTGCGACCGCTGCGGTGTAGAAGTAACCAAATCCAGCGTCCGCAGAGAGCGTATGGGACATATCGCCTTAGCTGCGCCTGTATCCCATATCTGGTATTTTAAGGGAATCCCGAGCCGTATGGGCTTGATTCTGGATTTATCCCCCAGAGTTTTGGAAAAGGTGCTTTACTTCGCATCCTACATCGTACTGGATGCAGGAGAGACAGAGCTGCAGTTAAAGCAGGTATTGTCTGAAAAGGAGTATCAGGACGCAAGAGAGGCTTATGGCAATAAGTTCCGTGTTGGTATGGGCGCGGAGGCTGTTAAGGAGCTGTTACAGGCGATTGACCTGGAAGCGGATGCGCTGGAATTAAAGACAGCGCTGAAGGATGCTACCGGTCAGAAGCGTGCCAGAATCGTAAAGAGACTGGAGGTTGTAGAAGCGTTCAGAGAGTCCGGCAACCGTCCGGAGTGGATGATTATGGATGTGATTCCGGTAATCCCGCCTGACCTTCGTCCGATGGTACAGCTTGACGGTGGACGTTTTGCAACATCAGACTTAAATGATTTATATAGAAGAATCATCAACAGAAATAACCGTCTTAAGAGACTGCTTGAGCTCGGCGCACCTGACATCATTGTCAGAAATGAAAAGAGAATGCTGCAGGAAGCAGTAGACGCGCTGATTGACAACGGCAGAAGAGGCCGTCCGGTTACAGGACCTGGCAACAGAGCGTTAAAGTCCTTATCCGATATGCTGAAGGGTAAATCAGGACGTTTCCGTCAGAACCTTTTAGGTAAGCGTGTCGACTATTCAGGCCGTTCCGTTATCGTCGTAGGACCGGAGCTGAAGATTTACCAGTGCGGTCTGCCGAAAGAAATGGCAATCGAGCTGTTCAAGCCTTTCGTTATGAAGGAGCTTGTGGCAAAGGGAATTTCCCAGAATATTAAAAATGCAAAGAAACTCGTAGAGAGACTTGATACGCAGGTATGGGATGTGCTGGAAGAGGTCATCAAGGAGCATCCGGTTATGTTAAACCGTGCACCTACTCTGCACAGACTGGGTATTCAGGCATTTGAGCCGATTCTGGTAGAGGGTAAGGCAATCAAGCTGCATCCCCTTGTATGTACCGCGTTCAACGCCGACTTCGATGGTGACCAGATGGCGGTTCACCTTCCGCTTTCCGTAGAGGCGCAGGCGGAGTGCAGATTCCTTCTGCTTTCCCCGAACAACCTCTTAAAGCCTTCCGACGGCGGTCCGGTTGCGGTACCTTCACAGGATATGGTGCTTGGTATCTACTATCTGACCCAGGAAAGACCGGGTGCTTTGGGAGAAGGAAAATTCTTCAAGAGCGTAAATGAAGCAATTCTGGCTTATGAAAATAAGGCGCTGACCTTACATTCCAGAATCCATGTCAGAGTCAGCAAGAAAAATGCGGACGGCGAGGTAATTACCGGAAATGTGGAATCCACGCTTGGACGGTTTATCTTTAATGAGATTCTTCCGCAGGATCTCGGCTTTGTAGACAGAAGCAAGCCGGAGAACTTTTTAAATCTGGAAGTAGACTTCCATGTAGGCAAAAAGGGCTTAAAGCAGATTCTTGAAAAAGTAATCAATACGCACGGCGCTTCCAAGACAGCAGAGGTGCTGGATGCAATTAAGGCAACCGGCTATAAATATTCCACAAGAGCTGCGATGACGGTATCTATTTCTGATATGACAGTGCCGGCACAGAAGCAGCAGATGCTGGATGATGCACAGGCAACGGTAGATAAGATTTCCCAGAACTACAGACGTGGTCTGATCACAGAGGAAGAAAGATACCGTGCAGTTGTAGAAACCTGGAATGAGACAGATAAAGAGCTGACAGATGTGCTGCTCGCAGGTCTGGATAAATACAATAACATTTTCATGATGGCAGATTCCGGTGCGCGTGGTTCCAACCAGCAGATTAAGCAGCTTGCAGGTATGCGTGGTCTGATGGCGGATACAACGGGACGTACAATCGAATTGCCGATTAAGTCAAACTTCCGTGAAGGACTTGACGTACTGGAGTACTTCATGTCTGCGCATGGTGCACGTAAGGGTCTGTCCGATACCGCACTTCGTACCGCGGACTCCGGTTACCTGACAAGACGTATGGTTGACGTATCTCAGGAACTGATTATCCGTGAAATCGACTGCTGTGAGGGCAAGGCAGAAATCCCTGGCATGGTAGTAAAGGCATTCATGGACGGCAAGGAGACAATCGAAGGTCTGAAGGACAGAATTACCGGAAGATTCTCCTGCGAAGAAATCAAGGACAAAGACGGAAACGTAATTGTTAAGAAGAACCACATGATTACACCGAGCCGTGCTGCAAAGATCCTGAGCGTTGGCGTGGATGAGAAGGGCGAGCCTGTTGAGGCAGTAAAGATTCGTACTATTTTAGGCTGCCGCTGCCATAACGGCATCTGTGCAAAATGCTACGGTGCGAACATGGCAACTGGTGAACCGGTACAGGTAGGTGAGGCTGTCGGTATTATCGCAGCGCAGTCCATCGGTGAACCGGGTACACAGCTTACGATGCGTACCTTCCATACAGGCGGTGTTGCCGGTGACGATATTACACAGGGTCTTCCTCGTGTCGAGGAGCTTTTCGAGGCAAGAAAGCCGAAGGGTCTTGCAATCATTGCAGAATTCGGCGGCGTAGCTGAGATTAAGGATACCAAGAAGAAACGTGAAATCGTAATTACCAACCATGAAACAGGCGAAAGCAAGGCTTACCTGATTCCGTATGGTTCCAGAATCAAGGTGCTGGACGGCGCAGTTCTGGAAGCAGGCGATGAACTGACAGAAGGTAGCGTAAACCCGCATGACTTATTAAAGATTAAGGGTATCCGTGCAGTACAGGATTACATGCTCCGCGAGGTACAGCGTGTATATCGTCTTCAGGGTGTTGATATCAGCGATAAGCATATCGAAGTCATTGTTCGTCAGATGCTGAAAAAGACAAGAATTGAAAACAGCGGCGATACAGACTTCCTGCCGGGTACACTGGTTGATGTACTGGATTATGAAGAAATGAATGAAAAGCTGATTGCAGAGGGTAAAGAGCCTGCAGAAGGCAAGCAGGTAATGCTTGGTATCACAAAGGCAGCGCTTGCAACCAATTCCTTCTTATCAGCGGCTTCCTTCCAGGAGACGACAAAGGTACTGACAGAAGCGGCAATCAAGGGTAAGGTAGATAACCTGATTGGTCTGAAGGAGAATATCATTATCGGTAAGCTGATTCCGGCAGGTACAGGTATGAAGCGTTACCGCAATGTAAAGCTCAGCACGGATGTAGAGTTAAATGATACACTTTCCTTTGATGATGATCTGATGCTGGAGGAAGAGCCTTTGGAAGAAAACGAGGCGCCTTTGGAAGAGGATGCAGAAGAACTGGAAACTGAGATTTCCGAATAAGGTCGAAGGTTTCTTTTGCCGTAAATTTACAAAAAAATGATTGACAATGCATTTGCAAGCACTTATACTAATTTAGTGTGCATGCGAGTGCATTGTTTTTT
>CAKRYY010000013.1 GCA_934432885.1 uncultured Lachnospiraceae bacterium
ATTCGAACCCACGCGCCCTTGCGGACAAACGGTTTTCAAGACCGCCTCGTTATGACCACTTCGATACCTCTCCATGTACGCTCCTGCCGCAGCGCAAGATTTATTCTAGCAAACAATATTCTTATTGTCAACAACTTTTTTCGTCAAAATAATATTTTTTCATTCCATCCATATCCGCTTCCTCCTGATAACCAAAAAGGGACCGTCATTCTCCCATTTTTATGGAATCCTAACTGCCCCTTCTGCATTTTGTAAAACACCCTTTAGAGCGCTTCCTTATATTATAATATTATAATTTTTATCTTACATATTCTGCTCTGCCTTTAACGCATGGTAAAGCTCTGCCTTTGTCAGATGGATATACGGTCCTACATAGAATATATAAAGAATTCCGCAGGTGCAGGCACTGAGCAGTCCCCAGCCAAAGAAGGAAAGGTCAAGCACAAATGCCTTCCATTTATTGCCATCCATCATCTCTTTGCTTTTTGCAAAGGCTTCTTCCCTGTCCATCTGTGGGTTATCTGCCAAAAGATAGGGAATCAGCATATATTCATAGCCCTTGATAATACCCGGAATCACAAAAAGCAGTGACCATAGAAACGTAAAAAGTCCTCTTAAAAACTCTGTCAGTACGACATTCATATAGCCATTTTTGAAGGTCATTACAATATCGTTAAGATTTTCTCCATCCTTCTTGCAGTTTATAAAAAACTTATAGCAGCCAATCAACAGCGGATTTTCCAAAAATATGGAAATTGCAATTCCAATCAAAGCGCTGAAGGCGATAATGCCCACAATCGCGATGATAAGCTGCGGGGAAAAGCTGGTAAACAAATCACCAATCTCATCATTATTGCTGCCGCCAGCAGAGGTATAGGAAGACGCTCCCGTCAGTGCAGATGCGATAAACGCTACCAAAACAGCCTTCCAATACTTCGCCTTTAAAATCTCCTTTGCATTGGTCTTTAGTTCAACTCTGTTCCACATTATTCATACTCCTTTTTTCATAAATAATATTATATATTATACCTCAAAGCTTCCCGCGAATCAATTCCTGCCTGATGCTGAGCGCACCATTTTTCTTATATTCACGGTCGATGGCATCCACTACATCAAGCCTTGTCACCGGACGCTTTTCCCATGCCGCCAGATAAGCCGCCTGCAATGCCGCCGACTTGATGCTGCTGCCGGACATTTCCGCCTGACTTGAAATAATCGAAAAATCAATATTGTCCTTGGGCATCTCTTCAGGAAATACCTTTTCCCACAGACGCTGTCTGATTTGTGCATCCGGCAGATTCATCGGCACAATAAAGGTAAGTCTTCTGCGGAATGCTGCGTCAAAATTATTGAGGTTGTTTGTGGCAAGGAAGGAAATGCCGTCGTACTCTTCAATCTTCTGAAGCAGATAAGCAATCTCCGCATTGGCGTATCTGTCATTAGAGCTGGAAATCTCTGTACGCTTTGTAAAAAGCGCATCTGCTTCATCAAAGAACAGAATGGCATTTGCGTGTTTTCCCGTTTCAAAAATAGACGAAAGATTCTTTTCCGTTTCACCGATATATTTGCTGCCAATCTGTGACAAATCAATCCGGTAAATATCCAGCTTTAACTCATTGGCAAGCACGGTTGCCGCCATCGTCTTACCTGTTCCGGGCGGTCCATATAAAAGTACGGAAAAACCGCGTCCATAAGGCATCTTTCTGCCAAAGCCATACTTTTCATAAACCACTGCCCTGTTTTTTGCATAGGCAATGATTTTTCTAAGCTCCTGCTCACTCTCCTGATTCAGCTCAATGTCTTCCCAAGTAAAGCCGGTCTGCAGACGCTTTGCCTTGCTGCCAAAGTTAACCTTACATTCCTTTCTGATTACATCGGATAAGGTCTGCTCATCCACCTGCTCGATTCCACTTACCGCCAGCTGGTCTGTAATCTTGCAGATTGCCTTAGGCGTCAGGGAATATTTTGACACAATAACATCCAAATCAAGCTCCGGCGCAAAGGCCAGCCCCTTTTCTTCTCTGAAAAAGTCCCAGAATTCCTTCTGGATACCCGCCGAGGGTCTTTTAAGCTCTACCGAAAGCCACACTGCTTCCGTTGCCGTCTCCGACACCTCCTCCTGCTCGGAGGATACAAACAGAAGCACTATGTATTTCTGCAAAAGGGCAAGCATCTCCTGTATCGGCTTTTTATCCTTTTCCGTATAATCCACATGGTCCAGATGCAGATAAAGCCCCTCAATCATACACTTGCTGACTGCATCATACAGGATTTCTTCCCTGTCATGAAAATCAAGGCTGCACAAAAGAGGTACGTCGATACTTAAAAAGCTCTGTCCTGTAAGCCCAGCCAGATAACGCAGCAGAAATTTCTTACCAACTCCCCGCTCGCCGCCAAGCAGAATCACGCCTCGCTTTTCCTGCTCCAGCAGTCCGCCCACCAGTTCAAGCACCTGCGCCGCCTCATCCTCGCCTGCAATAAGCTTATCCTGCTGCTCACCGCCTGCAAGTATCTGTGCATACGGATACAGCTTTCCCATCTTTCCGGGATTTCCCATCAGGAAATCCCGGATCCGTTCATTTAAGCACAGCCGCTTTGACAGGCTCGAATCATCCGCCCTGCCCTGAAAGCGTCTGTCAAATACAAATCTGCCAAGATAGCCATCCTCATCTGAAAGCAGGGCAATATCCTCATACTGCATCGGCATAAAAAGCGCGCATAAATCATACACAAAGCCCACAGTAGGCCGTATGGACTGTGACGGTTCCTCCTGTAAAACGCCGTAGATGCGCTCATATTTCCGATTCAAATCCGGCATAAAGGATAAAATGACCGCTATAATTTCAGGATATGTAAATTCATGCAGCATCCTGAGTACATCGAAGGGCAGAAAACGCCCCTCCTGTGCCGCTGCCTCTCCCTTTCGCAAAAGAGTCTGGAAGATACCCAGTATCACATCCTGCTGCCCGGTATTCGGCACAAAGGGCTGCGGCTCTAACGCCCGCATCAGCTCTTCATCCTGAAATACCGTGCCAATCCGCCGAAAGCTTTCATCCAGCCCATTTTCCTTAATGACAAGCTGCATGCTGCAAAGCATATCCACGAACTGCATAAAGTCATGGTACTGCTCTTCAATGGAGCCATAAGGGTCATCATTCAGTTCCTTAAAATACAATGCCGCTAACTGTAAATACTCTTTTTCTTTCATGAAACCATTATTCCTTACTGCATCTGTGCAAGGGACTCACGAATCTGCCGTCTCGTCCATCTGGAGGCTTCCTCCGCCCTTCTGCGTCTTGCGCCCGGGCCGTCTACCTCTACCAGCTTTACGACATTGACATGCTTGATACCGCCGTAATTAACCTTGCCTTCTTCATTTAATTCGAATTCTGACGCAATCAGATCATCGCTGACATTATTGTCAGAAACAATATTCTCAGGATTCTGCTTCAATGCCTCTACAGATACATTTTTTACCAACGCTTTTTCCACACGGAATGTTGTTCCTGAAGGTACCAAAACCTCCTCTTCATTAGCAACCTTGGAAAGCTGCGTGATGTCTACCGCACCCTTTCCGGTAAGCTGATAAAGTGCAAGCACCGATTTGTCATAGCCCGCGTTCTCAACGCTCTTTCCAAAGTACATCAGCGCCTTTTCCATACGCTTTGACGTACTTGTCAGCGCTCTTGTGTCATATTCCTGTCCCTGCATCTGGTAGCTGCCGCCGCTGCTCTTTTCACCTCTGAAGGTATTTACCTTTGCTGCATGCAGGTAATCTGCCTCAGTGACGCCCTCCTGTGCCTCGCGTCCGCCGCGTTCCTCCAGTGCATCCTGTGCCATTCTTGCTGACACGCGTGTCATTTCGAAAATCTGGTTCAAAAGCTTATCATCCTGCGTTTCTGCCTTATAGGAAGACTGATAGCTGCCGAATTTTTTCTCATCGACACGGCTGTCTTTTAATTTCATCTTACCCAGCATGCCGCCCCACTTGCTGCCGACATTCATTGTCATGTAAGCGCCTGTGGTGTAAATATTCAGCGCAAGGTCCTGCGCCTGCAAAGCCATCGCATCCGTCCCCTGTGTTACCGCACTCTTGGCAAAGAGCGTCAGCTCCGGCAGAAGCTCTACCTTCTGTCTGTTTCCATTGACCTGCTGATGCTTTTCCGAAATCAGCTCTATGTCTTCTTTTAAGCTGATCATCTTCTTTTTCGCATCCTCCATCTCTTCCACAGCTTTTCTCCGCTGACTGCCGTCAGTATCATTTCTAAACGCCTTGGAAGGGTCGAGCAGCAGCTTTTTCGACAGGTTGGTGACCTTACGCTCTAATGCCTTTAAGTCACTTTTCCGTGTACGAAGCATCTCTCCTATCAGATCGCTCTGCTCTTTAAAGCTGTCGCTTTGCAGGATTTTATCCTTTCTTTCCTCAGTACGCCCGATTTTACGCTCATGCTCTTCTCTTGCTTCCTTCAGTTCATTCAGCTGTATCTTATAAACCGTTTCATGCGGGAACTGTTTATCGACTGCAAAGTTTTCACGCAGCGTTTCCGTATCAAGCGGGTCAATATTGGTGTACATGACAGCCGCTTCATCCAGAGATTCTTTGCCGCGTACGCCTGCATTGTGCGAGCCCTCCAGAATCTCATACAGAGAATGGTCATGAGAGGATACCATCCACGCAATCAGCGCCAAGCGGAAATCCAAAAGCTCCTTCTGGCTCGCTCCCATCAGACGATACGCACCGAGCATACGCAGCGTCGTACCGGAAGCGCCAGCCGTCTGCAGCATACCCTTTGCAGTGACAGCCTTGTCAATTTGAAAATATGCCGCGCCTTCCTTCCATTGCAGCTTATCTCTTCCTTCATCGTCCTTGAGCATCGCAAATCTGCGTTCTCTGGTGCTGGGAGCAATTCCAAGTCTTTCATAGTGCTCCAGACCAAGCCCCTTCTCTCCCTCTACAAGTGCATGGTTTCTCTTTTTTCTGAGCAGGGAATTATTGACCGTTGCATTCCAGATTCGCTTGATGCCACGCCACCATCTGCTGAGCCTGGTTCCTTTTCCCTGCAGCTCCTCCGTACGCCGCTCAAGGTCCATTGCCATGCTCTTTGTATCAAAGACATCCTCGCCCGACTGATAGCGGGACTGTCCCTCCAGGAGGTCATAGTCGATGTGCATAAGGTATGGAGAAAGCATACCCTTTTCTCTCGTAATCCCCTGCATAACGCCCTTAAAGGAAGTTCCATTTGCAATCTGCTCCTTTGTATGTCCGCCATTGATAAACATACCGTTATACAAAAGCGTCATCTGCTCACGGAGATTGCCGTTGACGTTGATAATGTCATTTAAATTTTTCTTATTCGCAGCATCCGCCTGCTCCTGCGTAAACTGCGTGCCGTCGCCTCTTTCATCACCCGCCTGAATCTTTCTGACCTGTCCGGCGCCGGAATTATCCCGACGCCCCTGCATCAATGCCTCTACAAGCGTTTTATTTACCCTGATGTCTGCATCTTCTCCATTGAAGAGTTCCGCGAAATCAGCAAGGCTTCCCGCCGCTTCCACATTCTGCTGCTCCTGTCCCTGCGGCTCTCTTTCCCCGTCTCCATAGTAAGCGGTCAGAATACGGCTGATTTTTCCCATTGCCGTCTTGACAGCCGCCTTTGTGTAGGACATGTGGAACAGCTTTGCTGCAAGCTGATCCTCATACCTTTCTGCTTCCTGTCTCCATCTGGGATGCTTATAGATAATCTCATAAGCTTCCTTTGTAAAGCTTTCACCCATAATTTACTCACCCATTTCCCTATTATCTGTCTGCGTCCATATCCTGTATATAGCTTCGACTGGTCGGTCTGTGTGCCAAAAGTCTTTCTGTTTCTTCGCCCCAGCCCTCTCTTTCATGGAAAAAGTCTCTGCCCTCACTGTCGGCTTTCATTTTGGCTTCCCTGATTTTCTGGCGTACTGTCTCATAACGCTCCTTCAGGGAATCCATATACTGCGGTTCGATGATGCCTTCCAGATTGGTCGCCAAAAGCTCCGGCGATACTGACATCAGGCTTTCATACATCTTTTTATCCATGATAGGAAGTGCAAACTGAAGTTCATTTATCCTTACGCCTTCTGCATTTTCAACCTGCACAGTTTTCATAATAGACGCCGTATTGGAAGTGCCTATCCTCTTGGATTTTCCAAAGGCAAAATCGTTATCGATTCCAGTCACGTCCTTTATTGTCAGCGTTCTTGCCGCATCATCCCTGTCATACTGTACGAAAAAGTTACCCGTATGACGGTCCATCTGTCCGCTGATATTGTCAAGAATCTGAAGATTCAAAAGCATCTTCTGTGCCTCTGGCGTAACATGGATGGTATACCGCAGTTCGCTTGCAAGCTCTTTTAACTGTACGCCTGCAATTCCCTTTGCCTGGTCCATGATAAAGCCTTTTTTCTTCGTACCATCCTGTTCTACAATGACAGCCGATCTGTTACGGACAATCATTCCCTTTAAGCCCAGAAGCTCTGCAAGCTGCTCTGAAGCGAAATTGCGTGCTGTCATGTTCGTTCCCATATCAACATTCAGTTCTTCCGAAGTAAACACCATACGTGCCGTATGTCTTTTGGAAATCTCTTTTGCAAATGCCACAAGCCTCGCTTTTGCTTCCTCCGTACCCAGATAGTTCCTGATATCAATGGGATTTCCCTGCGCATCCTTCCCGCAGAAACCATTGATTTCATTTAACTGCACTTCCATGTAGTCACCCTGTGTAAGAAATGAAAGCATCTGTCCAAACTGCTCCAGCATGGACATGCTAAGCTCTACATCCGGATAACGTTCAATTCCCCTTACGGCTCTCATCAGTATATTTGCCAGTTCCTCATTTCCAAGAAGCGGGAGCAGCTCCTCCATATTTTCAGAGAATGGTCTTACTGTCTCTTCTCCTTTAAAGAAGAATTCCTTCTCTCCTTCCTTTACACGGAATACATCTGACGCACCCACACCTTCGTTTATCTGCTGACCGTTTATTCTGAAGGTTTTCAGCTCCTGTGCGCTGATTACAATATCTCTGATGGTTAACGGAATCTCCTCGCCCGACTGCAGAATCCGTCCTCTGAGCTCCTGCGCATATCCGGGCACGCGCTCCTTGAAGCCTGCAAAGGCTCCTGTCATCTCCTTCATCTGTCCGACCCACGCTTCGCACAGAGCGTTTCCTATGGCTTCTTCATTGCCGGCAAATGGCTCCATTGCAAGACGCAGATCCTTTTCGATATAACCAAACATGCTCATAAGCGTCATGATGGTAGCGTCAAAATAGTCCTCCTGGGATAAGAGCAGCGGCTTATTTAGGTAAACCGTCAAATCCTTCATCCATTCGCCCGCTTCCTGCAGCGGCTTCAGGATTTTGGTTTTCAGGTCCGCATCGACTTTCTTTATACCGGCTAAGGAATCTGCTATCGTCTTTATCTTCTGGCTGTAATTTGCAAAGCCGCCAAGCAGATCCTGCATGCCTTCTTTTTCTTTCTGAAGGTTCTGCTCAAGCTCCTTCGCTTCTTCCTGATGCGTTTCTTCTGTCAGGTAAGCGCCGTTTGTAATATCCACATAACGGTCGCGTGCAAACTGTGTCACATAGTCACGGTATCTTTCATAGATGCCCCTGTTCTTTGCCCAGGCTATTCTTTGTCCTGCCGGAATGTTGTCCTCTAATCCCGGATTTTCTTCTACCAGTCTCCTGTAATCATCCATTGCTTTAAAGGATGCCAGCAATTCTTCTATATGGAAAGTAATATACTCATCCGTAAACATTTCTTCTGTGAGCTGAAGCGTGCTGAGCTGCTGCGCGAGTGCCGGAAAGGCATCTTCACCCGCCGGCTGCGCTCCCTGCTGTGAAAAATGATGGAACATATCCTTTGCAAGATAAGGCAGCTTTTTCTCCGCCATTTCATACCAGCCCTTAAACTGCCGCATATTCAGGGTTCTGTCATCGCTGTGCTGCCTGATGTATTCCCGCAGCTCATTGGCACGGCGAAGATACTCTATCTTGGTCGCATCATCTGCAGTTAAAATGTGTGCGGTATCTGCTCCAAACTGTCTGAATTTCTCAATGGTCGCAGTTTTCTCTGCTTCAGCCTCTGTCTGCGGTCCTTCCTTTATCTGCTCTTTAGGCTCGTTCAGGTAGGCAAATGATTCCTTTACTTCGCTCAGCGGATGCTTTGTTACCTTTAATGCTTCCTGATAGCTTTCCATCCCTGCCGTCGCCGCTATTCCAATTCCGGTAACATAGCTGCCAAGTGCATTGTACCATTCTACCAGATGGAAAAGCCGCAGATCCTCCGGCTTTGTCAAATCAAACATATCTCTCATGCGCTCCACGATATTATTGTCCAACTGTATATTGGCAAACAATGCTTTCAGTTCTTCCTGATGCTCCAAAACATATTCTGTAGAAGGCACTTTATGGTGGAATCTCTCCTCCAGCATTTCATAGTGCTCTGACATGTGCTGCTTATAGGTCTGAAATCCCTGCATATTCTCTGCATAATATGCCTCAAGACGGGCAGGCTCCTGTTTATCCTCCTGAAGTGCGCCTGCAGAAAGCTGTACGCACATTCTGCGGAATTCTTCATCGCTCATATTTCTGAAGGATGGAAGTCCATTGATGCTTGTATAAGAACGGAAAATCGGTTCTCTAAACACAGGCTCGCTATCGCCCGTTCTTCGATAATTATTCTTGCTGAGGGCATAATGAATCTGCATCTTTTCCATATCCTGCCTCAGCTCTGTAAGCTCTGTTTGCATATCGGAGGCCGCTTCTTCTGTTGCGCCCGGCAGATCCCTTTCAATTTCCTCCACTCTTTTTTTGCATATCGCATAATAGTCTTTGCAGTCACTCGCAACCATCACATCGTTGGGTTTAAGTTTAAGCGCTGTTTTTCCATTCTGCAAGCTTGTAAGCAGTCTGTCCATGAAAGCAGGATGTGCCTCTGTCACATCAATATGCTGAAGCCCTCTATAGGACTCCTTGATGCTGTCTGTGCTAAAATAACGGTTGTATGCTGCATCCTGAGAGGCTATCGCCTTCTCCATTCCATCTCTTGTAAAAGCAAGCATCTGTGCTGCAGTGAGCGCCTGCCCCTCGGCTACGCCAAACATCCTGCGCATCTTTCCCTGCTCTGCTACTGTATAGCATGCCTCGCTTAAGGTGCTCTGCGTATAGGCTCTCATCATGCAAAGTGACCTTGCCTTAACCGCATAAGACTGTACAACGCTGCATTTTAAAGCAAAAAGCTCCTTTTTGTCACCACAAAAAACCTCTTTAATGGAACGTCCCTGCTCGTCATCCGGATCCACGCATTTTGCTGTGTCTACCGCCTGCATGCCGGAAATATAGAGATCCTGCAGTTCCTCATTTCTTTCCATAAGCTCTTCATCGGTACAGTTTTCAAGCTCCTTTGTATCAAAGTCCCTCATCCGCGTAAGATAAGGAAGCACGATAGGCTTCACTGCCCTGCCAAGCTCCTGCTTTGCCGCATCCGCGTCTGCCCCGCCAGCTGCTATTCTTTGACTGCAGGCTTTACGGACTTCGAGCGCACGCAGAACTGCCTCATTGTGCATCTCCTGTCCGGGCTCCATAAACATCATAAATCTGCCCGCTTCTCCGCTGATAAGCTCCTGCGCTCTTTCTCCAAAAAGATGCTCTGCAAGACTTTCAAAAATCGCTTTTTTCTCACGATAACGGTCAGCATAATCGCCCGCCTCGATTTCTGCTGTTCTGCCTGCCTGTGCAAATTCCTCCGGCAGATAGTCCTTCAGCATCCGGATTTCTGTCTTCGTAAGCGCTTTTCCAAGCAGCACGTGCTTGATTCCTGCCTGAATGTATAGAGCGCGGTTACGGGAAAGACGCATCTTATTTGACTGTTCATCCAAGGATTTCTGCAGGCGCATCTCTACCTTTTTGGAAGATACCCTCTGCTTGTCAAACTGAATCTTTAAAATATTCTGAGAGTTCTCATAGTATTTTCCATTCAGCTCCATCAGGTTAAAAAGCTCATGATACATCTGGTCAAGAAGCTCTTTATGCTGTGCATACTCCTCTGGATGGTTCTCTAAGAGCGATTTCGCTTTTCGAAGTTCCTCATATTGATACTCATGGCTTAAGCTCTGCGTCTCAATAAAGTTATATTCTTCATCCTGGCTCATTTCCTCCCGGAAACTCTCCATTCCAGCATGGGTTACAGGGGCCTCTTCCTCAAGGAGCTGCTGTGCCACTGTCTCATCCATGCTTGCGGCTGACTCTGCGATTCTCGTCCGCTGTGCTATATTCTGCTCCAGCGCCTGCTGCTTCTGTTCTGCCGTCAAATTTTCCAGAAACATATCCGTGCCGGTTTCCTGCTCGTTATAGCTGTAGCCAAGTGCGCCAAGCGCCGACCTGAACGCCTGCTCCGCCTGTACATACATATTCTGCATAAGCGGGAGACGAAGCGTCTGCTCTCTGGACGTAAGGAAATTTGCCGCTCCGCCCTGTTCAAACAGTCTGATATGGTCTCTCCATGCGTCCAGCTTTTCCCTGACCTCTGCAAAATGCTCCAGCACATAGCGGGGAGACAGCATATCCGCACGGATGGTTTCCTCAAAGATTGCCGCTGCCTTCTGGTCAATACAGCGTTTCTGCTGTATGTCCGCCGCACGCTGTGCAAAATCCTGCCTATCCTCGCGCTCTTTTTTACGGTTCTTTTCCAGAAGCTTTGTCTGTTCTTTGAACTGGTTCTTTTCCCTTCTTCTGCGCTTGGATTCCTTCTCATCTACCTGCTGCTGCGGCATATCCGCAACGATAGGCTGTGCGGGTGCGGGCGCCGCCGCTCCGCCTCCCATCTGCTGCTGCATAAGCTTTGCAGCATCTATCTGCAATTTACTGAGATATTCTTCTACATTCTGCTCCTGCTGCAGGCTTTCCTGTTCAAACCGCAGTTTCTCCTCCTGCGTCATATTCTGTCTAAGCTGAAACATATTATCCATACTGATACCCTCCTATATATTATTTATCTCTCCATTTATGTAACGTTCTACCCTCAGTTCATACTGAGCAAGGTAGGACAAATCCAGTGTGCTCTGCTGCCGTTTCCTGACAAATGTAATCCCCATTTTCTCCAAAAGCCGAAGAAGCGTTTCACTGATCACTGCAAAGCTGCATATTGTTTCCGGCGGATATGCCAGACTTCCCTTCTGTATCGCAAACCGTATCATCTCAACCGGCGCTGCAATATTGGAAGAAAGATTTAACAGATACGGTATTGTGACTGCCTTATCACCATCCTTTTTTACCAGCAGAAGCCCTGCCGGTTTTCCATTCTCCATCGTTACGGCGCAGCAGTCTGCAAGATAATCCTTTTTTTTCAGAGGCATTTCCACCAGATCGTCGCCCCGTGCTTCTACCTCCCTGTAGAATGGCCACAGGCTTTCCTCCGTACATCCGGAAAGCGCCCTTACGCTTCCATATCCGCCCTTCAGATGTTTTAATCCCGCAAGTTCTCCCAGCGTGCAGGAAAAACTGCCAACCATTTCCTCCTTATTTGAAAATGGATAGCCACGAAGAAGCCTCTCCAGCTTCGGATACTGTCCCGGAATATATTTGACCTGGAATTTCTGCTCCTGCCTGTGATAAGCCTGAAATAAAAGCTCTGTCAGAAACCGTGCGCCTCTGCCTGCTCCGCGGAACTCCTCTGCAATATACAGATACTGCAGCGTCAGAGTTCCCGCTTCACTGCTCATAACAGCCACTCCATAAGGCGTATCAAAATCAGATGCCCCGACGAACTGCATATTTGCTTCTTCCTTCGGACTCTCAAGCAGCCACTTTGGTATCATGTGTGAGTATGCACGCAGTTGACTTTTATCCCGCAGCAGAATATATTCTTCCATCTTTTCTCCCCTTTCTATTGTCGTTATTCGATACTCCAAAGGCTCTGAAGCTTATGCTTTTGCTCATTTTCCTTTTCCAGAAGCGCCCGCCACGCACCCGGCACTCTCTGCAGGATACCTGCAAGCTGCTTTTTATCAAGCGAAATCAGTCTCGCCTGAGAATCAATTACCGAAAGCGTCGTCTTTGCTCTCCTGTCTGACAAAATAGCTTCTACTCCAATCAATTCTCCTGCTCCTACTACCCGCAGGCTCCTTACCATACCGTCCAGCGCCGTCATGCTTTCCTCCAGATTTCCACTTCCTACGATATAAACTCTGGATAGAAACTCTCCCTCTGAAATCACGACATCCCCTGATTGTAAGATATGCAGCCTGCACTCCTCTGCAAGCGCCATCATATCTCCTGCGGAAACGCCCTCAAATAGTCCTGAATCTCTCAGGTACAAAGCAATCTGTGCCATTTGCAGCTTAAAAAGCTTCTCTCTGTCGGTATCGTCTGCACCGATATAAGTGGTCTTATCAAACTTCCTGCGCTGGGGCTCAAAAAATGCCTTCAGGCTTTCCGCGAACTGCTCATGCAGATGCTCCAGCACAAATTCCAGCTCTCCTGTATTCGATACATAATGCAGGGCTATCTTATCCTCAAAGATATGATAGGTAATACAGTTGCGGATGCCAATATCCTCACAGCTTTCATCCTGCGTCTCTCCTGCTGCCGTGTAATACATCTGGTTGTTATTTTCAAACCGGATAAAATGATGAATCAGTCCAATGGTATTCAGCAGCTGTTCATCAAATGCCTGTTCAAGCTGGGGAATGGTACATTCCGCATAGCCTGCTGAGACAGAAAGCTGCTTTGCCATTTCAAAAACCGCTTCATCCAGATTCTCTTTTATCTGCGTCTTTACCGGCCAGAGCCGCAGCCTTGTATCATCATGAAAGACTGCCATTACCGACGGCTCAGTCTGTGCCGGGTCGGAAAGCAGCTCCTCCCACGCTGTCAGAAAGACCGTCTCTATAGACACATTCATCCTTTTGCAGTATTGAAGCAGTTCCTTTACCAGATCCGGCAAAAGCTCACGATAGAGAGAGGTCCTTGCATTGTAGTAGCGTCCCTCAACCTTGCGGCTGCGCACGCCGGGCAGCTCAAGTCCCTTTCCAAGCGGCGAAAGGAGCTGTTTCCAGTAAGCTATGCTCTCCTTTGCCTGCTCATCGTCCTCTTTCATGATTTCCTGTACGTCGATGCCCGCGAGCTGCACGGGTGAGGTCTCAAAACCGTTAAAAATCGAATGAATCATCCCGCGAAGACCAACACTCCACTCTACATGCGGATAAACGGAGAGGATAACTGCAAGCTCATTCTCCGAAAAAAGGAAGCCCTGAAGCCGCAGCACCGGGTCTGTCTCAATGTGGAATTCCCTTCGAAGCTCCGCTGTCAGTGCACTCAGCATCTTATCCCGCTGCCGGTCTATGGAAAGATGGGAAATATCATATACCGGGAAGGTCTGCTCCCGCTGCCGCAGCAGCACCCGCACCGGTTCATCCTCCTTCTGATACCAGTACACTGTACGGGAGACGGGCGTCTGTTTCTGGAACGCCGCATACTGCCACATGATTTTTTTGGTATCAATCTGTTTTCCCCTTACCTTCCAGATAACGGTTTTATATTTCGTCTTACGGCCCTGCTTAATATCCTCTAAAAGCGTTTTTTCTTTTTCATTGATTCCCGCAATCGCTTCTATGTTTTTTTCCATGTTCTGTTCCATGCCTAATCCTCCTCGGGATCACCAAGTCCGACCATATACGCATAAGGTTCAAAATCAGCTCTGGTAAATACCTTTCCTGTCTTTACGAACTCATATTTAATCGCCATCAGATAATGCTTCATGCCGACCTCTTTTCCATCGCCGTCCGCAGCGGCAAGAAATGCTGCATTCAAAATACAGTTCTTGATATTACCGCCGACGAACTCAAACCGTTCTGCAAGGAAACGGATGTCTACATCATCTGCAAGCGGTGTTCCCTTCGGAATCGTTGTCCGCCAGAGCATCTCTCTGGTATCCGGATCCGGGAACTGGAATTCTACGATATATTTCATACGTCTGAAGAATGCCGGGTCAATATTATGCTTGTAGTTGGTTGCAAGCACGGAAACACCATCGTAAGCCTCTACTTCCTGCAAAAGCAGCGCCGTCTTATTGTTATTGGACGCCTGATTGGAGCCGCCATCATCTGAGCGCTTCGCAAACAGGGTATCGCATTCATCAAAGAACAGAACGACATTACACTTCTTTGCTTCCCTGAAAATCATGGAAATGGATTTTTCCGTCTCACCAACGTACTTATCAATAACCTTGGATAAATCAACCCTGTACAGCTCCAGATTCAATTCGTGAGCGATTACCTGCGCACACATGGACTTACCAGTACCGGGTGCACCGAAGAGCAGCACCGAAAGTCCTCTGCCGTAAGGGTATTTCTTGGTATAATTCCAGTTGTCATAGACCTGCTTACGGAAATTCATCTGGTCAATGGCATGCTCAAGCGTCTCCCTCTGGCTGTCATTCATGACAATATCCTCAAATCCGAAGTTTGCCTTTACCTTGGTCGCCTTCTGCGTCAGCTCCGAGCTCATCTGGTTATAGCAGCCCTCAAAGAGCTTTGCTCTGGAAATCAGCACCTCATGGTTCATAATGGAAAAGCTTCTTGCCTGCTTTAATGCTGACTTAATCTTACCGGGTGTAAATAAGAACTTGGTAGCCATCTCAGGCAGTTCCACATCCTTATCCAGACCATATTCCTTGGAGAAATACTTCCAGCAGTCCTCTCTTTCCTGATTGCCCGGAGTCGGAAGCTCCAGCTCGGTAAATTCCTGATCGGTTACGCTTTTCAGCGGAAGCTTTTCACGGCTCATCAAAAAGATAAGGATTTCATGCTCCTGCAGCTTCGAAACTGCCAAATCCATATAACCGATATATTTTTCTTTTTCATCCTCTCTGAAATCCAGCTCATTTAAGCAGCAGCAGGCATCTGTAAAAATACACTCCCTGCGCACTGCCCAAAGTGCCTTTTCCACAAAGGAGAAATCATATACGAACAATTTTTTGCAGTTCAGGGTAATCGCACGGATTCCCTGCTTTTTGCAAAACTGCTTGATAAAGAATCTGCGTCCGCTTCCCTCATCGCCGTACCAGCTGAAAATCCGAACACCCTGCTCATAGGAAACCTCCATCGCTTCAAGCTGGGTCGTGTTTGCCATAATCGGGTCAAGCTCTTTGTCATCTGTAAGCATGTGAAAGAACCGCTGATAATTTTCATCCAGGCGCAGGGGATTCTGACCAAAAAGGTAATCTATGATTCGTTTATCCGGGGTCAGTACCGTAGAAAACGGCATATTTGAATTGACATGCAGATCCATAATCGGCTGCAAGCTTTCCAGACACACCGACATGTGACTGGACGCCATCGTAATGGAAAATTCTTTTCCAAAATACAGCTTCGCTGCTGATTCTACTGTAGGAGCCGTCAGAGACCCGTTTTCGTTTACAATCTGATAAACGGAAGCATAGCTGGTCTGTGTAGAAGAAAGAAGCGCAGCTGCCAGTGCAAACGTAGTAAAATGGTCAACCTTAAGCTTTTTGCAAAGCTGATAAAAGGGATAGTCATCCGCCTCTGTCAGTGCAATGCGTTCCTCTACAAAGGCAAGCATCTCTTCTACAGAAAGCGTCTCTTCAGAAGCGGGAAGCTTTGCTTCCTCATCTTCCGTCGGTGTATTGGAAGTGCTGAAGGCTCCAAGAAGCTCCATCAGCTCATCATCCATGCCATCTAACGCATCCTTTTCCACATCTTCCGTATCCGCTTCATTTTCGTCCTGTGCTGAAAACTGCATGACATGGTCGTTACACAGGTTATAGGCAATTTCAATATCCGGGTACATTACATTTTTGTACTGTCCCTGTCCTGCGGCATATTTCCCCATCAAATCTTCGATATAATCCGTCAGCCTCGTATTCACGCAGGCAAAGATATAATCCATATATTCTTCATAGCTGCCAAACGGCATTTTTCGCAGCTCTTCACGGAATCTGTTATTCATGCTCATCGTCTTTTTCCCCTATCAAATCCATACTGTGCGATTGTCGCTACCATGAAATCGTCATTGTCAGTCGATTCCAGCCGTCCCTGTATTCATACGCTACACTGTCCATCATGTTTTTTACCATGAAAACGCCAAGTCCCCCGATTTCCCTCTCCTGTGCGGAAAGGGTCGTATCCGGGTCCTCCTTCGCCAGAGGATTATACTGCTGCCCCTGATCCTGAAAGCACAGGGAAATGCTGCTGCCCTGTATTTCCTCATCAATCCTTGCAATTCCAGCCGCCTCTCCATAGGCATAGCTTGCAATATTGACAAAGATTTCCTCAGCGCAGATTGCCGTTACCGTCCGTTTCTCCGGCGGACAGCCCGCTTTTTCCATATCCGTCTCTATAATTTCCAGAAGCTCATCCAGCTTTTCTGTCTGTGCCTTCAGTTCTATTGTCTTTTTGATTGTAGCATCCTCCATGTTTACTCCCCGCTATGTAATCTTCCATCCGCAAGATACAGTCTTTGATATTCCATCCCCTCTATTGCTTCCCTGTCATGCGTTGCAATCAGGGTCGTAATTCCAAGCCCGTTAATCCGCTCAAGCAGCAGCATAATCTCCCTTGCCTGCCTCGGGTCCAGATTGCCGGTGGGCTCATCCGCCAGAATACAATAGGGATTTCCGACAATCGCCCTTGCCACGCACACCTTCTGCTGCTCACCGCCGGATAATTCGGATACCGGTCTGTAAAACGCATCCTCCATACCAACTACCCGGAGCGCCATTGCAACCTGCGGACGAATGTCCCGTTCCTTCGCGCCCACTATGCGTTTTGCAATCGCCACATTCTCATAGACGGTCCGGTCTTTCATCAGCTTGAAATCCTGAAATACAAAGCCAATCCGCCTGCGGTAGGCTGGCACACTGCCCGCCTTTAGCCTGCCAATATCCTGTCCATTGACCAAAACAGTTCCATTATCTGCAATCAACTCACGCAGAAGGAGTCTGAGCAGTGTTGTCTTTCCCGAGCCGCTCTCACCCAGCAAAAAAGCCATCTGACCAGGCAGAATATGAAAGCTTACGTGAGAAAGCGCTGTTTCCTGCGTATCAGAAAATGTCTTTGTAACATCCATAAACTGTATCATCTGTGATTCTGAATACCTTCTTTTTATTCAATCTTTAAAATCTTGCTGAAGCCCGACATCTCCAGAATGTTCATAACTACATCTGACACATTTGTCAGTTTCATGCTGCCGCCCTTGGACGCTGCTGTCTTCTGTCCAATCAGAAGCGCACGCAGACCGGCGCTGGAAATATAGGGAACGTTCAGAAAGTCCACTACGACATCCTTTTTCTTCTGGAACGCATTCAGAATTGCCTGCTGAAGCTGCGGACTGGTATTGGTATCAACCCTTCCATCCACTAAAAGTCTCATATAGCTCTCACAATCTGTCGCAATTACATTCATACTTTTTTCCTCTCTTCTTTCATTATGGTATGTCGGGTAACAGTTTGTCAGGTAGCGTACTGTCTGACCTCAAATGACAGCATTGTCAGGTCATCAAACTGAGCTGCCTCTCCAACAAATTCATCTATTTCTTTCTTCACCTGTGCCAATGTCTGGCTCGGTGTCATTTCTCTGCAATGGTTCAGAGCCTCTAACATCCGCTCCTCACCAAAGAGCTTCTCCTGTGCATTTGTTGCCTCCGGTACTCCGTCTGTATATAAAAACAGCTTATCGCCCGGATACAATGTGATTTCATGCTGCGTATAAGGCATTCCCTCCATGCCGCCGACAACAAAATCATGGCTTTCCCGAATCAACTCATAGCTTCCGCCTGCCCGCATTACTCCCGGACACTCATGTCCTGCATTGGTATATACCAGTCTGCCGGTATGCAGCTCATAGATACCAAGCCATACGGTAACAAACATATCTGCATCATTATTTTCGCAGAGCTGGTCATTTACTTTTTCCAGTACGACAGCAGGCGCTTCGCCAAGCTGTGCCCTGTTCTTAATCAGAGTCTTTGCAATCACCATAAAGAGCGCCGCCGGTACGCCTTTTCCAGATACGTCCGCCATAACCAGCGCAAGGTGGTCCTTATCTACAAGGAAGAAATCATAGAAATCGCCGCCGACCTCTTTTGCCGGGTCCATTGCCGCATAAATGTCGATTTCTTCATGCTCCGGAAATGCAGGGAAAATGCAGGGCAGCATACTCGCCTGAATATTGGTCGCAACATCAAGCTCTGCTCCGATTCTTTCTTTTTCTGCGGTAATCTCCGACAGGTTCTTGATATACTGCTGCAAGTCCTCCAGCATCTGATTAAAGGTCTGCGCCAGCTCTCCAACCTCGTCGCCGGACTCTACCTTCATCCGCACATCCAGATTACCCTGACCGATGTTTTCCACATTTTTAGCAAGCTCCTGAATAGGTCTTGTAATCGTGCCTGCAACCGCAAAGGAAATCATAATGACAATCATTCCCACCAGTGCAAAGAAAATGATAAAGCGGATCATGACATTGGAAAGCGTCTTGCTGACCATCTGCTGTGCATCTGAGGTAATGCCGTCGATTGCCTGCTTGGTTGCAATGGAGGGGGCGATGACCTCATTGACATCAATGCTGATGCAAAGCTTCCAGCCAGTCTCCTCCAGCGTCGCATAGGCGATATAGCTGTCTACGCCGTCAAGCCGTGTCTGAATGATTCCTGAAGTATTTTTCATAATCTCGGCAAGAATATCGGTATCCCTTTCGATATGGCTGCCAAAGCTCTTATCAAAGTCCTCTTTCATAAAATCAGGATGGGCAAGATACTGAAGCTGGGAATCCAGCACAAACGCATATCCGCTCTCACCGATTTTGGTTGCGACGATTTCATCCAGCATATCCTGAATCGTAACGTCTGTGGATACAACGCCCTTCGTACCGCCGTCCTCTCCCTGAAACTTTTTGGCGCAGGTAACACAGAGCTTTCCATAATAATCCTGATAGGTATCAAGCCAGATAGAATCCTTCTCGCTTACCGCCGCAATAAACCAGTCACGTGCACGTGGGTCATAGTCGGGATTATAAAGATTGGATCTTGAATACCTGTAGTAAATTCCGTCATAGGTTCCAAGATAGATATTGTCCATCATCGGATTGCCTTCCAGCTCCGGTGCAAACAGATATTCACAGTTTGACAAAAGCCTTACCTGCCTTTGCAGCTCTGGACTGTCTGTAACGCCCGGCGCAAGCATGTATTTGGAGCAGGCAACGCCATCCGGTGTTTCATAAGGAAGCGGCAGAGAATGTCCGATAAACTCATCCTCATTTGCATACAGATTGCTGATATAAGCAGCCGAGCTGTCGATAATATCCCGAAGCCTTATCAGCTTTTCATTGGAAATCTGCGCCTGCTTCTGTGCCAGCTTGGTCAAATCCTCCTCCATCTGAGACTGCAGCGCCTGCTTGCTGTCCTCCGATGCGGTATTGCCCAGTGTCGTATTAACCTCCTGAAATTCATTTGTCAGCCGCATCATCTGCATATAGGAGTTGATGGAAATAATCATCAATGTTCCAAGCGACATCAACAAAATAACTAACAGGATTTTAATCCCGATTTTCATATTTTTCAGCATCTTTTATTTATCCTCCGCTCTGCCCTTTTCCCACGCTGACAGCAAAATACCTTCTATCAGCTCCTGATACGTCATTCCTGCCATTTTTGCCTCTCCCGGCAAAAGGCTTCTGGGCTTTAATCCCGGTACGGCATTGATTTCCAGCACATAAGGCGCTCCATCCTCTTGGGATACCATAAAATCAATCCGCGCTATATCCTCTGCTCCGGTAACCGCAAATACTCTTTTTGCCATCTGCTCCATCAGAAGAATTGTTTCCTCTGGCAGGTCGGCACTTCTTACCGCATAGTCCCCGGTAAATACCTTAAGGCTCTCAGGGTCCTTATTTTCTTTGCCACCCTGCAGCTCTACTCCCTTGACACAGGGCAGCGTATGCACCTTACCCCCACGTTCTAAAATACCAATGGTATAAAACTCACCCCTGATAAAGCGCTCAATCAGAATCGGCGATTCATAAGCAAATACAGCTTCTATTTTGGAAAGCTCTTCCCTGCTGCGAATCAGTGAGATTCCAAAGCTGCCGCCCTCCGACGGCGCTTTTGCTACAAAAGGATAGCCAAAGGCATCCGCGTCAAACTCACCATTTTCATAAGCTTCCTTCGTCAGAATCTGCCACTTCGGCGTCCTGATACCATAATGCTCAAATAACAGCTTGGAAAGAATTTTATCGTTAATTATCGCAGCCGCATGGGAACCGCTGCCGGTAAATAAGATTCCCTCCTGTTCCAAAATTGCCTGTATTGTACCGTCTCCATGTCCCTTTCCCTGTACGCACACATATACAATCTGTGCTTCCATCTCCCGAAGCGTACTTACCAGATTTTTTCCATAGGGAACCATACAGGTCTCATAGCCGCTCTCCCCCAGCGTCTTTTCTATGTAATGCGCGTTTTCCGCAGAAGCCTCCCTCTCACTGGAATATCCGCCATACACAATTGCTATTTTCACTTTATTTCACACTCCCGCACCCTTATTTTTTTATCTATGAGCTGCAGCGCCCAGAATAAAGCAACCGCCGCTGCAAATACTGCACCAAGCAGGCGCACGCCCTGTTCAAAGCCTATTACAATTACAAGCGCAAATACCGTCGGTCCAAGCATTTCTGTCAGCTTTTTTAAAAAGCTCAGATAAGAAAGCGATCTGCTCGCTCCCATACGCTTTACAGACGGCAGCGCCAGGAAATAATTGTTCTGTACACTGAAGCCAAAGCTGTCGCCTACCGCAAGACAAAGCACTGCGATGATTGCCGGTATCATTCCCCCAAGACAGCCTATCAGTAAAAGCCCTGCTGAAAACAGCAGATTATAGGCATAATTTGCGCCAAGCAGTCCCTTATCGCGTTCAATCAGTATCTTTGAAAGCTTCGGTCCAACATAAACGATGACTACGCCATATAAAAGCTGCGCACGTCCGACATCCGCAACACCTCTGCCAATGCTCTCAAAATACAGCGGCAGGAAATAACTCAGATAAGACGCTACGATACAGGAGGGGGCAATCATAAAGATGGCAAAGCAGACCACCTGCAGCTTCTCCCAAAGGGAAAAGACAGACGTCTCTGCCTGCTTCGCAGCCTCTTCCTTTTTGGGAAGCACTGCATTTTCCATACGGATGATAACGCCGCTGCATAAGAGCGTAAGCGCAGCCGCCATGAAAAATACATTCTGATAGCCAAACTTTTCCGCCAGAATCGCACCAAGTGAAGCGCCACAGTTCATTCCGGCATACAGACCTGCATTCAGCATGGAAAAGCCCCACGCCTGCTCGCTGTCATTTTTGCCAAAGAGCGCCAGATTTCGAAGCGTCATCCAGCAGAAGCCATAACCAAGTCCGACGATTGCACGCGCACCGATAAATACCAGAAGCGTTGGCGATACTGCCGATAGAAAGGTACCAAAGGCTACCAGCAGCAATCCAATTCCAAACGGAAGTTTCCAACCCTTTCTGGTCAATATTTCTGTCGTAATGAAAATTGCAGCACAGGTCAAAAGCGTCTCCGCAGACTGTGGAAGTCCCGCCGCCCCATTTGCACTCATGCCAAAAAGCGTTTCTCCAAAGTTCTTTGCCATGATTGGAATAAACGCCGATGAAAGTCTGGATGCAAAATAAAAAAGAAAAGCAATCTGACGGACATAGGAAAGCGCCGCCGGACGTATCCGGTCTGTCTGCTCACGCTCTGTCGTCAGCTTAATCATAAACCATACGATTTCTACAGAGAAGAATACTGATATGACCAGTGCAGTCAACAGCTCGACTGCCGTGCCTGCAAGCTCTGCACGGATAAGGCTTTCCTCAAGATGCTGGTCATACAATACAAAACGCAGATATTGTTCCTTCTGGAAATAAGCCGCAAAGGCAAAGGCTAGCTGGATAACCACCAGTACCGCAATCAGCATCGCCATAATATTTCCTGTTTCAATCCATCCGCGTATATGAAAAACGGGTCCTTTCCAGAAGAAGAAGAAAAGAGAAATAACTGCGCTTCCTCCCAAAATCAGGATACAGAGCCCCAGCATACGCTGTAGCTCTGGTGAATCACTGCTGTTTAAGACCCACAAAAAAAACATTGTCAGAATAACGGTAAGCGCTGAACCGATAAACAGCGACCACCGGATTCTCTTTTGTTCCACGACGGTTTCCCCTTCCTGTTGTTACATTCTTATTTCACTCGCAAAGACGCGCTTTCGCGCTTCTTTTGCCCTGCCCATGCTGTTTTCCTTTGCACAGGCTTTACTCGCAAAGACGCGCTTTCGCGCTTCTTTTGCCCTGCCTGCTCCGTTTTTCTTTTCACAGGCTTCACTCGCAAAGCCGCGCTTTCGCGCTTCCCGCCTGCTCCGCAGGCACTTTGCTCGTTAATGAGTGCAGAAAAACAAATGTCTGCTTCGCAGCCGCTTGTTTTTCTTTTCACTCATTATATCACAATTCTCCCCATTCTCCTACTGTAGAATGATGGTTCCGTCTGCAATTTGTGCAGCGTCAAGCATACCCTCATCCTGCGTGAAGGTAATCGCATTCTGATCCATGTAGCTATGCTCATCCAGTACGCCCGTAGGTTCAAGGAATACGATGTGCAGGCGGCTGCGCAGCGGTTTAAACTGGCTGAGCAGATGAAGAAGCTGCTCCTTTTTCTTTTCTTCCACATAATGCTTCAAAAGCAGCGTTACGTCATAAGGGCTGTCGCCATACAGCGCGTCATACTGTTCTCTTTCATTCCTGCGGATATATCTCTGCATCTGGCTGCGTTCCGCAATTACCGGTACCTCACCCAGCAGAATCTCACAGATTCGTTCAATACAATATTTGGTTCCCTTCCGGCGTAAAAGCTCCGGCGCTTCCTTTAGAAGCTCCCGCAGGGTCTCCTCTCCCAGATATCCGCCATTGACGTCGATTCCAAGCCACTTTGCATACAGCTCAAGCAGCCGCAGCGGCGCCGTCTCAACCGGCAAAAGTTCTCCCCTGTGGTCCAGCTTTTCCTGAAAATCATTGTAGATGCTGGAATATATCGAAAGATACCGGTGGAAAAAGCTGTTCTTTTCCCTGTATACCTCTGGGAATGTCTGCATAAAGTTATCGCCCGGCGCTTCCGCCCGTATATTGCGGATGCTTACGTTCTCACCGATTACCTCTGCCATAATCCACAGATAGCGTCCTGTAATCTCATACAGAAGCACATCCGGCTTATTGATAAAGCGCAGTCCCCCCAATGACTGTAACAGTCTCTTTTTATCCAAAAGGCTGCTGCCTGTATCCATCATCACTTCCACTCCCCGCATTTCATTGGAGGCTGCCGCATACAGATAGCAGACGCAGTTCTCCGGCAGCGTCATTTCAAAATGCAGCCTGCCCCAGGGACAGTCGGAAATTCCGCTGTCAAGGAGCGGCAGAACAAAATAATGGTCGCCACCCTCGCAGGAGCGCACACTGTCGCCATCGCCCAGCTCCATTCCCTGAAACAGCGCTTTCTTTAATCTGTTTTGCCTGATTGAATACTGTATTCCTGCCATAATCTCCTCCGTTATCTTCCATCCTCTAACATGGACAGGATTTCAAGCTTTATTTTTCCGGGATAAAGCAGACAATTCTGATCCGGTCTGATGTCAGCGCCCTCTGACGCGGCATAAACGCCGCCCTCTGCCACGATACTGAACTCTGACAGATAGCCAACACATTCCAGCGCTTCTACCGCATGGAACAGCTTGTCAAACCGAAGCAGCGTTCCAAAATTCTGCTCTCCATGCACATAATCCAGTTCCCGGCGGATTACCTGCTCTATCTGTTCCCGGCAGTTTTCATAGTGCGGCTTGACATAAATAATGCCGCTCGTAATGACTGCCTGATAAACCGGCTGTCTTACGCAGATCCGCGTGGAAAGCAGTCTTCTTTCCTCCAGCCAGTTCTCGATTTCCTGACGGTAAATCGGTGACAGCTTTGGAAACTTCTCCGGCATGCCGGGCAGTACCGCAATCTGCACCTCATTTTTTTCCGTATCCATCCACGCATGCACCTTGGAAATGCAAAGTCCCGGAACGCGATGCACAAGCGCCTCAAAATCGGTTCCCAGCACCGCCGTATGCGGCGTATTCATATCGGCAATAAAACGCTTTCTGACGTCCTCAAGCGTCTCCTGAAACCTGCCACCACTGCCTGCCGTAGGATTGGTAAAGCGTATCGTATCCTGATATCCTTCCGGAATAAATACATTTCCGGCGCGTACATTGCCTTCTTCCCCAAGCGTTACCGCTATTGACGCCAGATACAGCTTTGCACCGACATAATCGCCGGCATCCAAAATAACAATCTTTCCTTCATTTTCATACAGATAATAGGACAGCTCCTGCTCTCCCATCCTGCCGGGCTTTACAAAATCGTAGCACTTTCCGCCATCCTCTGCATCCCGCTCCGCAATCAGGGAAAAGGTATCTGTTACTACGTGCTGTCTGGGCAGCATAATCTCCTGCTCATCATAGCCGTAAATTTCACCCAGATAATACTTCCGCATCATCTCTTCATTATAAATAACTATCTTTACCGCATTTTTTACATGCTCCGGTCCATATCCGAAAAGCTGTTTATCAAACCGGAAGGTATGCTCGCCATAAGCGTTCCTGCGGCGCAGATACATTCTTTCATTTTCAGGCTCCCCAGTACATTCCTGATACATTCTGTAGGAGGTTCCCTTCTGCTCCTTGCAGAATACACGCACATAGCCATTTTCCAGCATTGCACAGTTGAGTGTCACATCTCCTGCCTTCTGGAAGGAATGGGTAATTACCAGCGTTTCCTTCTGAATCACAGGGAACAGAAAGCCCGTCACATGGACAAGCGCCGGTGCAATGTCATACTCTGCACGGTGCAGCACTGCCCGCCACACATAACCGGAAAGCCCGCCCTGCTCGTATTTTGCCATAGGCTGCTTTGGCTGTGTAAAGCGAATCAGTCCATCTGCCAGAAAGCCGTTCGTATCATCCTGCACCTGCATCGGAACGAAGCCCTCCTGCGTATAGCTGCTCCACTCCAGCTCTCCAAAAAGCTGCCTGCTTTCCTTTGTAAACGCATTTCTGTGATAACGGTCTGTTACCTCTGCGTGTAAAATCCCCTGCTCCCCAGGCAGAAGCGGCTGGTCTAAAACCACATACAGCTCCATTCCCGCCTTTGGCGTCTTTCCAAAGACAAATGCCTGAATGTCAACGTCGCGGTTTAAAACATAGCTGTAATCCTGAAATCCATTTTCATCCTTTCCATAGATTCCTTTGATACGGCTGGCTGTCATCTCCCGCTCAAGTGTTGTCTCAAAGCTGATATTTCCCACGTGGAAGCGCTGGTCAGCCGGAATCAGAAAGTTTTCACGGACGCCCTGCGGCTCCAGATATACCTTTGCCCCGCTTCCCTTCATCGGCTTATAGCCCATGAGCCTAAGCAGCTTTGCCCGCACAATATCCGGTACCTCATCCATCTGATTCTGCTGTAAAACCTGAAATGCTGACAGATTTTCCAATATGGTAATTCCCGGGTCCGCCGGATTGTAATTTGTCCATTCATCAGAATAAATCGGAATCTTTCCAATGTTTTCTTCCATGAGCTGATCATGCGTTTTTTCCGGAATACTTTTTGGATTTAACATACTCTCTCCTAATTGCTCTGCTCAAAATGTATTTTGTGAACACCGCTTGTTACCAGTACATAAGGATTGCCGACAAGAGCCTCAAGGTCTGTCTCATGTCTGCCGGTTTCATCCTGATACCTTGCAGTCACCATCAATCTGTGCAGAAGCGCCTTCCCCTTTTCCATGTTAAGACGCAGCTCAATCTGCGCCATCTTTACCATTCTTCCAATGTCCCATCCCGCATTCAAAATCGGGTCCAGATATTCCTGTAATACACGCTTTAAATCCTGCTGTACTTCAAAGGTATCATCCGCCCTGATGACCTGCACCCAGGCCTCCACCGAAATTTCTACGAAAATGGGCTCTACGATTTCCATTTCTCCGCCAAGCGCCGCAAGCTCACATTTTTCCTGCAAATGCTCCTTAAGACGCTGTCGTATATGCAAAAAGGAATGTTCCCCTTCCCTGTAGTCCTGCATCAGAAGCACCATCGTAACGGCGCCCGGATGGAAGCTTCCATCCTTTTTCCTTCCGACGATAACCTTTGCCTGTGAAACCTGTCTTGAGAAATTAAGCGCTTCCCGCTCATAGTCCTGCACGGACACCAGACGGTTTCGCGCATTTAAGGTGCTGGTTCCCCTGCGCAGCGCCTCCTCCACAGTCTCCATATTCATACCGCCGTATGCCTGAATCGGATTCCGAATCTGATCTACAAACATCAGTCCGCTTAAGGAATCTCCAATCATGCCCGGTCCGATATTGGCAGCCTCACCGTCGCAGCGGCGCATAATGACCTGAAATGCAACACCCTTTGTATTACGTGGAATCTGGACATGTACGCCATCTCCAAAATGCAGCCTGCTGTTCATACGGTCTATGACATAGTGTCTGTCTCCCGGAAGTGAACGGTCAAAATTGTCAACCTCTTCCCATTTTACATAAAATTCCTCAATCTCACCGAGGAAGGAATATTCTGCCTTGGTATGCTCAGGGTCCTCGGTAAGCATGCGCTTCATTTCACTTTCTGAGAAAAGCCCGATTTCATTGACCCAAAGCTCCATAGAAAGGATATTCTGCGCATTTAGGGCAAATTCCATATTCGGTCCAAATACGTCTATGTAATATGCCTCCTCCGACATAGTATCAATATTATCAACCTCTACCGCATTTACCCTTATGTCCTGAATGAGGGGGCGCCTCTCCGGATGCTCCTCCAAATATCTCTTTTCATCGGTAATCCGAATCCAGTATGCCTCCTGACCTTCAAGTGTCCGCTTTGCCATATCGGAGGGTGGCATAAAGAGCAGTGTGCCTGTATGTCCCAGTCCGTCGGTATGGTCAGAAAGCTTTAATCTGGAGAAGCCCTCTCTTGTCGAATAAGCAAAGGTCAGTCTGCCTGACTGATACCCCTCCATCTCCTGTGCCTGAACCATCAGGCTGATGGGACCATCCTCCATCTTTTTGTCAAAGCCAAGATAAAGCGCGGTGTCCTGATACCGGCTGTTTGAAAATACCGGAACCATCGGATTTTCCGCCATCGCCGCAGTCAGCTCGCGTTTCCGGCTTCCCTGAAAGCTGAGAAGCTTTGTCGGTCTTTCAAAATGCTCCTGATAGCTATAGGAAATCGCCATATTGCGGATAATCGGATAATGATGCAGCGCCGGCTGATAATAGCAGTTGTCAGACCTCGTAATCTGGATACGGATGCTTCTGCCGTCAAAGCCTCCTGTCTCCAGGGGCTGCCAGTCAGACGGACAAAGGAAGCTGATTTCACAAAGTCCCGGCTTTGCAAGACTGAAAAGCTGCTGTATGGGCGTCTCTGTCGCCAGCCTGCGCCAGCCAGTTCCATTATAATAAGAAATCGAGATTTCGTCGGCAAACACCTCTGCAGGTGCGCCCTGTACATCCTTCTTGGGCTTTTTCTTAATTACCTTAAGCTCAGCATTTTCCTGCTGTCTCGGAATCGCTGCCAGATGTGTGTCAAAATCAAGCTGGAAACGAAGCTTAATCTGTGCGCCCGGTTTGGAAAAATATTCCTCATGTCCAATATAAAGCTCTGCATACAGAGCAAGCGTCTCCCCAAATGGAAGAAATTTATCTGTCACAAGCTCTGTCGTTCCATTCCATAAAAGCTCTGGAGCGCGTCCTTCGCCTGAGGAGGAAAATCCGATTCCAGATACCATGACGCTCTTTTCCGGTATTCCCTCCGGCTCCAATAAAAGGATGGAATATTCCTTACCCTGCTCCGCAATCTTACGGCATTCCCCATCCTTACGGAATGCAAGGCGGCTCTCACTAAGCTGCCGGATACCCGTTACCGGTTCAAAGCCGCTCCTTCCATAATAAGACAGTCTGTATTTTCCCTCGGCAATTTCCTGTACAAACTCAGGTGCCGAGCCAATTTCCATTAAAATATCATTTTCCTGTACATCGAAAAGATGCGGATGATAAAAGAGCAGCCCATACTTGCCATAGCCTTCTCCCCTGAAATCAAACAGAGAAAATGGATATGCTGAAAACGGCGCATCACCCTCAATCTCTGTAAGTTCTTCTGACTCTGCCTCTGCCTCTTCCGCTTCCTCACTATCCTCTTCCAAAACCAGAGAAGCCTTATCTACATACGAAACCGGCGGAAAAGAACCAAGCAGTGGAATTACCTTTCCATTTTTGCCGGATGCCATAAATGCACTGATAAGACGGGATTCTGTAATATAAACGCTGTGTGCGGTTTCAAACACCAGATTGGCGTCATCCTCCGGTCCCCCAAGCAGCTTGATTCCCTTTCTCAGCTTAAAACCCGGTATCGTATCAAGCGCCAGACGCAGCAGGACAATGCTGTGCGCCGGAAAGGCCGGCTTTAGGGAAATCCCCAGCATATTCATCAGCTCTACATAATCACGCTCAAGCAGTGTATTGTAGCGTCTGATATTCTCCTCCATCTCGTCTGTGTATAAAAGTGCAATGACAGAACCAATATCCGGATTTTCTTCATCAAACTGCCACTCCGGAACATAGGCTGCGGCAAGATTTCTTATCTTTGCAATGATGTCCGCTCTTTTCTGCTCTTCTATGATATAATCACTGGTCGTTATACTCTTCCATTGTCTCATACGCTTCACTCTCTTTTTCCGGCTCTTCGCCCAGATAGAATGGGAATACCATATTTTCCCTTACATTCTCGCCCCGCACCACATAATCGATATTGACAAACAAACATCCCGGCTTGCTGTTCTGATCCATGCTCACATTGACCTGTTCCACGCGTGGTTCGTCCCGCATAATATCGGCGGCGATTTCATGCGCCATCAGATTTAACATCGTGTCATCCGTCTGTGCAAACACATAGCTCATGACACTGCTGCCAAACTCCGGCCGCATAAAACGTTCTGTCCGCTGCGTCATCAGAATCAGATAAACGCTTTCCTTGATACTCTCTTTTCCAGACACACAGGTAAATCTGCCTGTCGTAGGATTTATCTGCGGTGGGAATTTCATCCCTGTTCCCAGAAACTTTTCCTCTGCCATCGTTACACCCCTCTTATCCTATCTTAATCGGAGACCCTCCGATGCTTGTCGTGCCGCTGCTGGAAGCCTTCAGCATAGACGACGCTTCCATCGAAATGTTTCCGCCCGAAAGCCCCAGCTTTCCATTTGTCTCTATCTGGCTTCCGTCCGTTGCCTCCACCTTGAATTTTCCGCATTTGATGCTGACGGTGCCGCTGTCGGCATTCATAATGACCTCTATATTATCCCCTACGGATATGGTCAGCTTCTTTTCCGTTTTAATGTCGATTCTTCCGCTGCCGTCCTCCGTCTTGATGGAAATCTGGTTCTTTCCATCCTTATCCCCCATCAGAATCTGTTTCTTTTCATTGTCAAAGATGAGTCTGTGCGCCTGCCCCGGCGTATAAATCGAAATCTTGTCGTTTGCGCCGTTTTCCTCCTCGCAGTCGTCAAACTGGATGGTGCTGCCATTTTTGGTAATAATCTTTTTATACTGATTTTTTTCATGCACCGCTTTTGTCAGAAACGGATTGCTGTCCTTCGGCACACAGCCGATGACATAGGGCTTTTCAATATTGCCGTGCTCAAATGCCAAAAGCACCTGGTCTCCAACCTCCGGCAGGAAATAATGTCCCCATTTTTTACCGCTGGAGGGCATCGCAAGCCTTGCCCACTGCAGCTCGTTTGCCTCGTCATCCCTTACCGGCACCTGCACGCAGATTCTGCCCGGCATTTTCTGGTCATAATTTTTTGCCACGATTCCAACGACCACGCCCAGTATGCGGTTATCTCCTGTTTCAGACTTGGTTACCTGCTTTGCGGCAATCTCGTCCATAATGTCATATAAGCCCATGCTTTTCTCCCATTATTTTCTATAATAATCCGCCGGACAATCCGCCTGCCCCGCCTGCGATTCCGCCCAGCGCACCGCCGCTCATTCCAGCGGATACTGCGGTAATGCGGGTATCATACTGCCCGCTCTTTCCAAGAATATGCCGGATACGGTTGATATAAAAGGTATTCTCTGCCGGTCCGCCAAGTCCTGCCAGCTCGATAAAATGTCCCGGTAATAGCTCCGGAAGCCCGACCAGCTCACATTCCATCGTTCCATAGCGGTAAGACATCGTTTCTATCAGGGAATCGACCCTATCCTCCGCCTCCTCCTTGGAGGTTATCGTAGAATCTATATAAACCTTCTGGCTGTTTTTAAGGAGCGGTTTTGCCTTGCTTCCATTTGAAATTTTATTGGAAAACTTCTTGTTTGCGGAAATCAGCTTTGCCTTGGATACGTCCATTCCCCGCACCACTACCTTTTCCACAAGCCCTGTCAGGTCATAGGAAATGTCAAAATTGTGCATTCCGGTTGCAGGTCCGATTGTCATAAGCACCGAAGAATCCGATTTTGCCTTGCGGAAATATACCTGACCGCACTCTGTAAAGAATTCAAAATTATGCTTCTTGGCTGCTTTCACGACAAACTCATAATCGCTTTCCGCTACCATCTCAATCGTCTTATCTTCTGCGCCCACACCGCCGTTTGCCATCATTCTCTGCTTATCCGGTGTCATATCAATGGAAACGCCTCTGATAATCTTTTCTCCCTGCTGCCCCAATTTTTCATAGGCAGTCTTATCGAGAATTTCCTTGACGGCGTCTGCATAATTCTTTGCCTTAAGCTGGGCGGAATAGCTGCCTGCCATCATGATGCCCTTCACATCCATCGCTGTCACCCTGATACAGGGAATATCATACTTTTCAAAAAGATAATTGATTCTCGTAATCACACCGACGAAAACGCAGCTTGCCTCACCGGAATATCCAAGATAAATCTCCACGCGGCCGCCAAGCTGAAGCTTTGTCTTTTTGTCAGAAAAATCAAATTTTCCTGCGGACTCATCATAAACATCGTAAACGCTGAATTCTGCAACCGACGCCTCAAAGCCACTTGTCAAATCTATCTGAATATCGGAAACCGGATAGCCCTTTTTTGCATCTGCGAGGGATTCCCCGTTAATTTTGACCACCGCTACTGGATGCTGGAACTGCATATATTTCTTTTTTAATTCTTCAAACTCGTAAGTTGCCATTCATTTCTCCTAGCTCAGATTCAGGAAATTGCCGTTCAGCCAGTTTGTAGAATCACTGTTTTTGATGCCAAATCCATTGTTTCCAGAATTTGCTTTGAACATATCTTCAAATGCCTTTTCCCAGTTCTTTTCCGTCTTATACGGCGTATCTCCGCCAATCGCCTGATCCTGACGAATCTGTATGGCGACCTTCGCACGTATCGGATTGCCTGCCTTATTGAACATCGTGTACTGTACATTGACCCCGACCAGCTCGCCCCAGAATATCATCTTATTCCATGCAAAGCCAACCAGTCTGGTAAAATTCTGCACCATCGCTGCAACAAAAAGCTCCGTCGTATCCTGCACGGAATACTTCTTGCCAGCCAGAGCCGCCGCACCCTGCTCAATCCTCTGCACCAGTCCTCCGACAGAGGCTATCTCGCTAAGCAGCGGCACTTCCGCATCCATCATAAAGGCGTCCTTATTATTGGTGTCATCAAAGATAAGCTCCATGCTCATCGTCGTCTCGGAAGGCGTATCAAACTGCTGGAACTGATTCTCGCCTGCGCCGCCTACGCTCTCTCTTCTGATTTCACCGCCCATGCCCTGAAACATGATGCTTGCCGGATTAAACTGCACCTGCACAGGAATATAATCCGCATTATTCGCTTCCTTTGCCAGAGAAGAATCTACTGACAAGGCACTCCATGCAGAACCGGCAACGCCAAGCTGTCTTCCCTGCTTTCCAATATTCGAAACACCTTCCTGCAGCTTTTCCGCAGCACCTGACAATCCTGTCATATTTCCCAGACTGCCCTTTCCGCTGGCATCGTCCTTCGCGGGATTTAATTCCGGTCGGTGCATCAATATATAAGCTTTGTTGATATTGCCGGTAATTCCGGAAACCAGTCCGTTTGCTACCGTGCTTGCGCCAAATGCCATATATGCTCTCCTGCTTTACAAATTGATGAGATTACTATATTGACTCTTAAGATTTCCCGTTGTCATGGAAGTAAGGTTTCCCTCTGCATCCTTCTTTGCATTCGCTTCCAGAATATCCTCATATCGTTTTTTCCAGTAATCCAGATAGCTTGCGCCATCCATGCTGTCCTTCGGTGCGCTTCCCATCAGCATGCTGACCTGCACCTCAGCGCGAATCGGGTTTCCTGCGGTGTTAAACATCGTATACCTTCCGGAAACTGCATTCAGCATTCCTGTATACCGCAGCGTTCCCCACTGGAAAATCATCGTTCTGTGGTCCTCGTCCCGCAGCGCCGCCAAAAAGCCCTCTACCTGCGGTCTGACTGTATATTCATTGCCTACGACTGCTGTCGCCACATTCTTTGCAAGCGAGGTTGCTCCTATTGTAAACCTCTCTTCCATAAAAGCATCTGCGTTATTGGTTGCATCAAACAGCAGCGTAAAGCTGACCGTAACATAAGGGTCCAACGCGCGGTACTCAATTTTTCCTGCCTGATTTGTTCCTATGGTTCCGTAGTTGCTGACTGGTGCACGTCCGCCGCCTCTCGCGATTATCTGAAGGGAGGAAGGATTAAACTGTACCGTAAATTTCTTTCCGCTGATAGTGCTCCCAATAGCATCCGTCAGGCTCTTGGTATCAGCGCCCACCTGGTCTAACGCATGCGTTACGGAGCTTACATTTGCCGCAGCCTTTGAAATTTGGGAAAGCCCTGCCTTTTTCATTTTTGTCGTCTTTAAGTAGGTACTCACTCTTCCCATCCCAATAGATGCCCCAAAATCCATTGTAGCGTCAGGATCCTTTAAATCAATTTCCGATGGTACCGTATCGGGAAATACCAGCACCGCTTTTGCAATATTTCCAATCAGCCCCTGCGCGTCATTTTTAATTGACTGACCCACATCGCTCAAAGCCATTATCGTCTACCTCCTAGAGCCCGCGTCTGCGGCGTTCCGTATCCATCCGCTTTTCCAGCTTTCCATACACCTGCTCGGAAAGGTCGCCAAGCTGATGCTGTACCTTGTCGCTTATGATACGTGCAAGCTCTTCATTCTGCCTTGCCTGAAACTCAGTAACTCTATTGTTTATGATTTCCTGCGTGGTGCTGCTCTCTATAACCTGTTCTGTAATCTGCTCATTCTGAACTCTGGTATTTCTGTGGAGTCCCCGGATTTCTTCCAGCATCTCCTCTTCCAGCGTTGTCTCTTCCTGTCTGTGCAGAAGCTCTATGCGGCTGACATTTGCCTGCGTCTCCCTGCGTATCTGCTTTACCTGCTGGGGCAGATACTCATGAAGCACCTGTGTTGTCTGTGTTTCATGTACTGTTTCCGCAAGCAGCTCCTGCGTATTATGAACCAGCTCCATCTGCTTTTCCTGATTCTGAAGGTTAATATCCCGAATCAGCATGCCGGCAGCGTCCGGCACCACCTGCCCGGAGGCTGTCATCAGCTCCGGCGTTTTCTGATATTTTTCCAGTGTTTCAAAGATTTTTACAGTATCCTTGCCAAAAATCTTTGTCAGATGCTCATGCGTAACAGCCTCTCTCTGTTCCTCCCTTGTCTGGCTTTCCAGATAGGAAAGGAGCACCTCCTGCGGCTGCGTCAGCGCCCTAAGGGCATCCCGTTTTGCGCTTTCGCGGTTGATTCTTCCGCCCTCCCTGCTCTCTATGGGTGTCTCTGAAAGCTGCTGCAGGAACTGGCTGTTTCTGATATTATTCTGGTTAATCTGCTCAAGCTGCTGCTTTAACAGCTGCTCCTGTCTGGTAAGCGACTGTATCTGCTGCCCGTGTATCTCTGTCTTTTGAACATTTTCTATATTCTGCTGAGGCTGGCTCTGATAGCTTAAATCCTCCTGCTCCGCCTCCTGTGCATCCATCTCCTGATAAACCATCTCTGCATCCGGGAGTCTGTCTCCTATGCGGTTTACGATGTCTGCACGATTTTCTGTGAAAAACTGCTCAATCGCCTGGATTTCATTTCTCTGATACTGCTGTACCGTCTTAGAATAGGTGTCCGCATCCCGTTTGCTGATATAGCTGCGCCCATGATAGGCCTCGAATCTCTGATAGGTATTTTCTGCTGCCTGATAAATAGCTCCTGCCAGCTCATACCATACGTTATCCTGTGTAAGCAGCTCCTGTGTGCGGATTGCATACATCTGATGCAGCGCATTCAAAAGCACTGCCTGCACCATCTGGCTGACCGTCTGCGTATGGCTCTCATTCACCTGCGTTTCGTCACCCATCTCGTAGGTGTTGATATAATGGTAAACCAGCGGCTGTTCTTCCATCGTGGTATAATTCTTGAGCTTGTTCAGAAGGATATTCTGTGCAGTGACTGTCTGCTCACTAATCTGCATCTCACTGCCGCCAATCGTATTATGATGGTTTACCGTTGCAGAAAGATAATTCCTCAGCTCCTGATAGACTGCTCCTGTCTGCAGGCGGTTCATAATGCTCTGATGCAGCCAGAGCTGCGCAGCCCCGCCATCCTCTGCGTCCTCTTCGCCTGGCTTTATCGTCCTTTTCGCCTGCTCCTGCCGGTATTCAAGAAGCTGTGACAGCGCCTTGCTCTCCGACCAGTACAGGTCTGTCAGACGATTTACGTTTTTCATTTCCTGTCTTATATTCTGTATCTGATGAATGAATTCCTTTACGTCCGTCACACCGATTTTTTTCAGGACGGATTCTATAAATACCTGATCCTGATAGGTCATATCATAGGTGTCTGATACCAGAATCCGGTTTAACACATTGTTGATAACATCCATCTTGAGATTTTGATTCTCGTAGATGGTCTTGTTATCAATCAGCGCAGTCATTCCGCCCTCTGCCAGATAAACCTCCGGCGGCTCGGACATGAAATGCAGCATATCCTCCGGCTCCAGACCATTTCCAATCATCTTGTAATTACCGGTAAGACGCTGCGTAAAATTATCATTAAGCTGCAAAATAGAGGGATTGACTGTCAGCTCTATCGGTGTATGAATCGTTAACATGCCGTCTCCCTCCTTTTTTGTTTTTTGAAACCTTTATTTTACTGTTATGCTGTTAATGATTTTTCAAAAAATCTGTAATCTGCCTTGCACTTCTTGCCTGCGGCCACAGACGCGCCTGTGGTACCTTCATCTCTTCCCGCTTTGCGCTCTGCTGCGCCGGCCAGAGCTTTGCCTGCGTATTTTTCATTTCTTCCCGTCTTGCGCTTTTCTGCGCCGGCCAGAGCTTTGCCGGCGTGTTTTTCATCTTTTTGGTATGAGCGCTGGAGCTTTCAGGCCACTTTTTAGACTTTGGCTTTTTCATCTCATTCTTATGAGCGCTGGACTGCTTCGGCCAGAGCTTTGCTGCCTCTTCCATCTCCTTCAGGCTGAGTTCATCATCAAGATGCTTTGCAGAATTGTACTGTTTTGCCGTATCGCTGTGTTTATACTGCCGCCCCTTAGGGGTTTCCATCTCTTTTGTTTTGGCGCTGGACTTCTCCGGCCAGTGTCTGTTTACAGCATCCGACATGGCAATCTTCTTTGCCTTTGCCTCACTCTTTTCTTCCTCTGTCGAGGCTGCATCAATCTCTTTTTGGATTTCCGCATTGTAATTGGTTACAAAGGTCTCATAATCCCTGCCGTACTTAGGCTTGAGATTTCCGCTTTCATCCTTCTGCGGCGTCCATTTCGCTTTATCTGCAATCGCTGACATCTCTGCCGCGCTCATCTCTTCATCAAAATACTTTGCAGAGCTGTTCTGCTTTGGTGTCTTGCTGTGTTTATACTGCCTGCTTGCAGCACTTGACATGGCAATCTTCTTTGCATTTGCAGCATTCTTTTCTTCCTCTGTCGCAGCCGCCTTAATCTCCTTTTCAATTTCCGCATTGTAATTGGTTACAAAGGTCTCATAATCCCTGCCGTACTTAGGCTTAAGGCCTCCGTTTTCATCCTTCTGCGGCGTCCATTTTGCACTATCTGCAATCGCTGACATCTCTGCCGCGCTCATCTCTTCCTTAGAATACTTTGCAGAGCTGTTCTGTTTTGGCGTCTTGCTGTGTTTATACTGCCGCCCCTTTGGCGTCTCCATCTCTTTCTTTTTGGCGCTGGACTGCTCCGGCCAGAGTCTGCTTACAGCGCCTGACATCGCAATCTTCTTTGCTTTTGCAGCATTCTTTTCTTCCTCTGTCGTAGCTGCATTGATCTCTTTTTCGATTTCCTTATTATAGTCGGTTACAAGGCTCTCATAATCTTTTCCGTACTTGGATTTGAGCTTTCCATTCTCACCCTTCTGCGGCGTCCACCTTGCTGCCCTTGCCTGCATCTTCGCAGCGGAATTATACTCTGTCTCCCATTCCTTGTTGTACAGGTTGGAATTATAATGCCTGTCGCCCTTGCCTTCCTTCTTTTTGCCATCAAACTTCCAGACATCCTTATCATCAAATGCCGCCATCGGAATGTCCAGACAAACCATCTCACGGTAAGCAATGGTTACAGTCTCTAGCAAAAGTCCGCTTACCTCTGCATTTAATTCCCCATAGTCCTTGCTGATAACCGTACAGCCGGTAAATACATAATTACGCACCGGCTCAAGTCCCGGAAAAACATGCTTGTTGACAAACAGAATAACCGGAAGCGCCAGCTCTGTTCCCAGCGGCAGCGGGTCAACCCAGTTGATGCCGACATATCGTTCTACCTGAAACGTAAACGGCTTGCTAATCGGCTTACGTTTCAAATGCACATAATCGTTCAGCCCGCCTTCCTGAATATAGTCAAATTCATTTTCCCTGTGGATTCCCTTAACCGCCTTACAGGGCAGGTCAAATACACCCTCCACGCGGAGCATGAAAGCGAAATTTGCAACAGGATTTAAGCCTGTATTGACTACCAGCTTATTGCCCCAGTCACTTCTCCCGCCTATATTCTGCCCCTTGGGCAATCCGCTGATTGTTGTAACACTGCTGCTCTCTGGCATACGCTCCACCTCCTTCTATGGGTCTACCTTGTTGGTTTCATATCCAAAATACTTTTTTCCTTACTCTTTTTTGAGGGATTAATGCTCTTATGTATCTCCGAAATCTCATGACACCAGCGCCTTCTGCTTCGATGGTCGAGCTGCATCACATCCTCGCTGCCCCAATGAAAATAATAGGACAAAAACGCCATTTCCTGATACATTGCATCCTTCGGATAAAGCCTTAACCCTCCATAGTAAAATTTACCGGCGTTTCAATCGTCTCTCCACAGTGCGGGCATACCACCTTCATCATGGGCGGCTCCACATCATTGATTTTCTGATACATATCCTGCAGGAAAGCAAGGTCTGCTGTAAAAAGCTTCTCGATAACATTCGGCGTTACCATTGTCAGTCCCTCAAGCTCTGTAATAACCTTGCCAAGCACTACGATTGTCAGGTAGGAAGGATTGCTAAGTACCCTCGGGTCTCTGGTTGCGCTGATTTCATCGCCCGCAGTTGCAAGACGCATCTTTCCTCTTTTGTGAATCTCACCGTTTCCATCCACATATCCCTTGGGAAGTGTAAATTCATAAACTGTTTCCATGCTGTTTCCTCCTGTCCAATCGTTAAATCACTCTATGTCACTTATCGCTTTCTGGTTTCTTCACTTGCCTATGGTCTGACAGAAAGAGAAGCCTGCCGCTTCTCTCTCTGTCAGGCCACCCGGAGCCATGCCCCGGATGCCTGTATGTTTTTCCTAGTTCGGAATAATCAGTTCTTCGTATGCAATTTCAACAGTTTCAATCGCAACTTCACTCTGCAATGCGTTTAAATCAGGCGCTGTATACTTTGTTACCCATGCGTTGCTGAGCTGCCATACTCTTGTACCTGTTACAGAGGTTGCCACTGCCTGAGGCGCACCGCCGTTAATGTCGATCATTTCAATCTGTACATTGTAGCGGGGCATCTGTCCTCTTGTCTCGCTGACACACTCCTGAATCCATGTCTTGAATGCGCTGTCCAGTGTATAGCCCATCTTTAAGGTTACGTTTCCATGTTTTACCAGACCCGGAATCTTTACCGGTGCCAGGCTGTTTGCATTTCCCTGACGGAATTCGATAACGTCTACTGTCGCTTCAATTCCTGTTACTTCGCTGAATGCAGCTGTTCCTTCTACCTGATCTACATGAACCAGGAAGTTCATTTTTGTCAAGGGATAGTACAGTTGTCCTTCTGTTTGATATGCAGTTCCTGCCATAATCTTCTACTCCTTTTCTATTTATCTTCTATTTCCCATTTCGCCTTCGTCTTATTCTGCTGCGCTCTCTCCGCCGCCTCCAGCACTCTCTGCTGTATGCTGTGTTACACGGAAGATTACGAACTCTGCCGGACGGGAAGGTGCGATACCAACGTTGCAAATCAGACGTCCGTTCATAATATCGTCCCTGCTCATGGTGGAAGGCCCGATTTCTACGAAGTATGCTTCGGAAGCGGAGCCGCCTGCCAGCATGCCGTTTCTCCACATCGTATCCAGGAAGCTGGAAATCGTCATCTGTACTCTCTGCCACAGAGCTACATCATTCGGCTCAAATACTACCCAGTTGGTATTTGCCTTGATGCTCTCCTCTACATAGATGAAGAGACGTCTTACATTGACATATTTGAAGTTGGAGTTGCTGCTTGCTGTTCTTGCACCCCATACGCGGATTCCCTGTCCCGGAAGTGCACGAATCAGGTTGATGCCTGCAGGATTCAAAATATCCTGCTCTGCTTTATTGTAGTTTACATTCAGACCGGTACAGAATACTGTCTCATTTGCAGGTGCCTTGTGTACGCCCCTGTTGGTATCTGTTCTGGAGTAAACACCCATAACTGCTCCTGAAGGCGGAATGAAATCCGGCTGATTGGAGGAGCGGTCAAATACCTGCACCCAGGGATGATACATTGCAGCGTAGCTGCTGTCAATCATTTCACGATACTGAAGCAGGTCTTTTGTCTTGTACATATCCTTAGGCATATCCAGCACTGCAAAACGGCTCTTTAAGTTCTCGCAGTGCCCTACAAGCGCTACTACAACCTCAGGAATTGTCACGCCCGGAATTGCGAGCATGCTGACGGTGCTGTTTTCTTCAAAGGATGCAAGACCGGTTCTCTTTCCAGGGCCATTGTCCTCTCCGATAAAGGTTCCTGCATTTACCTTGCTCATGGAGCCATCCAGACCGCCATCCAGTGTGAACATGCCGCTGGTGTTTCCTTCGCCAAGGATTGCTTCTACCGGGTTGCCGATTGCATCGGATACCTCAACCTCTGCCTTTACAAGCTCGCTGTTTACCAGACGATAGCCAAAGAAATTCGGATTTGCAACGTTGGTGCTCAGTCCTGCATAATTCTCAACTTCCTCTGCATAACGGATGCTCATGTCGGTTTCTACCAGATAAACAACCGTTGTCGGAATCAACGCGGTATCAACTACCTTGCCCTTGAATTCCTGCTCAAATACGATGCTGTTGTCAAAAATGCTCTTAATGCGGTTATATTCCTTGCCTGCAAGTACCAAATCCCCCTCACGGAAGCCTTCTACCGTCTTTGCGATGTAAGCTTCGCCGTTCTTTCCAACGAGCTGCATCTTACGCTTCGTTACGGTATTTAAGGTAATCTGGATTTTATTTCCCCATTTTCCTTCATTTGCTGCTGTTACGGTAAGAAAACCTTTTTTGGTGGAAGCTTTCTTTGCATCTGTCGGAATAACACGGGATACATAGCAGCGGGTTCCGCCGTTTGCGAAGAACTGCTCTACGCTGGATGCAAGATAACGGTACTCACCATATCCAAACTCGCTTAACGGTCCTCCAAACTGTTTTACAAAGCTTCTGTAGCTGGTTACCAGACTCGGTGCTCCGAGTGTCTGTCCTTTCTCCGCAAAGCCAATGAAACCTGCTGTAGAGGTTCCTACACCTTCCATTGATCTTGGAGAATTATCATATTCTTCTACATATACGCCAGGTGAAAAATATTCTGCCATTTTGTTAGCTCCTTTCTATTCTTTCCTTTGTTATACCAGTACCTTTGTCTGTCCTGGTACCATGATTTTAATTGTTCCGGCCCCTAAGCCGCACATCAAAGTTGCCTCATTTGTCAGGCAGGGCGCTCCCCCTACCATGACCTTGGGATTCGCCGGTATCCAGCATCCTGCTGGAACCATCGTGCAGGGCTGCGGCGTCAATACGCCAAGTGCTGCCGCTGTGGCTGCTGCCACTGCCGGGTTTGCAAGTGAGGTGCACATTCCAAAGGGCTGCAGGTTTACATTTGGCTGCATATCCCGTATCGTTGCGACCGGTTTGCCTTCCTCGAGGCAGGTCGTCTGTGAGGTCGCCTGCAGATTGCAGGGAGCCGTACCGAAAGTGCACATACATTTTGCGCCTGTCACTGCTAAAATCCCCATCTCCTATATCCCCCTTTCTTCAGTCTCTCCAAGCGGCTGAAGACTCTCTGTGGAGATTTTTTTAAAGGCCGCTTTTCCATTTACCACATAGCGAATCAGATATTCTGTTCCGCTGCCGTCCTCCTGCATCCGAAGCAGGTATTTTCCACTCCCGTCTACCATGCCCCGTACGATACGGACGATTTTTTCTTCCGGCCTGCAGGCCGTCTGCAGAGGCTCTGCCAGCTTCACGCTCAGCTTATCCAGCCTCTTTTTAATCCGGAATTCTTCGAATTCCTGCTGTTGCTCATGAATGACCGCGTAGGACATTTCCTCCAGCGGCTTGGTGTAATACAGCCTCAGCGTCTGTTTCTTTTCCTGATAGCTGTCCACCGCGCCATACGCCTTTTTGAGAGAAACCGCTGCAATGGATTCCATTCCGGGACAATGCCCCTCAAGAGTCAGCATATCAATGAAACCGCTTGTGCTGATCTCTGGAATCATAGCCGCTTCTATCTCAGGAAAATTCTCCGACAGCTCCGCATACCGGACCTTTACGCAGGCAGGTAAAAAGCCTGTCACCTGAATTTTGAGGTCCATGTCGCCTCTTCCGCGATTCAGCAGGACGTACAGCCCTTCATCTCTTCTGAGGAATGGAATTATCTGTTCCTCATTCTGGAAGATAACCTGTCTTTGCTCAATGCGTCTTCCTGTCGTGGTATCCACGAGCCGAACGATTAGATCCAGCTTGTAATGAATCTCAGCATCTGCCACTTATCGTTCACTCCCCCTCTCTTTTCCCATAAGGTTAATCCCGAAGGATGCTTCGCTGACGCGAGGAGGCTCAACCACAATTTCACTGGATAGAAATACGGGTGCCGCCTTATAGAACAGGCTAATCTCATACGGCTTATTGATTGCCTGCCACACCCTTACCTTTTCCTCCAATGCCATCTTCGCCTGAGATAACACAATCGGAGGTTCGGAGGCATCCAGCCAGGGTTGAAGCTCCTGAGGCAGCACAGAGCTGTTGTCATTTACAATCTGTGCTACTCTGCCAATGATTTTTTGTATATCCGGTGCTTTCAGTCCCATCTGGGACGAACCGTTAATAAATACCATATAATATAAGCTATATGGTCTTGGCGGCTGTAATAGCTGTATCTTGCCCCTGTCCACGATAGGCGGACGGGCAATCTGGGATTCCTCTTTGATTTCATACAGGTAAAGCCCTACGATGTAGTCCACATCCTGCGATGCCGGTGAGGAAATCTCAATATTGTTGGGAGACGGCACGGGCTCCGGGCACATCTTTTCCCTGAGGGTTTTTACTATATAGGCGCTGACGTCTGCAATAATCGTATAGTCTGCCATCTCTTATGCGCCCCCTTCCTGTAATTGTGTGTAGATTTCTTCGGCAAGCGTCTCTACCTCCGGTGTTCCCACCGCTGCGTAGATAGCCTTTTCAAAATACTCTGCCTTTGTATCAAATATGCTCTTACCGTCTGCACTCTTTAAGTAGAGTGTCCGCATCAGCTCCGGCGAGGCTGAAAGATTTTTCTTCGTTCCGCCTGCCACCTCGTACTGACGCTTTGCCAGTGTGAACAGATAATATTCTTTTGCTTTCTGTAAGGTCACGGTATCATGGGCATCGTCAAAGATATAACGATATTCCAGTACCTTTCCAAGCGCCTGCAGGGACAGGTACGCTTCCTCTTTGCCCTTGTATTTTTCATAGATATAGGAATTGTTCGCCTGTGCTGCCTGCTTTGCAAGCGATGCTGCAAGGGAAAGCGCATCCTTATTGTTTTTCTCTTCTCCGTACCATTCAAGTGCAATCATGGCTGATGCCTGCTGCTTCGCAGAAGCGCCCTCAAAACCGCCGCTGCCAAAAAGCCCATCCAGAATGTCATTTAAGAGACTCAAAAGCGCATCCGATGTCAGGCTGCCCTTTCCTGCTGTTGCTGACGCTGCTGCCGCCGTATCTCTCGCATCGGAGAGTCCATCCGCAAGCGCGCCTGCCGCATCTGCATCCAGTCCGGCTGCATTATCAAGTGCGTCCTGCACCTGGTCGAGCGCTGCCTGTGCAGCCTCCGGGTCAAGCGCCGCTGCCGCTGCAAGCGCCGCCATCTGATTCTCCATATCGCTGCTGTCGGTTTCCTCATCCGCACTTCTGATTGCAGAGGTTAAGTCATCCGCCATCGAAGCAAGCAGTGCCGCTGCATTTTTATCACCCATTGACGCTGCAGCCTTTGCCTTATCAGCTTCACTGCTGTTTGGAGAATTCAGAACTGCATTCAGGCTCTCGGCAAGACCGTCTATATCCTTCTGCTTTGCCTCCATCTGCGCCGTCAGCTTGTTTGCACCTGCCAAATCGTTATTGTCCAGCGCGTCCTGCCGCTGTTTTTCAAGGTCCTCTTTTTCTTTTTCCAGCTTCGCCATGTCGGTAGCATCCGAAGCATTTTTTACAAGGTCTGCATAGGATTTCCGAAGCCATATCAGATGGTCTGCAACGGTATCCTTCAGATACGGCGCCGCCGCATCCTCTATTACGGATTTTTCCAGCTGAGGTACGCCGTCAATCAGCTTGAGCGTATATGCCTGCGCCGCCTGATTATCCATTCTGGCAAACTGTGCCTCCAGCATGGTCTGATATTCCAGCCGGTCTGCATTCGCCGCTGTCTTCTGTTCTGAAAGGTACTTTTGCAGCACTGCCTGGGAAGCTCCCTCAGAAGCTGCCGTCTGATAATCCTGACTGATACCTGCCCGCAGATCAGAGGTATATTTGCCAAAGGCCGCGCTGACAAGGTCTGAGGTCAGTGTGTTCAGTTCGCTGTCCTGCTGTGCGATAACGCCGTCTAAAATATTCTGAAGGTTGCAGAGCATTTCCATTATGTCATCACAGCCCTGCGTATCTGCGCCTCTCGCCTTTGAAATCAATTCCTGACTGTACCTGTACTCGGCACTTGCAGAAACCGTATCACCGGAATCAGACATCGTCTTTGCCTGATATGAGCTGATGCTCTCCTGTACATTTTTGATACAGTCGCCTACCGCGGATACAATCTCCGAGTTAATGATGAAGTCCGGCGGTACGCTTTCTTCCTCGTCGCTGCTTGGCTTTTGGTTGCTTGCTCCCATACCGCTTGCATCATTCTCAAGCTCATCCAGATAGCCTTCCAGCTTGGTAAGGGATTCCACGCGTCTTTGTGCATCAACGCTGGTCTCTATCTCTTCTGTCTTTTCTGTCCACTGTGAAGGCTTCTCACGGGGTGTCAGTCCATTTTTATAGGTTTCTAGCGCCTGCAGGGAAGTATCGCAGTCCCTTGTGACATCACTCTGGATGTCCTTGTCAAAAAGTGCTCCTACCATTCTCAGATAGATATTATCTGATTCATTCTTATCTGTCTTTTCCTGCAGAATCTGGTACTGGATTCTGAGTGGTTCCAGTTCCTCCATCGTCCGCAGGTCGTACGGATTGCTGATGTCAAATACCGATACTGCCTTGCCAGTGCGAAGGTCAATCGTAATACCGTCCGACCCTGTCTTATGGGTAAATGGAAGGCTCTCGATAACGCTCCTGCTGACCGGTGAGCCGGAGGTCGTAATATCCGCAATCGAGGTAGCATCCGATATTTCAAACCAGGCGCCGCCTGCAAGCTCTGACTTATAATACATCTGCGGCTGATTGAATTCATTTGCTGATTCCAATGCCGTCTGATACAGCTCATCTGTCAAAGCGCTGATATGTATCAGATGGGAGCCGATTACCAGCGTTGCATTCTCAATCTGGCTATCCTGCATCTGTACGGAACGTACCGATGTGTCCTTATCGCTTTCAAGCGCCGCCCGTACAACCATACTTCCAACGACAAGCGTCAGGATGGCTGCCATAAGGCAAAACAGGCGGAATTTCTTATTTAGTTTGTGATGGTTTCCCGCTCTCTCCTGCATGTTTACTCCCACATCAATTTTCCTTCTTCTGAATTGTCTCATCCGCGCTTCGAAGCTGCGCTTCACAAAGTAACTGTCCCTGTTCGTCGTAGAAGCAGATTGTCAAATCCTCCAGACTGCTCTCTGCCGCCGCCAGATACCGGAAGGTTTCTCCTACAGAAAGCTTTTTGTCGCTAATCAGGTATTTGCCGTCCTGTGTTTTGATATTGTAGGAAACAGCCGCCTGGTCGGGCTGCATCGAAATCCTTATCTCCAAAAATCCGGTTATGCTGTTTGTTGTTGCTGTATAGGTTCCAATCTGTGTATCTGATGGTGTTTCTACATGGTAGCTCTTGATTGTCAGCTTACCGGAATATACGGAAGGGTCGATGTCGCAGTCATCCACGAAGTCCTCTCCATCGTACAGCCGGATGAAAACTCTCTTTACATCCTTTACATCCAGCGCCAGGTGGCGGATGGTCTTTGTAACCTCCGTACGCTCCCCGACCTGCACACCGTCAACCCACAGCTCAAAGCTGCTGATGGATATGTCAAAGTCCTCCGGTACAGAAAGCCCGACCTCAAAGATATTATTTTCTACCATTGAATGAATGAAGTAATAAACGCCTGTGCCTTCATCCTCTACCACGTAGCTCTGTCCGCCCTCTGCGGCAGAAAGCTCAATGGAATCCCCTTTTAGATAAGCAGAAAGCGCGCCGCAGGTCAGCCTGTCAAAGCTGTAAAGCACCTGGCTGTAAGCAGCCTTGGCATCCAGGCTGTCCATCTGCAAATCCTCGTATTCTGTCTGCACCTGCTCGTATTCTTCATATGTCATCTGTCCGGTTGCATTGAGGATACCCGCCCTTTTCAGTTCATCCGCTTTTTTCTTTACCTCTTTTTCCAGCGCCTGACTGGAATTTCTGGTTGACACATAATTGTCATAGCTCGTTTTGACTGAATCAGTCAGTTCCTTTTTCTGTGCCTGTTCATCCGCATAAAGCCCCTGGTATTCCAGCGCCGACTCGTACAGGGCATAAGGTTCATCCTCTACATAACGGATGCCGTCAATCGCGCCCTTGAACCATTCCCTCGGAACTTTGATAAAAAGGATTTTTTTCTTTCCCTGCCAGGGTCTGTCTACTGCATTTAAAAACTCCTCGAATTTCATTTTAAAAGCTGCTGAATCCAGCTTTTCGCCCCGTTTTGCCTGTGTTACGAAGCTGTCAATGATACGCATATTGCTGGTACCGTATTGATTTCTCATCAGACTGTAATTGGTATCCAGCTGTAAGAGCCCGTTTGCCGTCGCCGTCCTGGTCTGATAATAAGCATCGTCATGCTCTAAGGTATAGGTTATCAGCTGGTCTTCAATCTGCCGGTCGAGCTTTGCATCTATAAAAGGATTCTGGAAACGGTAGGAGGTCGATACGTCAATGCCAATCAAATCCCCAAGCTTTCCCTTTGCGGATTCAAAGCTCCTTTTGTCGGAAGCAAGAGTGGAATTCAGCGTTTCCAGCTTCTTTTCCATCGCATCAATATCCGACTGGTTTGCAAGTCCCGTCAGAAGTCTCGTTTTATTTTTGGAAAGCGTTTTTTCATAAGCGCTGATTCTTTCTTCATTGAATGCAATCTTTTCCTGAAGTACGTAGCACTCTACGAAGCTCTGCTCTACCTTTTCATAAATTCCGTAAACACAGTCCGTTATGCTGTGGTTCAGCGTATCAATCTGAGATTGCAGCTCCAGCGGTTTGTAGGTATATTCCGACTGGTCTGACAAATCCGGTTTCTCCGGAAATTTGAAATTAAGAAGCGGTGACCAGCGGAAGGTTCTCTGATTCTTTTCCTTAAGCTTAATAGCCTTAACCGACTGGGAATACTGCATTTTTGCCAACGCAAGCTTATTTTTCTGTTTGGTGTATTCGCTGCTCTGTGCAATCGCCATATTCTTTGCCGTCGCCACAGTCAGCGTCTTGCCCGCCGCCTGTATCGGAAGCGGAGACAGGCTTCCCAAAAGCAGCCCGCATAGCGTAAGGGCGGAAAGCCATCGTTTTATTCTGTTTTTTCTGCCCTGCAATTTCACTCCCCGCACCCCTTTCCTTTGTTACTGCTCCAGTGAATACATGAAAAATCCGTTCTCCCTGTCTGCCGCAACAAATGTATATGTCACATCTTCTACCTGAAATACATACAGGTAAACCAATGTATCCGTCGAATAGCCTGTAACCTCGCTTACCTCATCGTAAGGCTGTCTGGCTTCCACCGAAACCTCCAGAGGAATCTCTCTGCCCTTCTTCTGCAGCCAGTCTATACCAACTGCCTCAGGAAAGGTCACGTAGCTGTTGCCTTCAAAGACCGGCGCTCCAAATATCGCCCGCAGCTCGTCAATCGTGGTAACACGGTAGTCTCCGTAAACAAATTCATCTTTTCCAACATAGACCGCCGTCGCCTTTACCGTATCGTCCAGACTGTTGTTCTCGGAAGGTGCTACATAAAATGCGTCGATGTCCTCCATGATAACCGCCCAGTCTGTATCCTCCTGATAAATCAGCCTGCTGCCTGTATAAAGCTCGGAAATCTCCGCCGCACTCTTGCCAAGAAGCTGTGTGTATACCAGCTCTCCATTGTGAAAGCTGCCCTTAAAAACTTCCTTGTCAGAAGCGTCATACAGGCATCCTTCCCCTTCAAACGCTCCTCTTGAAAACTGACCGGCATATTTCTTGGTTCCGTTTTCCCGGTAAAGCGTTCCTTCGCCCTCAAACGCATTGCTCTGAAATTCTCCCTCATACTGCATCTGTCCGATGGGATAATACAGGCTGCCCTGGCCGGAAAATTCATTCCGTTCAAAATTTCCCTTGTACAGCAGCGTTCCGTTTTTATCGAAAAGCTGTCCATAGCCTGTGGTATAGCCCTTTTCTACATTGCCCTCATAAGCGACATAGCCGCCCTTTGCCTTAATCTTTACGGTTCCCTTTGCAAACCGCAGCGGGATAGAATTGTAGGAATATACCTTTTCACCACTTCCCATCCCCTCTTTGATATTCATAACGGGATTGACCCACACCAGATAACTGAGACAGAGAATCCCCACTACAATCACAATCGCATGTGCCAGCCGCCTGCTGATTAAATAGCCAAGCAGTGGATAATAATCCTTTTTATGACGCGGCTTTATATTGAAAATACTACTCAGCGCGTTCCTGATTCTGGTCAGGATATTTGCTTTTATAAAGTTCCAACTGGTCCAGTACTTGAGTTTGGTCCATATCGGTGTGATACGCGCCTTCAGAGTACTGAGCAGTACCGAAATCAGATTATTCATGGATTCCTTTCTCCATAAGCTCCTGTTACTTTATTTATTCAGAAAAGAGTGCGCAGGAAACCTCTTTCCCATAGTCTGCGTTCAGACACTTCTCACACAGGAACAGATACCATTTCGCTACTTCATCGTCAGGACATTCCTTTAATACTTCTGTAAAGAGATTGCGTCCCAGATAATAATCGCCCTGATAGAATAGATTCAGTGCCTTCTGGAATTTATCTCTGGTATCCAGCCGCCTCTGGCGTTCCTTTGCCGGATACGCATCCAGAATCTCATACAGCTTAAAGGTATAGCCGTCCTCTTCCAGATAACCGATATATCTGCCTGTCGTTTCCTTTTCTACCAATTCATAGACTGCATCCGTAACCGTCATGCGGATACCGACGGAGCGGAATTTATCAACATATCTTTCTAACATCTTCATTTCTTTGGAAAGCACATAGGTAAATGCCTGTTCCTCGCTGCCGGCTACGCCGTATACAAAAGCGGTGCGGTGCAGCAGCACGAAAGCCTGCTCCCTGATTTCATCCTCCTCCGGCATTGCCATTTCCTGTCCAAAGGAGAGCGCCTTTTTGGTTTCCTCCTGAAATAAAAGCTGCATGGTCGTCAAGTCGCTGTTGTCAGAAAGTAAAATGCCTTCATATTCCTTCTGCTTTTCACCAAGCCGTTTGTACTCTTTGCTCATGCGCCGAAGGTATTCCTGCTCGCCCATTCCCTTATTGCCCGGATATGCTACGAAGGCGAGGGTTCCTGTAATATTTACCTTGTCTCCCGGCTCTACCTCCAGAATGGAGTATTTCCCCAGAATCTGTTCTATCTGCTTTGGTGCAAACCGATAATAGCTTTGCAGTACCTTGTACTTGATATAATTCATCCGTGCTACATCGGTTGAAATCTGTCCCAGACTGTTTTTCAGCCGGCGCATCTCATTGCTTTCAATCCAGAGACTGTCTGCACTATCCTTCAGCGAATCCCAGTCTTCCTTTCCCTCTGCCACACGCGCCGCAACATTTACCAGGCTGCGCATCTGCCTTCCCTGCAGGAAAATGACTGCTGCAAGGAAAAGGGTTGCAGCCAGCAAAAATGCCGCTCCGTAAATCAGGTATTCCTTCTGCATATCCGCAATGGAAACCTTCAGCGGTGCAAGCGATACCTCCGTCAAAAGGATATATTTCGGTGCGACGCTGTTTCCGTCTGTATATACCAGAACTCCTGTCCGCTGAGGGGTTTCCTCACATACCGCCGCCTTTGACTGAATCGCCTTATCTGCCAGCTTTTCTATGTATGCCATACCTTCCTTTTCGGAAAGATAGCCTTCCTTTGTCTGTCTGAATACCCTTTCAGAATACTGTCCTTCTGCAAGCCTCTCATATATCGCCGCCGTCAGATAGCGGGATTCTTCTCCCTCCACCGTCGTTACAGGAAGGCTCTGCTCCAAAAGATTCTGCAGGTCATCGCCTTCCTTCTGCCACACTGCATCAGAATCATCCGCAGCAATCTGTTCCAGACCGCCTGCATAGCTTTGTGCCTCGCTGATGTAAACGCCGAACAAGGAAAAATACTGTGTTTCCATAAATTCTCTTGCTTTCGCAAGACTGAAGAATGCGACTGCCGTTACCGCAAAAACAAGCAAAAATTCCAAAACAGCGAACCGCTGCAGCGACTGCGAATGGCTGAACAGCATGATTATCAAGGCAAATAATAATATTGCAATTCCAAACACCAGTAATTGGGTCATTGTAAATTCCTCTATTTCGTCAAAGACTCTGTCCCGATCTGTTTAAAGGTATTAAAAAACAGACGCAGGAAAGGTACATCTCCCCAGATTACATTGGATAAAAACATCACTGCCACCAGTATCGCCAATATCACCGACAGATACAAAAGCAGGCGGAATATGCTTGCCTGATTCTGACCCCAAAAATCTGTCAGTCGTTTTTTGATGCTCCTCTTTCCAATGTTTGTTGTTGACAATCGAATGTCTTTGTATAATTCCCGGAAATCCTGATAACTCTGCTTTGGAATCTTCTTCAGCAAAAGCTGATAGCTGACGTTCTTCTTTGTCGTCTTTTCCTGTAAAAGCTCTCTGATCCGGATTGCGCACTGCATGACACATTCCTTTTCCGTACTGTTTTCATTCAGTCCGGCCAAATCCATGCAATAGCCAAGGACAATGCTGTTGTCCTTTAGCAGGTTAATCTGTCCCTGCTTTAAAACAAGCTCCAGAAGCGGATATGGCAGAGTGGATGACATGCACTGTAAAAGCAGGTTTAAGCAGATTTCCTCACACAATGCAAGCGGAATCGCCTTTGCCATATAAAAATCTGCCAGCCTTCTTTCCTTTATATAAGGAAATACCATGCAAAAGCGGTTGTTGCTGCTGAACATATCCACACAGCAGCTGACATCCTTTTCTGACTGTTTCATAATCCGCAGCAGCTTTTTGACTGTTTCATGATCCTTTACCGCCACAAGGGTATAATAGCACTCCCGGCTGCCGGATATCTCCTCACAGATCATTACGTCATTGATTTCTCCCTGAAACACATTCATGACACTGCGCAGTGTCAGATGATCCGACTGGTATATCATAGATACCCCCTCTTAATTTTCAGTCTGCTCCTCTTCCGTCACTTTCTTTTTCACAATTGCGTAAGCGTATGTACAAATCAGCGGCTTATCCGTACAGTAAATGCGGATTTCATATACGCCCTCCCTTGCAGGCGCAGTGTAGATGCCGTCCGGCGTAATCTCTCCGCTGCCCGGCTCAGTCAGCTCATACGCTACGGAGCACGGCTTCATGTGGTTGTATTTAATCTGGAAGAAATAGCTTTCCTTGGTTCCTACTACAATTGTCGGTGTGATTGCTGCAATGCTCTGGTTGCCGGTATCTGTAAACTCTTCCTGCAGCTCATCGCCTGCATAGCGGATTGCCACCCATCTATAAGTTAAAACAAGCTGTTTTACATCCTGTAGGAGACGAAGTGCTACGATGAAGCTGCCCTTGTCATTCAATACCTTGACTGCGCTCTCCGCTGCAACAGGCGCCTGACCAGGTGCGAACAGCGCCGGGTTTCCGTATACGGTAGTCTTTGCATTCTTGCCAAGCACCATATCCTCTTCCAGTCCTTCATAGCCGACCTCGACATAGACATTGCCCTTGCCAAGTCCGTGCATGATTTCACCGGAATAGCATACATCTCCGCGTCTTGCGTTTTCGCCCAGCGGAATTTCCACAATCCCTGTCTCCATCTTGGGGAACGAATAATCACGGTGCTCTCTGCTCTCCTCCGCTCTTGCCGCTATACCGCCTCTTGCCGCTCCCGCATGATAAAATGGAAGCTTTTTGTGGAAGTATTCTGTATATTCACGACGGAGCCCTGCGTCACGCATCGTCGGAATATACCGCTTTACAGCCTTTTCACAGACTGATTCAATCAGGTATGCGGATTCGGTGCGGACCAGCTTTAAATCTGCCAGTCGAATCATACCGGTGCTGCCGCCCATGCTGCGGAATTCCATGCTGACCTTTCCAGTCTCTCTTGCTGCGAGCAGCGCCGGTTCATCCTCCACAATGTTAATCTTCCAGCTGAAGCTGCCGCCTGTCGAAACGTCTACGCCATTTATCATAACCTTTGCACTGCCGGATTTTAACATGACACTCGTGTCACTTAATTCCTCTGTCTGCGCAAGGAGCCAATATTCTTTTTCAAATTTCTTACCCTGCTCCAGTGTAATATTCTCCAACAGGATATTTAATTCCTGACTGCCGTCCGGCGTACCCAGTGCCGGTGTCTGCAGCATCGCTTCATAATATAAATTGGTCTTTTCAGAGCTGAGCTTTTCTACCTCGATTACAGCTTTGACATAATATCCTGCACAGATATTTACCGGAAGCCGTAAACTGATTCTGTAGTCCTGATTTTCAAACAGAACGCCGCCTGCAAAGAACTCTGTCTCCATCTCATAGATGCCGTCCAAATCTTCGGTATCCTGTAAGAAGAGTTCATAGGTCTCCTGAATACGGTTGTGTTCGTATTCCTTCTGTCCCTCCTGTCTGTTAATCGCATATACAGGCTGATTTTCCTCCTCCTGATACTTAAGGCAGAGGCTTGCCTGATTGGTTCTGAGCTGTTCGAAGCCTGAAATTGTAGAAAGCTTCTTTACTACAGAGCTGTCAACTACGATTTCCCTGCCAGCGTCATCGATTGCCACGCCGCTCTCTACCATAATAGATAAATCATCCAGACTGATAACGCTCAGTCCGCAGACGATTCCGCTGCCGCCAAGCATCTGATTGACAAATCTGCGTTTATTGTTCATATAAAGCTGCTCTGCTTCAAAATCCGCAGAAGTCAGCATTTTTCCCTTATAGTACCGATTCCTGTTAAATGGAAGTAATTCGCTGTTTTTCACTGGTCCTTCCCCCTCTTTCTTGTAAACTTCTGTTTGCTGTTTGCATTGCTACCATCCGATAAGCGCTCTTTTCTCTTACCTTATCTTACCATAAAACATTTCCATGCAGATTAAAGAAATGTTAAAGATTTTTTTGGAGATTTTTAGGAAATGACATATAGATTCCCATGCCTGCTCCCTCCCCCGTTTTGATTTCAAGGCTGCCACCCTGTGACTCTACGGTCTCTTTAATCAGGTACATGCCGATGCCATGTCCTTCCCGGTTTTTATTGGAGCCCTGATAATCCAGTTCCGTAATATGTGCAGCCTCCTCCGGACGCATGCCTTCCCCGTCATCCCGATATACGATCAGCACTTCCTTTTCTGTTTCCTCAACCGTAATAAAGATATTACCCTGACGGTTCATGTAACGGACTGAATTTTCAATTAAATTAAAAAAGGCACGCATCAAAGAAATGCGGTTGCCAAAAAACAGCACCTCATCACGGCTGCTGTTTACCACAATTTTGATTCCTGCCTTTTGGGTAATCGTTCTGACATACTCCGACACGCGGCGCACGCAGGCGAGCATATCGAAATATTCCTTCTGTGAAAGAAGCTCTCCCTGGTTATCATCCAGAAGAACTTTGGAAAGTGTATCAAGATAATCAATGTTATTGCAGATTTTGCGAATACAGTCCAGCTCTTCCTCTCTGCTGGAAAAGCTTTCATTCGCCAAAAGCTCCCCATAGCCTGTAATGATTGCCAGAGGCATACGGAGATTATGCGCCATCAGTCGTTTGAACCATACGACATCTTCTGAAAGCTTTTTTACTTCCTGTTCTTTTTCTTCCAGCTTGCGATGTTCTTCCTGTTCCTTTTCAAGCAGACTCTGCTTTTCTTTTCTCCAAAAAAGGAACTCCTTCAGTCTCCGTTTCATTACATTCTCCCCTGTATCTTACATATCCTGAAAAAGATATCCCACGCCCCTTATTGCGCGGATCATTTCTGTATGATTTTCATCAATCTTTTTACGCAGGTTGGAAACATGCACCATCAGCGTGCGTACGTCTCCAAAGTCCTCCTGCCCCCACACCATCTTGTAAATCTGCCGGTATAAGAGGATTTCATCCGGTCTGTTGACCATTGCCTGTAAAATGTCGTATTCCGTGCGGGAAAGCTCTATCTTTTCCCCGCTTACATGATCCCTGACACGGTATACGCTTCTGTTTCTGGTATCTATCATGAACTGCTTAAACCACAGTCTCTTTCCTTTTTCCTGCCCTTTTTCACTGTTTTCCAGATTTGCGTTGATACGCTCCATCAGATTTTCCAGCTTTGCAGGCTTTACAATATAGTCGTTTCCGCCCTCCCGAAAGGCATCCACAATATTGCCGCTGTCACCCAGACAGCTCATAAATATGATGGGGCCTCCATAGCCGCCTTCCTCTCCGCGCATCCTCTGGCAGAGTTCATGTCCGTCTATATCCGGCAGCAGCACATCCAATAAGATAATATCCATCTGCTCAGAAAGCAGTCTTTCCATCGCCTGCTCTCCATTTAATGCACATACGACCTGATACCCCCGGCTCCTTAGCTGCATCGCCGTAACGGTGGAAAGTTCCTCATCATCCTCCACCAAAAGTATCCTCGTTTCTGACGGTTCCTTTATCACGTCTGCTCCCCCTGCTTTGTCAAAAAAAGTGCCGTCCGGTCAAACACGCTCTTTTCACGGTTCAGCCCATCAGCAAATGCGTTGACAAAGATGCCTGCTTCCTGATTCAGGGAAGCATTCTTTTTCAGCTGCTCCTCCTGCTCCATCGTATCTGCATAATACTCTGCTTCAGGGCTTTGTCTCTGTCCTCTTTTTTTCACATTACCCTCATTCTTTCATTATTTAAAAATTGCTTGACGATAGTTTTTTTTTATTTTACACTTTTTTTAAAGTGAAGTAAAGAAAAAGAAAGGCGATTCCCATGAAAAAAAACAATTCTTCTGATAATCTGTCGATTGCAGAAATACTTTTGCTTATTGTTCTGCTCCTATGTTATGCCGGAACAATCTGCTTCATGATTATGAATTACAGGGCGCTTCTTATTTTATTTTTCATTCTGCACAGCAGCGTTTCCATTGTATTCCTTCTGGTCAGCCACGACCGGATGGCAAGAGCTGCTTTAAAACAGAACGATCATGCGTCGCTTCAGCTTGAAGACGAACTGCAGATGATTTCCCAGTATACCGATGAAATCGCTGCTCTGAAGCAGGAGAGAGACTCTCTGCTGATAGAAAAGGAGCAGCTTTCTACAAAATGCAGCGGCTTTGAAAAAGAGATTTTTTCGCTTAACGCTTCTTTGGAGGAAGCGCAGGCACAGGCACCTGCTGATAATAAGCCGGAGGCCTTAAACCATCTTCTGCCACAAGAAGAGACGCCGGTAGAATTAAATATCATCGGCGCGGCAAACGCAGTCATTGAAGAAATGGCTCCCTACAGCCGTCAGGCAGGAATTCAGGTACTGCTTTCAAGTGCAAACAGCTCACTGATGGTACGTGCAGACGCAGCCTTTATCCGCATCCTGTTCCGTAATATCATCGATAACTCTATCAAGTATATGAATCGGAACGGCAGCCTCGTGATTACCATTTCCAACATTGGCGACGACCTCTTTATCGTCTTAAAAGACAATGGCGAAGGGCTTTCTACTGATGAAACAGCCCATATCTTCGAGCTGAATTATCAGGGCTCCAACCGCATCAGCGGAAATGGTCTGGGGCTGACACAGGCAAAAGCGATTGTGGAATATTACGGCGGTACTATCTACGCCAAGAGTGAAAGCGGCAAGGGAATGGGTATTTACATACAGCTTCCCACAAGCAGCCATTAAAACAGGAGCAGTAATATGAACAGAAAAATTGCTTTTATCATCACTTTGGTTTTATATCTTTCAGTCGGCACAGCCGGTTTCCTCATCTTTTCCAATTCACCGGACATGAAGCCCATCGCTGTAGCTTCGACAGCAGTTGTGCCGGAAAACGCAACGCTCTCTGCGCCTGTCAGAAATGAGCAGGAAACAGAAAGCGCAGAAACAGAGCTTCCATCGCTCCCTGAGCTGCCGTCAGCTCCCTCTATGGAAACGGAAAGCGCAGAAACAGAAAGCGCACAGGAAAGCACAGAGGCGGAAAGTGAAGTCCTTCCTGAACCGGAATATACATATACTGCTTCCCACAGCTCTCAAAGACTGTTTATCCGTGATGGCGCTTCCATGCGCGCAAAGATTATCGGCTTTTTAAGACCGGGCGAGTCCGGCGATGTTATCAGCATTGGCGAGAGCTGGGTTTTGGTAAAGCATGGGGATATAGAAGGATATGTTTTTAAAGAATATCTTACTTTAACAGAGCGTCAGCAATCAGAAGATCCTCTGGGGTTGTAATCTTGATATTTTTGTATGAGCCTTCCACAAGGCGGACTTTTGTATTGGTAAAGGTTTCAACTACCATCGCATCATCGGTAATTTTAATGCCCTTTTCCAAAAGCTCATGCTCCTGCCGCAGGAAAGTCTCGTACGCACCCTTTACAAGCGCAAACGAAAAGATCTGCGGTGTCTGTACCATCCAGAGCAGGTCACGTCTCGGCGTATCAACAGCATAGCCGTTTTCATCCGCCAGCTTAATCGTATCTTTTACGGGCATGCCCACAACACAGGCATGCTCTTTTTGTACCATTTCATAAGCGCGCTCTAAAAGCTCAGCCGTTATAAAAGGGCGTGCGCCATCATGAATAAACACATAATCACAGTCAGAAATCACCTTAAGTCCGCAGAATACCGAATGATACCTCTCTTTTCCGCCCGGCACGATATGGCTCACCTTGGAAAATCCATACCGCTCTACGATTTCCTTTTTGCAGTAGGCAAGCTCATCTGCCCCGGTTACCAGAACAATCTCATCTATAAAGCTTTCCTCAAATGCCTTAAGCGCATAATAAAGCACCGGCTTTTCCTGAAGCAGCAGATACTGCTTATGCACTTTGCTGTTCATCCGGCTGCCTCTGCCCGCTGCAAGCACGACTGCCGCTGTTTTTTTCTTCATCAGCGCTCTCCCAGCTTCAAATTTGGCTGCGCATTCAAATCAAGTCCGCTGCGCACGCCCTTTTGATATTCATAATAGCCCGCTGCGCCAATCATCGCTGCATTGTCTGTGCAGAGAATCGGCGACGGGTGATAAAATGCAATTCCACGCGCTTTACATTCCGCCTCGAAGGCACTGCGCAGAGAGGAATTGGAGGCTACGCCTCCTGCAATTGCAAACTTTTTGATATGGTAATCCTCTGCGGCTGCAAGCGCATGTCCCACCAGCACATCAATTACCGCCTTCTGGAAGGATGCTGCTACATCTGCACGGTTTACGCTCTCTCCCTTCATTTCGCAGGAATTAAGATAATTTAATACAGCGGATTTCAGACCGCTGAAGCTGAAGTCATAGGCGGATTCCTCCACTCTGGCACGCGGAAAATGAATGGCATCAGGATTTCCTTCCTTTGCAAGCTTGTCAATCTTTGGTCCGCCCGGGTAGCCAAGTCCGATTGCACGCGCGACCTTGTCAAATGCCTCGCCTGCCGCATCGTCCCTTGTCCTGCCTATGATTTCATATTCGCCATAATCCTTGACCACAACAAGATGCGTATGTCCGCCCGATACGACCAGACATAAAAAGGGCGGCTCCAAATCCTTATTTTCAATATAATTGGCGCTGATATGACCCTCAATATGGTGCACGCCGACAAGCGGAAGCCCGCTTGCAAAGCTGATTGCCTTTGCAGCAGATACGCCTACCAAAAGCGCTCCGACAAGTCCGGGGCCATAGGTAACTGCGATTGCCGTCATATCATGGAGTTCCATCTTTGCCTCCGAAAGTGCCTCGCCAATTACCTGATTGATTTTTTCGATATGCTTACGGGAGGCAATCTCAGGCACTACTCCCCCGTAAAGCTTATGCAGCTCAATCTGCGAAAAGATAACATTGGACAGCACTTCTCTTCCATTCTTTACAACCGCTGCCGCCGTCTCATCACAGGAGCTTTCAATCGCCAGAATATAAATATCTTCCTGCTTCATTTTGGTTCTTCTTTCTCTTACTAATCTTGTTTCTTCGTTTCTGCCTTTTCCCAGCCGAGTATTTTCCAGTGTCCTTCTTCATCCTTGCGCAGAACGAACTGTTCCTCAAGATACTGCAGCTGCGCACCCGACCGGAGCGTATAGGTGCAGAACAGACCTGCGCACTCACGCCCGTCCTTTGTAAAATACTCTACATCAGTGCTGCTCGCTGTCTTATAGCTGGAGACAGTGATTTCATCCTTCTTAAAGGTTGCAATATCGGATTTGAGCTGCGGAATATAATCCTCCTCGGACTGGTTCGCTATCAGCTCAGCATCATAAAGCTCCATCGCCTTTGCCGCGAGCTGTGAGAGCTCCTCGCTTGTATATTCCTCATTATAAAAGCACTTTGTCAGCTCGCTGTAATATTTTACGACCTCTTTTGGTGTCGCCGGATAATTCCGCTCCAAATCACGCAGAAGCACATCCTGTACGTTCGTCGTCTCCACTGCGTTTTCCTTTGCCTCCTGATACCGGTTGGAGAGATAAAAATAGTATCCAACCAGCATGCAGATAAGCAGCAGCAATATTACCATTCCTTTTTTTCCCTGAAATCGTTTCATCAAGACGCCCCCTCTCCACACAGACTGCAACGCCTGCATCCGCTTTATATCAGCTTAATCCTCATCATAGGAAAGCTCTGCCGTCTTTCCATCCTTTCCCGCATACGCCTCCGGGAAGATTTTCCGCACCTGTGGCATAAACTCCTCCGCGCGTACAAGCGACGGGCTGTAATGGGTCAGCCAGAGCTGCTTTGGCTGCGCCCGCTTAGCAAGCTGTGCCGCCTCATAAAAGGTCATGTGCTTATATTCCTTTGCCTTTGCCGCCTTTTCAGGCTCTCCGTACATACCCTCGCAGATAAACAAATCCGCTCCCTGTGCATGTGTTACGATGCTCTCTGTCGGCCGCGTATCTGTCGTATAGGTTACCTTAAGTCCCTTACGTGGCGCCCCTAACACCATATCCGGGGTATAGGTACCTTCCTCTGTCTCTATTATCTCACCTTTCTGTAAGCGGTTCCAGTATTTTTTATCGATTCCAAGCGCCTGTGCCTTCTCAAGCTGAAACTTTCCCTGCCGCTCAATGCTGACGCTGTAGCCGTAGCAAAGCACATTATGGTTGACGCGGAATGCCTCAATCTTAAGACCATTCTGCCAGATAGTTTCCTCCATCCCTTCAATTTCCCGGCAGATAATTTCAAACGGAAGCTCCGGCGCAATGACACGCAGTGCATTTACCACTCTCGTCAGTCCTTTGGGTCCGATCAAAAGCAGAGGCTGGGTACGCTCTGCATTTCCCATCGTCAGAAGCATCCCCGGCAAGCCGCTGATGTGGTCGGCATGATAATGCGTAAAGCAGATTACATCAATCGGCTTTGGGCTCCAGCCCTTTTCCTTCATTGCAATCTGCGTCCCCTCACCGCAGTCAATCAGCATACTCATTCCATTATATCGTACCATCAGGGACGTCAGCCATCTATATGGCAGCGGCATCATGCCGCCTGTCCCAAGCAAGCAAATATCCAGCATAACATTCCTCTTATTCTATGACGGCGATAGCTGCGCCGTCCCTAAACAGCAGCTATAAAAGCTCTGTCTCCTCCTCTATTTCCACTGGAATCTGAAAGCCCGCGATGATTTTATCGTAGCACGCCTCACAAAGCTCAAAGCGGTGCACCTGCCCGTCTTTTTTTGAAAAATAGCCGAAGGGCACACGTGCCATAATACAGCCTTCTTCCACGATTCCATTTTTTACCATCATCTTTCGTCCACAGCAGTTACAGCTTATATGCACCAGCATCCTGCTATCCGGTCCTGAAAACTCTCGCATACTTCTTCCTCCTTTACCTGCAAAAAGTATACCATCCACAGCCCTCAAAAAGAGTGGTAATTGTTCCTTTTCCTGCCTATCTTTTCCACATAATCAGCGCGTCCTCTTTGGGATTGTCATAAAAGCCGCGCCTTATGCCTTCCGTTACAAAGCCTGCCTTTTCGTACAGACGTATCGCCGGTACATTTCCTGCACGCACCTCCAGCGTAAACGCCGTTATGCCGGCTTCCTTTCCTTCCAAAAGCAGTCTTTCCAGCATTGCGCCTGCAATTCCGCAGCCTCTGTACTCGGTAAGCACTGCAACATTTGTAATCTCGCCCTCGCCGACAATATCCGTAACGCCGCAGTGTCCGACGATTTTGCCGTCCAGCTCCGCTACATAATAAGCTGCCTGCGGTCTTATAAGCGTATCCAGAAAAGCCTGTTCCGACCAGGGCATTGAAAAGCATGCAGCCTCATTCTGCGCCACCTGATGAACATCCGCTTTTTCCATGCGTCTGACTAGCATCCTGCCCCCGCCTTTTCCATACGTTCTCTTTCTGCCTGTGACAGACGCAGATACTCTGGCTGATGCTGCTCTGCGCTTTCATATTTTCCTTCTTTGTAGAGAACAGCGCCATAAACGGCAACCGCCGCCGCGCTCTGCATCCGTTTATGCGCCGGTGCAAAGGAATAGGCTGTCTGCATCAGCTCCTGCAGCTTCTGCGCAAAAACCGGCACACCGTCTCCCAGAAAAATGACCTCTCTGCCAAGCGCATTGCAGGCAGAAGCAATCTCCTCTATCGAAACCGCACACTGTGCTTTTAGGGTATGCAGCTCATAGGAAATGGGGTTTTGCTCTGTCTTTTTCTGAAATTCATACAGTCCCGTATAGACCTGATTTCTTCTGGCATCCATAATCGGACAGATCAGCTTATCGCTCCCATACATCTGATAGGCAAGCCCATCCACCGTAGGCACAGGAATAATCGGCACAGAAAGTGCGAATCCCAGTCCCTTCGCCGTCGCACTGCCAATCCTCAGCCCTGTAAAGGAGCCGGGTCCTGCCGCCACTGCAATTGCATCGATTGTCTTTAAATCAAGCTCCGTCATCTCCCGAATCGCCGCCAGCATCGGCACAAGCGTCTGGGAATGTGTCTTTTTATAGTTGACGCTGTATTCTGCCGTCAGCTTATCATCCTCCAAAAGCGCTACGGATGCCGTCAGTCCGGAGCTGTCAAGTGCTAATATCTTCATACTGCCGTCTGTTCCCTTCTTTCAAAGCCCAGCTCTATTTAGCGGGTTCAATCGTAATCCTGCGATAATCAAATCCTCTGGATAAATCCTTTTCTATGCGGATGGAAATGCAGTCCTTCGGAAGAATCTCCTGTATCAGTTCTGCCCACTCAATCAGACAGATGCCCTCTCCATAGAAGCAGTCCTCATAGCCGATTTCTTCCATTTCCTCTACATCTGCAATCCGGTAAACATCAAAATGATAAAACGGCAATCTGCCGCTCTCATAAATCTGTACAATCGTAAACGTAGGACTGTTGACCGGCTCTGTAATGCCAAGGCCATCTGCAACGCCCTGCGTAAATACAGTTTTTCCGGTTCCCAAATCTCCCGTCAGGGTATAAATCTGTCCCGGCTTTGCCTCCTGCCCAATCCGCCTGCCAAGCAAAAACGTCTCTTTTGCGCTCTCTGACTCATATACCATAGCTACCACCGTATCTTGACTTTCTTTGGCGGAACATGCGTGGAAATCATCTCTATGACCTTCGGTGCCGCCTCTCCCATATCCTTACGTGGAAATATCCACGCATTTACCTTTGTATTGTACAGAATAATGCTCTTCCCTGTAGAAACTACCTTATAGACCTTTTCCCAGCTCTGCATCTGGCTCTCGCCGCCCTGAGAGACTTCTATGCCCTCCTCGCACAGCCGATAGGAAAGCGGCTCTTTAAATGCCGGCACCTGTTTCATCTGCCGCGCTGCGCTTAAGAAAAGACTGCCCGGAAGATATAAAAGCAAAAAAGCCCCCGCCAGCAGATACAGAAAATGCCCCTTTGCAAAAAAGGCAATGATAAAAATTGCTCCTGCAACGCTGCCTATCAGTCCTGACGGGCTGTTATAGGTATGCCTGAGCATATAATCATATAAAATTCCCGTTGTTATCCTTGTCTGAAACCGAACCTCCATTGTTTCATCCTCTCTCCCTTTTCTTATAAAAGGAAAACACAAGAGCACCTACAGCGCTTGCAGATGCTCTTTACTGTTTCTATTCTATTATACCGAAAATCAAATAAAGTGCAAGATTTTCCTATTCATGCCGAAGCGCCTCAATCGGGCTGAGCTTCGCTGCCTTTCTCGCCGGATAAATACCAAAAAACAGGCCTACACCAGAGGAGAAAAGCGTTGCCATTAAGATTACAGCAGGATTTACGTCCGCCCTGACATTAACCAGTGAGCAAACGCCCATTGCACCGCCTATGCCGATGGCAATACCGATAACGCCGCCTACCAGCGTAATAATCGCCGATTCCGAAAGGAATTGCAGCATAATGGACGAGGTCCGTGCTCCCAGCGCCTTCCGGATACCGATTTCTCTTGTCCGCTCGGTTACGGACACCAGCATGATGTTCATAACACCGATACCGCCTACCAACAGGGAAATCGCCGCAACGAAGGCAACAAATATCGTAATGTAATTCAGCACGGAGTTGACCCGCGCCATCTGGTCGTTAAAGTCCTGCACAGAAATCAAATCCTCGCCGCGCAGCCCATACTTTGCCTCCATAAGTGCGACAGCCTTCTTGGCAGCCTCAGAGGAATATGCTGAGCTGTCCGCTATAATATACATTCCGTCATATTCTTCAAGCCAGAAGTCAAAGTCTGTAAGTGCGTTAATCGGCATTTCAATCTCGATAGAACCGGAGTCTGTAAGCGCCGATGTAAGCGTAGAGGCATTATCCTTCCGGATTCCTACAATCGTCACCTCTCTGGTCGTATTGTAAATGCCAACCTCCATTGTAACGCCAACTACGTCCGTGCTTCCAAAGAGCTGCCGTGCGCCGCTTTCCCGCAGAACGCCTACCAGTCTGCCAGCATCACAGTCCGTCTTATTAAAGTAAGTGCCCCTGATAATTGGGTCCTTTGACGAATACTCCAGCGCTTCATTTCCTGCGTCAACTATCGCATCAAAGCTGCCTTTTCGTCCCTCTACCGTTGAGCCCCATATATTCCAATTCGGCGTAACGCCTTTGACATGCGGAACCTTTTCACGAATCAGTTCAAAATCCTCCTCGGAAAAGCTGACGGTATCCTTCTCGCCCTTCTTCTGGCTGACCTCCATATACA
>CAKRYY010000014.1 GCA_934432885.1 uncultured Lachnospiraceae bacterium
ATGTGAGATGTGTAAATCAATAGAGAGCTATGGCAAGCTTTTGGTAGAGGAAGAAAAAGAAAAAATTATTAAAAATCTTCTTGTGAGAAATGAAGATTCTATTGAGGAAATAGCATCAATATGCAACACTTCCGTCGATTTTGTCAAGGAAGTACAGGAAGAGCTGTTAACGCTGGCATAATATCATAATATGCTAAAAAATGGCAGAGCGTTAACCCACGTCACACAATGTATGAAAAGTGAAAATGGTTACCAGCCAATAGATGACGGCGAGTATATCCTTTTGTCTATACAGAATTTCTATTTTTATATTCCGTGTCCAAATCTGTTTCTTATCTTTGCAAGCTTGTTTACACGACTCTTTCATCTATCTGACCTTTCTCATGATAAACCCTACCTTAAAAGTCTCATCTTAAAAATCTTATCTTAAAAATCTTACCTTGCAGGCATTGTCCGTGCATCGAAATGAGGACAAGCTGTTTGCGACAGCCGCATTTCCCTCTTTTAAAAACATTCAGGCTCTTTTGGCGACAATTAGGTCAAATATCTTGACCGGACCTCTCAAAATCCTATACAATGAAAGTGGTTAATTATGTGTTTGCCTGTTTATGCGGGCATCCAGCGTGTACATCCACGCAGATACATTCATATACTATATACTTTCATATATTTATATGATGAAAGGTAAAGACTGAAAACATAGAGAAGCTGCACAGGCAGCAGGAAGTATAAGGGTAAAAGAGAGGAGTTTACATGAAAAAGAAAAATACCATGCCAGAGAGGGATTGGCAGCAGACCCACGAAAAAATCAGGTGGAGGGAGTTGCGTAAGCGCGTGCTCGTGATGGGCTTGACCGTTGCGATGGTTGCCAATACTGTAGACCTGTCCGCACTCTCGGTTTCTGCAAAGACCGACGAGAGTGAGAGCGGTAAGATGACTATTGTCTCCTTTGAGGAGCTTTCCAAGGACATCACGGAGCAGACTCTGCCCATCGGTGCGTTTGAGAGCGACATCAAATTCCCGACCAGCCTGACTGTTACGGTAGAAAAGACCACGCAGGCGGATGAAAAGGAAGCCGACGATGAAGCAGATGCTTCCGAGTCTGAAGCTGGGGATACAGAGAAGGACGATGCGCAGAAGGATGACGGTAATGGAGATACTGCGTCCGACGATAAGAAGGATGCCACATCCTCAGATGAAAAGGATGGCAATTCCGGCAATGCGGATGCTTCTGATAAATCCGGCAATACAGGTGCCTCTGATAAATCAGACAATACAAGCACTTCTGACAAGTCGGATAGCTCCAATAATTCTGACAAATCAAACAGCTCAAATGGCTCCAGCAGTTCTGATTCCAAGAGCCAGAATACAGGCGCTGATAAGTCTGACAAATCAGCTTCTTCTGGAAGCTCAGATAAATCGAACAGCTCTGAAGGCTCGAATAAATCTGATAGTTCAAATAAATCAAGCAGCTCGGACATCTCCAGCAAATCGGACGATTCGGGCAGCAGCTCTGATACAGAGGATACACAGGCACGTGCCGACCTACCCTCTGCTTTTGGTACGCTTATTGGACAGATGGCGGATGCCCTTTTGCCGCATAAACTTATAGTGCACGCGGCAGAGAAGGACGATGCCTCTGACGCAGCATCCACATCCGACAGTGCAACTGCTGCAAAAACAACCAGCGCAGCCTCCGACACAACCTCATCTGCCAAGAGTGTAAAGACGACAGGCAGCTCTGACGCAGCAGCTTCCTCTGATACCGAGACAACGACGGAGAAAATCCGTCTGAAAAACATCAAGTGGGAGCTGAATGTGGAAGAGAGCGACGCAGAAGAATTTGACAGCAGTGAAGCGTCAAACGGCTTCTGCTATGCCTATACGCCGGTACTGCCGGAAGAGGATGGCGACGGCAACCAGCTCGTATTGGGTAAGGACGTGGAGCTTCCGACCATCTATGTGCTCGTAGGCGAATATGGGATTGCACTGCTGGCTGATGGAACGATTGAGGTAACAGAAACGGATGCTGACGGAACGGAGAAAGCCCCCTATACCGCTCAGGACCTTGCAACATGGATTAACGATAAGAAAAGCGCAGGACTGCAAAAAGTTTCCATTAAACTGTTGAATAATGATGCATCTATAACAAGTATGCTTACCATTGATACAGGTTTGGCAAAAGAGATAGAGCTGGATTTGGATGGCCATACATTGACACTGGCTGACGGTGCACGTTTATATTTTAAAAGTGTAAATATAACAATTACCTCACCCGACTCGAATAAGGGAACAATTACAGGCAGCTATGACTGTAAAAACAAATTCAAAGGAGAGGGACTGGTAACTGCAGATAGGGGTTCAATGCTGAGAATTAAGTGTGTCACAATCAAAAATGCTGGAACCGGTCCCACAGTTGCGATGTGGGAAGGTGTGACCTGTACCATTGACAAAGCAAGTATTAGTGGAAGTAGTGGTGAACAGGTAGGTACCATTACTATTGATAAGGGTAAAGCCTGTACAATTACCAATACGGAGGTAACCGGAAATGTTAGGTCTGGCTATGGCACCATTATGTTTACGGACAGCTGCTCCGACTGTACCATTGGTGATGGCGCAGTTATTGAAAATAAGAACAGTGGGGGTCGCTGCGTCTACTTTGGAAGCGATGTTATCTCTGCCAGCGTTAAGATTACAATTAAGAAAGGCGCTGCTTTAACGGCGAATGATGGCAGCGGTACTATAATGGATACCAGCTATGGTAAGGTAGCCGTAGGCATTGAGGGTGGAACCTTTAATGGACGTCTTTGTCTGCCCGACAACAGCCAGATTGCAGGGGGAACCTTTGCCTCTGCCTCAAAAAATGCGATTTGGGTTAATAATTCTAAGAAAACCCTGCAGGACCTTCTGAAGGTCGGCTATACCTTAAAGTATGATGATGGTACCTATGCAGACCTAACAGCCAGGTGGACAGACGAAGGGAGAAAGGTAACGGCTGTTCAAAGTCCGCTCTATTTCACGACGCATCCAACGATTGTCAGCGGAGCGGAAACTGTGATGGAAAACTATACCGCTGCCGAGGCGCCTGAGCTAACCGTAAAAGCGGTATCTGGCAGTGGCAGTATCTCCTACCAGTGGTATGCTGATGAAACAATAAATGGAAAAACAACGACCAAAGTAGAACAAACGGGGCAGGATGCAAAAACTGAGACCTACAGGATCCCTACGGGACTTTCGGCAGGCACCTATCAATACTACTGTGTAGCGACCTGCGGTAAAGATACGGCGACCTCCAAAAAGGCAGCCTTTACGGTAGAAGAAGGTGTTGCGGAAGTTACGGTAGGTGGGAATACAAAACGTTATGCAACACTTACGAAAGCAATAGCTGCAATTAAAGATACAGTAGATGCTGCTGATGCAGAACTTGAAATTACGTTGAAAATCCTGAAAAATATTTCTGAGTCAGGAAGCGAGTGGAAAATAGATGGGGGTACAAAAAATGTCAGCTTTTGTATGGACCTCAATGGCTGTACCGTTATAGGAAATGTTTATATCACTGGCGAAGGTGTAGAGGCAGTCTTTAAAGACACAAGCGCTGGGCAGAATGGAACACTGAGCGCCCCAATTTCTATTCAGAGCAAAGCAAAGCTTACGGTAGAGAATGGTAATTATACGAAGAACTTGAAATTTTCCGGCGGTGCGACTGGAGAATTAGAAGGCGGTCATTACAGCCAAAGTATTTATATTGGAAATGCTAACGACAATACAGGCATTTCCTGTACAATTACCGGAGGTACGTATGATGGAAGGGAGGTTCGAGTATGCGGCGGTGCGGCTCTTAGCGTATCCGGGGCTGATACAAAGATAGAGACTTTGCAGATAGACCACAGTAAGAATCTGCGTGCAGAAGTAATGCTTTCGGGTGGTGAGTATAAGGTAATTACTCTGGATGCTTTTCCTGGAAGCAATGAAGATTTGCTTGATGAAGAACAGCGCTATGCTATCGAGGATACACTGGCAGATGGTTATGCCTTTTATTCATCTGGTATTAAGACCGATATAGGCAGAACGGAAAAAACGCTGAACAATGTAAAGGTACTTCCTGCTGATACACCGGAGGATGCATCTTTGGCTGTTGTAAAGTTTCAGATAGAGAAAAATGACGGTGGGACAAAAACAAAGTACTTTCTGACATGGGATGCTGCTATGAGTTGTCTGGAAGATACGAACTCGAATTTGAACAATCTGCAGGAATATGCGACGTGGAAGAAGCTAGAAATTCTGCTGCTGAAGGATGTAGAAGTTACTAAGGGTTATGCGTTGGCTAATAAAAAGTATCTCCCAGCTGAGATAACGCTGCGTTCAGAGGGTGATGCGCCACATGGATTGATGGGTAGGGGAAACTACCTGTTTATGACAGATGGGCAGGATGTTACTATAAAAAATATAAACGTGGTCGGAAACATAAGCTTTCGTGGCGATACGGTAGGTGATGCCGCTGTACTGCGGCTGGGCGAGGGCGTAGCTGGACTATGGGATGTAGCGGTTCCTTCTGGCAAGGCGGAGATAGTCATAGAGAAGGAAGCAGAAATACCTAATACGTTTACAGGAGATGAAAGTAATCTGGATGCCAGCATCTACTGCAATCATGACTCTGCTGATATTTCCAGCAAAATCACGAAAGGAACTGGGAAATTTAAGGTATGGTTTCCGATAGAGTTGGGTGGTATCGCTCTGCCCACAGACGGAGAAAATGACACAAATGTCACACAGAGGGACGGTGCAACCTACGGACTGTACAGCAATGGAGGTACGACAGACCAGAAAATTAAGGTCACGGGCGAGGTCTGCTCTTATGTGCCTTATGGCGGCAATGCAGTAACGATAGATACGACAGACCTTTCCTTCACGATGCCGTCTTCTAAGGTAACCCTTAAGGCACATACGAAGGATGACTATGGCTATTGCAGCAACTGCAGAAGGACTGACCTTGCGGAAGCCTATAAAAAAGGCTACCTTCATATCGAAGGTCTGGAAGGTCGTACCTACGACAGCTATCCGCAGATATTGTCAAAAATCACATGGAAACCTGTGAGTGGCAATGTGCAGGAGCTTACAAAACCAAACTATGGAGGAGGTTATGGCACACTTGGCTTCGGCGGAGATAGACCTTCGAATAATAATGCGGATTATACAGTGGTCTATAAAAATAATGTAGAGCCGTATCCTCTGAAACAGGGCGATGCCGGATTTGATAAGGAAGCAGCGCCGCAGGTAACGATTACCGGCACTGGACGGTCTTATATCGGTTCTCTTACCATATACTTTACGATTGGCGAAGGAGAGATGAACTTTGGCGACTTCGGGGTATGCGGAGCCGACCAGGAGGTACCCTATACTGGAAAAACGCATAAGGCGTGGGATAACAACTATAAAGCAATTCTGTTTAAGCCGGACCCTTATGACATAGGACAGTTTACTCAGTTGACAGAGGGTGAATACATTCCTTTATGTGACAGGACAGCGTCAGAGGAATGGTTTGGCGTTGACTGGGAGAATCCTACGAAAGTTGAATACAGTACGGATAATCAGCAGACCTGGAAAACAGTAATAGAATATGGTCAAGCTGGCGATGTGGAAAGTCCGTATATGATTACCGATGCCGGAGAATATCCCTTCTATATCCGGGTAACAAATAAAGACTGCGGCACGACGAAGGTTTCAGAGGAACTTAAGGCAAAGATTACGCCCAGAAATTTAAGCGAGATTACATTTGCTTATGATGAAAATACGCCTGTTATTGCCTATTATACCGGTAAACCGATTATCCCGACAGCCTGGGATGATAAGCTTGTGGATACAGGGCTTAAGGATGAAACAGGAACAGCAGCAGCGCCAGAGTATACGCTTAAAAGAGATACCGATTTTACCATAACTGCTGAGGACAATATAGACATATCGACAGTTGGCGGCGTGGGAACTTCTGGCGAGAAGTTTGCAAAGGCTACGATTACCGGTACGGGCAATTATACGGGCAAGCTGTCTGCAAAATTCCAGATTAAGTCTGCCTTTACACTGAAGCAGACGACGCTGTCTACAGCGAAGTGGTATAGGGAGGACCCTTACTATTGGAAGGGTGATGGTGTTCCGGTAGGCTTTTCTGAAACTGATGTTTCAAGTAGTAGCCTTCTGCCATCGCGCAGTATGAAATACATTGTATGTAGAGCTGACAAGGAAGAGGCTGCAGGCTTAAGTAAGGATGTAGAGTTTTACACAAGCCTTGAGGATGCGATTGCAGACAGGAATCCGGGCTATACCTTTAAGGGAGAAGGCTCACAGACGGTGAAGCTCTGGGGCAAAGACCCTAAAACAGGCTATATTTCTGAGCCGGTGGATGTAACCCTTAAGATTGACACGACTGCACCGACATGGGCGGATGAAAATGGCAATACAGAGGGCTTTGGCATCCAGATTAAGGAAAACTGGTGGAGAAAGCTCTTAAATGCGGTCAGCTTCGGACATCTTTATAATAATCATACGCTGGAGATTAAGATTAAGGCGAATGATGAGAAGCTGGGTGTGAATGGGGTCAGTGGTCTTGACCAGAATGGTGCAAGGTACTACTGTTATATTCAGGAAATTGACGATACTGCCGCAGGCGGTGAGGTAGCGGTAAAGAAGAATGATGAATTAGATCAGGTGCAGGAAGGAGGATCTGATATAACGACGAGCTTTATATTTGTCAGCAGTGGACTGGGAAATGTAGGCACGGTACCTCCCAACTCAAACGCATTAAAAAATGATGGCAATTATATTGTCTATGCCTATGCTGTTGATGCTGCGGGAAATAAGAGTGAATATATCTCCACCGAGGGCATCGTGGTGGATACGGAGAAGCCCACACTAACGCTATCAAGTGAAAGCAAGATAAGAGATACAGAGGCGGTTATTCCTGTTGAACTGAGTGAGGATGCGACGCTGCTGTACTTCTATGTGGATGAAGGTCTGCGTAATTTGGAGAATGCAGGTGGCAGTTCGTACGATGATTTGACTGCACAATCTACTGGAAAAATATGGGAGTATGTTCAGCCGTCGACTATGGCTGACGGACCGCTTGCCGAGTGCGAGAATGAAAAATGGAAACCGTCCTTTGCAAAGAGCGGAGAGATGGTAACCATCGCTAATATAGATGGAAATGCGGTAACTACGCCAGCATATAAGATAGAAGCCCAAAAAGGAACAACTGAGATTCAGATAACGGGCTTGCAGCCAAGTGAGAAGTTCCAGATATGGATGGCAGCCATCGATAAAGCAGGTAATTTCTCGGGGTATAGTGTTAGCCCATTTACCACAACAAAGGCGATGCCGAAGGTTACGACACTTCCGGAAGTAAGCGGCGTTTATGGCGATAAGACTGCGGATTTAAAGATAACGAAGGACGGCGTTGCCATGTATGGTGATGAGACCATTACCGGTACGTGGAAGATGAACGTGCAGGAAGGCGATACCCGTACGTGGCAGATAAATGATACCGGGAAATGTCTGGTAACCTTTACACCGAATGCAAGCTATGGCGATACCTATGAAGCGGCAGTTGTGGAGGTTACGCCGACGATTGCACCGCGCCCGATTACGATTAAGGTTGAAAATATGCACAGAACCTACGGGGAACCTTTCCCGGGAATGGAAAAGCTTAAATTTAAAATCGTAAGTGGAACATTGGCGGATGGCGATACGGAGACAGAATTTTGGAAGGAATTAGATGTTCGGACAGATGCGGAGGCAACAAAGCCGGATGGTGCTGCTGGCAAGTGGGCGTTTTGGATTGAGGAAGCTTCAACCAGTGGAAATTACAGCATAAAGGTAGAGGGCTACTATGAGGACATCAACAACGATGACCCTGTTACTGTTACGAGAGAAAGAGGTTTCCTTTACACTGACAAGGCGGAGGGCAAGTTTGTGAAGCTTGCAGGCTATCAGGATAACTGGAGTGTTAGCTATGGAGATGCTCCGTTCTCTCTGGCAGTAAAAACAAATAATATCCACTACAACCTTCCTGAATATACCGTCACAGATGCAAAGGATGCAAATGGTAATGATATAGATAAAGCAGACATTGCGACAAGGCTTCTTTCGGTTTCAAGGGAAGGAGAGGTAACGATTAAGGGCGCAGGAAGCGCGAAGATTAAGCTTTTATATCCTACAGCTATAAATTATACAGAGGCAGAGCCATTGACTGTAGAAGTCAATATTGCGCAGGCTTATTTTAATCCACCAAACATTTATAGGGATTTTCTGTTCCTCAGAGGCGGCTCGGATACCATTGACTTAGCGGCGCTTCTGCCAAAGGACTGCGGTGAAATAACCTATGGCGCAGTCAAGACGTCGGACAGTAAAAGCATCCTTGAAGGAGTGAGCGTTTCTCAGGATGGCAAGCTCTCTTACACAGTAAAGGCGGGTGGTACAGTAGGCGATGAGGCAACGATAACGGTGCCAGTATCGACTGCGAACTATAAGATAAATACCAATAATGAAATCAGGATCGAAATAAGGCTGATAAACCAGCTGCCGGTACAGCCGAAGGGCAGCATAAGCCTTAAGACGGATACCCTGACCTACGGAGAGGCGCTTTCCAGCCTGCAGTTTAACAGTGCAGCCTTTACGGATAAGGTGAGCGGAAAGACAGTACCCGGAAAGCTTTCCTTTGATGAACCGGATAAAAAACCGGATGCAGGGTATTACAATGCGGCATGGACCTTTACACCGACGGATGATGCGTATGCGAAGTGCAAGGGAATGGTAACGGTCAGCGTCAAAAAAGCAGTGTCGAAGGTTGTGAGCGTGCCGGTTCCCGAAGCGTATTACTACAGCCCTACGGGTATTGCGGCTGACTGGTGTCAGAGCCATGCGCAGAAGCCGGGCGAGGTAAGAGGCGCAGATGGCGCAATGCTTGATGGCAGCTGGAGCTTTAAGGAGGCAGGCCTTGTACCAAAGCCTGGAACCAATGCGTATCCGGTTATCTTCACGCCGACGGATACGAAAAATTATGAGACAATAGAAAAAACAGTAACGCTGACAGTAAAGAAAGCAATACCGTATATCAGTACACAGCCCACCACAGCAAATGCGTATACGCATGGCGATTACCTGTACAATCAGATGCTTACAGGTGCGGCAGTTTATGGAAATGGCATGGGAAGCACTGGCACTGGCACGGGAGCAGCTGCATCGGTAGCCGGAACCTTCAAGTGGAAGGCGCCTTCGACGAAGCTTACCTATCTTGGAAATACGACCTTCGAGTATCTCTTTACGCCGGAGGATACCACTTCCTATGAGGCAGTGACGGGCAGCGTGACAGTAACAGTTGAAAAAGCAGCAAAAGCACCGTTTATGCCGGGCAGTAAAATGAACGTGGCACATTCCTGTGAGACGGTCGGCAGTGTGAAGCTGCCACAGGGCTGGAAATGGGATGATGCGGATGCGGCAAAAGCGCTGGCAGAAGATGATGGCACTGGTAGTAATGTAACTTCTGCAACGGCAGTCTATGACGGGGCAGATAAGGGCAGCTATGTAACGGAAACCGTTACGGTCCAGATTACCCGTGCAAGCTGCGAGCATGCAAAGAAGGAAGCAAAGGGAGCTGTCAAGGCAACCTGTATGGCAGAGGGAATTACAGGCGAGACCTGGTGTCTGGTATGCGGTAAGAAATTAGATGACGGTGTTGCAACGCCGAAGGATACGGCGAACCATACGAATCTTGTAAGCAAACAACTCAGACCGGCAACGACCACGCAGGAGGGCATCATGTCCTATGCGTGCAGCGACTGCGGCTACTATGCAGAGAAGGCGATAGAGAAGCTTGCATCTGGAGGCTCTTCCAGCACAGGAAGCAGCTCAGGACATCACAGTGGAAGCTCCGGAAGCAGCTCGGGCAGGAAGGACTCTACGGCAGCGCAGCCTGCAAAACCGACGCCTGCACCGACGCCCACACCGATGCCAGTACCTATACCCGCACCGGCTCCAGCGCCGGCGCAGCCGGCAAACCCGATAAGACCGCAGGGCAATGCACCTGTAGAGTCTGGCGAGCAGGCAATGCCTTTTATCCGCGGAGAGGACGGCAAGGAAGGCTGGGATGTCATCAAGGCAGAGACAGCGGTACGCGCAGAGGGCGAGGTAGTCACTGTCGATATGAACGGCGCAAGCGTAGTGCCGGGAGATGTATTTGATGAGATACGCGGAAAGGACGTAACGATAGAGTTCGACCTGGGAGGTGGGATTTCCTGGTCCGTAAATGGAAAGAGCGTTTCAGATAAGGTCGGAGACATTGACTTTAAGGTAACGTATGGCGAAGAGGCATCGGATACGATTCCGGTAGACATCATCAATGCCCTGACAGGCGAGAGGGCTTCGATGAATGTAACGCTTGCCTATGAAGGAAGGTTTGGCTTTGAGGCAGTCCTGCGCATCAACGTAGGGGCAGCCAACAAGGGGCTTGTGGCAAACCTCTTCTACTACAATGAAAGCACAGGGGAACTGGAATTCATCAGTGCAGGAGAGGTAGATGAGGAAGGCTTTGCTTATCTTAGCTTTACCCATGCTTCGGACTATACCATCGTGTTAGATGAGGCTTCGATGGAGGAAGCAGCTACGGCAGATACCACAGGCGCAGCAGGAAGCGATGGAGCTGAGAGTGCAGAGACGGCTTCCGAGGATAGCGTAAAGGATAGCTCTGATACAGAGAGCAGGGCAGCGCTTATCTGGCTGATAGCCTTTGCAGGAATTGCAGCGGCGGCAGCGGTAGGGGTTGTAGCTGTAAAGAAGCGTAAGGAAGAGAAATAAATATCTGAATGGAAATGCTCCTGATTTTATAATCGGGAGCATTTTTTGTCTGAAAAAAATCAGAAAAGTCTATGCGGATATGACAAATCCTGCAAAAAAACTCTGCTATACTGTGTTCTTGCAAAGAGACTTTGGAAAGGTCTTGATAAAAAGAGAGGGTGGGCAGTATGAGAAAAACAGAAATGGCGGAGCGGCAGATGCAGGGACTTCTGGTTTCGGATTATGGAAAAAAGAAGTTGCTTGGTTATGCGGATTCCTTTTGCAGTCTGGCAAAGACATTTACATACAGAAAAAAAGAAGAAGGAGAAGGCGCGGACAGGCAGGCGCTGCTGATGAAACGGCGGCTTCTGGAGGATAGGGAAATCCTTGCGGACAACCTGCAGGAGATTGCCCGTATCATCCGTACACTGGCGCAGGAGGAGCAGCCGCTTTATCCATTTAAGGAGAGAGAGTTGAAAAAGATTATCCGCGCCTGCAAGGAGCAGGGAATCTTGGTACGCAGCATTTACCGTACGCAGGATGAGGTCTGCGGCATGAAGCTGGCAGTCAGCATGAAGGTGGACGAGCGCTGCGTCATGACAGTGGAGGAAGCGGCAGAATTTTTTTCCGTCCTGTTTGACAGGCGGCTGCTTGCGGAGCGCGACAGCCTGTTTTTTCTGCCAGGGGAGTATGAGACGATCGTATTTGAGGAGGAAGCACCGTTTTGCATTCTGACCGGCATGGCAAAGGCAACGCGGGAAAATGAGACCGTATCGGGCGATACCTGCAGCTTTATTGAGCAGGGAAACGGCAATCTGATTATGGCGCTTTCGGATGGCATGGGCTCAGGGGAAAAGGCAATGGCGGACAGCGAGCTGGTAATTGACCTGTTGGAGCGTTTTTCGGAAGCGGGCTTTTCGAAGGAGACGGCGGCAGAAATGATAAACGGAGTGCTGGTGGCGCGGACAGAGGAAGAAAATATGTCTACGTTGGATGTTTGCGACATAAATCTGTATACAGGGAATTGCGAACTGCTCAAAATCGGTTCGGCGAGCACCTATATCAAGCACGGCGAAATGATAGAGCGGGTGGAGGCGGACAGTCTGCCGCTTGGTATTTTCCATAAAATCGACGTGAGCGGGCAAAAACGGCAGCTTGTGGATGGAGATTATATTATCATGGTATCGGACGGCGTTGTGGACGGCGTTGACAATGAAGAAATCTTTGAACAGGTGCTGGCGCAGATGGAGCTGCAAAGTCCACAGGAGATGGCAAATTATATTTTGCAGTTTGTGCTTCATAAAACGATGGGGCGCGTGCAGGACGATATGACGGTGCTGGTGCTGGGACTGTGGGAAAACAGCAGGAAATAAGGCAGAAGCGCCCACTGTCTGCTTGATTTTCACAGATAAATTGCGTATAGTGATACTATGATTACGATGATGAAAAGGGTAAGGGATTTTATCAGGGAAAATACGATGCTGCGGCAGGGAGACACCGTTGTGGCAGGCGTTTCGGGAGGGGCGGATTCGGTCTGCCTTCTCTTTCTTTTAAAAGAGCTCAGAAGAGAGCTTTCGCTCAATCTGCTGGCGGCGCATATTCATCACGGCATCCGCAGTGAGGCGGATAAGGACGAAGCGTATGTACAGCAGCTCTGTAAACAGTGGGAAATCCCACTGACCTGTGTTCGGGAGGATGTACAGGCGTATGCGAAGCGGCGGCACATTTCTACAGAGGAAGCCGGCAGAGAGGTGCGTTACCGCGTTTTTCGAAAGACGCTTGAGAGGGCAGGCGCGCCGGAGGGAAAGATTGCAGTTGCACACAATCAGAATGACAATGCCGAGACGGTGCTGTTTCATCTTTTGCGCGGCAGTGGACTTGCTGGACTTTCCGGTATCAGTCCTGTGCGGAATAATATCATCCGTCCGCTGCTTTGCGTTGGCAGGGCAGAAATCGAAGCGTTTCTTAATGAAAAGAACATTTCCTTTTGTATAGACCATACCAATAACGAGGATACTTATACCAGAAACCGTATCCGGCACCATATTCTTCCAGTGGCAGAGCAGGAGGTATGCGCAGGCGCCATTCAGCATATTTATGACATGAGTGTCAGAGTGCGCGGAGCGCAGGACTACCTTCGGGAAAATGCAGACAGGGCACTTCTGGCGTGCAGCAAGATGCAGGAGGATATGCTGGTATTGGATGTAAAGGCATGTCGGGCGCAGCATCCTTTTCTTTTGGGAGAAATGCTGATGCTGGCATTAGAGCGTATAGCGGGCTGCCGGAAGGATTTCACGGCGGCGCATGTGGAAATGGTGCGTGACCTGCTCTTAAAGGAGGGCAACAGGCAGTGCGACCTGCCTTATGCCATTGCCGCAAGGCGGGAATATGACAGGCTGGTACTGGAAAAGAAAAAAGAGGAGCAAGAGAAACATGCTCCGTTGGCACAGACGCTTAACGTGCCGGGAGAGATGCTTCTGGCAGATGGCAGACGGCTTATCTGCGAAATATTCCCCTTTGAAGGTCTGCAAAATCAAAATATTCCAGAAAAAACATATACGAAATGGTTTGATTATGATAAAATAATAAGATGTCCGGTGCTCAGGACGCGGCAGATAGGAGATTATCTGGTAACCTGCAGGAGCGGCGGGAAAAAATCGCTGAAGGCGTGGATGATAGATGAAAAGATACCCAGAGCACAGCGGGAGGAGCTTTTGCTTCTGGCGGACGGAAGCCATATTATATGGGTCATCGGCAGCCGTATCAGTGAATTTTACAAAATAGATAAAAATACAAAAAACGTATTACAGATACGAATTACAGGAGGAACTTCGGATGGCGGAGAAAATCAGGGTATTGCTGACAGAGGAAGATGTGGATGCCAGAATCAAGGCGATTGGTGAACAGATTAGCAGGGACTATGCCGGTAAACAGGTGCATCTGGTATGTGTGCTTAAGGGCGGCAGCTTTTTTATGTGCGAGCTTGCAAAGCGGATTTCCCTTCCGGTATCACTTGATTTCATGTCTGTATCAAGCTACGGCAGTGAGACAAAATCCAGTGGTGTTGTCAAGATTATAAAGGACTTAGACGAACCGTTAAAGGATAAAGAAGTAATTATTATTGAAGATATTGTGGATTCCGGACGCACCCTCAGCTATCTGATGGAAATGTTAAAGGACAGAGGACCGAAGAGCCTTGCGCTGTGCACGCTTCTTGATAAGCCGGAGCGACGCGTGGTGGAAGTAAAGGTGGACTACACAGGTTTCCAGATTCCGGATGAGTTTGTCGTGGGCTATGGACTGGATTATGACCAGAGATACCGCAACCTGCCGTACATCGGCGTTGTGGAGCTGGATGAGAATTAGAATAGATAAAGCAATGAAACGCTTGCAGGAGGAAAAACATTGAGTAAAAGCGGCAAAAGCCTGAATACTTATTTTATTGTAATTCTGATTCTGCTGGGGCTGACTTTTTTCATCAGTACGTTAAGTGAAAAGCAGGAGGTTTACACCAAAGCGGAGCTGACGGCTGATTTGGAGCAGGGCAGGGTTACGCATGCGGAGATTCAGCCGAATCGGGAGACCCCGACGGGTGCTGTGAAGGTAACCTTTGCAGACGGCAGTACGAAGGTTGCCTATGTATCGGATGTAAAGGAAATGGAAGCTCTGCTTTCTCAGTACAAGATAGACCCGATTATGCACGATGTGCCGAAGGAAAACTGGTTTATTACCTATATGCTTCCGATGCTGATTGTGCTGATTATCGGCGTATTCTTCTTTGTAATGATGAATTCCCAGAATTCGGGCAGCAATGGTAAGATGATGAATTTCGGAAAGAGCAGGGCGAGACTCTCTCTGGGCGAAGGCAAGATTACCTTAAAGGATGTGGCTGGATTACAGGAAGAAAAAGAAGAACTGGAAGAAATCATTGAATTTTTAAAGGAACCGGCAAAATTTACCAAGGTGGGAGCGCGGATTCCGAAGGGCGTTCTGCTGGAGGGCGCTCCAGGAACTGGTAAAACACTGCTTGCAAAGGCGGTTGCTGGAGAGGCAGGTGTTCCCTTCTTCAGCATTTCCGGGTCTGATTTTGTGGAAATGTTTGTCGGTGTGGGTGCATCCCGTGTCCGGGATCTGTTTTTAAATGCAAAGCACAATGCGCCCTGTATCGTATTTATTGATGAAATTGACGCAGTAGCGAGACGGCGTGGAACCGGAATGGGCGGCGGGCATGATGAGCGCGAGCAGACCCTGAACCAGCTTCTGGTGGAGATGGACGGCTTTGGTGTCAACGAGGGCATTATCGTTATGGCTGCGACAAACCGTGTAGATATTCTCGACCCGGCTATCCTGCGTCCGGGCAGATTTGACCGGAAGATAACCGTAAGTGCGCCGGATGTGCGTGGCAGAGAGGATATTTTAAAGGTACACGCAAAGAATAAGCCGCTGGGTGACGATGTGGATTTAAAACAGATTGCGCAGACAACGGCGGGCTTTACCGGCGCTGATCTGGAAAATCTTTTAAATGAAGCGGCGATTGTCGCTGCCAAGCAGAACCGGAGCTTTATCCGGCAGGCGGACATCAAGAAAGCGTTTATCAAGGTCGGCATTGGCTCTGAAAAGAGGAGCCGCCTTATCTCAGATAAAGAAAAGAAAATCACGGCATATCATGAAGCTGGGCATGCAATTCTTTTCCATGTGCTGCCCGATGTGGGACCGGTATATACTGTTTCCATCATTCCGACAGGAATCGGTGCGGCAGGCTATACGATGCCGCTGCCTGAAAAGGATGAAATGTTCATGACCAAGGGACAGATGATGCAGGAAATCATGGTGTCTCTGGGCGGACGGATTGCAGAGGAAATTATTTTCGGCGATATTACTACAGGCGCTTCCAGCGACATCAAAAAGGCAACGAAGCTGGCGCGTAAGATGGTAACGCGGTTTGGTATGTCAGAGCAGATTGGTTTAATCAGCTATGATGATGATGACGATGAGGTGTTCATCGGACGTGACCTTGCGCATACGCGCAGTCATGGCGAGGCGGTTACAAACGAAATAGATGCGGAAGTCAAGTGCATGATTGATGAGTGCTATGCAAGGGCAAAGAAGATTATACAGGAGTATGACGGCGTGCTGCATGGCTGCGCAGAGCTGCTTCTTGAGAAGGAAAAGATTTCCAGGGATGAATTTGAGGCACTTTTTGTCGATAATGAACAAAAACAATAGCAAGAAATTGTGATATTTGTGGAAAGCGGGTATAGACTTTTTACAAGACCTCTGATATTATACTTCTTGTAACCCCCCCCCAATACATTATAAAGTTTTTTGCTATACCCCATAAGAAAGAAATACCTTCTCTAAAAAAGACAGCGACCGAAATGCTGTCTTTTTTACATTACTTAATATTTTATATTTCCGCAGATTTCTCGAAAAGGAGAAAGTATGATATGGATTTAGAACGTTTTTTGAAAGCGCAGCAGCAACAGGAATACATTTCCAATATGCGTCCCGTTTTTCGGAAAAGAGCGCTTTTCAGTGATACTACTGAAAATTATGTAATTCCACAGGAGCCAAGACCTTATGAGGAAATTACGATACGTTTCCGGAGTGCGAAGGATAATATTGACAGAGTTTATTTTGTACATGCAGGACAGAAAGAGCTGATGCTGTTTGAAAGCACAGATGGAGAATTTGATTATTATTCTGTACCGGTGCAGCTTGAAAACGAACTTCTGGCCTATTATTTTGAAATAGAATGTGGACATATTGACTGCTGTTATGATATGCGGGGAACCGTCAGGGAGGCGGACGAACGTTTCTATTTCCGTATTTATCCCGGTTTTTCTACGCCGTCATGGGCGAAGGGGGCGGTCATCTATCAGATTTTTGTAGATCGCTTCTGCAATGGCGATGAGACAAATGATGTGCAGACTGGAGAGTATTGTTACATCGGCGAGCCTGTGGTAAAGGCAAATGATTGGAATGATTATCCTGACAGCATGGATGTACGCCGGTTTTACGGTGGTGATTTGCAGGGCGTGATGGATAAGCTTGATTATTTGCAGGATTTGGGCGTTGAGGTCATCTATCTGAATCCGATTTTTGTATCACCGTCGAATCATAAATATGATATTCAGGATTATGATTATATTGACCCTCATTTTGGAAGGATTGTAAAAGAAGAAGGCGAGCTGCTTGGCGAAGGCCAGAGAGAAAACCGCTTTGCAGGGCGCTATATTACCAGAGTGACGGATAAGGAAAATCTCGAGGCAAGCAATGCGCTGTTTGCGCAGCTTGTGAAGGAGGCGCATAAGCGCGGTATCCGGGTAATTCTGGACGGCGTATTCAATCACTGCGGTTCGTTTAATAAATGGTTGGACCGTGAGCGCATTTATGAAAATGCAGAAGGCTATCAGAAGGGCGCTTATGTTGATGCGAACAGTCCCTATCGTGGATTTTTCCATTTTTATGAAAATAGATGGCCTTATAATCATACCTACGACGGCTGGTGGGGACATGATACACTGCCAAAGCTGAATTATGAAGGCTCCAGAGAGCTGTATGACTATATTATGCGGATTGCGGCAAAATGGGTGTCGGAGCCATACTGCGCAGATGGCTGGCGGTTGGATGTGGCAGCGGATTTGGGACACAGCCCGGAGATGAACCACAGATTTTGGCAGGATTTCAGAAGGGCGGTCAAGACGGCAAACCCGGACGCACTGATTGTTGCGGAGCATTACGGAAATCCGGAGAGCTGGCTGCATGGAAATGAATGGGATACCGTAATGAATTACGATGCTTTTATGGAGCCGGTGTCATGGTTTTTTACTGGTATGCAGAAGCACAGTGACGACCATAGAGGCGACCTGTATGGAAATGCCTTCAGCTTTTGGGAGGCAATGAAATACCATAATGCGGACTATACGATGCCGTCGTGGCAGACAGCGATGAACGAGTTGTCAAACCATGACCATTCCCGCTTCCTGACAAGGACGAACAGGAAGGTTGGCAGGACCAATACCCTTGGCCCCAAAGCGGCGGAAGAGGGCGTTAATAAGGCGGTATTCCGCGAAGCGGTGCTGTTCCAGATGACATGGATCGGTGCACCGACGATTTATTATGGCGATGAGGCGGGTGTGTGCGGTTTTACTGACCCGGATAACCGCAGAACCTATCCCTGGGGACATGAGGATAAGGAACTGATTGCTTTCCACAAAGAAATGATTGCCATTCATAAAGAGAATAAGGAGCTTAAGACGGGCTCACTTATGGGGCTGTATGGAGATTATAATTTCCTCGCCTATGGCAGATTCGATGAAAAGGAAGCCTGTCTGGTGCTGATTAACAATAACGATACGCCCTTGGAGAAGGAATTCAGTGTCTGGGAAGCAGGCGTGGCGAGGGATGCTATTTTGGAGCGGCTGATTTTAACGCAGGCGGAGGGCTTTACGACACAGGCGGAGTATTATCCGGTAAAGGCAGGCGTTTTGTCCATAACGATGCCGCCAACCTCTGCAATGGTGCTCAAATATAAAAAGAAGGAAACAAAGAATTTCTTGCAATTCAAGCTGTAATATGCTACATTCAGTAGTGGCGGGAGCTGTAGGCACAGCGACCGGTATGGATGGATTCCCGAGTGGCCAAAGGGGACAGACTGTAAATCTGCTGCAAATTGCTTCGGTGGTTCGAATCCACCTCCATCCATTTCGCAAAAGAGAGGACAACGCTGTACCTGTAAGGGGTAGAGCGTTGTTTTTTGTAAAAGGAAATTCAGGAGAATTTCCTTTTACAAAAAACAAGATGCACAGCTCGCGGAGATGAATTTTGCCTTACAGGCACCGCTCGCGCGCAGGTGGAGAATCCTGCAAGCAGGATTCTTTTTATAAAATAAAAGCCGGAATGGCGGAAAGAGTGATGTTTATGTGGTATGAAGAAGCGGTAGTTTATCAGATTTATCCATTAGGACTTTGCGGTGCGCCCCTGACAAATGATGGGGTATGTGAATCCCGTATCCTGCGGATTCTGGACTGGGTAGAGCATATCAAGAAGCTGGGCGCGACCTGTGTTTTGTTTAATCCGCTGTTTGAGAGTGACGCGCATGGATATGATACACGCGATTATAATAAAATAGACTGTCGTCTTGGCACAGAGGAGGATTTTAAGAAGGTTTGCACCGCGCTGCATGAAGCGGACCTGAAGATTATGCTGGATGGCGTCTTTAATCATGTAGGACGCGGCTTCTGGGCATTCCGCGATGTGCAGGAAAAGAAGTGGGACAGTCCGTATAAGGACTGGTTTCATATCTCCTTTGACGGCAATACGAACTATAATGACGGTTTCTGGTATGAGAGCTGGGAAGGCTGTAATGAGCTGGTAAAGCTGAACCTGCGCCACCCGGATGTGAGAAAGCATCTTTTTGATGCGGTTGAAAGTTGGGTGCAGAAATATGACATTGACGGCTTGCGGCTGGATGTTGCATATTGTCTGGATCTGGATTTCCTGTCGGCGCTCCGTCATAAGACGCAGGAGTTAAAACAGGATTTTGTGCTGATGGGTGAAACGCTGCATGGCGATTATAACCGTTGGATGAATGAAAATGGCTGTCACAGCGTAACGAATTATGAGTGCTACAAGGGGCTGTATTCCAGCTTTAATACGAAAAATATGCACGAAATTGCCTATAGTCTGAATCGGCAGTTTGGTTTGGAACAGTGGTGCATTTACAGAGGAAAGCATCTGCTCAGCTTTGCTGATAACCATGATGTGAGCCGGATCGCAACCATTCTTTCTGAAAAGCAGATGCTAAAGCCGCTCTATGGACTTTTGTTCGGTATGCCGGGCGTGCCAAGCATCTATTATGGAAGTGAATGGGGAATGGAAGGCGATAAAAAGAATGGCGACCCTTCCCTGCGACCGGCGGTGGAAAAGCCCGAGGAAAATGAGCTGACAGAGTGGATAACTGCGCTTGCAAAAGCAAAGACTGGCAGTCCTGCGCTGAATTATGGCAGCTATCGGAATCTCGTCGTGCAGCCTGCGCAGCTTATCTTTGAGCGCGAAACGGATGGCGAGCGCGTAATTGTTGCCGTAAATGCAGACGGCACCCCGTATCATGCGGATTTTGATGCAAGGTCAGGGCAGGCAGTGGATTTGATTACAGGAGAGCTGCACGATTTTGGAGGAGGCAGCGATTTGCCGCCTTATTCCTGTGCATTTTGGAAGACGGAGAGGTAGCTGCCTCTCCGCCACACCCTGAAAGATATAGAATTTATTTACGTGTTCCATCATCATTAAAATGTTTTTTTAAAGCTTTCTCTGTTGGATAAATCGATACAATCAAAACAATACATTGAATTGTTACAAGAATGCCTCCTACAATTCCAATGGTATTCTCATTGCTATGGTATAACGGAACATGTATCAAAGCAGAGGGTAGAAGCATTAACCATCCTATTTTCCACCAGAGCTTTCCGCAATAGTCGTGAGCAAATTTCCATGTATCCATATTTTTCATTGAACGAGCTGTTCTGTATCCAACTATACCATTTATATGTTTAGGACAATGCTTCCACATCATTCTTCCGCCAATAAGCATAACAATGGGAATGATCAAATCGCATATTAACATAAACCACCAAAATCCCATAAAATCAATCGCCTCGCTAACTCATATATATTTTATGGATAACCAATTTCCGAATGTTTCTCCAATAGACAAACAAGTTTATTTCCAGAGACATTTTGCCATATTTTATGATTCGCAACATGGAATTTGGCTACTAAAAACTTGCAAGATATTTTTTTAAAGTATCAACAAACTCACCAATATGAATTCCATCAACAAATGAATGATGAGCCTGTACAGATATAGGCATCATTATTTTTCCATCTTTCTCATAATACTTACCCCAGTCAAACAAGGGTGTGGCATTATCTTTTTTGCATTGCTACAATATTCTCTAAGGTCATCCATCATGGGCGCATTCACTACTTTAAACAGGTTTGTTTTCTTATTGAGATATGTAAATGCTGTATCAATATTATCAAATAAAACAACCCTTCCATCTACAAAACGATATCTAAATGCTTCTATTTGATTTGCACATTTACATACTGCATATACCATAGCTAATGTAAAAGAAATATGATTGTCTTTTACATATTTTTTAAATCCGGTAACACCTGCTTCAAATGTCACGCAAAAGGCTGGTTCTACACTGTTTCTGAAAACCATGCAGTGCATTGCTCTTTCCCATGTAGCTTCATCTATTATCCTATATGAATTTGCCATCTATTCATGCCTCCAACTTTCCGATTTGCTAATTGTTTTATTATAGCATATATGAACCTATTCGCAATAAAAAAGAGCAACCGATTTCTCGATTGCTCTCTGTATCATTCAAATAGAACATACCGTTTTCTCTATAAGCTTGCCGCTCAGACATACCGCTTTCCGCTGCTTACTTCTCATCCACAACCTGAAAAATGTAGAATTTCAAATAATACGAGCTGTCAGCCGCCCACAGAATAGGATGGTCTGGTGACTGGGTACGGAATTCGACCTGACGCAGCCTTTTGTGTGCGCCCTTTGCAGCTTCGCGGATTGTGCGGGCAAAAAGCTCCGGGTCCATAAAATGAGAGCAGGAGCAGGTCGCAAGAAAACCACCGTTTTTTACAAGCCGCAGTCCCCTCAGGTTGATTTCCCGATACCCCTTTACTGCATTTTTGATAGAGCTTCTGGATTTGGTAAAGGCGGGCGGGTCTAAAATGACCACGTCGAAGCACTCGCCTGCTTCCTCCAGCGAGGGGAGCAGGTCAAAAACATCCGCAGTCTGAAAATGTACGGTATCAGAAAGTCCATTTAATGCAGCATTTTCCTGTGCCTGCTTTATGCCAAGCTCCGAAGCATCTACGCCGAGGACATAGGAAGCGCCGTTGATGCCGGCATTCAAGGCAAAGGAGCCTGTATGGGTAAAGCAGTCAAGTACCCGTTTCCCCTTGCAAAGCCGTCCGATGGCAGCGCGGTTGTACTTCTGGTCAAGGAAAAATCCGGTCTTTTGTCCGTCCTGTACGTCCACAAGATAGCGCACGCCATTTTCTGTAATTTCAACCTTCGTATCAAATTCATTTCCAATAAAGCCCTTGTAACGCTGCATCCCTTCCTGCTCGCGCACTTTGGCGTCACTCCGTTCATAGATGCCGCGTACCCTGATACCATCCTTTTCCAAAATGTCTGTTAAAGCATCTAAAATCTGCATTTTGAGCCGGTCGATGCCGAGGGCAAGAGATTCTACGACTAAAATATCTGAAAATTTGTCAACAACAATTCCCGGAAGGAAATCCGCCTCTCCAAAAATAATCCGGCAGCAGGAGGTATCGACAGTCTCCTTGCGGTAATTCCATGCGTCCACCACCCTTGCGTAGAGAAATTCCGGTGTGATGTGATGCTCCTTTCGTCTGGAAAGCAGTCTTACGGTAATCTTGGAGTGGGTATTTAAAAAGCCATAGCCCATGAAATAACCATCGAAATCATGTATGGAAACAATGTCGCCATTTTCAAAATCACCGGTAATGCCTGCGATTTCATTGTCATAAACCCACATGCCTCCGGCTTTGAGCGTCCTGCCTTCTCCTTTTTTTAATGTAACAATCGTATCTTCTGCCATAATGGCTCCTTTCCAATGTATAAGCTTAAGCTTCCAGCTCCAGAATCAGTGCCTGTGCGCCCTGTAGGGTAATTTCAGAGCTTGTGACATAAGTGTCATAAGCTGGCTCTGCGTCAAATGAAACCGGCTTGGTATTATCCAGTAAAACCTTTTTACAGGGTGAGGGAAGTGGAAGCGTGCAGGGTTCCTTGGAGAAATTCCCGGCAACAAGCAGCGTCTGGCCATTTCCTTTCCGGTAAAAAGCCATGAGATTTTTGGTATCCTCCATATAAGGCTCCAAAGCGCCATAAACAATCGTCTCAGCATATTCGGGCGATTTACGCAGCGCAATCAGAGCTTTGTAATAGGAAAAGAGCGAATCTGCGCGCCCCATCTGCTCTGCTGCATTGATTCTGGTATAATTAGGGTTTGTCCGAAGCCAGGGGGTTCCCGAAGTAAAGCCGGCATATCTGGAAGCATTCCACTGAAATGGAGTGCGTGCATTATCGCGGCTGAAAAAGGCAACGGCAGAAAGCGCGTCCTGCGTATTCAGTCCGGCCTTTAATGCAACCTGATATTCGTCTAATGTGCTCACATCGTCGATTTCATCAATCGAAGCAAATGGCAGGTTTTCCATGCCGATTTCCTGTCCCTGATAAATCCAGGGAAGCCCGCGCAGCATAAAGGAAATGGTCGCAAGGAGCTTTTTCCCGGTTTCTGTGCACAGCTCTGCGGGCAGATACCTGCTGACACCGCGCGGTTCGTCATGATTTTCAATAATATTGGAAAGAAAGCCTGTCCGTTTTGCAAGTGTCTGAGCATCAAAGCAACATTTCTTGTATTCATCCGGCGTAATATGGGCGGAAGCATACCAGCCCTTTTCGCTTGCGCCGCATACGGTCTCGCGAAAATCAAACATGGAAGAGAAGTAGCCGTTGTCTCCGATGAAAGCGTCAAGCTCGCTTTCCTTCATATTAAATACTTCGCCGACAGTAAATGCATTATAGGGTGCAAAAACCTCGTCGCGCATTTCGCCTAAGAAATCGCCGACGCCGACTGCGTCCTCCAGCATACGGGTGCAGGCACACAGCCCGTCCGGACGGTCTGGCGGATAGTTATAGGCTGTAAAAGGCAGCGCCTTTTTAATATTGATAATCGCGTCGATGCGGAAGCCGGCAAGCCCCTTGTCCAGCCACCAGCGCATCATTTTATAAATTTCCTGACGGAGCGCTGGATTTTCCCAGTTCAAATCAGGCTGTTTTTTATGGAAAAGATGGAGATAATAACGGTCGGTGCCGGGAATCGGCTCCCATACACTGCCGCCAAAGTAGCTTCTCCAGTTATTGGGCGGATTTCCATTTACGCCCTTTTCAATATAGAAATAACTGCCGTATTTGCCATCGGGGTCTGCCAGCGCTTTTTGAAACCATTCATGCTCATCGGAGCAGTGATTGACAACTAAATCCATCAGGATATACATATCCCGTGCCTTTGCCTGCGCAATAAGCTCTTCCATATCAGCCATTGTGCCAAAGCGGGAATCAATTTTATAATAATCGGAAATATCATAGCCCTGGTCAGCCATTGGTGACTGATAACAGGGTGAGAGCCAGATAATATCAATGCCAAGCTCTTTTAAATAATCAAGCTTTTGGATAATGCCGCGCAAATCCCCTGTGCCGCTTCCGGTTGTATCGAGAAAGCTCTTGGGGTAAATCTGATACGCTGCTTTTTGATGCCACCATTTTTTCTGCATAGTGATTCCTCCTGAAGCTGTTCATAATAAAATGAAAGAGTGTAAACTCTTTAAAAAAAGATAGCACGAAAGCGAACGTTTCACAATATGGATTTTGCAGGGAGAAAAAAATTTGTTAAAATGAAAAATCAATGAAACTTTTTTTACGACTCGAAGGTCTAATCAGTAAAAGAAAACAAAAGGAGGTGCAGCAGTTGCGGATGCAGACAGGAAAGCTTTCCAAAGAAAAGAAAGTGGAGGAAATTCTTCTTTCACAGTATGACCGCTATTTTCGGCTGGCAATGAGTTTTGTGCATAATGAAGCAGACGCTGGCGACATTGTACAAAACGGTGCTTATAAGGCAATACGGAGCAGCCATCTCTTAAAGGAGCAGGAATTTGCCGCCACCTGGGTATACAGGATTATGCTCAATGAAATTTTCAGATTTTGCAGACAGCCCAAATTTGCGCCGATTGAAGAGGTACTAACAGGCAGCAGCGAAGATAAGTATGAGGATTTTGATTTGAAAAAGGCATTGGACGCTCTGCCAAAGGAAGATAAGACGGTAGTGCTGCTTCGCTATTTTGAGGAACTCAAATTAGAAGAAATTTCCCAAATCCTACAGGAAAATATCAGTACGGTAAAGAGCAGACTGTACCGAAGTATCAAAAAACTGAGGCTTAGCCTTGAAGAATGAGGCGGAAAGGGGAAGGCATGAAACAGGAAAATTTAGAAGCACTGAGAAGCGAATATTATAAAGTGAAGATGACACCGGAACAGTTGAAAGGAATGGAGGAGCAGATTATGAGAGCAAAACAGGAAAAAAGGAAAAACAGGTATCTTTTGGCTGCAGTAAAAGCAGCCGCAGCGGTTGCCGCTGTCTTTATCATTCTGCCGAATACATCGGCGAAGGTTGCTTATGCAATGAGCGGTATTCCAGTAGTAGGCAGGATTGTGGATGCGGTAACCTTCAGAAATTATCAGTATGAGGATGAACGTCACAAAGCCGACGTGGAGGTGCCTGAGCTGGTGGTTACGGAGACTGCGCCGCAGCAGGAGGCAGAGAAAACGCAGGCGCTGCAAAAGACGACTGAGGAAATCAATAAGGAAATTGAAGAGATTACCAATCAGATTATAACAGAATTCCAAACTGAATTGAAAAAGGAAGAGGGTTATCAGGATGTTGTGGTAAAATCGGAAGTGCTGGCGACAACGGAGAAGTATTTTGCCCTGAAGCTGATTTGCTATCAGGCAGCCGGAAGCGGCGCGGAATGGAATTATTTCTACACGGTAGACCTTGACACTGGAATGCGGATTGCGCTGAAAGATCTTTTTACGGACGGCGCAGATTATATTGATATTATCAGTGAAAATATCAAAGAGCAGATGCGTGAGCAGATGGCGGCAGATGACAGTGTTATGTACTGGCTGGATGATGAAGAAGTGCCGGAGTGGAATTTTAAGCAGATTACAGATGAAACCTCCTTTTATGTCAACCAGAATGATGAGGTGGTAATCGCTTTTAACGAAGGTGACGTTGGACCGATGTCAATGGGCTGCGTAGAATTCGTGATTCCGTCGGAAATTCTGAAGGACATCAGAAAATAAAAAAATACCTTGACTTTTCAAGAAACGTTTGGTATTATAAATGACGTGCCAACGCACTACAGTTTAAAAGTGTTACTGCACGTCATGCGGGTGTAGTTCAATGGTAGAACACCAGCCTTCCAAGCTGGATACGTGGGTTCGATTCCCATCACCCGCTTACATCAAGTATATATGCACGAGTGGCTCAGGGGTGGAGCACCACCTTGCCAAGGTGGGGGCCGCGGGTTCGAATCCCGTCTCGTGCTCTTTTAAAAGGATGAGAATGTTGATTTTATCGACATTCTCATTTTTGTACGATAGATAAATTCTTCCGGTACCTATTATACAAAGGATACCCACCTTCTTCATTTGACAAATCCCTTCAAGCGGTATAATATATCAATGTATAGCGAGCAATATATAATGACAAACAGGAAGCGTATTTGTTGGGTATTAAGACCGCTGTGGTCGGAAAGGGTGTGTGGGATGGCTCCAAAAAATAAATTTACAAGGGAAGAAATGGTTGCGGCAGCAGTACAGGTCGTGCGTGACAAAGGGATAGACGCTTTGACGGCAAAGGCGCTGGCAGAGGAGCTGGGAACCTCCACGCAGCCTGTTTTTACCTGCTTTGGGGCGATGGATGCAGTCAAGGATGCCGTTCAAGGCGCGGCAACACTCCTATATGATGAATATGTGGCAAAGGGCTTAAAAGAAAAGATACCATTTTACGGCGTGGGTATGCAGTTTATCCGGTTTGCAAGAGAGGAGCCGCAGTTATACAGGCTTTTGTTTTTGACACAGACGGAGAAGAGAGAAGTCGGTGCGCTGGAAGCAATGAAGTGTTCTCAGGAGATGGTCGTTCCTTCCCTTGAAAGGATTTATCGCATTGGCGAAAAGGAAGCGAAGCGCTACTTCCGTGACCTGTGGCTGGTGGTGCACAGCATAGCGACGCTGATTGTCACAGAGAGCTGCACATATTCGGATGCAGAGATTGGAATGATCCTTACGGGTTTCAGCGTCAGCATTTATAAGGCAATGAAAGAGATACCGGGCTTTGTTGACGGAGCCTTTGACAGAGATGAGATATTCCGGAAGCTGATAGAGGAATAAATGCCACTGTTGCAAAAAAAGTATGTTTCGTGTATGATGATTACTGCAAATGCAGTACGGATGAAGAAAGAAAAGAAATGATTTTAGGGGAATTCTGCTATGCGGAGTTCCCTTTTTTAAAGGAAAAGGGAAAATGGAAGCTAAGGGAGAAGGAAAAAAGTGGTTTTTGAAGGGCGCAAAGGATGGAATTCCGATTGGGCTTGGATATTTTGCAGTGGCGTTTGCACTTGGCATTGCAGCAAAAAAAGCAGGCATGTCAGCCTTTGAAGCGGGCGCGATGTCAGTGCTTATGGTAGCAAGCGCCGGGCAGTATGCCGCAATTACGGTAATAGCGACTGGCGGCGGTTATCTGCAGATGGCGGTAACGACACTCATTGTAAATCTGAGGTATCTGCTGATGTCCTGCGCGCTGTCACAGAAGGTTGACCCCAGACTTAAGCTGCGCCACCGCTTTCTGCTTTCCTATCCGGTCACGGATGAAATTTTTGGAATTGCGATGTCTGTAGAAGGCAGGCTCAATCCTTTCTATAATTACGGAGCTGCGGCAGTGTCTGTTCCCGGCTGGACAGCAGGTGCATTTCTGGGAGCGGCAGCAGGAGAGATTTTACCGCCCCGGATTGAAAATGCCCTGAGCGTAGCGCTGTACGGTATGTTTCTGGCAATTATCATTCCGGCGGGAAAGAAAAATAAAGTTGTGGCGGCAGTGGTGGTGCTGTCCATGCTTTGCAGCTTTGCATTTACCAGACTGCCCATGCTGCGGGAGATATCCTCCGGCATGCAGATTATATTGCTGACGGTTCTGATTGCAGGCGCGGCAGCATACTTTTTCCCAATCAGGGAGACGGAAGGAGGAGAAGAAGAACATGAATCATAGTATTGTAATTTATCTGGCTGTAGCAGCGGCGACGATTTATCTGATTCGTGTCCTTCCGATGACACTCATCAGGCGGGATATTAAAAATCCTTTTATACGGTCATTTCTGTATTATGTTCCCTATGTTACGCTTGCAGTTATGACATTTCCATCAATTCTGTCGGCAACAGGCAGCGCGTTCTCAGCATGGGCTGGCTTTTTGACCGGTCTGGTGCTGGCTTATGTTGACGGCAATCTGTTCCGCGTGGCAATCTGCTCCTGTATAGCAGTATATTTGGTGGAATTGCTCTACCACTAATGGGAAAAATATATTATACTAAAAGCAGAGTGTGGGGCGCATAAAGCCTTCCCGCAGGAAAGGAGCCAGAAGTGGATAAATTTGTAGAAAAAAAGCGTTCTCTTTTCTTTGGACTGCCATTGTCCTTTACGACCTACCGTATTGATGAGGAGCTGATTTACAGAAAAGAGGGACTGCTCAATTTAAAAGAGGACGACTGTTACCTGTATAAAATTCAGGACGTGACACTGACAAGGTCTTTGTTTGAGAGAATGTTTGGCTTAAGCACGATTATCTGCCATACGGGAGATACGACAGACCCGATATTGACGCTTTCCCATATCCGTAATGGTGAAGAAATTAAAAAATATCTTGTAAAGGCATCCGATGATGAACGCTTAAAACGGCGGACCATCAATACCTTAAATATTTCAGCGGAAAATATAGACGACGATATGTAAGAGACTGCAGGCTTTCTGGAAGGGATTCCGGAAAGCCTTTTTAGAAAGGAAACGACAGTGGAAAAGGCATATAAACTGGAATTTGCAAACGAAGAAACGGACGGGCTTTTTGTGAACTGCTGCGGCTGTTCCAGGACGGAGCCGCTGCACAGCTTTGGACCTGCACTGAAGCCGCATTTCCTGATTCATTATGTGCTCAGTGGGAAAGGGAAATTTATCCTGCGCGGACAGGAATATTTTCTGGAAGCGGGCAGCGGCTTTCTGATTGAGCCGGGCGAGCTTGCATTTTATCAGTCGGATGAAAAGGAACCCTGGACTTATGTCTGGGTAGGCTTTGGCGGAAACCGCGCGGCGGACTATATGGAAAAAATGGGTCTGTCGGCGAATTATCCGATTTTTCACTGCAAGGAACAGGAAACGCTCTATGACTGCGTAAGAAACATGCTTGAGCATAATACCTCAGGGGTTGCAAATGACCTGCGCAGAAACGGCGAGCTGTCGGTATTTCTGTCTCTGATTGCGGCAGGCATGTCCATGAAGGAGACGGATGGAGAGGACAAGGCGAATACCTATGTAAAAAAAGCGATTGCTTTTATCCGCAGCAACTACTGCAACCCGATTAAGGTAACGGATGTGGCAGATTTTGTCTGCGTGAACAGAAGCTATCTCTATACGCTGTTTGAAACCTCAATCGGCATGCCGCCCCAGAAGTTTTTGTCGGCGTACCGGCTGACAAAGGCGGCGGAGCTTTTGCAGGCAACTGACATCCCTGTAGAGAGCATTGCGCTCTCCTGCGGCTACAATGACGCGCTTGTTTTTACCAAAGCATTTAAACAGATGAAAGGCGTCTCTCCATCCCTGTACCGCAAACAGATAAAAAATGGAGAAGAACGCACAAACAGAGAACCACTTTTTCAAATTGAAGATTTTATGAAGCGTCTTGAGGAAAGCAGGGACTTCTCTGAAAACTAACATTTTCACAGATATAAATAACAAAGAGGGCATTTCCAGAATAGTCTGATTGTGCTAATCTATAAATAACAAATACGGCAAAAAAGGAGTTGGGGGAATGAAGGAAAAGGTATTACAGAAATTTGCGGAATTGTATGGCAGCGCGGAGGGGGCAGATGTATATTTTGCACCGGGACGCGTAAACCTGATTGGCGAGCATACAGATTACAACGGCGGACATGTATTTCCGTGTGCGTTGACAATCGGCACCTTTATGGCGGCGAAAAAGAGAGCGGATAAAAAGCTCAGATTTTATTCGATGAATTTTGATGCAAACGGCGTGATAGAATCATCCATCGAAGGACTTACGCCGGAGGAAGCAGCGGGCTGGACAAATTATCCAAAGGGTGTTATGTGGGCGTTTGCAGGCAGAGGCTTTCAGATGGACTGCGGACTGGATATTATGATTTATGGAAATATTCCTGCAGGCTCTGGTCTTTCCTCATCGGCTTCACTTGAGGTCGTGACCGGCTACATGCTGCGCGATTTGTATGGCTTTGATGTAACCAATACGGAGATTGCGTTAATCGGACAGTATTCCGAAAATAATTTTAATGGAATGAACTGCGGCATTATGGATCAGTTTGCTTCTGCAATGGGCAAAAAGGACAATGCGATTTTCTTAAATACGGCAGATTTGTCCTATGAATATGCGCCTATTGTATTGGAGGGCGCTAAGCTGTTAGTAACCAACAGCAATGTAAAGCATAAGCTGGTGGATTCCAAATATAATGAGCGCAGAAGCGAGTGCGAGACTGCGCTTAAGGAGCTGCAGGAGGTCATCGGAATCAACGGACTTGGAGATTTGACCGGGGAACAGTTTGAAACCTATCAGTCGGCAATCAAAGATGAAGTAAGAAGAAAGCGTGCAAAGCATGCCGTATATGAAAACCAGAGAACGATTCAGGCAGTTGCGGCGCTGAAAAATAGGGATATTGAGCAGTTTGGAAAGCTTATGAATGCTTCCCATGTATCCCTGCGCGATGATTATGAGGTATCCTGTGAAGAAATCGACGTGCTGGTAGAGGAAGCATGGAAAATTGACGGCGTAATCGGTTCCCGTATCACAGGCGGCGGCTTTGGCGGCTGTACAGTCAGCATCGTAAAGGACGAGGCGGTAGATACCTTCCGCAATCAGGTAGGCGCTGCCTATGAGGCACGTACTGGCAAAAAAGCAGACTTTTATATCATGGACATCGGCGATGGTCCGTGCAAACTGTAAGGAGCGGGAAAAATGATACTGGATGCAATCAGAAAACTGACTCAGTACGGCGTGCAGACCGGACTGATTGAAGAAGAGGACAGGATTTATACCACAAACAGACTTCTGGAGCTTTTTGAACTGGATGATGCTGGAGAAAATGACACGCCTGTCACTGTGCAGACGCAGGAGCTGGAAGAGATTCTTGCACAGATGTTGGACTATGCCTATGAAAAAGGATTGCTTTGTGAAAACGATGTAGTGCACAGGGATTTGTTCGATACAAAAATCATGGGACTTTTAACGCCCCGCCCCAGCGAGGTCATCAAAAAATTCCATGCGCTGTATGAGAAATCTCCGCAGGCGGCGACAGACTATTATTACAAACTCAGCCAGGATACGGATTATATCAGACGCTACCGGATTGCAAAGGATAAAAAGTGGACGGTGGATACAGAGTTTGGCAGGCTTGACATTACCATCAATTTATCCAAGCCGGAAAAGGACCCGAAAGCGATTGCGGCAGCAAAGCTGGCAAAGCAGAGCAGCTATCCCAAGTGCCTGCTCTGTAAGGAAAATGTAGGCTACGCAGGCAGAATCAACCACCCGGCGCGGCAGAACCACCGCATCATTCCGGTGACAATCCAGAACAGCAGCTGGAATATGCAGTATTCCCCGTATGTGTATTATAATGAGCATTGTATCGTGTTTAACGGACAGCATGTTCCCATGAAAATAGAGCATGGAACCTTCTGCAAGCTGTTAGATTTTGTAGAGCAGTTCCCGCATTACTGCGTTGGCTCCAATGCAGATTTGCCGATTGTCGGGGGCTCTATTTTAAGCCACGACCATTTTCAGGGCGGACATTATGAATTCCCGATGGACAGGGCGCCGATTGAAAAGAGCTTTTCGATAAAGGGCTTTGAGGATGTGGAAACAGGCATTGTAAAATGGCCGATGTCCGTTATCCGTCTGCGCTGTGCTGACAGAGAAAGACTGACAGAACTGTCAGATTTGATTCTCGAAAAATGGCGCGCTTATACGGATGAGGCTGCTTTCGTCTTTGCACAGACGGACGGCGAGCCGCATAATACGATTACGCCGATTGCACACTATGAGGATGGAAAGTTCCGTATGGATTTGGTGCTGCGCAATAACATTACCACACCGGAGCATCCGCTTGGCGTATTCCATCCGCACGCAAAGCTGCAGCATATCAAAAAGGAAAACATTGGCCTGATTGAGGTTATGGGACTTGCAATCCTGCCGGCGCGGCTTTTAAAGGAAATGGAGCTATTAAAGGATGCCATTTTAAATCAGAAGGACATCCGCTCTATCCCCGAAATCGAGAAGCACGCGGACTGGGCGGCGGAATTTTTGCCGAAATATCCAGACGTAAAGGAAGAAGAGCTGGAGGGTATCCTGCAAAAAGAGATTGGCGCAGTATTCTGTGAGGTTTTAAAGGATGCAGGTGTCTTTAAGACAGATGAAGCGGGCAGAAAAGCCTTTGAACGCTTTATAAACAGTCTGTAAAAGGAGAGCTTATGACAAAGCATACCGCAGAGGTTCTGGCGCTTTTGGATGCGCACTATGGAACAGAATATAAATGCTATCTGAACCATGAAAATGCGTGGCAGCTTTTGATTGCCACAATTCTCAGCGCACAATGCACGGACGCGCGGGTAAATATTGTCACAAAGGATTTGTTTCAGAAATATACGTCTCCGGCGGATTTTGCCGCAGCAGAGCTTTCCGAGCTGGAGCAGGACATCCGCTCCACCGGCTTTTACCACAATAAGGCAAAGAATATCATTGCCTGCTGTCAGACGCTCTGTGAAAAATACGGCGGCGAAGTGCCGGAGACGATAGAGGAGCTGACCTCGCTTGCCGGCGTCGGACGAAAGACCGCAAACGTGATTCGGGGAAATATTTATCATGAGCCGAGTATCGTGGTGGATACGCATGTCAAGCGGATTTCCAACAAGCTTGGAATTGCAAAGGGTGACGACCCGGTCAAACTGGAATTTGCACTGATGAAGGCACTGCCCAAGGAGCACTGGATTCGCTACAATATCCAGATTATTCAGCTCGGACGGGAAATCTGCAAGGCGCCTACGCCGAAGTGCGCAGACTGCTTTTTGAAGGAGGTCTGCCCATCCTGTGGGATTTCCACAAAAAGGAAAGCATCGGGCAAAGGAGGAAAATAGGCGATGCCTGATGAATATGTTGCGCTGGATTTGGAAATGACAGGTCTGCGCGTAAAAGAGGACAGAATTATAGAGATTGGCGCAGTGCTGGTAGAGAAAGGGAGGATAACGGAGACGTTTTCCTCTTTTGTCAATCCCAGATGCCGCCTGCCGGAAAGAATTATGCAGATTACACATATTACGCAGGCAGAGGTGGACGGTGCGCCGGAGCTTGGAGAAATACTGACACCACTGTCAGAATTTATTGGCAGCCGGGCTTTGCTGGGACATAGAATTTTATCAGATTTTTCTTTTTTGAAAAGAGCCTTTGTGAATGCGGGAATGACATTTGAAAAGGAAGGCATTGATACCCTGATGCTTGCCAGAAAATTTTTGCAGGACCTTCCAAGCAAGCGGCTTTCGGATGCGTGTGCGCATTATGGAATTTTTATGCAGGCACACCGCGCCATTTCCGATGCAGAAGCGGCGCATCTTTTATACGAGCGGCTGAAGGCGGAGTTCTGTACGGAGGAGACTGCGGCACAGTTTGAGGCAAAGCCGCTTCTTTATAAGATAAAAAAAGAAGCGCCTGCAAGCAAAAAGCAGAAAGAAAGGTTATTATTTCTGATTGAGAAGCATAAATTATATATACCGATAGATTTGGAAAGTATGACCAAAAATGAGGTCAGTCGTCTGACGGATCAGATTCTTGCAAAGCACGGACGATAGCAGGCTTCATTGCGGAGCGAAGCGTGGATGCGGTTTCCAGCAGGGAAGCTATTTTTTCAGGATGCCCCTCCTTTTTATAGATAGAGGCTAACAGCTTATAGCTGCCGCTGACGTCGGTCTGCGTGGAGACGGCAAATTCCAGAATAGCCTTTGTTTCATTTACAAAGCCCTTTTTATAGAGAAGCGCCGCCCACTTTTGCAAAGTGCGGGCAAGTAGTGTATAATTCTGGTCATAGTCGGAAAGCAGCGTGATATTAGGCGCACCGTACATAAGCTTTAAATCGGTATTGGAGTAACCGGTCAGGTTGACGATGGTCTGCTCAGAAAGCGAGCGGACTAAATCGGAACATTCCCTGACGGTGTCATCTTCCTGACAAAGCTGCATGGGAAGCGTATCTAATGGAATGGTAATATATGGAAGTGCATCCAGCGATTTTCTTCTGGTCTGGTTGGCGAGGCGCTCCCTTTCCCAGAAGCTTTTTTCCTGCTTTTCTGTGATGCGTTTGCTTTTTGCGAGCTGATAGGAAAGCCATATCAGAAAGATGATAAAACTTGCCAAAAACGGGAATCTCATATATAATATCCTTTCGATGAGGTGATAAGTATGTTTTGGAATAAGAGGACGAAAAAACTAATCTCTTCTATTATTATACTGATTGTTGTACTGGCAATGCTTCTGCCTATGCTAACTTATTTTATTGCATAAAACGGCGGCTTGTCAATCAGAGGGAGCTATTATGAAAAAATGGATATGCGCTGCGGCGGGCATGGCAGCTGTTCTTGCCTGCTTTTTTGTCTTTCAGACGAGAACTGTGGCGAAAGGAAACGGTGTAAATTACATTCAAAACGGCATTTTTATCGGCGATATTGATGTTTCCGGTATGCAGAAAGAGGAAGCGAAGGAAGCGGTTGACGCTTATATCGCGGGGCTTGAGGAAGTGCCGCTTGTGTTAAATGCAGTTGGTGGAAATCAGATTTCCTTGACTGCGAGAGATTTGGGGATTATCTGGAAAAATCCGGAGGTTTTGGACGAAGCGCTTTCGCTTGGAAAGCAGGGAAATATTGTAAAGCGTTATAAGGCGCTGAAGGAATTGGAGCGCAATCCGAAAAAATATGATTTGGATTTTGCGTTTGATACGGAGACCTTGAATTCCGTACTGACACAGGAATGTGCGCAGTACGATGTGGAGGCGCAGGATGCGTCCCTTCGCAGGGAAAATGGACAGTTTGTCATAGAGGGCGGTCAGACCGGTGAAAAGACGGACATCGACGCATCTATGAAAAAGATAGAAGCATTTTTGGAAAATGAGTGGAACCACGAAGCGGCAGAGATTGATTTGGAAGTCGTTGTGGATGAGCCAAAGGGCAGACGCGAGGATTTGGAAAAGGTAAAGGATGTTTTGGGTACCTTTACGACGAGCTACAGCACTTCAGGAGCTGACCGGAGCGCAAATGTAGCCAACGGCTGCAGTCTGATCAACGGAACGACGCTCTATCCCGGAGAGGAATTCTCTGCTTATGAGACTGTCAGTCCTTTCTCAGAGGAAAATGGCTACCATCTTGCAGGCTCCTACTTAAACGGCATGGTAGTGGAAAGCCTGGGTGGCGGTATCTGTCAGGTGTCTACGACATTATACAATGCGGTGCTGCTTTCAGAGCTGGAAGTGACGGAGCGTCATAATCATTCTATGGAGGTCAGCTACGTACAGCCTTCTGCTGACGCGGCGATTGCGGAGAGCGCAGGCAAGGATTTCAAGTTTGTAAACAGCAGCGAATATCCGATTTACATTGAAGGATATACGCAGGATAAGCATATAACCTTTACGATTTATGGTGTAGAGACGCGGGATGCGGGACGCAGCATTTCCTTTGAGAGTGAAATCCTCTCGGAGACGAAGCCCGATTCGGAAAAGGTAATTGCAGACGGCGGTCAGCCGGTGGGCTTTGTCAAGGTACAGTCTGTGCATGTAGGCAGACAGGCAAAGCTGTGGAAGGTTGTAAAGGAAAATGGCGAAGAGGTCAGCCGCGAAGTCGTAAACAGCAGTAATTATAAGATGGTTCCCAGAACGGCTACGGTAGGAACCGCGACGGCGGACCCGATTGCAGCGCAGCTTATTCAGGCGGCGATTGCAACCAACAACATTGATTACATCAAGGGTGTAGCGGCGTCCTTAAAAGCCGGAGATACGACGCTTGGAGGCGCACTGCCGGCAGTGCCCACGCAGGCGCCGGTAGCGGCAGAGGACCCGGAGACGGTACAGCAGACAGGAACGGGGCAGTAACGCCCCGCTTGGTGGTATCGGAGCGTAGAATGAAGACTGGAAAAGTATCAGAGAGCGTATTGAAACGCTCGATTCTAAAACAAATCCATACCAGAAGAGAAGAAGTATTGATTGGCGCAGGCGTAGGGGAAGACTGCGCCTTTTTAGCGCTTGCAGAGGATGAGGCGTTTGCGGTATCCACTGACCCTGTGACGGTGCAGTCGCAGGACGCAGCGAGGCTGGCCGTATTTGCCGCCGCCAATGATATTGCAGCAGGCGGCGCACAGCCGGTAGCGCTGCTGGTATCCGCCTTGCTGCCGGAGGGCTTTGAAGAAGCGCAGCTGAAAGCGCTTGTAGGACAGATGGAGGAGGCATGCGCCGGACTGCAGATGCAGCTTGCAGGAGGACATACGGAGATTACCGCTGCCGTAAACAGACCTATTCTTACCGTAACGGCGATTGGAAAGGTAAAAAAGGCATATCTGGAAGCAAGGGGCGGTGCGAGAGCAGGACAGGATGTTGTAGTATCCAAATGGATTGGACTTGAAGGGAGCTTTCTTCTCGCCAGAGAAAAGGAAAAGGCACTGTTAAAACGTTACCCTTCCCATGTCATAGAAGAGGCAAAGGCATTTGATAGATTCCTAAGCGTTGTGCCGGAGGCCGCCACCGCCGGAAAGTCCGGCGTCACGGCAATGCATGACATAACAGAGGGCGGTATTTTTGGCGCACTCTGGGAGCTTGCAGAAAATGCTGGCGTTGGACTTGAAATCGATTTGAAAAAGATTCCGGTACGGCAGGAAACCATAGAAATCTGTGAATTTTTTGGATTAAATCCCTATGAGCTGATTTCTGGCGGCAGCCTGCTCATGGCGGCAGATGACGGCGCGGAGCTGGTGCGGGAGCTCGCAAAGATAAGCGTTCCGGCAACGGTCATTGGAAAAATTCGTTCTGGGAATGACAGGGTTGTCATAAATGAGGACGAAAGACGCTTTTTAGAACCGCCCAAACCAGATGAAATTTATAAGGTAACCTAATAAGCGCGGGTTTGCGGGTATTCAAAGCAGCAAAAGAAAAACAGGAGACTGCGGAAGCAGACAAAAGCTTTTCAGCGCTGTATATCATAAAAACGACATGTATGTCAGAAAGTGAGATGGATATGAGAGAACAGATTTTAGCAATCATTGAAAAAAACAGCCGGATTGATTTAAAGGAGCTGGCAGTAATTCTTGGTGTGGAAGAGATAGATATTGTAAACGAGATGGCAGCAATGGAAGCAGAAGGCATTATCTGTGGCTACCATACGTTGATTGACTGGGAGAAAACCTCCATTGACAAGGTAACAGCATTGATTGAGGTGCGCGTAACGCCGCAGAGGGGTCAGGGCTTTGACAGCATCGCAGAGCGTATCTATAAATATCCGGAGGTGCGTGCAGTCTATCTGATTTCAGGTGCATACGATTTGCTTGTGATTCTGGATGGCAAGAACATCCGCGAGATTTCCCGTTTCGTAACTGATAAGCTTTCAACAATGGATTATGTGCTGAGCACGGCGACCCATTTCATCCTGAAGAAGTATAAGGATCACGGTACGATTCTGACGAAAAAATACGAAGATGAAAGGGAGAAAATTACGCCATGAGAAATCCGTTATCAGAGAAAGCTGTCAGCCTGAAGCCGTCGGGCATCCGTAAATTTTTTGACATCGTAAGCGAGATGCAGGATGCAATCTCCCTCGGTGTGGGCGAGCCTGATTTTGATACGCCCTGGCATATCAGGGACGAGGGTATCTACTCTCTGGAAAAAGGGCGTACCTTTTATACCTCAAATGCTGGTCTGAAAGAGCTGAAGGTTGAAATTACAAAATATTTAAAAAGAAAGCTGGGCGTTTCCTACGATTATAACCATGAGGTGCTTGTCACGGTGGGCGGCTCGGAGGCGATAGATATTGCGCTGCGTGCAATGATAAATCCGGGTGAAGAAGTGCTGATTCCCCAGCCGAGCTATGTTTCCTATGAGCCGTGCGCTATCCTTGCGGATGCGAAGCCGGTCATCATCAATCTGAAAGCGGAGAATGAATTCCGTCTGACGGCAAAGGAGCTGCGGGATGCCATTACCGAAAAAACAAAGGTATTGATTCTGCCCTTCCCCAACAATCCGACCGGCGCAATTATGGAGCGTAAGGATTTGGAGGAGATTGCGCAGGTTATTGAAGAAAAAGACATCTTCGTGATTTCCGATGAAATCTATTCGGAGCTTACCTATAAGGGCGACCATGTTTCCATCGTAAATATTCCGGGTATGCAGGAAAGAACGATTCTGATAAATGGTTTTTCAAAGTCCTATGCGATGACAGGCTGGCGTCTTGGCTATGCCTGCGGACCGGAGGCGATTATTCAGCAGATGGTTAAAATCCATCAGTTTGCTATTATGTGTGCGCCGACGACCAGCCAGTATGCGGCAGTTGAAGCGTTGAAAAATGGCGATGAGGATGTAAAACAGATGCGTGAAGCGTATAACCAGCGCCGCCGTTATCTCATGCACGCTTTCCGCCAGATGGGACTGGAATGCTTTGAACCTTATGGTGCCTTTTATGTATTCCCCTGCATCAAGGAATTTGGCATGACCAGCGATGAGTTTGCGACCAGATTCCTGGAGGAAGAAAAGGTTGCGGCAGTGCCGGGAACCGCCTTTGGAGAAAGCGGCGAGGGATTTTTGCGAATCTCCTATGCATATTCTCTGGAAAATCTGAAAATCGCAATCGGCAGACTGGAGCATTTTATTAAGAATCTGCGGGAAGAAAAGAAATGATAAATATTGTACTGCATCAACCGGAAATTCCGGCAAATACTGGAAATATCGGGCGGACCTGTGTTGCCACAGGCTCCCGCCTGCATCTGATTGAGCCTTTGGGCTTCAGGCTCAATGAAAAAGAGATAAAGCGCGCAGGCATGGACTACTGGGAGCATTTGGATGTGCGCAGATATGTAAATTATGAAGCCTTTCTGGAAGAAAATAAGGGCGCAAAAATCTGGTATGCGACCACAAAAGCAAAACAGACCTACAGTGAGGTCTGCTTTGGAGAAAATGATTATATTATGTTCGGAAAGGAAAGTGCCGGAATTCCAGAGGAAATACTGGTGGATAATGAGGAATGTTGCATCAGAATTCCCATGCTGGAAGAAATCCGTTCCCTGAATCTTTCCAATTCTGTTGCAATCGTTTTGTATGAGGCGCTGCGCCAGAACCATTTTTCCAATATGCAAAGGCAGGGCGAGCTGCACCACCTGCACTGGAAAGAAGAAAAATAGAATCAATCATCATCTTCATCATCCACTTTTGCGAGTGTGAAAAGAAATTCGGAGCCAACGCCTTCGGTGCTGACTACGTTGATATTTTCCCCGTGAGAGCGGATGATTTCTTTTACAATCGAAAGTCCAAGTCCCGTTCCCTTCTTATCCTTGCCCCGCGATAAATCGGTCTTGTAAAATCTGTCCCAAATCAGCTTCTGGCTTTCCTTTGGGATGCCAATGCCATTATCCTTGACGGAAACGAGCACCTTGCTGTTTTTTTCAGTGGTTTCAATCTTGATGATAGAATCGTTATGGCTGAATTTGATGGCATTGTCAAGCAGATTGTAGAGCACCTGCTGAATCCGGTCGAGGTCTGCATTGACGATGAGCTGTTCGCCGGTCAGCACCAGCTCAATGCCAATCATTTTACTCTTGCAGATGCCTTCAAAGGTTGCCGCCGTATTACGGATGACCTGATTGATGTCAAAATCACTGCGGCTAAGGAGCATGCCCTTTGTATTCAGGTTGTTGAGCTGCAAGAGACCGTTGGTAAGTTTGGTTAAGCGTTCCGTTTCATTTAAGACAATCTGTAAATATTTTTCGTGCATTTCCGGTGGAATCGTGCCGTCCAGCATAGCCTCCAGATAGCCCTTGATAGACGTTAAGGGAGAGCGGAAATCGTGGGAAACATTTGCAATAAATTTCTTCTGGTTGTCCTCGCTTTTGGCAATCTCACTTGCCATATAGGAAAGTGAAGCGGCAAGATAGCCCATCTCGTCCTCACTGTCTACCTGAAATTCATAGTGCATATTGCCGCCTGCGTACTGCTCTGTCGCATAGGTGATTCTGCGCAGCGGAATATAGACCATCTCTGTAAAGAAAAAGAGGATAATCATGGAAAGCAGCAGCATAATGATAAGAAGAATGTAGGAAATATTGAGCAGACTTTCCGCAGAGGCGTGTATCGTTTGCATCGGCGTATGGATGACAACATAACCATTTACCTTAAAACTGGAAGTAATCGGCGCAAATACACTCAGCATTTCTTCATCAAAGGTGTCGAAAAAATAACCGACGGTGTAATAGGAGCCTGCGGTAATGGTAGGGTCGAAATCCTCTATCAGAATCGGATTTTCAATGTCAACCGGCGCAGAGGAATCCAGAATAATTCTGCCGGAGGGGTTGATAATCCATACCGTAGAGGATAAATACGTATCGAGCGCGTCAAGCTGTGTTTTAACCGCATCGAGAGAGGTCTGGTTGCTGTAGAGATCGGAGGCATAGGTGTTGGCTACAAGGGTAGCCTCCTTGTAGAGCGAATCGGCTTTTTCTCGCTTTAAATGCTCCAGCGTCATGCTGTAAACGAAGGTTGCTACCGCAATAAAGCCAAAAAAGCCGAATATCAGATAGGCGAGCAGGAATTTCAGATACAGTGTTTTGCGCATATCAGTTCTTTACCTCAAATTTGTAGCCGATGCCCCAGATGGTGGAAATTTTCCATGAAGCATGGTCCTTGATTTTTTCACGCAGACGCTTGATGTGGACGTCAACCGTGCGGGTGTCGCCCGCATATTCATAGCCCCAAATCTGGTCTAACAGCTGTTCTCTGGTAAAAACATGATTGGGCGAGGAAGCGAGGAAATAGAGAAGTTCCAGCTCCTTTGGCGGCATTTCAACCGAATTTCCCATATAGAGAACGGAATAGTTTGTCTGATTGATAACAAGGTCAGGATATTCAACGCATTTTACATCGGATTTCTCTGCGGGTGCAGGCGCTGTCTTATAACGGCGCAGCACTGCCTTGACCCTTGCGACAAGCTCCTTGGAATCAAACGGCTTTTCCATATAGTCGTCGGCGCCCAGCTCAAGCCCAAGCACCTTATCAAAGATTTCGCCCTTTGCAGAGAGCATGATAATAGGAACGGCTGATTTTGCGCGTACCTCGCGGCATACCTGATAACCGTCGATGCCCGGAAGCATCAAATCAAGCAGAATCAGATTGGGCTGAAAGGAATCGAGAGAGGGCAGGACGGATTCGCCATCGTTGACAATCATGGTTTCAAAACATTCCTTTGTCAGATAGAGGGAAATCAGCTCCGCAATATTATTGTCATCATCTACAATCAAAATTTTCTGTTTGCTTACCATAAATCAATACTCCTTTTACCGGAAGGTGGCGATTGTGACACCAGCGTCACCTTCGCCGAATTCTCCAAGCCGAAATTCTTTGATATTTTTCATCCGCTTTAGCTGCTTGTGGACGGCGCTCCTGAGCGCGCCTGTTCCCTTGCCGTGTACGATGCGCACGCTCGGCAGATGGGCGAGGTAGGCGTCGTCAAGATATTTGTCCAGCTCGGCAAGCGCTTCGTCAACGGTCTTGCCAAGCAGGTTGATTTCCGTAGAAACGGTAGCGGATTTACTCATTTTAATCTTTCCGCTGCCTGTGCGCTGTAAGCTTGGCGCTGTGATGTCAGCTTCGTCCATCAGTGCAAGGTCATTTATATTGACCTGAGAACGGATGATGCCGCATTGTACGAAAAGATTGCCCTTTTTATCAGGCAGTGAGCTTACCGTTCCTTTCAGACCAAGTGAAAGGACACGGACACTGTCGCCTTTTTTGAGCTGTCCGGCTTTTAAGGAACCGCCGGAGGGAATGCTTTCCTTCTTCAGTGCCAGTTTTTCGTTTTTCTCGGAAATCTTGCCGCGCACCTTTTGTCTGGCTTTTTCCAAATCCTTCATGGAAGCGCCGGGACCGGCTTTTTGGAAGGAACGGATGGTTTCATCGGCAACATCCTTTGCCTCCTGCAAAATCTCCCTTGCCTTTTCGTTTGCCTCCTGTAAAATCTTTTCGCGCGAGGCATCTATTTTTTCCTGTTTCTGCTCCAGCCGCCTTTTCAGCTCTTCAATTTCTTTTTTGTAAGCGGCGATTTCTTCCCGCTCCGTCTCAATCGTAACGCGGCTGCTTTCCAGATCGGTTAATAAATCCTCAAAGCTCTTTTTCTCTTCATCAATCTGCTTTTTTGCCTGCTCGATGATGCTGTCAGGAAGTCCTAATCGGGAAGATATCGCAAAGGCATTGCTCTTGCCCGGAATTCCAATGAGCAGACGGTAGGTGGGGCGCAGAGAGGATACGTCAAATTCACAGCAGGCGTTTTCTACAAACGGTGTGGAAAGCGCATATACCTTTAATTCACTGTAATGGGTCGTCGCCATCGTGCGGATGCCCCGCTCATGCAGATAATTTAAAATGGCAATGGCAAGCGCCGCGCCCTCAGTCGGGTCAGTGCCCGCGCCAAGCTCATCAAAAAGGCACAGTGAATCACCATCTGCCTGACTTAAAATTTTCACGGTATTTGTCATGTGTGAGGAAAAGGTGCTCAGGCTCTGCTCAATGCTCTGTTCATCCCCAATATCAGCGTAGACCTCTTTAAAAACCGAAAGCTCTGAGCGGTCCAGTGCGGGAATGTGCAGACCCGCCTGCCCCATCAGGGTAAACAGTCCGACCGTCTTTAGAGAAACGGTCTTGCCGCCGGTGTTGGGACCGGTAATGACAAGCAGGTCAAAGGTATCTCCCAGATGAATGTCAATCGGTACCACGCTCTTTTTGTCAATGAGCGGATGTCTGCCCTTTCGGATAAGAATTCGTTTATCTTCATTAAAAATTGGCTTGGTAGCATTTTGTGCCAGCGCCAGATGGGCTTTGGCAAAAATGAAATCAAGCTGTGTCAGAATCGTCTGATTTGCGGAAATCTCCGCTGCGTGTTCTGCGGCGAGTCCGCTTAAGGTGCGAAGGATTTCTTCGATTTCCTCCTGCTCCTGCAATGCCAGCTCCTTTAACTGATTATTTAAGGAAACGATGGCAGCAGGCTCAATGAAAAAGGTCGAACCGGTAGAGGACTGGTCGTGAACGATGCCGGGAACCTGACTCTTATATTCCGCCTTGACAGGAATACAGTACCGGTTGTCACGCATGGTAATGACTGCATCCTGCAGATACGTCCGGCAGGAGCCGTTTACCATCCCTGTAAGCTGGGTGTGGATTTTATCATTTACAGAATTCTGGCTTCGACGGATTTTGTGAAGCTTTGGAGAAGCGTCGTCCGCAAAAAGGTCCTCCTCCAGAATACAGCGGCGTATCTCGTTGACAAGTGTCGTAAGCGGAAGGAGCTGTGAAAAGTATTCGCTAAGCGAATCCGGCGTTTCATCGTCCCGCTCCGGTTTGCCGTAGGATTTCTGCCTTGCGGCACATTCTAGCAGGGAGGCGATTTTTAAAAGCTCTCCTGCGGATAAAACCGCGCCGATTTCCAGACTTCTTGCCAGATAGGAAAGGTCCTGATTGCCAGAAAAAGAGGGCGGATTTTTGCGGAAAAGCCGGGTGAGTGCGTCAGCCGTCTCCGTCTGCGCCAGCGCAATCTGCGCAGGGTCGCAGGAGGGCAGAAGCTCACGGCACAGCTTTTTGCCGGGAGCAGAAGATGCCAGGTCTTCCAGCATGGAAATGATTTTATGGAATTCAAGTGTTTTTAATCCTTTTTTGTTCATATATCGTTATAACCTGAAACTGCTTTGCAGTTATTTTTGTTTTGTGATTGGTGGTTGGCTTGCTGATTGGTTTATAAACTCGCAAACACGCGCTGTCGCGCTCATTCGCCTGCGTTGCAGGCAGTTTGCTCGTTAATGAGCCCGGGAAAGCAAATGCCTCTTTCAGAGGCGCTTGCTTTCCTTCGAGGCTCATTATATCATGGTTGGGCTTTAATCACAAGGAAACAAAAACCTTGTAAGTAAAGTTGGCATCGTCTATACTGAAACAGGGAAGGGGAAACGATATGGACGATAACCGCAAAGAAACGGAAAAAATAAATGAACAGGAAATACAGGAGCTGCCGAAGTTTGATTTCATGCGTGAGAAAATCAAGGAGCGCCCTATCAATAAAAAGAAGCTTCTGCGCCGCACTGTGCTGACGGCGGCGATGGCAGTTATTTTTGGACTTGTGGCATGTCTGACGGTATTGGTTTTGGAGCCGGTATTCAGCAATTGGCTGTATCCGGAGGAGCCGGCAGAAAAGATAGAATTTCCACCGGAAACGCAGGAAATTCTGCCAGAGGATATGGTGCTTGACGATACCGGACTGGAAAAAGAGGATGAGACGGAGATGATTCCTGTTCCAAAGGAAACAGACCCGCTGGAAACGTATCAGAAGGCATATCAGCGGCTTCAGGATTTGACGGATGAGGTTTCGCGCTGTCTGGTAACCGTTACGGGAGTGACCTCTGACATCGATTGGTTTGATAATACCTATGAGAGCCGCGACCAGGCGACAGGCGTCATCATCGGAAGCAATGGCAGGGAATACCTGATTCTGACCGAGGCTGCGGAGGTCAGCTCGGTAGAGACGATAAAGATTACCTTTCATGACGATACACAGGTGCAGGCGCAGGTAAAGATGACCGATCCGGTAACGGGGCTTGCAGTGCTTGCGGTGGAAAATAAAAGGATAGGAAAATCGACGCTGGATAAGATTGACAAGGCGGATTTTGGAGGCTCCAATTATGCTTCCCTGACAGGCAGTCCGGTTATTGCAATGGGCAGTCCTGCCGGTGTGCGCGATTCTGTCATCTATGGCGTGGCGACTTCCTGCGGAAATGTTCTGCATACGGTGGATTCCCGTTATAAGCTGATTACAACGGATATTTATGGCAGTGAGAACAGTACCGGCGTTTTGGTCAATTTGCAGGGACAGATTATTGGCATTATTAACCAGTCATATAATAGTGCAGAGATGAAAAATATGATTGCCGCACTGGGCATTTCAGAACTGAAGGATACGATTGAGCGGCTTTCCAATGGAAAGGCGCAGGCATATCTTGGTATCTATGGGGCGGATGTGACTGAGGAAGCGCACCAGAACTTGCAGGTTCCGTACGGCACTTATGTCACTGAGATTGCAATGGATTCTCCGGCTATGCTGGCTGGCGTGCAGAGCGGCGATGTGATTGTGAGCTTGAACGGAAGGACAGTGGAAAATTATACAGAATACATTGAAGCGCTTGGAAACAGCTCACCGGATACGACCGTAAATATTACCCTGATGCGAAAGACACAGGATGAATATAAGACAATGAGCTTTCAGGTAACGCTTGGAACATTGGAAGCTCTGCGGTAAAAACCAAGTTGAATATGGATATAGAAGCAATTATAAAAATATAAGAAATCAGGAGAAGAAGTATGAAGTATATCAAAGAGTATAAGGATGGCGACAGAGTATTTGACATTTATTTATGCAAGCATAAGCAGTCTGCCGTAACCAAAAATGGAAAAGCTTATGAAAATGTCATTTTACAGGATAAATCCGGTACAATCGATGCAAAGATATGGGACCCGAACAGCGCGGGAATCGAAGAATTTGACTCTCTGGATTATATTGAGGTATATGGCGAGGTTACAAGCTTTCAGGGCGCACTGCAGGTCAACGTAAAGCGGGTGCGGCTTTGCAGGGAGGGCGAGTATGACCCGGCGGATTATCTGCCCATCAGTGATAAGGGCATAGATAAGATGTATCAGGAGCTGTTAGGCATTATCGACAGTATAGCAAATCCGTATCTGAAGGCGCTGCTGGATGAATTTTTCAGAAAGGACGAGAGCTTTATCAAGCGCTTTTGTCAGTCCTCCGCAGCCAAAAGCGTGCATCATGGCTTTGTTGGCGGGCTGCTGGAGCATACGCTGAGCGTGGTAAAGCTGTGTGACTATTATTGCAGCACCTATCCTGTACTGAACCGTGATTTGCTGCTGACGGCGGCAATGTGCCATGACATCGGAAAAACAAAGGAGCTTTCGCTGTTTCCCGAGAACGATTATACAGATGAGGGCCAGCTGCTCGGACATATCGTAATGGGAGCTGAAATGATTGGAGAAAAGGCGGCAAAGGTCTCCGGCTTTCCAAAGGGACTGGAAGGGGAGCTGAAGCACTGTATCCTTGCGCATCATGGCGAATATGAATTTGGCTCGCCTAAAAAGCCTGCGCTGGTGGAGGCGATGGCATTAAACCTTGCAGATAACACAGATGCAAAGATGCAGACCTTTACAGAAATTCTTAAAGGGGCGCAGAATGACGGCTGGCTTGGCTATAACCGTCTGTTTGAATCCAATCTGCGGAAAACGCACATGGAATAAACTGGCTGAAGCAAAAGCCTATAATTGGAGCAAGAGATGAATTATAAGAAAAATGACATAGTTGTCATAAAAATAGAAGATATGGGAACGGAAGGGGAAGGCATCGGGAAAGCGGAAGGCTTTCCCCTTTTCGTGAAGGATGCTGTAATCGGTGATGAGATTAAGGCGAGGATTGTAAAGGTAAAAAAGAATTATGGCTATGGCAGGCTGGAGGAAATTCTTACGCCGTCTCCTTTTCGCGCTACGCCGCGCTGTACTTACAACAGACAATGCGGGGGCTGCCAGCTTCAGAGCCTTTCTTATGACAAGCAGTTGGAATTTAAGCAGCAGAAGGTAAGAAATAACCTGCTTCGCATCGGCGGCTTTTCGGCGGAGGAGCTGGAGCGCATTATGGAGCCGATTGTCGGCATGGAGGACTGCTGGCATTATCGTAATAAAGCGCAGTTCCCGATTGGAACAGATAAGCAGGGAAATCCCATTGCAGGCTTTTATGCTGGTAGGACGCATACCATTATTGCCAATACGGACTGTGCGCTGGGCGTTTCGGAAAATAAGGAAATACTGGAAGCGGTGCTTTTGTGGATGCGCAGCTATCGGATTCCTGCCTATGAGGAAACGAGCGGAAAGGGCTTGGTGCGCCACGTACTGATTCGCAAGGGTTTTACAAGTGGAGAGCTGATGGTCTGCCTTGTAATAAATGGGAGGAAGCTGCCGAAGGCAAAAGAGCTTGTGGAGGCTCTGGTGCAGATTAAAAATATGACAAGCGTGTCATATAGTGTCAACGAGAAAAACACGAATGTCATTATGGGGACGGAAATCGTACCTCTGTGGGGCAAAGAAACAATACAGGATGCTATTGGCGATATTTCTTTTTCCATTTCGCCCCTTTCCTTTTATCAGGTTAATCCCGTTCAGACAAAAAAGCTGTATGAGCTTGCGGTGGAGTATGCGCAGCTGACAGGGAAGGAAACCGTCTGGGATTTGTATTGTGGAATCGGAACAATTTCACTTTTTATGGCGCGCAGGGCAGGACGGGTGTATGGCGTTGAGATAATTCCTCAGGCGATCCGTGATGCAAAGGAAAATGCAGAGCGCAATGGCATCAAAAATGCGGAATTTTTTGTCGGGAAGGCAGAAGAAGTGCTGCCGGAAAAATATGCCAGAGAGGGCATCAGCGCTGATGTTATCGTAGTGGACCCGCCGCGTAAGGGCTGCGATGAAAAATGTCTGGAAACCATGCTGAAGATGCGCCCCGAGAGGATTGTATATGTGAGCTGTGATTCTGCGACCCTCGCAAGAGATTTGAAGCTTCTACGGGAAGGCGGCTATGAGCCGGTACGGGTGCGCACAGTGGACCAGTTCCCGATGAGCGTGCATGTGGAGACGGTGGTTTTGCTGTCGAAAGTGGATAAGCTATGAATTTTGTAGAAGCAAAGGGAATCCTGTCCAGTAATAATGGCATGAATATTTATCGTGGCTGTACACATGGCTGCATTTATTGTGATAGCAGGAGCAAATGCTACGGCTTCACACATGAGTTTGAAGATGTTGAAGTCAAAATGAATGCGCCGGAGCTGCTGGAAAGGGCATTAAAATCAAAACGCAAAAAGTGCATGATTGGAACGGGCGCAATGTGCGACCCTTATTTGCATGCAGAAGAAGAACTGAGACTCACTCGCAGATGTCTGGAGCTGATTAGTCAATATGAGTATGGGATTGCAATTCAGACAAAGTCAACGCGGATACTCAGGGACCTGGATTTGCTCAGGGAAATCAATGGTAAAGCAAAGGCGGTTGTTCAGATGACAATGACAACATATAATGAAGAGCTTTGCAAAATAATAGAGCCAGCTGTTTCCACAACCAGAGAACGGTTCGATGCCCTGCTGCAATTTAAGAAAGCCGGACTGCCTACCATTGTATGGCTTACGCCGATATTACCGTTTATCAACGATACGGAGGAAAACATCAGGGGGATTCTTGATTATTGTATCGAAGCAGGCGTAAAAGGAATAATATGCTTTGGAATGGGCGTTACATTAAGAGATGGTAACAGAGAGTATTTTTATAGAGCACTGGATAAACATTTTCCCGGTATAAAAAATAAATATATCAAAACTTACGGAAACGCATACAATTTGCCAAGTCCTGATAGTGAACGGCTTTTGCAGATTTTTCGGAAACTATGCAAAGAAAATGGGATTATGTATCATACACAGGAATGTTTTCAATATCTTTACGAATTCCCTGAAAAATATACGCAGATGTCTCTGTTTGATATTTAGGGGCTTCCCATAATCGGGAAGCCCTTTTATCGTACAGCTTATGCGGAAGGTGCCTCATAGCTGACGTCAACCTCGCTCCACAGTATCCAGACGGAAGGCTGGATGGATATGAGAAAGGGCACGGCCCCGTTTTTGCAGCTATGCGCAGAGGCACAGGGGAATATTTATTCGGCACAGTTCTTTTTGTGCGCTTTCAGCTTTTTCATTGCCCAGTCATAGTGACTTGCCGTTGTGCTTACAAAATAAGAGCCGAGAGTGCTTCCGCCAACCCATTTGTAAATACCCTTTGAAAATAATTCTTCATTGGAAAAGTCCTCTGCAAGACGAAGCACCTCCTCGTGCGAACCCTGCAGAAGCTTCTTTGCGTCCTCAAGCGATGTATCCTGATGCTTTTTCCAAAAGGCAGTATTCATTGCACCATAAGTTTTCCAATTATACGGCAGTGGAATAAAAGATTCGGTTTTTTCGGACATATTTACATTTACCCAGTGAAGCAGAAGCTGATGCCATTCATAAAGATGAATTAAAACATCCCGAAGGTTTTTATCTCTGCTCCAGTGCGCCTCCTTCTTTTTTGGATCTGCTGAGAAATCAAACGGAGTGGAAAGCTCCTTTTCTGTCAGATTGTCAATAAGTGTATTCAGCTTCTCATAATTATCTGCTGCTGAAGCCAGTAGGTCAGCTTTTGTTGTTGCTCTTGCCATATCGAAATTCCTCCTGTTAAAAAATTTCCAAGTTATGGGGAAAGTGTATCACTAAAACCATGACAAGGTATGTCAAGGTTTATTGCTTTTATAGATTTTTTTTCCTTCCTTCGCTAAAAGCTTCCGCAGATGCGCCGGCTCTGCTACAAAGACGTGGCTTCCGAAAGAGAGCAGGTATCCAATCAGCCAGATGTCATTTGGCATATAAGCTGTGACAAGAAGCTCGCCATTTTCCTGCAAGGTAATTTCGCTGTCGTGAAATTCATCATAGACGCGGTATGCCATTTCCGGAGGAAAACGAAGGATGAGCTTTTCAGAGGGCGGGGGAGATTTCCTTTGTAAATCAGGAAAGCGAACCGGCGTAAAGGTTTCCTCCAAAAGCTCACAGCTTACAATACGGTTTAACTTGAACAGGCGAAAATCCTGCTTTTCCTGTTCGGAAAAAAGAACCTTTTCCAGTACATAGCCATCAAGAATCTGGATACCGCCATTTCTTCCGGTAGAGACATAAACCGGAATCCCGGCACTGCTGATGACATCTACATCCCTGTAGATTGTCCGCACGGATACCTCGAATTTTTTTGCCAGTTCAGGGGCTGTTGTCCGTCCTTTTTCCAGAATATAATAAATGATTTGAAACAATCTGCTTTCTCTCATTAAAATACCTCTTGGAAATGTTCACAAAACCTTATAAATTCATAAATAAGTATAACATAAAACCATGACACAATATGACAAGGTTAAAACAGCAGGCTGATAAAAGCATATTTCTTTGGCTTGTACATTGGCTTTATTTCAACTATACTGATAAAAGGGATTTATATAAGGGGAGATTTTATGCTGTTTTTCTTTGAAGCCGTAAATATTGTGGCACTTCTTTTAATGCTGCTGATGCTGGCGGCCATACTCCGGCAGCAGCCCTCAAGGGCGCAGACGGCATTTATCTTATATGATATTTTCACCATGCTTTTTGTTGTTGGAGTTCAGCTTGAACTTATTCACAGCGATACGGTTGGCGAGGCGCTGTCTGGCTTATGCGTTCAATATATTGGGCAGGCGGGCTTCCTTCTTGCGCTTTTGTGGTTTGCTGCGGAATTTGCCAGATTTTCCATTCCCTCCTGGGTATTCGGAATGGAAGCGGTCTGTGACGCGGTAGTGCTGCTTGCTGTTTTTACCGCAGAAAAGCATACGCTTTTTTATTCCTCTATGAAAATCCTGACAGATGGCATGTATCACCGGATTGAGGTAACGGGCGGCATTATCTGGAAGCTGCATTACCTGCACCTTTTTGCTGTAATTATTGCGATTCTGATTTTTTGTGTGGTGCGTTATGCAAAGAGCAGCCCTGTCCAGAAAAGGAGAATTCTGTATCTTGCGGCGGGCATTGGGGCGTTGACGCTGGAGCTTTTTCTGAAAGGTATCGGGGTGTTTGGAAGCTATAATCCCGTTGTATTTGCCATGACCTTTACCATGTTCTGTATGATGATGGCGATGATAAAATATCAATACTTCGGCTCCCTGCATGCGGCGGTTGATAATGCTTTCAATCATGGAAATGAAGGACTGATTATTCTTGACGAAGAAAATGTCATTGTTTTTATAAATCATAGAATGAGAAGGATTTTCCCGACGCTTCATAAGGGCAGTACGATAGATGATTGTCAGGAAATCCGCAGGCTCCTTGAGGGGCAGGAGCATGTGTTTCAAAGGGGCGACGTTTCATACGAGCTGAGAAGCGAGAATATCATTGAAAACGGTGAGGCAAATGGTCGTATGCTGTGGCTGATTGACCAGACACAGGCGCTTTTGACCATGCAGAAGCTGCGCGAAGCAGACGAGGCAAAGACGCAGTTTTTGATGAAAGCCAGCCATGAACTGCGCACGCCGATGAATACCATATTGGGAATGAATGAAATGATTCAGCGCGAGAGCGGTGAAGAAAAAATCAGAAAATATGCAAAAGAAGCGGCAGCCGCCGGAGGGCGTATGTTGGCACTGATTGATGAAGTGCTGGATACCTCATCTTTAGAAAGCGGCAGACTGAAAATTTCCCAGAAGCCATATCGGATATGTGAAGTGCTCAGAAGCGCAGAAGAAATGATACGTCCGCAGGCAGAGAAAAAGGGACTCCTTTTCGTAGTGGAGACGATGCCCATTCTTACAAGTGAGGACACAGTGCTGCTTGGCGATTCTGTGCGGCTTTCGCAGGTGCTTGTGAATCTTTTGTCAAATGCGGTCAAATATACGGACGGCGGACTTATCTGCCTGCATGCCAAGCTACAGGAAGCGTTTGGACAGAAGAAACAGCTTATTTTGTCTGTCAGTGACACTGGAATCGGAATTCCGGAGAAGGAGCAGAAACGTATTTTTGAAAATTTCGGACGCGGAAGCAATACAAAGGGCAGAGGCGGTATGGGACTGGGACTTGCGATTGTACGCCAGCTCATAGATGCGATGGGTGGAAAGCTTACGGTAGAAAGCAAATGCGGCAAGGGCAGTACCTTTGTGGTTTCCCTGCCCTGGCTTACAGAGGAAAAAAAGACCGCTTCAGAATTGGAGCAGTCCGGCATCTGCATGGAAGATGGATTGCGTTATGCGGATGGCAGCAGGGATTTTTACCGGCAGTTGCTGCAGTTGTTCGTGAAAAATAAAGAATCGCAGCAGCAAAAGCTGGAAGCTTTTTGGGAACAGCTTCGGAATCTGCCGGAAGGAAAAAAAGAAGAACAGGAAGAGAGAGACTCTCTTTTGAAAAAATGGGTGTCGCTTTGTCATGGACTAAAGGGCGAAGCGAGAGGACTTGGCGCGGCTGCGCTGGGAGAAGCATTTTACCAGCTTGAGCTTGCAGGCAGAAGCGGTGATGTGAAGCAGATGGAAAAATATCTTCCGGCTGCGGCTGCCTTATGGCAGGAAACCGCAGAAGGCATAAAACGCTTTTTAGATGAAGAATAGCTGAAGAAGCGGCGGTTTATTGGCTTTGCCATGCACTGATGCGGGCAAAAATTTCCTCCTGCTTGCGTAGTGGTATCTGCACAATCGAGCCGTCTGACATGACAAGGTCATTTTCCTGACGGTCTGCTGTGTGATTCAGGTTGATAAGAAAGCTGCGTCCGACGGCAAGGAAACAGGGAGCGTGTGTAAGCTGCGCTGCAACCTGCGTTAATGTGCCATGAAATGTATAGATGCCGGATACCGTATGCAGGAAAATGCTGTGCGATTGCCCTGCCTCGAAAAAGACAATGTCGGTATACGGTATGGAAAACTCCTTTTTTCTGCGCAGAAAGGTAAACTGAGGACTTGCTTTCTGCAAAAGCTTTCCGCATCGAAGCATCGCATTTTCAAAATGCGTGCGGTCATACGGCTTTTGCAGATAATATAAAGCGTCCACCTCATAGCTTTCCATTGCATGCTCGGTAGACGAGGTGGTAAAGATAATGCCGCCCTCATAGTGCATGCTGCGGAGCCGGTTGGCGGTATCTACACCGCTTAACTCTGCCATGAAAATATCCAGAAAGATTAACTCAGGAAGGACTTTTGCTTTCTGAAAGGAGGAAAGCAGTGATTCGCCAGAAGAAAACCGGCAAAGCTCGAAGGTCAGTTTTTTCTGCTTCGCGTATGCGGTCAGATAATGCTCCAGCCGAAGCAGGTCGCTTTCAGAATCATCACATAAATATATGAGCATAAAACAGTCCTCCTTTCTGGTTATCAATATGATCGTGCAGGAAAGTGCTTACTGCGCGGAAGTTTGTTTTGCAAAATAAGCTCACAAACACGCGTATCCGCACTTATAGGTTGCTTCCGCAGACGGCTTGCTCGTTAATTGTGCAGGAAAAACAAATGTCTGCTACACATCCGCTTGTTTTTCTTTTACACGATTACAGTATAGCACATTGTAAGAATTTTTTCTGGATTTTGAAGTGGAAAACAGAGTGAAAATGAAGTATATTTATGAAAAATGAAAGAAAGGGAATTTTTATGAAAATAAAAAGAATAGCATGTGATTTTTCTGTCTGCAAGGTTTTGGATTTTTCGCAGGTGGATTGGAAAGCGGAATATTGTTTTATTGGAAAGACGGATGAGGAAAACTCTCTGGTTTGTCCAATCGACTGCGTTCCGCAGAATACAACCGAGCGGGATGATGGCTGGAAGGCTTTTCGGATACAGGGCGTTCTGGATTTTTCCCTGATTGGAATACTGTCTAAAATAGCGACTCTGCTTGCAGAAAATGAAATCGGCATTTTTGCGGTTTCTACATATAATACGGATTATATTTTGACGAAACAGGAAAATTATGAAAAAGCTTTGCAGGTGCTTGGCGAAGCTGGGTATGAGGTGGAGTAGTATGAGGGCAGTTTTCAGTCATTCCGTTGCACGAAACATTCCGATGAGCCTTTAAATCCAAATCGTGTGCAGAAAAGGCTTCCACGATTTAAAGTCTCATCTGCATCGTGCAAGAGGCATTTGTATAGACGGGGTTGCGGGGAGATGGGTAATGTAAGGTAGAAAGCCTTGCATGGATTGTGACATATAAGCTGTTGTAAGGAATTGAGGTTACACATAAGATACCGCAAGCAGTTCGTACTCATTCCGTTGCACGGGACATTTCGATGAGCCTTTAAACCAAAATCGTGTTTAGCAGGGGCTTCCACGATTTAAAGTCTCATCTGCATCGTGCAAAAGTCATTCGTACAAACAGGCTTGCGGGGCGGTAAGTGGTGTTAAGGAAAGAGACTTTTTCGCGTGCATTATGATGTATAGGTTGTTGAAAAGAATTAGCGGTACACATAAAGTGTCGCAAGTAGTTTGCAGAGCAATAGGTAATGTAAAGCAAAACAAGACGCTGTTTATAAAGATGCTACCTGACTTTCAGAGTTGAATTTAAAATATAGTGCTAAGCCAAGGGTTAAAACCTGTGGCTTAGCATTTTTTTAATCTCTCCATCGCTAAGAAAATAGGATGTCAAGGGCAGGTTGCAAAGGGTAGAAAAATCTTTTATAAACTCAGTTCCTCGTGATAGATTTATGTATTTTCGGTCAGATATTTTTGCAACTCTGAAATCACGAATGAATTCGAATAAATCTTCTGAGCAATAGTTGTTTTTAAGTATCTTAAACTGTAATAACCTCGTGAGTAAGACCGCAAGATAACAAATCAGAAAGTGCCCGACAATGGTATTCTCTTTTTGCAGATATACCGGTCTTGCATCAAGCTGTGATTTCATAATCCGGAAGGATTCTTCTATTCTCCAAAGATTATGATAAGCAGCATAGACCTCCCTGGCACCCATAGATATTTCGGATGTAACTAACATGTTGTATCCGGCAAGTTCCAGAGATTTTTTAATTAGTTCTTCATTCATGGTAACTTTGACTCTGCCATCTGTATCATTTCCTTTTTTATCAACAGGCGTAAATATAACATATTTTGCAGAATCACCATACTCAGATTTCTTTGCCTGCGATGCTTTTAAAAGCCTTGCTTTTTCTACTTCTTTGTTGATTTCATAAATCTGTTTTTTTGCAAGTTTCGGATTAAAGGTTACAATTCTTTTCTCTGTGATTTTATATTTCTTCAGAGAACCGGTTTCAGAATCGGTAAATTTGTATTCAAATTCATCAACGCACTCCTTTATACGATATAAAGTATTTCCTTCGGCATCTTTTACATCCCTGTAATCATTAGGAAGCAGTACCCAGGTCTTTTCCGTTTCCGGAAGCATTTTTACGGACTTAGAGAAAATATATCCATCCCGATTTTTGAGCGCATGGAAGATATTTTCAGCACAATTCAACCCTTTGTCGGCGATCTGTATGGTTCTGCCGGACACAGAGTTTCTCTTTTTCAGATTGTCAATGATATTTCTGATCACCGGCTTTTCACTCTGATTGCCCGGAAACAGCTTCATGCCGATGGGGATCTGATTTGCATCAAGCAGGAGTCCCAGACCAACAATCGGTTCTTTTCTGTTTTCCTTGGAAGGTCCTTTTTTTCGGAAATTATCTTCCCTGTCGATCTCAAAGTAAAAGTTAGTGCAGTCAAAGTAAGTATAAGTATTAGAGAAGAAGGTTGAAATACACCTTCTTTTTTTACCCATTTTTAAGGAGGCGGTGCTAAAAAGTGTACATTTAGGAACTAGATAAAAACGATTGGTAAACAGCGCCAAAAAGTAGGGTCTTCCTGTTATGGGAGGACCATTGATTTTTCTGGTTTACCTCTTGGGATGGGAAGTAATTATTCCTGTTATCTGTTGACATATAAAATATAACGATATACAATACTTATTAAGAATAAATGTCAATAAGGAGGAGACTAATGGATAAGAAAGCAATATATAAGCTGAGTTATGGACTGTTTGTACTGACTGCTAAGGAAGCAGAAAAAGATAATGGATGTATCATCAATACAGCAATTCAAGCTGCATCAGATCCAAACCAATTAAGCATTTGTGTCAATAAAGCAAATTATACCCATGATATGATTCTAAGAACTGGAAAATTTACAGTATCGGTTTTGAGTCAAAATGTGCAGTTTGCGTTATTTAAGCATTTTGGTTTTCAATCAGGACGGAATGTGAACAAGTTTGAAGCATTTGAAGGGTGTGCACGTGATATAAATGGTATTTACTATATTACAGAAGGAACAAACGCATACATTTCCGTAACTGTTAATAAAATAGAAGATTTGGGCTCGCATACAATGTTTATTGGTGAGATAGCTGATATGAAGGTTTTAAGTGATATCCCTTCTGTCACATATGAATACTATCAGAATACTATTAAGCCTAAGCCGCAGGAGGCAGGAAAAACAGCGGATGGCCAGGTGTTATGGCGATGTAGGATTTGTGGATATGAATATGCAGGGAATGAACTGCCAGATGATTTTATATGTCCTTTATGTAAGCATCCTGCATCGGATTTTGAAAGAGTAGTAAAGTAAACGGGGGGAGATTATTACGAAGAAGAAAATTATTAATTCAAAAAAGGCGGTAATGATAGGCTGTGGTTTTGTTGGCTCAGCATCTGTATTTGCGTTAATGCAAAGTGGATTATTTACAGAGATTGTCCTTATTGATGCAGATAAGAATAAAGCAGAGGGAGAAGCAATGGATATCAGTCATGGAATTCCATTTGCAAGACCTGTGAAAATATATGCGGGGAATTATGATGATGTGGCAGATGCTGCAATTGTTATTATATCTGCCGGTGCAGGACAAAAGCCTGGAGAGACAAGGCTTGATCTCGTAAATAAAAATGTAGAGATATTTAAGACCATTATTCCGGAAATTGCAAAGAGGAATTTTGCAGGAATTATGCTGGTAGTGGCGAATCCCGTAGATATTCTTACACAGATAGCGATAAAGCTATCAGGACTTCCGGAAAACAGAGTAATTGGCTCAGGAACAGTCTTAGATAGTGCAAGATTAAGATATAAGCTAGGCGAACATTTATCTGTGGATAGCAGGAGTGTCCATGCGTTTATAGTGGGAGAACATGGTGACAGTGAGGTTGTAGCATGGTCATCAGCCAATGTATCAGGGGTTCCATTAAGTGAGATATGTGAGATGCGAGGTCTTTATAAGCATAGGGAAAATACAGAAGAAATTGCGGCAGCAGTTAAAAACAGTGCTTATGAAATTATAAATAAAAAACATGCAACCTATTATGGAATAGCAATGTCTGTAAAAAGAATTTGTGAAGTGATTATGAGAGATGAAAAATCTATACTTCCAGTATCACATATGATTCATGGCATTTATGACATTGACGGAGTTTCATTGAGCATGCCTGCTATTGTAGGAGCAGACGGCATAGAATCAGATATACCAATTAACTTAAATGGGGAGGAAGCATTAAAGCTTAAGGAATCAGCAGATTCTTTAAAGAAAATTGTAGATGCAATTGAACTATAAACTTCTGCGTATGGAGCTAAAAGATTGAAATTATAAAAATTATCAAGTTATGACCTTTACCATGTTCTGCATGATGATGGCGATGATAAAGTATCAATATTTCGGTTTCCTGCATGCGGCGGTTGACAATGCCCTCAATCATGGAAATGAAGGCATTCTTTTTGTGGTGGAGACGGCGCCTATTCTCACAAATGAGAACACGGTGCTGCTTGGCGATTCTGTGCGGCTTTCGCAGGTGCTTGTGAATCTTTTGTCAAATGCAGTCAAATATACGGACGGCGGACTTATCTGCCTGCATGCCAAGCTGCAGGCAGCGTTTGGGCAGAAGAAACGGCTTATTCTGTCTGTCACAGACACTGGAATCGTCACATAAATATATGAGCATAAAACAGTCCTCCTTTCTGGTTATCAATATAGCCGTGCAGGAAAAGCAAATGTCTGCTGCGCATTCGCTAGTTTTTCTTTTGCCGATTACTATAGCACATTGGAAAAAATTTTTCTGGATTTTGAAGTAGAAAATAAAGTGAAAATGAAGTATATTTATAAAAAATGTGGAAGAGGATTTTTTATGAAAATAAAAAGAATAGCATGTGATTTTTCTGTCTGCAAGGTTTTGGATTTTTCGCAGGTGGATTGGAAAGCGGAATATTGTTTTATTGGAAAGACGGATGAGGAAAACTCTCTGGTTTGTCCAATCGACTGCGTTCCGCAGAATACAACCGAGCGGGATGATGGCTGGAAGGCTTTTCGGATACAGGGCGTTCTGGATTTTTCCCTGATTGGAATACTGTCTAAAATAGCGACTCTGCTTGCAGAAAATGAAATCGGCATTTTTGCGGTTTCTACATATAATACGGATTATATTTTGACGAAACAGGAAAATTATGAAAAAGCTTTGCAGGTGCTTGGCGAAGCCGGGTATGAGGTGGAGTAGTATGCAGGTTGAGCATCCACGATTTTGAAGGTTCATCTACACCGTGAGTTATTCGTACAAACAGGCTTGCGGAGCGGTAAGCAGTGTAAGGCGAGAAATGGAGTTGCTATGCACAATATGCGCTAGGCTGACGCAAGGAACTGAGGCTGCACATGAAGCGCCGCAAGCAGTTCGGACTCATTCCGTTGCACGAAACATTCCGATGAGCCTTTAACCCCAAATCGTGTACAGCAGGGGCTTGACGATGCACGGTAAAGTGCCGCAAGCAGTTCGTACTCATTCCGTTGCACGGGACATTTCGATGAGCCTTTAAACCCAAATCGTGTTCAGCAAAGGCTTCCACGATTTAAAGTCTCATCTGCATTGTGCAAGAGCCATTCGTACAAACAGGCTTGCGGGCGGTAGGTGATGTAAAACAAAATGCTTTGAGATGGATATGGGATACTTGTGATATACGGTGTAAAGTATGATGCATGGTAGGCGGAACGTTTTTGAATGGAGTAATTGTAAACAAACGAAAGTGTAGCTGATAAAGATGCCATAGGCGATTTATATACATTCATGGCTTGAAAGTTTCTCCGGCGTAAGCTATAATAGATTTAATCAAAAGGGGTTCTAATTCAGGCAGTACATCTCATGCTGCCGAAATGGGTGCAAGCCCAAAGTAATATCTTATCTAACAAAACATATCACTGTTCACTGGTGCAGTCCTTTCAGAATATCTCACAAAATAACAATTATTTCACATCCTTTAAATATTCTACTAAGCATTTTACTAAGTATTTTACGGTCTTAAAGCTTCTCTGGATTCTTCAAAATTCCTTGATTGACATTCATTTTTTAAACTCGTAAGATAAGCTTAAGAAACCGAATGAAATTAAAATGAAATATGAATTAACCGGATAGATTTCAAAGCTTAAATTTATTGATAGAGATGTGGAATAGTCTTTATTGGCGTTTTGGTGCTGTTTTTCTAAAAGAAGCCTGCGCTGTCTTACCAAAGAAGGAATTCCACAGAATGAAATTAAATCAGTTTTCAAAACAGGTCATTGAAAGGGCAGAAGGGCTCCGCATCATAGACGATGCCTTATGGCGCCTGATTGCCGAGCAGAAAGGCGTATGTCAGGAAATTCTGCGAACTTTTCTGCATGATGATGCGCTTATCGTCCAGAGTGTAACCGCACAGGATACGATAAAAAGTCTGCATCGGGAAATCACGCTGGATGCGAAATGTATTTTAGGAGATGGAACTATCTGCAATATCGAAATGCAGAAGGGTAACGCAAATGATGACATCCGTAGAGTGCGTTTCCATGCGTCAAGTCTTACGGCAAACCATACGCCAAAGGGGACGGAATTTAAGGATGTACCTGTGGTAAAGATACTTTACATTACAGAGTATGATGCACTAAAGAATGGCAGAGCAGTTACGCACGTCACACGGTGTATGAAAAGTGAAAATGGCTACCAGCCAATAGATGATGGAGAGGACATCATCTTTGCGAATACGGAAATAAAAGATGGTTCGCAGGAAAGTAAGCTTTTGCAGTTATTTTTGAGGACAGATGCTTTTCATGAAAAGACGTATCCAAACCTCAGCGAAGCAGTAAACTATTTTAAACAATCCGAAGGAGGAAAATGCGAGATGTGTAAATCAATAGAAAGCTATGCACAGGAGTATGCAAGAGAATATGCGCAGGAATACGCAAGAGAATACGCGCAGGGACGAGAAAAAGAAATTATTAAAAATCTTCTTGTGAGAAATGAAGATTCTATTGAAGAAATAGCGTCAATATGTAACACTTCTGTCGATTTTGTTAAAGAAGTACAGGAAGAACTGTTAACGCTGGCATAATGTACTAAAAGATGATTCTCAGGAAAGTAAGCTTTTGCAGTTATTCTTAAGGACGGATGCTTTTCATGAGGAAATGTATCCAAACCTTAGTGAAGCCGTAAACTATTTTAAACAATCCGAAGGAGGAAAATGCGAGATGTGTAAATCGATAGAAAGTTATGCACAGGAAAGAGAAAGAGAAAATACAAAACGGATTATAAAAAACCTTCTTTTGGAAAATGATGGATATTCTATCGAAAAGATTGCCTGCTTATGCAACACTTCTGTCGATTTTGTTAAAGAAGTGCAGGAAGAACTCTTAACATTTGCATAAGAGTGTGAGAGCAATTTTGCGTTATATATTACTATTGCACTGGATTTAAATAGTAAAAGCAAAGTATAAGCGTGCATTCACTCTTGGAAAGGTTGTCTGCTACAATTATATATAAGAAATTTATTCAAACATATCTAATTAAACATATCTCTGTTCACTGGCGCAGATTTTTTGAAAACACCATAATTCCATATCTTTTACGTTGTTTTACAAGTCTAAAATTCTTTTGGATTTTTAGAAATACTTTTATTGACAGCTATTTTCTGAACTCATAAGATAAGCTTAAGAAATCGAATGAAATTGAAATATGAGCTAATCGAATAGGCTTGAAAAAGGTCAAATTTATTGATAAGGATGTGGAATACCTTTGCCTGGGCGCTTTAGTGCTGTTTTTCTGAAAGAGGTCTGCGCTGTCTTACCAAAGAAGGAATTCCACAACTATGAAATTAAATCAGTTTTCGAAACAGGTCATTGAAAGGGCAGAAGGGCTCCGCATCATAGACGATGCCTTATGGGCCTGATTGCTGAGCAGAAAGGCGTATGTCAGGAAATCCTGCGAACTTTTCTGCATGATGATGCGCTTATCGTCCAGAGTGTAACCGCACAGGATACGATAAAAAGTCTGCATCGGGAAATCACGCTGGATGCGAAATGTATTTTAGGAGATGGAACCATCTGCAACATCGAAATGCAGAAGGGTAACGCAAATGATGATATCCGCAGAGTGCGCTTCCATGCGTCGAGCCTTACAGCAAACCACACGCCAAAAGGGACGGAATTTAAGGATGTACCTGCGGTAAAGATTCTCTATATCACAGAGTATGATGCTTTAAAAAATGGAAGAGCGGTTACCCACGTCACACGGTGCATGAAAAGTGAAAATGGTTACCAGCCAATAGATGATGGAGAGGACATCATTTTTGCCAATACAGAAATAAAAGATGGATCACAGGAAAGTAAGCTTTTGCAGTTATTTTTGAGGACGGATGCTTTTCGTGAAGAACTGTATCCAAACCTCAGCAAGGCAGTAAACTACTATAAGCAGTCTGAAGGAGGAAAATGTGAGATGTGTAAATCGATAGAGAGCTATGCAAAAGAATACGCACAGGAAAGAGAAAAAGAAATTATAAAAAATCACCTTTTGGAAAACGATGGATATTCTATCGAAAAGATTGCCCGCTTATGCAACACTTCTGTCGATTTTGTTAAAGAAGTACAGGAAGAACTGTTAACGCTGGCATAATGTACTAAAAGATGATTCTCAGGAAAGTAAGCTTTTGCAGTTATTCTTAA
>CAKRYY010000015.1 GCA_934432885.1 uncultured Lachnospiraceae bacterium
CCATCCCGCTGTCCCTTGCCAATTCCGGCATCCGGGCGGCGCTGGGCAAGCTGTTTACATGGAAATTCAGCATCCTTCTGTCGGTAATCGTACTGAGTGTACTGTTCTACCGGCCCTTCTGTAAGTGGCTCTGTCCGCTGGGGGCATTCTATGCGCTGTTCAACCGGGTATCCCTCTTTCAGATGGAGGTGGACAAGAATAAGTGCATCTCCTGCGGGAAATGCGCCAGAGCCTGCAAGATGGACGTGGATGTGACAAAAACGCCAAACCATACCGAGTGCATCCGATGCGGGATGTGCATCCGTGCCTGTCCGACGAACGCCGTGTGCTTCCGTTACGGCTTTGGCAACGGGAAAGAGAAAGAAAATGCAGCAGCAACGCTGCGAGAAAAAAACAACAAATCTTAAGGAGAAACGAATATGAATGCAAAGAAGATTTTGGCACTGCTACTGGGTGTGATAATACTGCTCTCTCTTGCAGCCTGCGGCGCAAAGGACGACGACAAGGCGGCAGCTATGAATGGAAATGGTACTGAGATGACCGGCGAGCCGAAAACCGCTGAGGAAGCACTCGCCCTGCACAAGGAGCTTCTGGATCGGGAAAACGTGATCCTTTCAGAGAATGCCGAACTCTGGGAAAAGGTGTTCCTAGAGGCCGATAAGGGCATGAGCATGCTGGAGGACGGCAAAAATTACGGCGACTTCCTGCTCAAGACCATCGAGGACATCAAGGAATCGTTTAGCGACAAGGAGTTTGTATGGCTGAAAGAGTCCGCCGCAGAGATCAGCGATATTGAAAACAAGCTGACTGCACTGGAGGAAAAGTACCCCGATATCATGGTGGAATCCATGGACAGCGATATGAGCATGCCCGCAGGCGACGATATGAGTATGCCAACTAATCAGGACAGCGCAGGCAAGATGGACGAGCAAGGCAGTATGCAGAAGTTTCCCTCCTTTGAGGGTAAAGATCTGGACGGCAACGCGGTGAAGAGCGATGAGTTATTTTCCGGCAACGCCGTCACCGTGGTGAATTTCTGGTTTACCACCTGCAATCCATGCGTGGGCGAGCTTGCAGAGTTGGAGATGCTGAACAAGGAACTGGCGGAGAAGGGCGGCTCCCTCATCGGTGTCAATGCCTTCACACTGGACGGCGACAAGGCGGCGATTGCGGATGCAAAGGACGTGCTGATGAAGAAGGGCGCCACCTATCAGAATGTATATTTTGCTTCCTCCGACGAGGCCGGAAAGTTCACCGCTGACATCTTTGCCTATCCCACCACCTATGTGGTCGACCGCAACGGCAATATCGTGGGCGAGCCCATCGTCGGCGCTGTCACCGGAAAGACGCAGGCCGAGGCACTGCAAGCCCAAATCGACAAGGCGCTGGCCGACGATATGGGCTGACCCGAGCTTTTTAAGCTTGTGGTCTGTGACATCGAAAACGGAGAGATTGCTGTATCGCAGTCTCTCCGCTTTTCTGTCGTGAGTTTCTGCTTTGAATAATTCATTTTCCTTTTCTGTTCCTTACAAAGCTGATTTTTCTTACTCTGCCGATACATCAGTGGAAACCATGTTTCTTCCATTATGCTTGCTCTGATACATAAGGCTGTCTGCTCTTTTTATGATGACATCAGGTGTGTCCTGATGTCTTGATATAGTAACTCCTACGCTGATAGTGACGTTTAGCTCCTGACCATCTGAATTTGTAACAACTGTATTTTCTACCAGATGTCTCAATTGCTCAGCAATAACAGACGCTTCATAATTCCTGTTAATGGAAAAGATACCTACGAATTCTTCGCCACCCCATCTGCCAAACATATCTTCCTTCTTAATTGTATGCCTGATACTCTCCGTAACATCAACCAGAACCAGATCACCAATATCATGTCCATAGGTATTGTTAAACACACTGAAATGATCAATATCTGCAAAGAGCAATGCAAATTTTTTACCGAAGTGCTGATATTCAGACAATTTATACTGCAGAAAATTCTCCAGATAAGCTCTGTTAGGCAGTCTGGTCAGAGCATCATGCATCGCCTTCTCGGATAGACTTTCAATTAAATTATCATCATATACTTTTGGAGAATTCTGGGTAAACACTTCAACAGAGCCTACGATCACTCCATTCTCCCTGATCGGGTATACAGTTGTCAGGAGAGGAATCCGATATCCGTTTTTATGCCTCACAAACACTTTTTCTGTGCGGACAACACCATCAATATTTGTTGCAAATAACGGACAACCTGTGACGCACAGATGATTGCCAAATTCATCAATATGATTCAGTTTAGACTCCGGGCAGTCCAGACCTACTATTTCATCTGCCCGATAACCGGTTATCTGTTCTGCGCCCTTATTCCAGAATTTAATCTTTCGATGCATATCCACATAATACACACCATCCTGGATATTATTGAGTATGCTTAAATATAATTCTTCATTTGTCACTTTCTTCACCTTTTATTCATTCTATTACATAAGTATCTTTTGTTCTTTCTTTTTCATCTTTCTCAGGGAATACGTGAACACATAAGAGCTGTTTCCAAAGTTGTTAAAAAAACGGTTGCCCTTTTTTGAATTACGTGGATGGACAAAACTGGAATTCTAATGAAATTCTTCCTGAATGTAACCCAATTCCTCTGCAGGAACATTTTCTTTATTATATCAAAAAGCGTACAAAGCAGCACGTATAAATTTAGAAAATTTGACAAAGAAATAAGCCACAAATAGCTCAAATAAGGGATTTATATTAAACTGGTAAAAATAGAAGTGTCAAATTTCCGTCTGGCTCAGGATATGATTTAGGAAAATATGGAATTCTTATTGCTTTTTTTGCCGAAATATTGTGTAATAATAATAGGAAAAGGAGCATCAAAATTATGGGTACACTTTTAAGAGGACTTCAAAGCGTCCTGATTGCGCTTGGCATCATTGCAATTATCGGGACAGGTATTATTCTTTATTATAATGTAGTAAAGCCAGAGGATCCGCAGGCACAGACAGCTGCTGTTTCCACTGAAAGCACAGAAAGCACGGAATCCTCCACAGAAAGCAGCACCTCTGAAACAGAGCCTTCGGCAGTTCCTGTGGACACGCGCGCATCCGGTGATTCCGCCGCTGTCTTTTCCGTAGAAAACGGGCATGAACACACCTACACCAGCACGGTGCTGCGGCCAGCGACCTGCACTGAGGCAGGCGAGGTCCGCTACGACTGCTATTGCGGCGATTATTATGTGGATTCTATTCCAGCACTGGAGCATAAGCCAGGTGACTGGGTCACTGTACGGGCGGCTACGACATCCCAGACAGGGCTGCGGCAGAAATCCTGCACAGTCTGCGGCAGAGTCGTCCAGGAGGAGACACTTCCAATGCTTCCTTCTACAACAACGACCACAAATACAAACACGACAAAGGATACTGATAAAGATACGCATAAGCACACCTACACTTACGAGATTACAACAGAGGCTACCTGTACTTCCAAAGGGGAAAAGACTTATACCTGTACCAAGTGCGGAAGCACCTTTAAAACCTCTATCCCCGCTACGAATCATCCGAGCCGGAGTACGACGCAGACGGACGGAAACTGTGGTAATCCTGGAAAGATTGAAACCAAATGTAATATCTGCGGAGCGGTTATTTCTTCTGAAACACTTTCCTATGACCACAAATGGGGTTCATGGACAGTAACCACTGCGGCTACTGCAACAGCAGACGGTGTACAGACAAGAACCTGTTCCAAATGCGGACAGAAAGAAACAAAGACGATTCCAAAGCTGGGCAGCAGTTCAAGCAGCTCTTCCAGTAGCTCTTCAAGCAGTAGCAGCAGCTCTACAACAACCCATACACACTCATACACCTCGGCAGTTACGACACAGCCAACCTGTACCACTGCAGGCATTACCACCTACACCTGCTCTTCCTGCGGAAGCTCCTATACGGAATCTGCTCCTGCGGCGCTTGGACATCTGGAAGGCAACTGGGTTATTACACAGCCGGCTACCACTACAACAGAGGGCGAACGTGTAAAATACTGTACACGCTGCGGCGCAATTTCCTCTACTGAGACGCTTCCGGTACTTCAGGAACAGCATTCGCACACCTATACCTCTACTATTATCAAACAGCCGACAACGACGGAAACCGGCACAAAACAGTATACCTGTTCAAGCTGTGGTTATTCCTATACTGCAACGATTCCAAAGCTGAGTTAAGCTCAGCGTTAAGCCATAAGAATTTAAAAATTAAAAGAGTCTGCTTGCAGACTCTTTTGCACGTAAGCGGTGCCTGTAAGGCATATAAAAAGCGGATTGGAAATAATTCCAATCCGCTTTTATTTCTGTTCTAAAGCTTATGTCTGACAGGTATTTATGCAATCTTACCCTTTGCGATTTCAGCAAGCTTTGCGAAGCCTTCTGCATCGTTTACTGCCATCTCAGCAAGCATCTTTCTGTTGATGTCGATTTCAGCAAGCTTTAATCCGTGCATCAGTTTGCTGTAGGAAAGTCCGTTCAGTCTTGCCGCTGCGTTGATACGAGCAATCCAAAGCTGTCTGAACTGGCGCTTTCTCTCTTTTCTGCCTGCATAGGAAGAAGTAAGCGCTCTCATAACAGACTGTTTTGCAACTCTGTACTGTTTGGATCTTGCTCCTCTATAGCCTTTTGCAAGCTTTAAAATTCTATTGTGTTTTTTCTTTGCGTTTAAACCGCCTTTAATTCTTGCCATTTCTCATATCCTCCTTGCGACTTATAAATACGGTAAAATCTTCTTCATATTCTTAACATTTGTTGCATCGGTAATCGCCGGTTTTCTAAGATTTCTTTTTCTCTTAGTGGATTTCTTTGTTAAGATATGGCTCTTGTAGGCTTTCGCTCTTTTTAACTTTCCTGTTCCTGTTACTTTAAAACGTTTTGCTGCTGCTCTGCTTGTCTTCATTTTTGGCATAGCTACATTCCTCCTATCAATCCATTTGTAGAACTCTCTATTTTAACTGTACGAACTAACGCTTTTCAGTTAAAAACATTGTCATGCTCCTGCCTTCTACCTTAGGAGCCTTCTCCACTACTGCAATATCTGCAAGCTGTTCTGCAATGTCGTCCAGAATATGCTTGCTGTTTGCCATGTGCGCCATCTCACGACCACGGAAACGCAGGGTAACCTTTACCTTATCGCCCTTGGTCAAAAACTTTCTGGCTGCATTTACCTTCGTGTTCAAATCGTTTGTATCAATGTTCGGAGACAGACGAATCTCTTTTACATCGATAATTTTCTGTTTCTTTTTCGCTTCTTTTTCTTTTCTTGCCTGCTCGTAGCGGAATTTTCCATAATCTACGATTTTGCAGACCGGCGGCTTTGCCGTAGGTGCGATTTTTACCAAATCCAGCCCTGCCTCCTCTGCGCGTTTCATCGCATCTCTGGAAGACATGATGCCGAGCTGTTCCCCGTCCTCGCCAATGACACGTACTTCTCTGTCTCTAATCTGTTCGTTAATCATCAAATCGCTAATGGTCGTATACCTCCTAATATACCGGCGCCGCTGCGTCAATCGGACGCAAAAAAAGCGGATAGCATAACTATCCACCAAAACGCTGTACATGAAATACCGGATATGGTATTCTGTATCAGAACGCTGACACCTGAAGCACGATAGCCGCAGGGTGAGAGTGGATACTCTGCTTGGTTGTTCTGTATCATACTCAATTACTTTACCATATCTTATGTTATCTGTCAAATACTTTTATATATTTTTGATGCAATAAATAATAATGCCGCTGCAGCAAACTATACTTTACCACAGCAGCATTATTTATGCAAGGATGCGCCCTAGCGGGAATGAATTTTGCCTTACAGGCGCCGCTCGCGCGCAGAGAGCTTACAAGCAAGCTCTTTTTTTATTTTGCAAAGGTACCGCAGGCTGTCTGATGACAATCGCAGGCGCCGTCGCCCGTAATGTCTACATGCTCTGCATGGCATTTGTAATTGCTGTTATATTTGCAGTGGTCTGCTTCACAGTCGATGCTGATTGTCTGGCAGGGATGCTCCAATGCGCTGACATAAGCATCACCGGCACGCTTTCCGGAAAAGCTTTCACAGCAGGTATCATCCTTTTTCTCCGCATGCTTTCCGCCTACCATAATATCGCCCTTACAGCAGTTTTTTCTCTTATTGTATACACAGTTTTCCACACAACATTCCAATTGAGCCATCGTTATCTCTCCTTTCAGGTTTTCCTCTTTAGTATGCCTTTTTTTATTTTTCTTATTCTTTTTTAGAACAAAGAATCTCGCTTGTGAGATTCTCCGCCTGCGGCGGGTCGTTTTAACGACATAATTCATTTCCGCCGCAGTGCGCTCTTCGCGGAGCGTTTGAAATAAAAAAAAGTTTGCCCGCAGACTCTCTGCGCGCGAGCGGTGCCTGCAAGGCAGAATTCATCTCCGCGAGCTGCGCATCTTATTTTTTTATAAATAGGAAATTCAGAAGAATTTCCTATTTATAAAAAAGAATCCCCGGAACTGCATGCTGCAAATCCCGGGAATTCTATAGGGGAGGATAAGTATTTCGTATCCTTTGTAAAATTCTAATCAAAGGAGGGGGTCCATTTGATTACTCATAGTATGACCGCTCTTTTTTCTTTTATACAGATTTTTCAAAAATTTTCATCTTTTATCTATAGGCTTTATCTGTCAATGCTCTGTTCCAGATATGAAACCACCTTTTCATCCAGTTTTCCCTGCTTTGCCATATTATACATAATGCCAAAGGCCTCTTCCTTAGGCAGTGGCTTTTTATAGGGTCTGTCGGTTGCAAGCAGCGAGTCACAGATGTCTGCCACTGTCAGCATCCGCGCTTCCAGCGAAAGCTGCTCTCCCCTCAAATGTTTTGGATAGCCTGTTCCGTCCAGATATTCATGATGCTGCACCGCCCATTTTTTTATATTTTCATACTGGGAATTGAAATCTACCTTATTCAGGATGCGCTCTGTTATCTCTACATGGCTCTCCATAATCTGTCGCTCTGCTGCGGTAAGCGTTCCCCTTTGTATCAGAAGACATTCTTTTTCCTCTTCAGTAAAATACGGTTCTATGCCTTCACAGCCTTCATAGCACACTTCCAGGACGTTCTCGACTCTGCGACGTTTTTCCTCTGTCAGTATGCTCATTCTATCCACTTCTTCTGCTAATGAAAGTATCTCACAAAGCTGTCTGCATTTTTGCTCAAATACTTCCTTTGTCAGTTCTCCCTGCAAATACTGTATCTGATAGCGTGCATGGAAAAGTGCAAACCGCAGCCTTATATTCTGCAGCTTTCCTTCCAGCCTGCTTGCCTTATTCATAACGTTGGCGGGCACCGCTATCTTGCCGACATCGTGCATCAATGCGCCCAGCACCAGCTGTTCTTTCCGGTTCGGGGAAAAGTATTCCTCTTCCAGACCCTTTTCATGCTGTTCATTGATATAGTCTGCCATCTTTCCTACATAATCGGCAACCATACGCACATGATGCGCATTATAGGGCGTTCTGGCGTCAATTGCTTCCGCCATCGCCTCTGTGAAAGACCACATCAGGTCCTTAATCTCTTCCATACTGCACTTCCTTTCCATTTTACTTCCATTTTTTCTATCTTAGCAGAAAGCATCTTTTCTGACAAGAAAATACGTCTCTTTGTTTCCCTTATGGACAGAAAACATAATTTGTTATATAATAAGGACACCTTAGAACTAAAAATACAGATATAAAGGGGAAATTATTATGGCACTTTTACAGCAGTGGCGGGACAAGGCTTATGACGAAAAAGCAAATAAGGGCGACCTTCAGAGATTATGGACCGCTTATTTCCAGAAGGAAAAAGAGATTTACGCACAGCTTTTACAGAATCCCGATGAAGTCGTAGCGGGTACGGTAAAAGAGCTTGCCGAAAAATATAACGTAGACATCATGACCATGACAGGCTTTCTGGATGGTATCAATGACAGCTTAAAGGAAGCAAATCCCATCGAAGAAATGGAAGAAGATACCCAGGTAAATCTTGGCTTCGATAAAGAGCTGCTTTACAAAAACATGGTAGGCGCAGGCGCTGACTGGCTTTATGGTCTGGAAGAATGGAACAGTATTTTTGACGAAGCAAAGCAGAAAGAGCTGTACAAGGAGCAGAAATCATCCACTACCATCGTAAAGGGAGCAAAGGTATATCCTAACGATCCTTGTCCCTGCGGAAGCGGCAAAAAATATAAAAAATGCTGCGGAAGAAATAAATAAAAAGGATTTTGTATGAAAAAAAATAAAAAAGCAATCGCCGCCATTATCGGTGTCGTTCTGTTGGCATTACTTTATCTTCTGACGCTTATAACGGCATTTTTAAATATTCCCAACTGGGAGAGGCTGTTTCAAATCAGCCTTGCGGCTACGATTGCACTTCCCATCCTTTTATGGATATTCATTATGTTATCAAAAAAATAGAGTGTGCGCCCTGCGCACACTCTTTTGCTTTCTAAACCACGCCAAGCTCCTTCAGCTGCTGCTGCGCAGCTTCTCTGGTTGTAAATACGATTCCGTACATTCCCTCCTTCTGCGCAGCTTTTACATTGACCTCCAAATCGTCCAGAAATACGCAGGTATCTGCCTGCAGTCCATATTTCTCCATCAGTCTCTGATAAATCTCTGGCTGCGGCTTGATAAGATTTTCCTCATAGGAAAGGATGCCTCCATCCATGTACGGTATAAAATCAAGCGCCTTCCCGCACTCTCTCTGGCACTTGGAAGAGAAGTTTGACAGATAATAAACGCCATAGCCCTTCGCCTTTAACTCCAAAAGCCAGGGAATCGCATAGTCCGCATGCTCCACCAGACCTCCCAGATTGGAAAACATCTGATGAATCTCTTTTTCCACGCCCGGGTCGTTTTTTATCAGAAGCGCCTCTACCTCTTCATCGCTAAGCACGCCCCTGTCGATCTCATTCCATTCCTTACTTTGTACGGTAGCTGCCGCAACCCTCTTACAGGTTGCCTCATCAAAGCCAAATTTCTGAATATGTTTTTCCCATGTATAATAGGTCAGTACATTTCCAATATCAAATACGATATTTTTAATCATTCGATGTTTCCTCCTTTAAAAGTGCAAGTAAATTTCTCGCCGCAGCAGAAAGCGGATTTTCAGGTCTTGTCACAACACAGAACTGCCGTCTTGGAATTCTTTTATTGAAGCGCAGCTCAAACAATGTCCCTTCTTCAAGCTGTTCCCGCGCAAATTCCTTCATGACACTACCAACTCCCAGACTCCTAAGCGCAAACTGCACAATCATATCGCTGGTGGCAAGCTCAAACTCAGGATGGATTTCCACGCCATTTAGATGCAGGTATTCATCCAGATAGCTGCGGGTACTGGTATTTTTTTCAAGAGAAATAATCGGCAGCTTTTCAAGCTCCTGCAAATCCAGCGTCTTGTGCTTGTACGGAATAAAACGCCGTCCTGCCACAAAGGTATCCTCAATTTCACGCACACATCTAATCTGCAGCCCGTCCTCTTTGGGAAATGGCGTACTGACCACGCCAAAGTCTATCTTATCCTCACGCAGATAACGAAGCGTCTCCGGCGTCGGCGCATTGGTAACAGTTACCTTGATGCCCGGATATTTCTCATGAAACTGCTCCAGATACGGCAGCAGATAAAATTTCAGGGTCATATCGCTCGCGCCAATCCGAATCTCGCCAAGCTCCAGATGCAGCATGTGCGCAAGCACCTTTTCTCCCTGTGCAATCTGCTCAAATCCTTTTTCCACATAAGCATACAACAGCTTTCCTTCCTGTGTCAACCGAACACCCCTGGAGGTCCTCAGAAAAAGCTTTGTTTCAAGCTGCCTCTCGAGCTGCCGGATGCTCTGGCTGACCGCAGGCTGCGAAATCGCCAGCTCGCCAGCCGCCAGCGTCAGACTGCCGCATTTTGCCACATAGTAAAATACCTTATAGTATTCCAGATGATTCATGATTGTATCCCTCACTTATATCTGCTAAAATTCTAACATAAGGAGGGTCATTATGTATACTATCATTCTTTGGGACCTTGATAATACGCTTTTGAATTTTACAGCGTCAGAAAAATACGCTTTTGACACCTGTATGAAAAATGCCGGCATTACACCGACCGACGAGCTTTTGGCAGCCTACTCAAAGGTCAATCTTTCCTTCTGGAAAAGGCTGGAGCGCGGCGAAATTACAAAAGATGCGCTCCTTACACAGCGCTTTCCAAGCTTTTTTGAAGCTGTCGGCATATCAGGCGTAGACACTGTTCTTTTTCAGCGCACCTATCAGCAGCTTTTAGGCAGCGTCGTCTATCCGCTTGATAACTCATTAGAGCTTTGCCAAAAGCTGCACAAAAGCTTCCGGCAATATATCGTTACAAATGGAGTTGCCGTAACACAGCGCAGCAAGCTGAAAATCAGCCGCCTTGCAGAATGTATGGACGGTTACTTTATTTCTGAGGAAATCGGCGCAGAGAAGCCATCCACAGCCTTCTTTGACGCAGTATTTTCCAAAATACCGGATTTCAAAAAAGAAAATGCGCTCCTTGTAGGCGATTCCCTTACCAGCGACATGCTGGGTGCAAACCGTGCACAGATTGACGCCTGCTGGTATAATCCGGCTGGAGAAGCAAAAAATCCTGACATCTCTATCCGTTATGAAATCAAAAATCTCTGGGAGCTTGAAGATATTATAAAATAGAGTTTACCTGCAAGCTCTTCGCGCAAGCGGTGTCTGCAAGGCAAAATTTATCTAATCAAGCAGCAACTCTTCTACCGTAACAAAGGTATAGCCACGCTCCTTCAGCGCGTCCACTGCCTTTAATGCCGCTTCTACAGAAGTATCATAATAATCATGCAGCAGGATAATATCCCCCTCATCTGCCGCCTCTACAATTTTGGCGGCGATGCAGTCTGCATTGTGCGAGCACCAGTCTAAAGGGTCAATATTCCAGAGCACTGGAAACATATTCAATTCCTTTTCAAACGCCTTATCCCAGCTTCCATACGGTGGGCGCACATAGAGCACATCCTCTCCTGTAATCTCCTTAAGCACCGTATTGGTTTCTATCAGCTCCTGTCGGAAGGTATCGCGGTTTCCTTTGGTAAGCTGGATATGGCTATAGGTATGATTACCGATAAGATGTCCCTCGTCATGCTCCCGTTTTATGATTTCAGGATGTGCATTTGCATTTTCTCCTGTTACAAAAAACGTCGCTACGACATGTCTTTCCTTTAAACCATCTAACAGCCTTTGCGTATAGACTGGATGGGGTCCGTCATCAAAGGTTATCGCAATCTTTTTCTCGTCATGGTCTCTTTCCATACCATCGCTATCGCTTACTATCCGGTTGCTTTCATGTGATATTGTCTGCATGGCCTGCGGCTGGCTTATGCGCAAAAAAAGAAGCGTCCCCAGCATCAGCAGGTCGAGAATCGCCATCCGTTTCATCCATCTCTTACTTTTCATGCAGACCGCCTCTTTTCCTTTTCTTCCTGTCTATTCTATGAAGAAAGGTTTTGTCTATATGCTCTTGAGACGTTTTCCAATTTGCATTATACTAATCATAGTATAAACCAGCCCCTAAAGGGTGCACTACGCTTAGAGGAAACATGTTATGTTAAAAATTGCAGTCTGCGACGACAATCAGGAGGAGCTTTCACATATTACGGCTCTTTTAGAAGCTTATCAGAAGGAACGCGGCACATCCCTTTCTTATAAACCCTTTTTAAGCAGCGTTGAGCTTGCCTCTACCGCACAGTCCGGCGGCTATTCGCTCTATCTTCTGGACGCCATTATGCCGGCGCTTGACGGTATCGGACTGGCAAAGGAGATTCGCAGCTTTGACAAAGCTGCCTCCATTATCTTTTTGACGTCCTCACCGGAATTTGCTGTTGAAAGCTATACGGTAAAGGCTGCAAATTATCTGATTAAGCCGATTGATAAGGCTGCCTTCTTTGCCGCTCTGGATGATATTCTTTCGCAGCATGCCAATGTGCTGGAAAAATCCATTATCGTAAAAAGCGAGCTGGGCGTGCGCAAGGTTCCCTTATCCAGTCTTTTGTATGTAGAAGCAAGAGGACGCTCTGTTATCTACTGTCTCCAAAATGGAGAGCAGCTTACCTGCATCAGCCGCTTTGCCACCGTATGCAGTGAGCTTTTAAAAAATCCGGAGTTTATCCAGACGCATCGTTCCTATCTTGTCAATATGAATCATATCAGCAGCATCAATGCAGAAGGCATTGAACTGCAAAATCAGAAGCTGGTTCCGCTGGCGCAGCGTCGTCTGGCAGAAATCAGAGAACATTATCTTGCGTTTCAGATGGAAGAGGTGCAATTATGAGTTACCTGACTGCTTTGGAATTTGCCAACTATGGCTTTGTACTGTTTTTCGGCGTTGTCGCCTCTCTGTATCTTGCAGATATTCCTTTTCGCGGAAACGAGCGCTTCTATGTTCTTTCTCTTCTGGGCTTTGGCACAGTGCAATTTCTGGCTTATCTTCTCCTTGGAGAAGCTGTGCTTTATAAATGCTATCCGCTGATTATTCATCTGCCTTTAATCCTGGTGATTCACTTCATTTCCCATAAAAATATCTATATCTCAGTGATTGCCGTGCTGTCGGCATACCTGCTGTGTACGCCAAGGAAATGGTTTGGAACGCTGCTTTCTCTTTTTGCAGGCTATGACCCTGTGGTTGCTTATCTCGCGGAGATTTTGATTACGCTCCCACTTTTATTTCTCGTTATCAAATTTATTTCGCCCTATATTATCCGGCTCAAATATGAAAGCAAAACAACGCTGCTTTTATTCTTTCTGCTGCCATTATCCTATTATATCCTGCAATATGCCTTTACTGTATATACCGATCTGCTGCATACAGCAGGTGCAGCCGTCGTTGAAGCCATCGACAGCTTTACGGTACTGCTCTATTTTGTCTTTTCCATGCTCTCACTTAAGCTTTCAAGCCAGAAAAATAAAGCAGAGCATACCAATATGCTGCTCCATGCCGCTGCCGCGCAGGCGCAAAAGGAAATTGCCCAGCTTTCATGTTCAGAAAGACAGGCAGCCATCTATCGTCATGACCTGCGGCATCATCTGAATTTTATAAGGAGCTGTATTGCCAGCGGAAAACTTACAGAAGCAACAACATATATTGATGAAATTTGTGACAGTATAGAAGGCAGCCGGCTCATACGTTACTGCAGGAATGAAACTGTCAACCTGATTCTGTCCTCCTATGCACAAAGAGCCGCTGCAGAGCAGATTCCTATCCAGATAAAGGTAACAGCTTTGGATTTTACAAGATTTCAGATTATGGATCTTTGCAGCCTTCTGGCAAATGGTCTTGAAAATGCCATCCACGCCTGCATGGAAATGGAAAATAAAGACCTGCGCTTTATTCAGCTTTCCCTCTATGAAAAAAATCACAAACTCTGCATCAATCTTGCAAACAGCTATCAGAAGGCTCCCGCATTTGTCAACAAGATTCCTGTTACCCGCGCTAAAAATCATGGCGTAGGAACGCAGAGCATGATTTCTGTCGTTGAAAAATACAAGGGTGTCTATGGATTTTCCGCCAGCAACGGCACCTTTCATTTTCAGGCGTCTATGTGAAAAAGAGCCGCTTTCGTGGCTCTTTTTCTATTTCCCTCTATTTCCCTTATTCATTTCCAAAACAAGAATGATAGGTTTCAAAAAATTCCTTTGTCTTTACCTTATCATCATGGATCAGCGATACGCTTTCCCAAAGCTCTGTATTTAAGTTTCTGGTCAGGGAATCGGCAAATGCGTCATATTCCTGTCCAAATACTTCTTTTCTGCGCTGTTCCACAATCTTTATTTTATTCGCGTCCGTTTCTTCACGGTTAAATGTACTGATGCACTTAATGATATGATAACCGGACTCCGTCTCTACAATATCACTGATTTCATCCGTTCCCAAATCAAACGCAGCCTTTTCAAAGGCACTCTCCATCTCTCCTTTTCCAAAGGAATAGGTGCTCTTGGCATCCTCACTGTATTTTGCTATCAGGCTGTCAAAGTCCTCGCCCGCCTGCGCCTTTGCCAGAACCTCTTTTGAAAGCGCATAGGCTTCCTCTTTTTTCTGCGCATCGTAGGCAACGCGCTCTCCGTTTTCATCAACCTCAGAGGTCCGGATTAAAATATGCTCCACCGTAATCGTCCGCGCCTCATCATCACTGATTTCAGGATTGATGTCCTTGATGATATAACGGTATACCTTATCTGCAAGAGCATACTCCTCATACATGGAGACAATACGCGCCTCATCTACGCCCATTTCGGTACGTTCCGATTCGTTTAAAGAATCATAATACATTTTGCCTGCCTGCTGCGCCAGCCCCTCCTCCTTTTCATCAAGCGTAACCTCATACTTCTGTGCCAGCAGATTCATTACCTTAATCTGCGCCAGCCGCGCAAGCACCGTATCCTTGATATTCTGCTCCAGGGTCGTTCCCGGCAGGCTGATTTCCCATATCTGGCTGCCATAAATATCCTCATACTGATTCTGGATATTGGTCAGGTATACCATAATCTCCGGCAGGACGCATGCTTCTCCTTCAATCTGAAATACCTCGTCCTTTCCAAAGCCTGTCGTCAGTACGACCTTGGTTTTTTCGCCGCCATTGCCACAGCCGGTTATAAAAAGCAGGATACAGAGCAGGAGACATCCAAAATATCCTGTCTTTTTTCCCATTTCATCACTCCATTGTCTTTAAGATGCTGCGCGCCGCAGAAAGTCCATTTGCAGACGCCTGCTGCAAGCCTCTTGTTACACCCGCACCATCGCCAATCGCACGCAGTCCTTTAATGCTGGTTTCGAAATCGCTGTTTACGATTACCTTATTGGAATAGAATTTTACTTCAACGCCGTAGAGCAGCGTTTCCTCTGATGCAATTCCCGGCGTTACCTTATCGAGCGCAAGCAGCATCTCTTCAATGTCCACCATGATTCTGTGCGGGAATACCAGCGAAAGGTCACCTGGCACTGCATCCTTTAAGGTCGGAATCAGGTTGTTTCTGCAAAGACGCTCCTCTGTCGTCCGTCTTCCACGTCTGAAATCACCAAAGGTCTGTACTAAAATCTTACCGCCGCAGAGCATATTGGAAAGCTCCGCAATCTTTTTGCCATACTCGATTGGCGTCTTAAAGGGCTTTGTAAAATTCTTGGAAACCAGAATTGCAAAGTTGGTATTATTGGTCTTGAATTCCTTTGATTTATAAGCATGACCGTTTACAACTGCAAGACCGCCCTCATAATATTCCGTCGCCACCTCACCGGAAGGGTTTGTACAGAAGGTACGCACCTTATCGTCAAAGGTAGGCGTATAATAAATCAGCTTCGCCTCATACAGATTTTCATTCAGCGTCTGCATTACCTCATCACGCACCTCAACACGCACACCGATGTCCACTGTTCCCGGCGTCGTTTCAATGCCGATTTCTTCGCATTTATCGCTGAACCAGTCCGCACCCTCTCTGCCGACCGCAGATACGATTTCCTTTGCATAATAGGTATCACCCTTGTCTGTGCGCACACCAACTGCCGCACCGTCCTCTACCAGAATTTCCTCTACCATCGTATTGAAATGCAGCTCCACGCCTGCTTCTTCCAGATGTCTTTGCAGCTTGGCATAAATCTTATAGCCCTCTTCTGTTCCAAGGTGACGGATGGGGCACTCCACCAGCTTTAAGTTGGCATTGATTGCCTTACGTCTGATTTCGCGGATTTCCTTTTCCTTGTCAATTCCATATACGCTGGTATCCGCTCCAAATTTCAGATAAATGTCATCGGATTCCTTAATCAGCTTAATCGTCTCATCATAGCCTAAAATCTCCGGCAGATTTCCTCCCACATCAGGGGATAAGGACAGCTTGCCATCTGAAAAAGCGCCCGCGCCCGCAAAGCCCGTCGTAATTGAGCAGGGTCTGCAGCCAATGCACTGTTTTGTCTTTCTCTTGGGGCACTCTCTTTTTTCAATCGAGCGTCCCTTTTCAACCATGATAATTTCAAGGTCCGGTCTTTTGTTTTTTAATTCATACGCGCAGAAAATACCACCCGGTCCTGCGCCGATAATAATCACATCTGCCTGCTTTTTCATATTCATCATACCCCTTTACACAAAATTCATTCTCTTCTATGTATTGTCTTATGCACCTATCTTATTACTATACTACAGAATCCACGCGCCCTGCAAACCTTTTCTAACGCTTCATCATCTTTTCAATCATATCCTCACCATTTTCCAAATCCGTAAAGGTAGGATAATATTCTGTCGGGCGGAAGCCCTGTCTGATAATCTTTTTATTAAGCTGGTCGAAATCCCGCAGGCTGACCGGCTTTGAGAAGTAATAGCCCTGCGCCATATCACAGCCGATTTCCGTCAGGAAATTTACCTGCTCCAGCGTCTCAACGCCCTCTACCGCTACCGTCAAATCCAGTTCCTTTGCCATCGCAATTAGGTAGCGCAGAATTGTCTGACCTTCCTCATCCTCACTGTTATCTGTCAGGAACTTACGATCCAGCTTTACAATACGCACGGGCAGCTCGCGCAATAAATTTACCGGAGAGTGCATGCTGCCAAAGTTATCGACTGAAAGTGTAAAGCCGCCCTCTGCAAGCGCAGTCACCATCCTTTTCATCTGCGCACCTCCACTTGTCAGCGCACGCTCCGGAAGCTCCAGTACAAACATCTCCTTTTTCAGCTTATACCTTTCAATCATGCCGGATAAAACACTGATAAAGGCATCGCTGCTTAAATGAATCGGCGAAATATTCAGCATCAGCGGCAATGGCTCCAACTTATTGTCAATCCAGCGTCTTATCGTCCGGCAGGCCTCCTCCCACATATAATAGTCCAGCTTTAACATCAGGTTGGTATTCTCAAATGCCGGCAGGAAAGCATACGGCGAAAGCAGTCCCTTCTCGGCATGCTCCCAGCGCACAAGCGCCTCTGCGCCCCGAATCTGATAAATATGCAAATCCACCATCGGCTGTAAATACATTACGAATTTACGCTCATCCAGTGCTTTTTCCATTTCCTGACACATCCGGACATTTTCTTCGTACTTCTGCCTCAGTTCTTCATTGAACCACGCATAGTTCTTTCCACTTTTTTCCTGTACAGAACGCTGTGCCAGCACCATACGGCTGAGCATCTCCGATACTCTCTCCGTCTTATCTGTTATCCTGTAAAGTCCAAAGCTTACCTTGACCGTAAAGATATCCGACGCAGACTCTATGCCCTCCGTAATTTTTTTTACGGCTTCAATGGCATTCCCTTCCTCCTTCGTAGGAAGCAGCAGGGCGAACAAATTTGACTGCACCAGTGCGCAGAAGCCCTCGCCAAACTCCATCTGCTTTAACAGCTGCGCGGCAAACCGTACCAGTCTGTCGCCCTCCGCAGGACCATAGAGGCGGTTTACCGTACCGATATTCGTAATGCCAAAGCCAATCAGAATACCTGCATCCTTTTCACTGTCAAGCCGATCCAGCATTTTTTTAATAAAGAAATCCCTGTTTCCTATCTTTGTCGTGATGTCCGTATATGCGGTCTCATTCAGATGTTCCACTGATTTTTCCAGCTCTGCAATCTGTTTTTCTTTCTTTTTATTTCTCCGGCGGCTTTTGGACAGTCTCTGCTGTCTTTGCTTTGTCCGCTCCTTCTCCTGCTGCAAACGCAGCAGAAGATAGAGGATATAGCCAAACAGTATGCAAAAAAACATGATTCCCAAAATCATTCCTGAAGCAATTTCCATAAGTTTATTCCCTGCTCTTTAATTTTGTCACTTCATAGATGAAGAAGTCGCATGGGTCCTCCTGACTAATTGCAGACGGCGCTACATTCTTCTGCGTTACCTGCAAGGTCGCCTGCATCATATAGTTCGTCAGATAGGTTTCCAGCTCTGCCTTCGTGCTGATTTTCTTTAAGTGCTCCATATTAAGCACCACTTTTCCGCTGCGGCTTATTGGCTCTCCCTTTTTCAGCAGACCATCCCGGTTTTTACGGATTTCATCTTCCGTAAAATGATATTTCATCTGCAGTGTTCCAGCCTGTCCCTCCTGCCACATCTCCTGCTCTGTATCATCCTGCAGGGCTGCAAGCTTCATGGTTTCTTCACTGTCTGTAAAAGGCGAGGATGCATAAGCAGCGCTTCCATCATTTTTCTTTGCAAAAATCTGGCAGGTAATGTAATAATCCCGGTCTGCCCATTCCGAAATAATCTTATCGCCTGAAGCGCTCTTTAAGATATTGGAGAAATCCACCTGCATTTTAAACGGAATCTCATGCACGGCGCCAGCTCCAAATTCTTCCTCATATTGATAGAGGTTTATACCGAGCTTTTCCCAATCCTCCTGCGCTACCGTCACTGCAAAGCCAAGCTTTGTAATTACCTGTGCGCCTATCGTCGTCTCATAGGTATCAAGCGCATCCTCATAGCCTGCCGGATGAGCTGCATCATCGCTTCTGAGCAGGTCGATATGTACCTTATAGGCATTTTCCGTCAGCGCTGTAAGGTCCCCTGGAAGAATCAGTTCCATCTGCATATCCTTCTGTACGCTGTCAGTAATGCCGCCCGCACCGCGAATCGGGAAGGTTACCTTTGCAATGTCCTTATAGTAATAGGACGCCGTATAGTCTGTAATGGTCTGTGTTACCAAAACGCCGTTTGCATCTGTATAACGGATATTGGTGCCGTTTGGCAGAGGCACTCTTTTGCCACTTAAGTCGGTTAAATAAATACCTAAATCAAGATATTTTCCATTGTTTGCGCTGTCCATCGGATTTGTCTTATCCTTATAGGATGGGTCCATCGTAATCGCAAATTCCATATCGACAGTCAGTGCTGCATTTTCCTGCAGGGTGCCCGTCACTCTGGTTCCACGCTTCGGCGTAGGATTTTTGTCACCACTCTCTAACAGCTTGAATTTCAATCCCGGAATTGCATCGATATGAAGCGTCCGCTCCGTCGTTCCAATCATGCCAAGCGATGCCTTATTGTCATCATTTACATCCCGAAAGCCCACATGAATGTCATAAATCGCATTCTCACCCTTCGCTCCCGGAAGCACCTGAAGCAGGTAGCGGTCATGTCCGTCGTAAGCAGTCGTTCCATCCGCATTTTTATCACGTCCAATGGAAAGCTCCGTATAGGCAGTCGTCCCCTCGCTTCCTGCCGGAAGCCCTGTATCCGTAAAAGCACTGAGCGGCAGCTTTTCGGGCGATGTGTCCGTAACAGTATAGTAATACGGCTTGTTTCCATTTGTTATATCAATTAACAGAAGTCTCGTTCCATTTTCAAAACGCTTCACGCCCTGCGTATTGGTCAGATAAATCTGCTTTTCCATCGCCGCCATATAGCTCTTTCTTGCATCACCGTAAGAAAAATCAAGCAGCAGGGTATAATCGCTGTCATTTGCCAGTGTCGCTGTCGTATCAATTCCATCTGCCATTTCCTCTTCCGAAGCCACCCTGCCTGCAAGCAGCTTTGCCGTAATGTCGAGCACCAGAGGCTCTTCCACATAGAGCGGAAGAATATAGATTCTCACATGTTCATCCGCCAGTCTGTAGGTATAGACCAGCTCCGTATAGGACAACTTATTCGCCGTCTTATCATAAGCATCAAAGTTCTGCTCATTGTAGGCGAAATCATAACCTGTTTTGGAATTTCCCGTAATGCTGATGCAGGCATTTTTCTCTGTTGCTTCCTTACTTGTACGCGTATCCGTACTTAAATCCCAGCTTACCTTATTTTGTGTGATTTTTAAAATTTCCAGCTTTGATGCGCTAAGCCCGGCTACATTGGTCATCATATCCGAAAGCAGCTTTATCTGCGCATCCAGTGACATAATGCCCGGTTTTACACAGAGCACCGGCAGCTTTTCTTCTGTACCACCATTTACACTGCCCGTTAGAGCATAGGTTTCCTGCCAGAACTCTTCCAGCTTTTTCGTTACCGCAGGCACCGCGCCCTCTGCCTCCTGGGCAATGATTTCCTCCGGCAGCCGGTATGTTTCCAAAAGAGTGCGCAGAGCATTCCTGTCATAGGCAGCTATGCCGTCATTCACCGCCTTATCCATCCGTTTTATATTATCCGCGCCATTCTTTTCTGATGAGGAAAGCGTACCGTAAAGAACATGTGCTGCCTTACGGTAAGCATCCGCCGTCTCACCCGGAATCCGTCCCACATCCGTCACCGGCGTATTTTTCTGTGCAAGGGTTGGCATAACGTCCGCATCACCGCTTCCGTGAATCCGCATCAGGTACAGCTTTACTGCATCATTTCGCACTGCGCCAAGCAGCATTCCTACATAATAACCATAAGCATCTGAAAGCTGCGCTGCCCCATCCAGCCGGCACTTCGCCGAAGCAGGCATTGTAATATTCTGTAATTTTCCATCCTTATCAATCAGGAAAACATCATCTGAGCCTTCTTTTTGTACGCCGATTTTATTCGTTTCTGCAAGGCAGATGTCATCCGCATAGAGATTTCCAGCTTTGTTCGCTGCCGCCGCTGAGGTCATTCCCAGAATACCACCGACTGCGATATGATGATTATCCGTATCGCCCTCTCTTGCCCCTTCCGCAGCATTCAGGACATCTGCCTTCGCCAGATACAAAATATCGCTGTTTTTCAGGGTATTGTGATAGAGCTTTACATAAGCGCCATCTTTTTTCAGCTCCAGGATTCCAATCAGTCCGCCGACCGCACTGCCGCCCTTCTCTGTCTCCTGCAGCAAAGTACCTGTTATTTTACAGGTATCCAGTTCCATTGATTCCAGCCTGAGATTGCCGCCCATGCTGACAGACCCTATCACACCGCCTGCATATTGACCGGAAGCGGAAACCTCCTTCAGTATCATCTTATCTGCCGCCTGTGCCGCCGCATCACTATCTGCTTCTTTATTGAGCGCCACAAAAGAGCCGCTGCTGCATGCACCAATCACACCGCCTGCTGCCAGAGAGCCTTCTATCTTACTCGTAAGGACGCTGCCGCCACCCGGAGCTGAAAGAGAGCTGCCATCTGGCAGCGTAACCGAAACAGATGTCTTCCTTCCAGACAGGGCAGCCTTTCCTTCCGTCGCACCAATCAAGCCGCCTGCCTGTTTTCCGGTAATCGTATTTCCTTTCGCGCTGATGCCGCTATAATAGCCGTTTCCACTCTCAAGCAGTAAATCATTCCGAATATAACCAAATAAGCCGCCCGCTGCAAAGAAGTTTCCCTTATCGTTTGCAGCAGGAACCGGCGCTGTTACCGTCAGATTTTCCGTATGCAGATAGTCTCCAGAAAGTCTGAGTGCCTTGTCTGCAGCCGTTATATAAGAATATCCAACCAGTCCGCCCGCACAGGCACTGGAAGCACCGGTTATCTTATCCCTATTTATATCTGCAAGGATTGTGGCATCCTTTACAAGACAGTCTGCAAGGATAAGCTCTCCCCTGTCGCTGGCGCCAACCAGACCGCCGACGCCGTTTGCACGCTCTACATTGCTTCTGAATCTTTGATTCATTACCGAAGCAACCGACATGCTGCCATCAGCTTTACCAACGCAAGCGCTTTTTATGGTCATTTTTCCACTGGAGCTATGCTTTCCTACAATCCCTCCCTGCCCTGTTACGCTGTCATAAGGCTTCATATTTTTTGTGCTTTTCTCTTTGACAGAGCTATCAAGCACAGTGATTCCGGTCAGCTCAAGGTTTCCCCAGCTCGCAGAGGTCCCAAGAACACCGCCTGCCGTTTTATATGACAAAACCGTAGTATCCTCTACCCGGATGTCCTTCATATCGGTATACATACCACTCTCACCGCAGACGCCGCCTGCGTTCCAGAAAGCATCAACTGTACAGTCCTTGACAATCGGTGCTGTTGCTGACCCCTTTACAGTAAAAACTGCTCCCCATTGCGAACCAGAAGCAAAGCCTACTAAACCGCCTGCATTTTCAGAAGCAGAGCAAATCCATAGCCTTTCACCCGCTATTACATTCGTATTCTCAATCAGAATCGTTTTTTTCAAATCTGTAAAGCCAATCAGACCACCTGCATGCCCAGCACCAGTTATAGTTGCCGCCTGAGGTTTTACTGTATTTTCCACACGACAGTCTCGTACTGTAAGCTGTGCCTTTTTTATATCACCACCATTGGCAGTTCGGACTGCTCCAATCAGTCCGCCTGCATTTCCATTCGCCGCTCCATACCTTTCCTTACCGGCATTGATGACCATATCTGTTACAGTAACCTTCTCCAGGGTTACCTGTGCCTTTTCAGTCCTGCCAATCACGCCGCCTGCATCAAACGCTGCATAACCGGCATCCGGCTCTCCAGGTTTTATCGACCCGGTCACTGTCAATTTCTGTATGAGAATACCATCCTCACCATATACATCCTTTGTAGCATCCACTGCCAGAATGGTATTGAACAATCCTGCCGCACACAGGAAGGAGGGCGTTAACTGTTTATCATCATAACATTCCTTCAGGGCGATGGAATACCTATCAAGCTTTACCGTATTCCCATTGCCATTAAAATTGCCCCTGAAGGTGCCGCCTGCTCCAGCCTCCGGATCATAGAGCGCGCCAAGTCCCCGAAAGCCCCTGCCAAATTCGCTCAGGTCATACGTCTGTGCACCTCCCAGCACCCAGTTTGTCCGATAAGCCGTCCCGTCTACCTTCTGCGCAGGATTAAACAGCGAAACGCCATCCTTCATAAAGGAAGCTGCAGCATCCTTTGTAATGCCCAGATACTTCCACAGATACGGATAGGTCTGATTTTTCTTACCGGCAGCAGCGTCTTCATTGTCATACGAAACTGCAAGCTTATAATCTGTATTTGTGTCTGCGGCAGCCTTACAGCCAAGCGCACTATACTTTGCTTTCCTGCTGCGGGAATAGCCGGTATAGCCATAGGTCTTTGGCGTATTTCCCTGCTCAGAGCCCGCTTCATTTCTGGTATTGAATGCATCTGCATTTAATGCCATTGAAGCTGCCTGCAGGGCAGCGGCATTATTAAGTCTTATCGTGCCAAAGCCATCCGCTCCCGGTGCTGTCACGATAGCCTCTGCCTTTGCTGCCAGATAATCTCCGTTTACTACTGCATAGAAGGGAGCAGTCTCATAAGCACCATCCTTTCCGCCAAGGCTATCTGCCTCCCAAAGAGGAAAAGCGCTCCCACTTCCCTCATGCAGGATATAGCCATCCTCCACCCTGCCTGCCGCAGCGCCAAGATAATAGCCTCTTACCCCACCAGCTTTTGTACCTGCCGCCTCTGCATTGGGATTTTTCGTAAATACAGTACCATCCTGCGACAATACATAAAATTCTGACACATCTGTCAGTTTTATATTCCGCAGAATAACGCCGCCCTTTTTCACACAGCCGACATAGCCGCCAATTGCGGAAAATGTATGTGCATTGTTTTTTGCCGTCAGCGCCATATACTGCACATCTGTCGTCACATTGTCAATAATATTATCTCCGCCAAGCACGCAGCCGATAACGCCGCCTGCCATGCCGTGATAGCCTTCTATACGGGTAATCACATCCTTTTGCGCCTCTCCCGTATCAGGCGCAGGCGAAACAATCTTTATATCCTTGATTACTGCGCCTTTCGCATACTGCAAAAAGCCAAAGGCAGTATGCGTGCGAAGGCTGCTTTTCTTTGGAAGCGTCACGGTATGAAGCGTGCCCGTTGTCGGATCCTTTCCATACCAGACGCCGACAAACGGATACTCCTTCGTACCAAAGCCGACAAAGTTATCTGTAATCGTCTTATAGTTTCCGCTCTTTATCTTCGATAAATCAATGTCGCCCGCGAGCTGATAATATGCCCTCCGAAGCGCCGCCTGGGATGGGAAGCCGTCCTCTCCAAACCGTCTGGCATCCGCTTCGGCATGGCTGCCATCACACACAGAGGCATCTGTTCCCATTTTGATTACCTTCCAGTTCTGGAAAAAGGCACGTTCGTCCGCACTTTCACTATTTTCCCGCATCATATTCAGATAACGGTACAGCGTTAAGAACTGCTTTACCGTTTCAATCTGATAAGGATCCTCATAGGTTCCGCAGCCCTTTAAGATATCACCCGGCTTTGGATTTACCTCAATCTGTTCTATCTCATGCACATAGGGAAGATAATCCGCAGATAAAAAACCAGCGTGCTTTGCCTGTAAATCACTTACCACCAGCTTGTGCGGGTCAGGAGTTCCTGTATTCTCCCACCAGTATTCCGTCAAATCATCCAGCTCTTCGCCGTAGGTAAGTATCTTTTCGGCTTCTTCCTTTGTAAACAAATACCAGCAGCGTCCCGTATAGGCATCCGCATCTGGCGTATGATGGTAGCTGCACAGGAAGGAAGCGTACTTTAATACCCTTCCATTGTGCTTATGTGTCCCGTCCTTTTCATCCGCCACCTTCATATTGCGGAAATCCAGCCGCAGATTTGTCATTTTGTCACTGCCTGCCGTGCCAATCAGCGCACCCGCCGCATATTTAGCACTGCCCGTCGGATATCCTTTCATGATAACGCCTGCCGTACCTGTACCCGGCACTACGCCCGCCGTACCAAAGGTTACGTCAATTGTGTTTTCCTGCTTTGTCTCTGCCGCCGTAATCCCAGCAAGCAGAAGCCCGACCTTATCCTGCCCTGTATAGCCATCGACCCATAGATTATCTGCCGTAATATTCTCAAATTTTCCACCGCCGGACAAAACACCTGCCACAAGTGCACCGCTGCCATCCTGTGCACTGCCGCCCGCCACGCTTCCAAGACTTCCTCTATAAGCAACCGTGCCGGACAGACTAAGTCCTGAAACCGTCAGATTGTTTGCATTGACAAAAAGTCCGCTGTGCATGCCGTAATGCTGACTGCCATTATTATTCGAATACAAACTGGCCGGAAGCGTCCATGCCGCATCATTGCCGCCTGCTGCATCGCCTGCAGTTCCATTCATTGCAGCTGCATGAAAAATAAGCCCTGCATTCTCCCCTGTTATCTTCATGCCATTGGCATTTGGCACAGGATAAAAGCTGACATTCTTTAAGTCCAGTTCTCCCTTTATTGTTACAGCATTTCCAGTCGGCACATAAGCTGTAAAAAGCGTTTTGTTGTTAATGCTGCGGTTTCCATATCCTGCATCAAACCACTCGCCATTCAGATTATGGTACACACTCCATAAAAGAAGCTTTTGAGGTGTATCCAATATAGCATCAGTTCCGCCAGTTAGTTTCTGCTCCTCCAGAATCTGAAATACATCATAAAAATATCTGGCATCAGAGTCATCGGTCGTCTTTCCACCCTTGCCATCTGTCCTGCCCTGACAGTTTTGGTAGTCAGCTTCTTCTTCATAGTGATAGTCAGGAAAGGTTTTTCCTGTTTTATGCAGAGAAATAAGCCCGGAGGTATAATTACCGTTGTTATTGACCGTACCGGAAATTTCATCAAACTTTGCCCCTGCATTTTTTATAATGCAGCCTGCCGCACTGTAATCCTCAATATTTACAGCAAGCATCCTGCCTACCCGGATAAGCAGGGCACACTGCCACTGTCTGCCTTCCGCCTTTACATCTACCGTCAGCCCATCCAGCTTTATATTCTTCAGGGAAATATAAGTGCCTTCCTGATTTCTCAGGAAATTGAACAAAGCGCCAAATTTTCCTGCCGCATAAAATGTGGTTCCTGCCTCTACCGAGAGTCCATCCAGTTCACCTCTGACCCGGTCCCAGTTTCTTCCAAGGAAACCACCAATCTCACTGCCATTGCTTATGGTACTCTTAAGGCTGCCGCCCAGCTTTATATTGGAAAGCTGCATATCAATCAGGTCTGCTCCTGTTACAAAGCCGCTGAACTGTACATTTCCGCCGGCGTCTATCCTGCTGCCAAGCAGCACATCTTCTGCTTTTAGGATAAATGGGTTGGCATCACTTTCCTCCCGCGCCAGAATTCCGCCAATGCTGCTGTCCTTATCGCTGCCTGTCTTTAGATTTCTAAATTTCTTCTTTATTTTAACCTGTTTCAGGGTAATTGAATTTCCTACGCTGCGGTAAGCAATACCGCCCGCTCCGCTTGCATACTGCACCGTTCCGTCTACCGTCAGCTTTTCAAATACCGTATCTCCTGCGATGGTAGAGAAAATACCCACCTTCGGCTGATTTTCATTCGGTGTCCTGCCTGCTGTCTGAAACGTTCTGCTGTTTTGCGTAATGCGGGTGTCCTCTTTCGCTCCAATCAGCTTACCGGAAAAGGCATCTGCAGCATCCGTCGTATTGTTTCGATTGACCGTAACGATGCCCGCAGTATCATAGGAAATATCTGCATCTCCATCCAGCGTATACGCTGCCTTTAACAGGTCTGCCACCGCTGCCTCGTCCCCATCCGTATAGCCAAATGGCGGCATGCCGTAAAAGCCCTGCGACCAAAGCGCTATCGCAAGGCAGACCATGCCGTTTGTTCCTTTTAAGGTATACGCAGGATTCGCTCCCGTTACATAACCTGTCTTTATGCTGCCGACCTCTGCAAGCTTTCCATTGCCAATTAACAGCCCATCACCAGCCTCCTGATTTCTGAAAACGCCGCCGCCAAAGCCTCCGACTTCCTCCCAGCCCTCTGTTTCCGAGCCTGCGGCAAGCTGCTTGGTATGCTCACCCGCAGCGACCGTATCCGAAAAATACAAAAGACTCTTTTCCTGCGTTCCTGCAATGATTCCCTTATTTCCTTTTTCCAGCTTACAGGAAAGCTCTGCCGTATCCTGAAGCTCCAGTGCGCTCTTTTGTGCCGCGCCAAGAATACCGCCGCTCGCCGTCTCCCCGGAAATGCTGCTGCCGGACGCCAGAGAAGCGCCCATAAGAATACATTTTGCACCATTTAATCTGCCTGCCACGCCGCCTGCATTTTTCTTAGAGGATACCTTGCCCTCTCCCGTCATGGTAAGTTTCGGTATGATAAGGCTGCTGGAAATGCATCCCGCATATCCGCCCGCATCCACATCCGACTTTACAGAGGCGGAAAGCGTAAGCACAGGCGTCGCATCATCCTCCCTTGCCCTTGGTGCAAACGCATCTGCCGAAATCGTTCCGAAAAATCCGCCTGCCGCCTCGCTGCCCGTTATCTGCGCTGCGCAGGTAAGCGCATCGCCCTTTAGCAGGAAATCCTCTGCCACACGTCCTACGATGCCGCCCGCCTCTTTTCCGCTTACCTTACCCGAAATTGTAAGTGCCTTTTCACAGCCAATCTTTGCATCTGCCTCACATACGCCAAAAAGACCGCCGCTGATTCCACTGCCGGTCACATTTGCCTTAATCTCTATCGCTTCGTTATCTGCCTTAAGGACAACGCCATCCTCTCCAGCCGTATCCACACGCAGGGAGCCTGCAAGCGCGCCCGCATAACAGTTATCTCCTGCCGCCACTTCACGTCCGTCCAAAAGCGCATACTCTGCTTCCGTAAAGGTATGGCTGCCGGTAATGCTTCCATAGCAGCCGCCCGCCGTCTCGCTGCCTGTTACCTTTCCGGAAAATGTCGTCTCTTTTGTCTTTATGCTTACATCACTGCCAACAGCGCCTGCGATACCACCTGCATTTTTTCCCTTGATGCCTGTGACCTCAGAGCTTACTTTTTCAAGGCTTATGCTTACATCATCTGAAAAAGTGCCAGCAATCGTACCGACATTTTCGCCGCTTTTGTCAATAACGCCCGATATTTTAATATCATGCAGCTTAAGCGGTTCTGTTTCATCCTCTCCAAATACAACCGCTTTTGCAATCGCCGCCTCTGTTCCTTTTTTACAAATTAAATCCAGATTATATATTTCTGCCCCTGAGCCGAGATACGCAAACAGAGGACGCGTCAGTGCAAAGGACAGACTGCCGCTGTTGTAATCCGAAGACAGACTGCCCCGGAAAGGATGGTCTTCGCTGCCAAAGCCTTCAAAGTCTGCTCCCGGGAAATTATCGCCTATCTCGACGGTATCATTTCCTTCATTGGAGCCTACACGGAATACAATGCCTTTAAAATCCGTTTCCTTTGAATGTTCCTGTATTTTCAGATAATCCGCTTCTGTAGAGAAAACATAGATAACACCCGTTTTGTAATCATCTGCTGAATCCGGTATACTCTGACGTTCCTCTTCGCCATCTGCAAACAGGGCAATTCCATTTTCTTCTGCTTCCGTTTCTTCCGCGTCTGCATCAGCGTCTGCATCAGCCTCTGTCTCAGCGCCGTCTTCTTCCTCCCCAGCATCGCTGTCATTATTATTATTATCATTCTCTCCGCTGCCGCTTTCTGCGCCGTTTTCATTCCCTTTGCTTTCGTCGCTCTTATCGCCAGTCTCTGTGCCGCTTTTATTATCGCTATCATTCCCATTATTGCTGCTATCGTTACTGCTACCGCTATTCTCTGCGCTGCCATCACCGTCCGCACTGTTTTTGCTGCCTGCGTTATCGTCCTTACTTTCCTCTGCGCCGCCAGCTTCTGCGTTCTTATCCCCGCTCTGTGCTTCCTCTTTTATGGAATTTTCTACACTGCTTCCTTCCTCCGCCTGTGTACGCATCCACGTACCCATATTTCCGCCGTTTTGAAACAGCAGGCAGAGCACAAGAAGGACAGCCAGCATCCGTATCTTTTTGCTGTGCATGGTCTGCAGCTCCTTTATCCTCAACCTCCGGTCACTGTGCCCGGTTCTGCATAAACATATTTATGATAGGTATCTCTTGTATCAAATGAAGCTTCTGAAAAATTCTCTCCTCTGAAAAACCCTACGCTGATAGCTGCATAAGAATCTGCCCGCAGCGTAATATACTGTGTCTTATCGCTCCAGCCTTCATGCCAGTTTTCCTCTCCCGGCGCTATGGCTATTGAATCGGTAGCAAGCTCTCCCGGTGCAGTATGCGGCTTTGCCCACTGCGCTTCTCCCGCCTCTGCCTGATGGTCCTCCTCCCAGAGCACATAGGAATTGGCAAAGCGGTCAATCTGATATATCTTAGGGTCCCAGTAAAGCGTTATTTCCTCTGTATCCGCATCTGCACTTCCTGTTACAATCTTATAATTTAACATGGACTGCTTTTTTATCGCTGCCACCCATGCTGCGTCATCCGTTTCCTGTGCATTTACGGAAAATCCGGCAGAGCGCAGGTATTCCCCGGAATCCACACCCTTTACAAATACGATTTCACCCTTTAACGTTTCCGTAAGCACGGCTTCTTCTGTTGTTTTGACCAGTACATATAAGGATACCGGACTGCCGCCTGGCGCAGTCACCTGTATACGGTACTCGTCCTCCAGCGCTTCTCCTCCCGGCAGTCCCGCGGAATCTGCATCAGGGCTTCCCTTTTCATGGGTAAAATGCACTGCCGAGGCTGCACTCTTTCCTGTAATTTTAGTCGTTGTCCCCGCCTTTTCCACAATAACGCCGGCTGCATCTCTGTCCTTGTAGACAGGCGTTACCGCATAGCCATCACCCGGATTGGCATCTCCTGAAAGCCAGAAGGAAATTTCGTAAGGAACATTTTCTCCCTTTCCGTTAAACAATAGAATATTCTGGTAATTTTGTACCTCTACCACAAAATTGTAATTGGTTCCTGTCTCATCCGTAGAAGCCGCCTGTGTTTTCATGACAGCGCTCATATCGGTAGTATCCATCCCCTCCGTTACCGGATAGGCATAATTACTCCGAAGCCAGATACTCGATGCGACCGCAATTCCCCGGCGCACGCTTGCTTTTAGATACTTTGCATAAACAAAGCAGCCGCCCGCGCCAAAGAGAAGCACTGCCAGAAGCACTAGCATAAGCCGCATTGTATGCCGCCCACCTCTTTGCTGTTTTCGGTTTTTCTTTCGCTTCTCCTTTTTCATTGCCCGTCCGCTCTCAGCTCTTTACCGGTCTAGGCTGTTTTGCCGTAGCCGCCAGATAAATCATATCAATTTCTTTATTGTATTTCTGAAAATCTCCCGTCCCCGGAAATGCAATTTCCAGCAGAAAATATTTGGTGCTGTAGGTCGTAGTGCCATTTTCCGCTACAGAAGTGGAAAGATGCAGATAGGGAAGCATATCCTGCGCCTCTCCTGCTGCTCCGCCCGCCTTTTCGTAAAGCAGATAAGTCCCTCTGTTAACAATCCCCGATGGCTCAACCCCCAATGCCTCTTCCCATCTCGCTTTTGTAATGTCTACCGACTGTAGTGGCTTTTTCAGCGCCGTTTCATCCTCAAATACAGAAGGAGCGCTCATATCCTTCTGCTCCAATTCATAAAGGGTATAGGTCAGCGGCAGGTTGCCTGTATGAATCAGCTCCAGCGTAAAATCAAAATTGCCGCCGCCCATGTCTATCTTGCTGTTGGGTGCATTGCTGACACTGAAGGGAATCTTTTTTGTTTCACCCGCAATCAGATTGTCTACATCCAGCTTTGCCGAAACCTTGTCCTCTGCATCCCGCAGATACAGGCAGTACGGTTCCATAACCTCCCGCTCCCGGCTCTTTGCCTCCCGCTCCCGGAAGGTATACCATGCAAAGGAAACGCCGAAAAGCAGCAGCACCGCAGCGGCGCCGGAAACAAGTCTAAGTCCCATGCGTCCGCCTGCCAGGCTCCCACTATGCTTTTTTATGGCTTTTTCTTTTCTTCCTTTCTGGCGCATCCATCTTCTCCATCTACCTGCCGGCAAAGCTGCCAGCCACCGCGCTAGGCTGTGAAAAACTTAAAATAAAACTGCATGTTTCTGATATAATTTCCAATCAGGGTATCCTCCTGATCATAATCCTCTATCCTGGTCCTCCACTCAGGCTGCTGCCGCAGCTTAAGCTCTGTCTTTTTGGCATCCGCTTCGCTCTCTCCCGCGCTCTTATCAGCAAGCTCCTTTTCAAATGCAGGAGACTCATAATGCCATTTCCAGTACAGCTTGACCTCTTTTTCTATGCCCTCGTTTGCTGCTGCATCCCATTTTAATGGAATCAGCGCTCTCGCAGCCTCCTCCGGCTTTGTTCCATCCGCATCTGCCCTTATATAAACTGGAACGGTGCTCACTGTCCCATCTGCCGCTTCCGGATAATAATAAAATACGATATGCTCCTGCGCCAGCTTATAAACGTTAGCCGTGCTATTATCCGGCAGCGTAATCTCGCCATTTTCTGAAGTAAATGCCGCGCCATCCGCCGCCTTTAGAATCGTTTCCGCACTAATCTGGCAGGCAGTTACCGATGATTTTAAAGGGGTGATATAAAAGGTAACGTCCCCATAGGTTCCGGGCGCGATCTTATATACCGTTATCGGATTTCCCTCTGCATCCGTCTCCTCAAAGCCGATATTTTTGAGTTTTTCAAGTCCAATCGCAACATATCCATCGTCGCCGATCAGATTGCTGATGTCGACGCCGCGCTTTCCTTCTGATTCGGGTGTCGTATCATTCCTGGAAAACAGTGCAATCCGAATATCGCCCGGCTCCGCCGCTGTAAGCGTCAGCCCATTTAAGGCAGCATCTCCGGATAAGGTATACCATGCAACTGTAAATCCGACCAAAACCATTATGCTGACGATACACATAACCGTTCCGGTTATGATTCGTTCCTTCCTCATTTCGTTTCCTTTCCAAAAATCGCATAAAACAACTCTCTGATATAGGACAGGCAGCAGAAAAGCAACGGTAGAATCACTATCACAAAATAATGTGTCCGGTCAGCCAGAAACATCGTCGCCTGAAAAAGCGCTCTGCCAAACGGCAGCTCCCGCACATAAATCCCCTGCACATCTGCAAAGGAAACCGGAAGCACATCCTCCTCACTTGCGGCATCTCCCTTTGTATGATAAAGACGCTCGCCGCTTTCTGCATCCTCCTCTACCCTGACAATCCTGTGCGTATTCAAATAGCCCTCAAGCACAGGGTCATGGGAAATAAAAGTAATCACACTGCCGACCTGAAGTTCCTCCTGCTGCGCCCTTCGGATGATAATGCAGGTTTCATCCGGTATCGCAGGCTGCATACTGCCACTGACAACCTTCAATATCCGATAGCCAAATAAGTATGGCATCCTGCCGCTTCCAGCCGAAAGAATCATTGCACACAGCAGAAGCATGAAAAGCAGGGAAATGATTTCCAATGCACGGCGGATTTTTCTCATCTTTCTCCCCTGCGCCTTCCTCTGCCCTTATGCTGCGGCGCGTCCTCTTTCTTTTTTCCTGCTCTGGCTCTCTTTGCCGCCTCAACGCTGCTTTTTTCCATACGGCGCTTTAACTGCAAATCCGTCAGTTCATTCATAATCAGCTTACGCAGGCTGGCATCCGGCATATCTACGCCCCGGATGATTTCATCCAACGCCTGCCTGATATATTTCACATCAATCTCTTTCTTTCGCTTCGGTCTGTCCTCGCAATACGCATCATTCTGTCCGGTATAATGCTTAAGCATCGCGTAATCCCATAGAAAAGAATGATATATATCACGCTGCAGCTCCTTTGTCTGCATTGGCTCCTGCTTGACCATATCCACCTTATAGCCGATGCGCTCGTAGGAATGTATGTAGTTCCAAAGCTTATGGCACGCTTTATAATGCAGGTTCTTTCCAATCGCATTGGTCTTGACAATCGGATGGCGGACCGGCGGATATGCGTGCATCTGCGTCATAAACGCCCCCTGGGCGAGGTCATTTATCTGCTGGTGGATCCGGGAAATTCTCGTAAAGATTCCTGTATTTTCCGATACATTGTCCTTATCCGTCTGCTTTTCCCTGACCTTTACCCGCAGCTTATAATCTACCGTCTCCGTATAGTTATCTAACCGCGATTCCATTTCAAAAAAGGTGCCGACCTCGTCACGGCTGCTGTCAAAGATGACCTCAAAGCGGCGGTTAATAAACCGCTGCAGCTCCCGGATAAGCGTTGCAATAAACCTGTTTTCATAGGTATTATAGCTTTCCTCTTTGTAAACGTTCAAAACGCGGTTTGGAATAACAGTTCCATCCTCATTAACCTTATCAATCAGATTGGCGTGGGAAAGCAGATGCTGGATAGATTCCGAGGTAATGTTCCGCGCCATTGCCACATTGACAATCTGGCGGTCCTCCTCGATAAATTTTCTCGGATGCAGGGTCACATACTGCAAATCCGGCAGCGCCTCTTCAATCGCTCCTACCCATTCTTCATCAATGGTTTTAATCAGTCGGGTCCTGTAATAGCTGAAATAATTGGTTCCTGTCTCCAGAAGGTTATAAAAATACTGATAAAACCTGTCCTGAAACAGCTCCTGCGGAACGCCCTCTGTCAGCTTACCGTATACGCTTTCGATATTGTCCCTGTTTTCTCCCTCTGCCATGCCTTATCCCCTAATTGACAGTTCCCATCTTCTTAAGTCTCTGTAAATATGCCTTGCTGATCTGCATATTTTCCTCGCCAAATACATGGTCGAGATAGGTAATCAGACCATCCAGCTCGTCGCGCACAAAGCCCATTCCCAGCGATTCAAACTTACGCAGAATCTTTGCGGTAAAGATAAAGTCAATGCCATCCAGCTCTACGCCGCCGCATGCCACATAGCAGGGAATATAGTCGCGTATCTGCTTCATAATACGGTTACCAAAGGTAAGCCTGAAATGTCTTATCAGATAGTTGTCCAGCTTGTCCAGCTCAATCAGCATTTCCTGAGAAACCGGATATTTTTCCTTTGCCGCCTCATAGAGTGCAGTCAGATGCGTGTAGCTTAAGTGCATCGCTTCCTCCTGGGGCACCTCAAACGCCTCTGCCTTTTCATCAAGGTCAATCGGAATCGCACGGTCATATACCTTATCCGAAACGGCAAAGGTGGAGTCATCGTTATTGATGGTTCCGACATACCAGATATTGGAGGGAATCCAGATTTTTCCCTCCTTCATCTTCTCCGGATCAGATGCCGCCATCGAAGAAACAAGGCTGATATAACGCTCGTCATCTCTGGGAAGCTCCAGAATGGAGAGCATTTCTGCAAAATAATATTCCACGCGGGCAATGTTCATCTCGTCCAAAATCACGACCCGCAAATCATCTATGTACTGTGATTCATAGAGCGTCTTTAAAAAATCCGGCTCCGTATATTTCTTGGTAAATTCGTTATAGTAGCCAACCAGCTCCGTACGGTCTCTCCATGAGGGCTGTACCGAGCAGATAACAGCGGGCTGTCTGATAAACTGTCCGAGCGCATAGGGAAGCGAGGTTTTTCCCGTACCGGAAATCCCCTGCAAAATAACCATCTTTGCCGCGCCAAACGAAGCGAACAGCCGCTTCATAATCTCCAAATCATAATACAAGCCAAGCTTAGAGGCTGCAAAATTGCGGAAACGCTGACAGATTTCCTCCAGGGTTACGGTATTGTCATATTCCGGCGGCGCATATTCAGTTCTGAAATAAGCATCCACACCGGAAAGCCTGGGAAACCGCAGTTCTCCGGTCTCCACAACTGTAACCTCAGACTTTTCTTCCTCTCCGTCCACCTCTACATTCATGCCGTCCAGCAAATCCGCATTTGCCGCCATTCCCATCTCAGAAACCTTCATGGCAAGAATTTTATCCTTTTCATAGGTGGTCTTTAAAACCTCACGGTTTAGTTTTACCACCTCATCCTTCATTTTCTCATATTCCACAACGGGAACCTTGAAGCGGAATGCCACCCGCAGTCCTCTGTAAATCAGATAGCATACGAGCACGATAAGCGCAAGAATCAGAAGATGGACTATGACCACGCAGATCCAGCCCAGCACGGACAGTTCTCCTTTATAAGTACGAAATACATTCAGATAATATGGAACATCCACCAACCCGATAAGCAAATTTCCGATGGCATAGACAACATCCATAAAAAGCTCAACAATGTGCTCCATCATCGTATAGAAATAGTAAAAAAAGGCATTCACTTTATTTTCCTCATATTGCACCGGATTTCCCGGTCTGTTTCCTGACAGCCTATAATGCGTTAAACTGGATGCGTCCCTCCAGCTCGTCTGTCATAATGCCATTTACGCAGCTTCTGTCCGTTCCTTCAATCCAGATATACATTTCAATCTTTGTCTCTCCTGATACATCAAAAAGCTTCACTGAATTTCCATCGCTGCCGCCATCAAAGTCACCGCCCGTTTTCTGCTGTACCAGCTTATCCTTTACAGGATAAGAGCTTCCACTTGCATGGGGAATATAATTTGTACTGGAAGAATTGTTATCATAATTCGGCTCATAGATAATCCACTCAGAGCCTACCTTAAAACCTACACGGACTGCCTGCTCGGCTTTATCTGAAGCAGTGTGTGCATCCTTCCTTTTTATATAACATCCGTTATCTGAACTATCATTCTTTAACAGCCCTACGGAAACCGTTCCGCTGCCGCCAGCAGGACGCAGGTAATAAGTGTATTTTGCCACATATTCTTTATATAAAGTGTCATCCGTCGGTACATCTCCCAAATCTGTGTCCGTGACCACGCCGCCTGTAGCCTTAATCGCCTGCTTAAAGACAGGGTCTTTGGCGGTCACGGTAACCGGTGTCAGCTTTTCCGTCTGAACCTGACCGGATGGCTGGTCGGCAATATCAATCGAGCTCTGCCAGCTGCTTTTATCCCATGAAATCTCAAGACCGCCCTTGGTCGCTGCCGTCAGCTTAAGCCCCTCTACCGAAGGGCTGCTCGTTACCGTAAACCATGCGTAGGTCGCCGTGCTGAGCATTGCCACCGATACGCAGACCATAACAAAGGCATTACGGATATTGCTAAGCCGCCTGCTCCTTCCTTCATCCTTCCTGTTTGCTTCTTTTTTCATTTCCCGCCCTCTCTTTTCTTTTGTCTTTTGCTTTTTCTCTTTTCTTACTGCGCTTTCGCTGCCCCTAATACCGGAAGCGCATCATCATTTCAATCGTACCGCCCAGAATGTTATTGATGCACTCAGGGTCCTCACCTTCCAGCCAGATTACTACCGTATATTTGTCAATCTCCTGTGGCTGCAGCTTTTCCCTGTAGCCGGAATCCACTACCTTTGCTGTTTTAAATGGCTTTGTCATAAGACGGAAGTCTCCAGCTGCCGTCTCTGTCTGCTGTATTTCTTTTGCATCCTCCTGAAATGGGAACTCAAATTCCCCCTCCTGCCATTCTGCACTGCCATCTGCCCTCGGCTTTGCGTAAAGCTGCTGGCTGCCGTTCTGCCAGAGCAGCACCCAGGTCGCATATTCAATCCCCTTTGTCGCATGGCGGATATTTAAGCTATAGTGGTAAGTAACCGGGCTCTGGCTGATATTTTTTACATAAAATGTATAGGCGATATAATCCTGTCCATTGTGGTCGCCGTTTATCTGTTCAACCTCCGGGTCTATGTCAAAAATACTGATATTATCCGCCTGTGTAATTACCGTTCCCTTCAGCAGCACCCTTGGGTCTGGAAAATCCGGTGTATCATCCAGCACAAGCTGCTTTTCACCGGGATGGTCCACCCGGATAATAAATTCACCAGACTGGGTATAAAACGCAGCCATCACATAACCCGCTAATAATAGGCTGCCGATAATCGCAACACCCTGCTTTGCCGCCACCACACGAAAAATATTTCTGACAATACTCCGCCAGCCAAGCCACCAGTAATGAAAGCGAAAAAGGGCGTCAAAACGCAGACCGCCCTCTTTCTTTACAAAAAAACGCCGAAATCTATCCTGCTTTTTCTTCTGCCGTGCCTCATCCCGGCCATTTTTCCTGTCCGATTTCCGTATCATTTGTAGTCCTAAACTCCTATTTCCTATTCATTGTACTACATTTAGGGATAGCGTACAACCTAAAACAAGAAAGAATACAAATTTACGAAAATCGTTTCGCATTTCTTTCACTCAATTCTTCATACCAGTCGTTCCAGATGTCCTCTTCATCAAACAGCGCATTGATTACATAGGATCTCGTCGGTGTCTCGCTCAGCTCCAGCATCAGTAAAATCCAGCCGTCCCGTATGATATTATCCTGAATCAATCCAAAGAAATAATGTGCCGCATTTTCTACCGTAGGCACCAGCGTATCAAACGGCGGACAGTCATTGAGCAGCTTATCCTGATACCGATCCATCAGTTCATCCATCTTACGCTCAATGCCAGAAAACGGCGTCATTCCATTCTGGTCAGAAACCACACTGATGGTAAGCTCCCACGTATGCGGATGCACCTCGCCCGGCTTACCATTGCTTATAATATAGTGGTTCATATTCAGATAGCATTTGAATTTGTATTGTCTATACGTTTTTTCCATGCTTTGTCTCCTGCTTTTCCAACACAAAGAGTAATCCGTTCCGCAGACAGCGCAGTCCTGTAAAGTCCTTTTTTACCGTATCAAGCACAATCCGCTTCTCCTCTGTAAAATTCAAAGTCTTCCAGCTGCTCTTGCGCCGGATGGAATTGATGATTCCTGCAAACCTGACAAAAAATGCAAACAGGTTAAAAAGAGGCAGTATCAGGATATACAGTAATTTTCCCGCATAATAACGCCTGATAGCGCCAAATTCCCGTAGGAAAGAAAGAATGTTCAGATAATATAGGAAAGAGCTGCATACATACAGCAGATAAATCAGCACGCACGCCACTGCTACATTATGAAAGGAATAATTCATACAGCCTAAGACCAGCAGCGCAAAATACCAGATCATTCTCGGAAATGCAAAGGTATGGTCCAGCATCAACAGTCTGATTACAGGATTTTTAATATAGTTGAAGATAGGATGCTTAAGCCCATCGCGCAGAAACATGTGGGATACTTCCAGTTCTCCTATCTGCCACCGCTGACGCTGTGTATAAAATTTATTGACATCGTCAATCGGATCCACCATAAAAATGGCGTCATTACAGAGATGTACCTTCTTTTTGAGGATAGATTTTACCTGAAAGGTCAGATGCGTATCCTCACAGATGGTATTGGTATTGTACAGAAATGTCTTTAACAGAACTGATTTGCGGAAGGCAGAAAATGCGCCGGAAAGCGTATAGATTCCATTAAACTGCGATTCAAAATTCCTGCCTGCCAGAAATGCCTGCGCATATTCCATAAACTCCAGCCGCCTGAAGCATTTCAAAAAAAGCGGCTTTGTCTGCTCAATCAGGGCTGGTTCTGTTAAAATAACGCCCGTCATGCAATCCGTATCGCTGTTTTGCTCAAATGCCCTGACCATGTTCATCAGCGCGGTCTCATGCAGAACGCCGTCGCTGTCTATATTGATGATATATTTGCCTGTGCTGTTAAAAATTGCCTTGTTAAGCGCCTTGGATTTTCCCTGTTTGGAACGCATCCACCACATAGAAAGCGTTGGAAACGCCATCTGCGCCTCCTGAAATACAGCAAAGCTGTTATCCTTAGAGCCATTGTCTACCAGTATAATCTCTATATTCTTATCTGGATAGGTCGATAAGTGAATCGACTCAATACAGCGGTGCAGGGTCTGTCCGGAATTATAGACCGGCACAATCAGCGTAATGCCTGGCAGAAAATCCAGCTTCTTATGATTATGGGTACGTTTCCGTTTCAAAAGCAGCACAAAAAAATTGCCGACGGACGGAATAAACTCCACCACAAGCGGAATGACAATCCAAGCTGCCCAGAAAAAAAAGCTATTTGCCAGTTTCACTATCATAACCAAATTCTCCTACCCGCTGCCGCCGTATCTGTGCTCTGGTAAACACATAAAAATACAGGATAATCGACAATGCATAAAAAAGAAGCCTGCCTACTATGGTATGCGCCATATAGTAGGATTCATTGCCAAACTGATTTATCATCAGACAGATACTGAAAAGACGGATAATATTCGCCGCAATAATCCAGAGAATTCCTGCAAAGGAAATCAGGAGCTTTTCCCATGTACGGTATACTGCAAAAAAAGCAACCAGTGAGATAAACACAAGTATTTCAATTACACCGCCGCACTCAAAATCCACGTAGAGGGATATTGGTCCATCTGCATTATCAATAAAAAGGATGGCATGGTCTGTGTATGCCCGGAAGATTCCAAATACATTGCCAAGCAGACCTGTCAGATAGCAGGTCAGTGTCGTCAAAATCCGTGTCAGGGGCTTTTGCAGAACTGCAAAGGAAAAAAGAAATGTTCCTACGCTTCCTGCCAGAAAAAAGTAAAATTCCAGTTTTTTTCTATGAAATACTGTAAGGCAGTAAATCCATGCTGCAAATGCAAGCAAAAGAAGTGCCTTACCTGCCAGTGTAGACATCATTGTTTTTCTTCTCCTGTTTTTAGCTTTTCCTCGTTCTTTTGATATACGCCCTCATATTTTTCCCGCACGCGCCTACAGTAAGCCTCAACTGCCTCCTGCTTAACGCGGTTATAGACATCTCCAAGCAAAAGCTGCCCTCCTACGCAATACCGCGATACAGGGCTGTCTCCGATTTCCAGTGTCAGAAGCCTCATGCTCCGTCTGGCAAAGCGTTCCTTAAGCTCATCAAAAAAATGGTCGCCCATCGCTTCCAGTGTGGGAATCCTGTCCTTAAATACCTGCAGCTCGTTTAAACGGATGCCGCGATAGGTTTCAAAATAGTCATACAAAAACTGCTCAATATTTAAGAATATCGCCTGCTCATTTGTCTCCCTTGTAACATACATGCCCACACGAAAGGTGTGGGCGTGCATTTTTCTCGGGTCTTCTGGACTTAAATTGTGCATGGCATTAAAGTTTACATGGTACAGGTATGCCTCCTGCCGCGTTTTCATGCGTGCGCCGCTCCTATCTCTTCTCGCTTTTTCAGCCAGACATAGCCTGCCGGCACCAGCAGAAATACTCCGGCCGCAAACGGAATCGCTCCAGTCGGCGAACCTGCTACTCCGATTCTGCGGTACATCAGGTTCGGTGTGAAGAACTGAATCATGCTGTAATTATCAAGGTCAATTTCACCGTTCTGCATCTGGAATGCAGACAGCGGAATCTTTAATTCCAATTCATTATTTTTCTGATCCTCTGTCACATGGTAATAAGCAGCTGCACCATCTACAACAGTACCGGAAATGTCATAATCTCCATTCCTGACATCCACCTGATAGGTGCCGGGTCCGGGTGTTGCTCCGGTAATGGACTGTGCATTGTCCCAGGCAATCCGGTATTTTACCTGTTTCCCATCTATATAGAAATTGTAATCATCACCATTTGACTGCGTACCACTATAAATTGTAGCATACTTGATTTTCAGATAAACATTCTCACCATCAGAATACAGCTTCATCTCATGGCGCACATTGCTGTCATAGGTACCTTCCTCAGTCTTATAGCAGACACCGTCCTTCCATTCTCCCCACTGCCAGCAGCTCTGGGAATTATCCCAGTTGTACTCATAGGAGGAAGGAATCTCATCCCAGCCGGAAAAACTGCCGTCCACCGCAGGTGCATTCCCCCTTGTGGATGCCGTCTTTTTACTATCTTCTTCCTTGACTTCCGCACCCTGACTGATGAGCATGACCAGATTGCCGTCCTCATCCACATAGCTGTCCAGAATGACGTTTTCTCCGTATTCATCCGACGGTATGTATTTCTTTAAAACGTTTGCCTCTCCATCATAGTTCTCTGCAATCGTTTTATAGTCCATGCCAACAAGGGAGGATGGTTTCATTTCCTCTCCCGCTTTATTTACAAAGGATTTTTCCTCCGCCTCCTCCTGCGCCGGCTCTTCTGCGCCGCTCTCCGCGCCATTTTCGCCTTCTGGGAGTCTGCCGTCTGTCTGCTCTCCATTTTCTCCGGCATCCTCGCCGCCAGCCTCACTCTCTTTGCCGTCAGTTTTACCTTCTGATGCAGCATCCTTATTTTCTGTACCAGTCTTACTGTTTTCTGATGACTCTCCCTTATCTTTCGATGTCTCGCCGTTCTCCGAAGCTTCTCCTCTGCTTTCAGATGCAGCACCGTTCTCTGAAGCTTCTCCCTTGCTTTCAGATGCATCACCGTTCTCTGAAGCTTCTCCCTTGCTTTCAGATACGTTGCCGCTCTCCGAAGCTTCGCTCTTAGCCTCCGATGTCTTACCATTCTCAGAAGCTCCGCTCTTAGCCTCCGATGCCTTACTGCTCTCCGAAGCTTCGCTCTTGCTTTCGGATGCCTTACTGCTCTCCGAAGCTTCGCTCTTGCTTTCGGATGCCTTACTGCTCTCAGAAGCTCCGCTCTTGCTTTCGGATGCCTTACTGCTCTCCGAAGTTTCGCTCTTGCTTTCGGATGCCTGCGCTGTTTCCTCCTGCGCAGCCGCAAAGCTGGTATTCGCGCCAAGCAGCAACAGCGAAAGCATTACTGCAAGCAGCCTTTTCCCTATCCTTTTCCTTCTCATCATACCTCTTTCCTCCCGTTACGCATCCCCCGATGCTACTGTTTCGTCCTCCAACAATACATAAACGGAAATCCACAGGATTCCCAGTAAAACAATTCCCAAAATACTGGTTATAACTCCCCCTGTCCTGTCAGCAGGTAAAATTTCAAATGTCGTCTCGCCGCTGTCAATGACCCACATCCCATCCTGTATATGCAGAATACGGTCTGGAGTAAGGCATGCAGCCACAGCAACCCCGCTGTTTACATGATCCTTGTCTGTATGCAGAACCAGCATATCCTGCTTTTCCTCTTTTTCTACTTCTGCAAGCTCTGCCATTGGCAGTTCCCCTGGCGAAAGCAGAAGTGTTTCATTTAAAAAGCGTAAAAGGTCTGCATCATGCGTAGAAAGGTAATAATATACCAAATTCAATCCCATAAAGGTAATTTGCGGGCTGCCATTTTGCCCCAGATAAACCAGATGCCGTCTGCCATCATACGAGGTTTCCTTTAAAACCTCACTGCAGCCTGAAATATAAACGGTATTCCACGTCTTTATGCCCTCAATCTGCTCATCCAGCTTAAACTCGTTTCCATTTTCATTCTGCAGAATCGGGAAACGGTCGGTAAACTGTACCGTCTGGGCATAGACACCCATAAATTCATTTTTTCCGGTAAGTGCATTGACTGGAATATGCTGCATATCAATAAAAATCCGAACGCCTTTGTCTGCAAGTGCCCAAAGCAGATTTGCCGCCTGCTTCTGGTCACGGCAGGTAAAGCCCGACAAATAAAGCACCTCATAGCCAGCAAGCTCTTCCACCGTATAATCCTCCAGACAATCGCTGTTTCCCAGTCCAAAATCAGGATAAATATAGGCAATATAGGAGGCATGGTCGCCAATCGCAAGATTTTTATACTGCGTAATCACACCGTAACGGCTCTCTATGCCGCTTTCCTTGAACAGCACTGCCTTTGTGTTTTCAAAAAGTGTCTCATAGCCGCACTGCTGCGCAGCAGTCTTCATTGCTGCAAGCGCACCCTTTTCGGTAAGCCGCTCTTTCGGCACAATCACTACATCATTTCCATAAAGCCGCAGTCTGTCAAACAGATAGCCATAAAAGCCATCCGCAAATGCCTCCTCCAAACAGGACTGCTCCCGTATCCTATCAGCACCTTCCACATCCCAGCCAGTAAGAGAATCTACGCCTCGCACTGCAAAATACCACTGTGGAAAAGCGCCAAGCTCAGAAGCATCCAAAAGCGCTGCCCTGCTGGCAGTCATTGCAGCCGCCTCCGGCAGAAAATAGTCCTCTGCAAGCGTCCGCACCTTCATCAGCGCAGCCTCCCCATCTTCCATCCTCCAAAGCTGCTTAATTCCCGGCAGGGTAAGAAATGCCAGTAATGCAAGCAGCCAGAAAAACCGAAGCTTCCGCCAGCTAAGCAGCGTTATCAGGCAGATAACGGAGGCAAGCAGCAGATACCAGAAGGGGCTGCGAAGCGCTGCATACGGCAGCAGGCGAAGCACAGGCTTTGCTGCTGCAAAGGACAGGGCGGCACCCACCGTACATAGAAAAAAGCCTGTAAAGCGCTTTTTATCTGCCGTAAACAAACCAAGCAGCCCGGCTCCCAGCAAAATGCCACCAAATGGCACCTCCCAGTTAGAAGCCACGCCCGCTCTGGATAATATGCCTGCTGATAAAGCAGGATATAGAAAAAGTCCCAACACAGTATATGTCAGGATAATATCTGCAAAAAGTGCTGCTGCAAGCCGACCGTCCCGTGATAAGAGTGCAGTCAGCAGTGCATAGAACAGTGCAAAGATTCCAAAGACAAATGCCAGTACATAATGTGATAAAATAAGTCCGGCAAGCAATATGGAAAAATATCCTAAAAAAATCCTGTTTCTACATAATAAAAACCTATATAAACAATAAAACAATCCCGGCAAAATTGCAAGCCCCATAACAACACCAAAGTTTACCTGAAACAGTGCAGCTTCTGTGGTCACCGGCAAAAGCAGATAAGCAGCACCTGTAACCGCCGCTCCTGCCATACGTTTATGATAAATTCCAAAGCCAAAAAATCCCAGCATTGCCACAGATGCGCAGACTGCATAAAACAAACAGATTCCTGTATGAGTCTCTCCCACAGCCTGTATCAGAGCCACAATCAGGATATAGGGTACTGGCGGGCTGCTTCTGAAAATCTCATAGCCCCGGTACCAGTTCCCCGCATAAAGGGGATAGAGCCGCCCATTCTGCATCGCATCCTTTACCGCATCCAGCGCAAAAAGCTGTCCGTAGAATTCTCTGCCCCCAAGATATGCTCCCGTCATGTACAGCGCTGCAAATATGCCTGCGCCAGCCAGTGCGGAAAGTAAAAGCGCCATAATATATCTGCCTGTATAATTATATGAAGTTTGATTTGAATGATTTTGCTTTTCTCTGGTCATTCCCATCTTTTCCTGTATTCTATAGAGTCGATATGGTTATGCTGCTTCCATAGTTTGTCCGTTTTACAATCAGTTTATCGTCTATCTGTTCTTTTAGCTGTGCTACGTGCGAAATAATCCCTATCATGCAAAAGCTGCCTGCCAGCTCTTTAAGCGTCCTGCAAGCCTGTTCCAGCGATTCTTCATCCAGTGCGCCAAAGCCCTCGTCAATAAAAAGACATTCTACCAGAATTCCTCCGTTCCTGTGCTGGATGACATCGCTTAAACCAAGCGCCAGAGAAAGGGATGCTTTAAACGTCTCTCCACCGGATAAGGTCTTAATGGAACGGTAACGCCCCGTATAATGGTCGAGCACACGGATTTCCAGATTGTCCCTGCTCCTGCCGTCCAAAACCTCCTGCGTCCGGTAAAGCTCATACCGCCCGCCTGTCATTCCAAGCAGCCTTCTGTTCGCTGCACGCAAAATTTCCTCAAAATATCCTGCAAGCACATACTGTTCAAAAACAAGCCGTTTGGGATTAGCGCCCCAGGTCAGGTTATCCAAATCCTTAACAACGCCGTACTGTGCTTTGATTTCTTCCATTGCAGCGCTTTTTTCCTGGATAGAGCTTTGTACCCGCTGCGCGCTCTCACGCAGGGCATACTGCTTTCTTATCTGCTCCAGAAGTCCTCTTTTCCGGTCAGAGAGCGCACTCTTTTCTTTATCCAGCGCCGCCTCTTTTTCCCGAACCGCATCCGCATCCAGAAGCCCTGCTGCTGCAAGCTTCTCCTGTAATGTCTTTTTCTTTTCAGACAATAATGCGTCTGCCCGCTGGTATACCTCAAGCAGCTCGCCAAGACGCCTCCCTGCCTGCTCCAGCATAGGCGCTGTTATCTGTACCTTTCCCTCCTGTACGCCCAAAGGAAAAAGCTGCCGCCAAACATCCCCACAGGCAGCCTTTGCCTCGCCGCAGTCCTTCTGACAGCATAAATATGTCTCTTCTGCCTCTGTAAGCGCCGCAGTCTGCCGCTCTAAGTCCTCTTTTGCCAAAATAGCATCTCCATAACAGGTCTTTAAAAGCGCCGAAGCTAAGGCTGCCTTCTTTTGCAGTTTTTGCAGCTCCTTTTCATCAGGAATCCCCTCCGCACACTTTGCTATGACTGGATGCTCTAAAGAGCCACAGACCGGACAGGGTTTTCCCTCCTCTACCATAGAGGCCGCTATCCCTATTACTGCACGCCTGTAGGCACTCTGCCCTGCTTCATATCGGCCACGCGCCTCCTTCTCGGCTTCCTCCGCCTGCCGGTAAGCCTCTCTGGCACTTTGCATCCGCCTCTTTGCAGCATCCGCCGCTTTCTGTCCCTGCGAAAAAGCCGATTGTGCTTTTTTCTCTTCTCCTACGAGCAGAAGCCAGCTTTCCAGCTCCTTCCGCTTTTCATATAAAGGCGCAGCCTGCCTTGCTTCTCTGGAAAGGCTCTCCGTTTCCTCAAAAAGTCTGTAAATACCCAAAAGCTCCTGCACTTTTAAGTTAGTTTTCTCTAACTGTATTTCTGTCTGTGCAAGCTCCTTTTCCAGAGCTGCGCTTTCCTTTTTCAGCTGTGCCGTTTTTTTCTGTAAATAATCTTCTACAGCCATAAATGATATATTTTCCTGATGGGCAAGCGTCAGCCATTCTTCATCCCCACAGGAAAAGCTGTCAATATCCTCTTCTATCTTATGCGTATAGGACTGCAGTGTATGAAAAAGCTCCTGCGCACGTTCCCGTAGGATACGTGCAAAGCGCTCATAAATTTCTGTTTCAAAAATATCCCGGAATATCTGCGTCTTTTCCTTTGGCGGAGCTGTCAGAAGACGCGCAAATTCTCCCTGCGCCAGCATGGAAATCTGTTTAAACTGCCGCAGGTCCATTCCCAAAAGCTCCTGTATCTTCTGCGTTACCGCCGTACTGCCTTCAAGTATTTCACCGGAGGGCAGCGTCAAAAACGCACGCTCCTTTTCCTTTACAAGCGTATCCGCTCCTGTTTTTCTTTTCTTGGGGCGCAGATATTCAGGGCTTCTTAAAATCGTATAACTGCTGCCGCGATGCCGCATGGTAAGCTCGACGTAGGTCTTTGTCATCTCATCGGCAAAATCACTGCGCACGCTCCCCTTTTCCCGCATCTGACCGCTCATCTCTCCATAGAGCGCATAGGTAAGCGCATCAAAGACCGTCGTCTTTCCAGCACCCGTATCTCCTGTTACCAGAAAGAGTCCGCGCCTTGACAGCGCCTCAAAATCTATCTTCTGTTCTTCACGATAAGGTCCCCAGCCGCTAAGCCGCATCTTCACAGGACGCATCTATTCTCCCTCTGCTTCCTTCATTGCTTCTTCAATTACCCGTCTGCGGGCTTCATCCATTTCCGTGCCTCTTACCTCACGGTAAAAATCCTCATACAGCAAAAGCGGTGACCTGTTTTCGGCTGCATACTCCCATTCCAGCACCGCCGTCTGCTCCGGTTCGTTTTTAGAAAGCAAAAGCTGCATGAGATTGGGATAGATACTTCTGAGCGTGCCAACCGGCTCGTAGGGTTCCTCCTCATCCGTCAGCGTAACCTGCACATAATCTCCGCTTCTCTGCCCAGCCGCCGCCTGCATAATAGCATCAAGCCTGCCGCGTATGCAGCGCATCTGCCGTAATGGCGAAAGGCTTTCCTGCTTTACGCTTACCTTTCCCTTTTCCTCAAGCGTAATGATATTGACGCTCTTATCACAGCCTGCTTCCGAAAAGGAATAGGCAAGAGGAGCCCCCGCATAATGGACCGCTCCTGCTCCAATCCTCTGCGGTCTGTGAATATGTCCAAGCGCCGTATAATCAAATCCAGCAAACAGACCGGCATCCACATTATCCAGTCCGCCGACATGCACAGCCGTTTCGGAATCCGATAAAAGCGGCGTCCTGCCGCCATCTGTCACGAAAAAATGCGTCAGCAGCACATTACGTTCCGCAGTATCCACCTGCAGGGTCTTTACCATCTGCTCCAGCATTTCCTGACAGTCTGCACAGCCTTGTACGCCTGGTTTACAGTAAGGAAGCGAAAAGAAGGACACCTTTCCAAACGCATCGTTTAAAGTAACCTTTTTCCCTCCATCCTCGTACATTCCTGTAATATAAAGTCCCTGCTTTTCCAGTATCCTGCTGGCAAAGCCGACACGCTCCGGCGAATCATGGTTGCCGCTGATGATAAAAATTAAAATACCCTGCTTTAACAGTCCCGTCAGAAATTCATCCAGTATCGTTACCGCTTCTGCCGTCGGCACAGCCCTGTCATAGATATCTCCTGTAATCAGGAGCGCATCTACACTCTCCCTGACTGCAAGCCCTGCTATCTGTGAGAGGATGTATCTCTGGTCCTCCAGCATAGAAAATTCATGGACATATTTTCCGATATGAAGGTCTCCTGTATGCAGCAGCTTCATGGAAGCTTTCTCCCGTTTTTATCAAACCAGTCGTCGCCATTTGTTAAAAGATAATCCTCGCCGCCAAGCACAGCAGCCACAAAATCTCTGCCGTCCTTTAATCTCCGCTTAAATGCCATACCGCCGCCAAACAGATATGTCGAGTGAATATCTGAGCCAGCCGTCATAGGAAACTGATGCTCCCGCGCATAGGCGATTGCCCTCGCATCATACTCAGGCACATTATGGGAAACGCTTAAGTGGCAGCTATGCGTAGCATTGACGCCTTCAACACCGTCTACCAGCTCAGGGAAAAGTCTGACCTCTGGAATATAATCCTCCTCCCTGAAGGGATGCGCATGGATTACCATGCCGCCGCCTGCGTGTACCAGCGCAAACTGTTCCTCTATCGTTGCATCCCGAATCTGCGGATTGGCAAGCAGCCATTCTTTGGAAAGTCCGTAAATCAAAAACTCCGTTCCGTTATAGCCCGCTTCCCAGCCAAAGAAAGCATCCAACCCAAGCTTTTCACCTTCCCGCTTTACTGCCTCATAGCCCTTTACAAACTGCTCCACAAATTCTTCCCAGGGCAGATGTCTGTCAATCGCCGTATTTCCATGCCAGTTATGGTCGGTTACAAAAACGCCCGTGTATCCCGCAGCCTTACATGCCCGCGCCATCTCCACAGCCGGTGACTTTGCACAGGCGCTGATCTCCTTTGTGTGAAGATGCGTCTCATATAAGTAAGGATAACGCTCTCTGTAATCTGTCATCTTTCCTCTACCTCTTCTCCATCCAATATCTTCTTTAAATAGTTTTTCAAAATGGCAATCGCCACCGTATTTTTACCGCCTCTTGGAATAATCAGATCCGCATACTTTTTGGAAGGCTCGATGAACTGCTCGTGCATCGGCTTTACCGTGGTTCTGTACTGTCCCAGAACAGATTCCACACTCCTGCCACGCTCTGACATATCCCTCGTGATTCTGCGCATCAGGCGCTCATCTGCATCCGTATCCACAAAAATCTTCAAATCCATAAGATTGCGCAGCTCCTCGGATTCCAGAATCAGAATTCCCTCCAGCATCAGGATGCGCTTCGGATATACCGTCACTGTCTCCTTTGCCCTGTTATGAATACTGTAATCATATACCGGACGCTGCACGGTCTTTCCTGCCTTTAACGCCAGCACGTCCTCAATCATGAGCTGGGTATCGAAGGACTGCGGATGGTCGTAATTTAATTTCGTCCGTTCCTCAAAGGGCATATCATCATGCGCCTTATAGTAACAGTCATGCCCAATCAGTTCAATATCGTCTCCAAAATAATCCTTGATAATCTGTACAATCGTCGTCTTTCCGGAGGCTGTTCCGCCCGCCACACCAATTACATAGGTTTTCTCCATAGCCTGGTTTTCTCCCTCATTTGTCTGTAAGCCTGCGCTGCAGATACCTGCAAACGCAGAAAGGATGTCCTGAAAGTCCTTATATAATGACCTCCCTGGGCATCCTCTATTTCGGCGTTTTCTTCTTGCCTTATTTGATTTCCTGAATCCATCCTTCCGGTGCTTCAATGCGTCCCATCTGGATTCCTGTTAAGGTCTCGTACAGTTTCCTTGTCACAGGTCCCATATCCTCCATGCCGCTCGGCAGGCAGATTTCCTTACCGTGATCCACAATCTTTCCAACCGGAGAAATAACCGCTGCTGTTCCGCAAAGACCACATTCTGCAAAGTCAGAAAGCTCGTCCTTATATACCTCTCTCTCAACTGCTTCCAGCCCAAGGTATTTTTCTGCAACGTACATCAGGGACCTTCTGGTAATCGAAGGCAGGATGCTGTTTGATTTCGGTGTCACTACCTTGCCGTCCTTTGTTACGAAAATAAAGTTAGCGCCGCCGGTCTCCTCAACCTTTGTCCTTGTCGCTGCATCCAGATACATATTTTCATCAAAGCCCTTTGCATGCGCATCTACAATCGCATGAAGGCTCATCGCATAATTCAGACCTGCTTTGATATGTCCGGTACCGTTTGGCGCCGCTCTGTCAAAGTCACTGATTCTGATTGTAATCGGCTTTGCGCCACCCTTGAAATAAGGTCCTACCGGTGTCGTAAAGATACGGAACTGATATTCCTCCGCAGGCTTTACTCCGATTACCGCATTGCTGCCAAACATGTAAGGGCGGATATATAAGGTAGCGCCGCTGCCATAAGGAGGTACATAGGCTGCATTTGCTTTTACTGTCTCAATCACTGCCTGTACAAATTTTTCCTTCGGGAAAACCGGCATTTCCAGTCTCCGGCAGGAATCCTCCATACGCTGACCGTTTAAATCGGGGCGGAAGGTAACAATGCGTCCGTCCTCTGTCGTATATGCCTTCAGGCCCTCGAAGCAGGACTGGGAATACTGCAATACGCCGGCACACTCGCTAATCACGACATTCGCATCTGTAGTCAATCCACCTTCTTCCCATGCACCGTTACGGTAATTTGCTACAAAGCGTTTGTCCGTCTGGATATAGCCAAATCCAAGACTGGACCAGTCGATATTTTTCTTTTCCATTTCCTGTCTTCCTCTCTTTCCTGATAGTGCTCTGCTTAATAGTCTTATTATCTTACTTCATCCTGAAAAAGTCAATAACCGCAGCACATCAGATGAGGTTTTTAATGCTTTCACAGATTCTGCGCGCAACCGCCGGATTGTTCATCGTATATAAATGGATGCCCTGCACGCCATTTGCAAGTAAATCCACAATCTGATTGACTGCATACGCCATGCCAGCGTCAAAGAGCGCCTCTTTTTTATCCTCATACCGCTCCATGATACGTCTGTATTTTTCCGGCAGGCTCGCGCCGCACATTGTCACCATGCGTTCAATCTGCGCCTTATTGGTCACTGGCATGATGCCTGCTTCAATCGGAGCATGAACGCCTGCAATCTCAGCATCCTCTAAGAATCTATAATATGCGCTGTTGTCAAAGAAAAGCTGGGAAATCAGATGCGTCGCTCCATCCTCTACCTTTTCGCGCAGATGCCAGAGGTCTGCCGCCCGGCTTGCTGCCTCCTGATGCGTCTCCGGATAGCATGCCGCACAGATATGGAAGGTATCCCCCTCCTCTTCTTTTATAAAGCGAATCAAATCGCCTGCATAGTGAAATTCTTTCTTTGGCGCAATGTCAGGATTTTTATCGCCGCGCAGCGCCAGCAGATTGTAGATGCCGGCATCCTTTAATTCTGAAAGCATTGTCCGCATCTCATCCTTGGTATAGTTCAGACAGGTCAGATGCACAACAGGTTCTACATGATAAACCTCCTTAACACGCTTGGCAAGCTGAATCGTGCGGTTATCAACCGTGCTGCCGCCAGCGCCAAAGGTAATACTGATAAAATCGGGATGCAGATCGCTCAAAACCTCCAGCGTCCCGTCGATATTCTTAAGGGATGAACCCTTCTTTGGCGGAAAGATTTCAAAAGAAAGAATCTGTCTGCCCTTTTCCTGAAATAAATAGTCCAGTTTCATGTGATACCCTTTTCCTCTTATGCTAGTGGTTATAACTGTGAAATGACGAAGATGTCATAAATTGCCTTAATCGCTGTTTCAAAATCGCTGTCGCTGACACCAATGATAATGTTTAACTCACTGGAGCCCTGATCAATCATCTTGACATTGACATTTGCATGTGCAAGCGCAGAAAAGATTCTGCCTGCGGTTCCCCTTGTGGAACGCATGCCCCTGCCTACAACGGCAATCAGCGCCAAATCGGATTCAATGTCGATGGAATCCGGCTTTGTCAAGCGGTGCAGACCAGCCACCACCTTCTGTTCTTTATCAATAAATTCATCCTGATGAACAAAAACTGTCAGAGTGTCAATTCCAGACGGCATGTGCTCAAAGGAAATGCCATTCTGTTCAAAGACCTGCAGCACCTTTCTGCCAAAGCCGACCTCGGAGTTCATCATATCCTTTTCAATGTTAATCGAGCAGAAGCCTCTCTTGCCTGCAATTCCCGTAATGATGTATTTGGATTTCTGGCAGGTGCTCTCCACAATCCACGTACCGCGGTCCTCCGGCGAATTGGTATTTCTGATGTTAATCGGAATTCCCTCTTTGCGTACCGGGAAAATCGCATCCTCATGCAGTACGGTTGCCCCCATATAGGAAAGCTCTCGCAGTTCTCTGTAGGTAATGGTATCAATTCCCTCCGGTCTGTCTATGATTCTTGGGTCTGCGATCAAAAAGCCCGATACGTCTGTCCAGTTTTCATAAACGTCCGCATGTACCGCCCGCGCTACGATAGAGCCGGTAATATCCGAGCCGCCTCTGGAAAAGGTTCTGACCTTTCCATTTTCTTCTGCTCCATAAAAGCCCGGGATAACCGCCGCTTCTATCCCGCTGAGTTTTTCGGAAAGAAGCGCATCTGTCTCATCTGCCAGAAAGTTTCCATCCGCATCAAAACGTACCACCTGCGCTGCATCCACAAAGGTATAGCCCAGATACTGTGCCATGATGATGCCGTTTAAATATTCTCCTCTGGACGCCGCATATTCTTTTCCAGCCTTTGCCGAAAACTGCTTTGCAATCTCCTTAAATTCTTCTTCCAGAGAAAGCTTTAATTCAAGTCCTACAATGATTTCCTCATAGCGGAGCTTAATCTGCGCCAGCTGTGCGGAAAACTCCTTTCCTGCCTCTGCAAGTCCATAACACTCATAGAGCATATCCGTTACTTTGGTATCGTGCAGATGCCGCTTTCCCGGTGCGGAAGGCACGACATATTTTCTCTCATGGTCAGCGCGGATGATTTCTCCCACCTTCTGAAACTGCTTTGCACTCGCCAGAGAGCTTCCGCCGAATTTTACAACCTTTTTCATCTTCCCTACTCCTCGTCTGCAAATAATTTATGAATCATTTCATGACCCTTCGCCACACGCTTTCCGGTCGTCGCCGCTTCCGCCTCATTGTAGAGGCAATGATTTTCTACAGGCTTCGTGCTGTCATACAAAAGATACGGCACATCATCGCTCGTATGTGTCCGCACGCAGATGGGCGTCGGATGGTCCGGCAGTACCAGCAGCCGGTAATCCTCCTTTGCCGCATCCAGCCCTGCAAGCAGCGGTTTTATGACACGTGCGTCAATATTTTCAATTGCTTTTATTTTTTTCTCGACGCTTCCCTGATGTCCCATTTCATCCGGCGCTTCAATATGAATGTAGGCAAAATCATAACCGTCCTGCGTAAGCGCCTTGACTGCCGCCTGCGCCTTGCCCTCATAATTGGTATCCAGTCCGCCGTTTGCGCCCTCAACCTCAATATTGTCCATGCCTGCGCCTACTGCGATTCCCTTTAACAAATCGACTGCGGAAATCATCACGCCCTTTTTGTGATGCTCCGCCTCAAAATCATCGAGCAGCGGTTTCGTTCCCGCTCCCCAGAACCAGCAGCAGTTCGCAGGGCGGAGTCCCTTTTTCCTGCGTTCCTCATTTAATGGATGCTTCTTTAAAATTTCATAGCTCTTTTCCATCATGGCACGCAGCGCCGCATCCTTTGGAAGATATGGCTCTATCACTCTGCCGAGCACGTCATGGGGCGGCGTCAGCTCGACAACCTCTCCCTTATCCCAGATCAGGCAGTGACGGTAGCTCGTTCCCAGATAAAAAAGATAGGTTTCGTTCTGCAGCTCCGCCTTTACCGCCTCCAGAAGCACTGCACAATCCTTCGTGCTGATTTCATCCGAGCTATGGTCGATGATGGTATGCTGTGAAAACGGAAGGTCCTCTTCCTCAGAAATCGTCACAAAATTGCAGCGGAGCGCAATATCCGTTTCCTTCATCGGTACGCCGATGCTGAGCGCTTCAAGCGGGGAACGTCCCGAATAATATTTCTTGGGGTCATAGCCCATAACCGAAAGATTTGCTGTATCAGAGCCAGGCTTCATGCCATCCGGTATCGTGTGTACCATTCCAATCTCCGATTTCTGACTGAGCGCATCCAGATTTTCTGTCTTTGCATAGGCGAGCGGCGTCTTGCCCCCAAGCGCCTCAATCGGCTGGTCAGCCATGCCATCTCCCAGTACAATCACATATTTCATACTCTCATCTCCTCGATTCTTCTGTCATTTCCATTCTGTCATCATCTATGCTTCCAGCCGGATGCTCGTAAGTACGCCTTCCGTCTGTTTCAGCTTTTCGGCAAATTCCCTCTCACTCATAACGCCGGTTATGAAAGCGAATTCTCCCGGCGCCTCGGGTACGCGGATAAGCTCAACATCGCCGAATACTTCCTTCACCTTTGCTTCTCTGTCTTTTCCCTCGCTGACTCTGACAAAAAATGCTCTTTCCACATCGCCAATCGGAAGCAATGCAACCTTTTTTTCATCCCACAGACACATAATCGTCTTGCCCTGATGTCTTGCACAGTCCACTACGTCAGACACGACAGCGCTCGCCGTCGGAAGCTTTCCTGCGCCTCTGCCGTAATACATGGAATCGCCAAGCATATTGCCATGCACAAAGACCGCATTGTATACGTCATTTACGCCATGCAGCGGATGCTCCGCCGGAATCATAAAGGGCGCTACGATTGCAAAGCAGCCCTTCTTTGTCAGCTTGCTCATTGCGAGCAGCTTAATCGTCTTTCCCATTGCCTTTGCATAGGCAAAATCCTGTGAAGTGATTTTTGTAATGCCCTCTGTATAAATATCGCGGTAATCCACTGTTTTTTCCAGCATAAGGGAGGATAAAATCGCAATCTTGCGGCAGGCATCATAGCCTTCGACATCCGCCTCAGGATTTTTCTCTGCATAGCCCTTTTCCTGCGCCTCTTTCAGAACGCTTTCAAAGTCTGCGCCCTCGCGCTCCATCTTTGTCAAAATGTAGTTTGTCGTTCCGTTTAAAATACCGGTAATGCCATCTATCTTCTCTGCCGTCAGAGAGTAGTTCAAAGGACGGATAATCGGGATTCCACCGCCCACGCTTGCCTCAAACAGGTAATTGCAGTGATTTTCCTTTGCAAGGCGCAAAAGCTCCGGTCCATGATTCGCCACAAGCTCTTTATTGGAGGTACATACGCTCTTTCCAAGCAAAAGCGCTTTCTTGGAAAAGGTATATGCCGGCTCAATGCCTCCCATTGTTTCGCAGATTACGGAAATTTCAGGGTCGTTAAGGATGATGTCAAAATCATGCACAACCTTATTTTCATTCACATCGCCCGGAAATTCACGCAAATCCAGAATATATTTAACGCTGATTTCCTCTCCTGCCTTTCCGGCAATCATTTCCCTGTTTTCTTCCAATACTGCGGCTACGCCGCTTCCCACTGTACCATAGCCTAAAATTGCTGCATAAACCATCTTTTTCTACTCCTTAGCAAGAATTTTTACATAGTGTACGCCCTTCTGGGCTTCCATCATTTCAATCATTTTGGACATATCCTGTGTCGTCGGCAGCACCTGTACGCTGATGCTTAAGGATGCAACGCCGTTAATCGGAATACTCTGATGGATTGTCAGAATATTCGCACCGTGCTGCGCTACAATCTTGAGCACGTCCGAAAGAAGTCCCGGTTCATCATCCATCTGAAGCGTAAAGGTAACGGTACGTCCCTCGGAGCTGTCATGGAAGGGAAAAATATCCTCTTTATACTTGTAAAAAGAGCTTCTGCTGATTCCCACCGCATCCGTCGCTTCCTGTATTGTCAGGGCTTTTTCAGATTCCAACAGCCTTTTTGCTTCTACAACCTTTAAAAGCACCTCTGGGACCGCTTTCTTTTTTAATACAAAATAGCTTCCTTCCTCTTTCATTGCAGTCCTCCTTTGTCCGTATCGCAAGGACAGTTGTTTGTCAACGAAAGATATTTTAACATAGCGCGAAAGGGAATACAAGAGACATTTTCCAAGATATTGTATGAAAAGACGTGCAATTTTTAGCGAAACTATACAAAATAGAATCCTGCCTGCAGGATTCTCCGCCTGCGGCGGGTTGTTTTGACAACATTTTTCACTTCCGCCGCAGTGCGCTCCACTGCGCAAAAAAAGAATCCTGTCTGCACTCAGGATTCTTTCTATTCTGTACTTTATAATACTTTGTTCAGGAAGTCAATCGTTCTGGGCTGCTTGGGATTCAGAAGCACCTCCTGCGGCGTGCCCTCCTCAACGATTACACCCTCATCCATAAAGATGACACGGCTCGCAACCTCTCTTGCAAAGCCCATCTCATGTGTAACAATAACCATCGTCATGCCTTCCTTTGCAAGGTTCTTCATAACCTCCAAAACCTCGCCTACCATTTCCGGGTCAAGCGCACTGGTCGGTTCGTCAAACAGCATAATATCAGGATTCATCGCAAGCGCTCTCGCAATCGCCACACGCTGCTTCTGTCCGCCGGAAAGCTTGCTCGGATATACCTGCGCCTTTTCTGCAAGCCCAACCATGAAAAGCAGCTCCATGCCTTTTTTACGGGCTTCCTCTTTCGTCATCTTTTTTAATTCAACCGGTGCAAGCATAATGTTTTCAATGACATTCAGATTTGCAAACAGATTGAAATGCTGGAACACCATGCCAATGTTCTCACGCACCTTATTGATATTAACATTCTTTTTATCTGTAAGATTATAGCCGTCTACAATAACGGTTCCCGCCGTAATCTTCTCAAGGGCGTTTAAGCAACGCAGAAAGGTACTTTTTCCAGAGCCGGAGGGGCCGATTAAGCACACCACTTCTCCTTCTTTTATCTCCACATCCATTCCCTTTAATACTTCCAGGTGTCCAAAGCTCTTACGCAGACCCTTGATACTGATTTTACTCTCTTTATTTTCCATAGGAAATCTTCCTTTCCATCGCTCTTGCAACTCTTGAAAGCGTCGTAATAACAACCAGATACATAACTGCGATAATCGCCCACATTTTGAAGGTTTCAAAGTTTCTTGCAATTACAATCTGTCCCGCTTTTACCAATTCCGGGAAACCGATTACAGACAGAATAGAGGTATCCTTCAGCGTAATGATGAACTGGTTGATAATGGAAGGAATCATGGTTTTGATTGCCTGCGGCAGTACGACTCTGCGCATTGCCGTACCATAAGGAAGTCCGAGGCTCCGCGCCGCTTCCATCTGTCCTTTATCAATTGACTGGATACCTGCGCGGACAATTTCCGCCATATAAGCACCGGCATTCATACTCAGGGAAACAATGCCTGCCACAAGTGCGCTCAGGCGGATTCCCGTTGCCATTGGAATACCAAAATATACGAAGAATGCCAATACAATAAGCGGCACACCTCTGATACAGTCAATATAAATATTAGCAATTACATTGAGTGCTTTCATCTTTGACACATTCAAAAGTCCAAAAAGCAGACCAATTACCGCAGCGAATACCAGTGATAAAAAGGTAAGCTCTAAGGTCTTTCCCATTGATGCTGCCAGATACAGCCCATTTTCCCTTATCAGTTCAATAAAAGACATTTTTACTCCATCCTTCCTTTGCGCTTCTGTACTTAAGTAACGGCACATAAGATACACAAAGCAGCCCATGTGCCGTCCATTTAAATACGGAAACTGTATTCCTTTCCATCAAAAAACCTGTTGCACAAAAACAACGCTTTTTTATTTGGTGTATTTTGCAACGATTTCATCATACTTACCGTTTTCCTTGATGTCCTTAAGACCAGCCTGGAACATTGCAAGCAGCTCAGCGTTTTCACCCTTCTTTACAGCAAAGCCGTAAGGTGTCTGAGACTCGTTAACATCGCCCGGCATCTCCATGCCAGCGCCCTGCGTAATATTGTATGCCATAACCGGATAATCCTCGAAGCATGCAACTGTATTTCCTGTGATAACATCCTGATACATGGTCGGTGAATCAGCAAACTCTACAATTTCAAAGCCATACTGGTCTGCAATGGATTTTGCAAATGCAGCGCCGTTGGTTCCTGTCTTAACTGCAACCTTCTGATCCTTTAAATCCTCAAAGGAAGCGATGGAAGAGCCCTTTGCAACTGCCATTGTAACACCTGCATCATAATAAGAATCAGAGAAATCAAATTTTGCTTTTCTTTCTTCGGTAATGGACATACCTGCGATTACGCCGTCAGCCTGACCGGACTCTACTGCAAGCAGAGCTGCATCGAAGCCAAGAGGCTGTAATTCATAAGTAAATCCCTGATCTTCTGCGATAGCTGCAAGAATATCAACATCGATACCAACAAAATCATTGTTGCTGTCTGTGAATTCAAACGGCGCAAAAACGGTATCTGTTGCAATAATGAAGCTGCCGCCGGATGCTTCTGTTTCTGCTGCCGGTGCTTCTGCTGTTGCTGCTGCCTCTGTCTGTGCTGCTGCTTCAGTCTCTGCTGCCGGTGCTTCCTTGCTGCCTCCGCAGGCTGTCATGGATAAAACCATAGCTGCCGCAAGAACTACTGATAAAAGTTTCTTTTTCATAATAGTTTCCTCCTGTCTGTTTTCTATCTCGGGATAATTGTATACAATTATCCAAGTACGAACAAATATATACCACAAAGCCCTGTACTTGTCAAGATACATAGCAGCTTCTATCGGGCAGACTGCCCGCAAAGTCTGCCTTAAATCAGCGGATACTTCGCTGTCAGTCCGTCTACAATCTTACGTGCCTCTGCAATCTTTTCTTCGCCGCCCTTGATGACAAGCGCAATTGCCTCTGCAATCTGATCCATATCCTCTGTATTCATTCCTCTGGAGGTAACAGCAGGCGTACCAAGGCGGACACCGCTTGTTACAAACGGAGACTGCGGGTCATTCGGAATCGTATTTTTATTGCAGGTAATATGCGCTTCATCCAGCAGCTTCTCAACTGCTTTTCCTGTCAGTCCAAAGTTTGTCAGATCTACCAGCATCAGATGGTTATCCGTGCCGCCGGAAACAATCTTGATTCCTCTGTTCATAAGTCCGCTGCACAGTGCCTGTGCATTGTCGATAATACCCTTCTGGTAGGTTTTGAAATCGTCGGAAAGTGCTTCTTTAAAGCATACAGCCTTTGCTGCAATTACGTGCATCAGCGGTCCTCCCTGAATTCCGGGGAAAATAGCCTTATTAAAGTTATACTTCTTTGCAGCCTCCTCATTTGCCAGGATTAAGCCGCCTCTGGGTCCGCGCAGCGTTTTATGCGTAGTCGTCGTCACAACGTCAGCATACGGAATGGGGCTTGGATGAAGACCTGCCGCAACAAGTCCTGCGATATGTGCCATATCCACCATCAGCACTGCGCCAACCTCATCTGCAACCTCTCTGAATTTTTTGAAGTCAATCGTTCTCGCATAAGCGGAAGCGCCTGCAATAATCATTTTCGGCTTTGCTTCCAGCGCAATCTCACGAAGCTTATCATAATCAATGAATCCATCATCATTGACGCCGTAAGGAACGATATTGAAATATTTTCCGGAAATATTGACCGGACTTCCGTGTGTCAGATGTCCGCCATGAGCCAGATTCATACCCATGATGGTATCGCCCGGCATGCAGATGGCGAACTGTACTGCAAGGTTTGCCTGTGCACCGGAATGAGGCTGCACATTTGCATAATCACAGCCAAAGAGCTCTTTTGCACGTTCAATGGCAAGATTTTCTACAACGTCCACACACTCGCAGCCGCCATAGTAACGCTTTCCCGGATAGCCTTCTGCATATTTGTTTGTCAGCGGACTCCCCATAGCTGCCATAACAGCCTTGCTTACCCAGTTTTCGGAAGCAATCAGCTCAATATGGCTGTTCTGCCTTTCCTGCTCGTCTACAATCGCCTGCGCGATTTCGGGATCAACGTTTCTTACTTCGTCTAATGAATACATTGCGTTCTCCTCCTCAAAGCTATTTTTAACTGTGAGTATAGCACAGCTTTTATCTGCCTGCAAACAATTTTCGGCACAAAAGCATCAAAAAACGCCCATTTTCTGTTCAAAAGAGCAGCTTCAGTTAAATTTAAAGATTCTTCGGCATATCTTATAGCCTTCCACGGAAATCTTCCGCCCGCCCTTGCCGGGCAGATTCGTAGTTCCTCCGATGATGCCGTAGCGCAGCCTGTAATAAAGGAAAATGTCCTTGCGCCGCAGATAGCTCCACAGCTCCTTCTTTTTTTGCAGGGCTTCTTCCGTTTCTGCCCGAATCAGCATGATGGAGGATACCGTCATAATGATTTCCAGATAGCTTGTCATGTAGCTGCGCACCTTGCCGCTCACCGTCTTTTTATCGAGTCCTGTCAGATAATCTATCATACGCCTGTTGACAAGAAGCTGCTGGTCAATTCTGGAAATCATTACCTTTTCATTGACCGACTGGTCGTCCCTGCCGATAAAATAGCGGTAAAAATTCACATCCAGATAGTAAATGTTCTTTACATAAGGAAGCGGTTCAAACACAAAGAGGTTATCCACGTAGAAGGTGTGCTCCGGCAGAACGATTCCACATTCCCGCAAAAGCTTTGTGCGGAAAATGACTGAGTGCATTAAAATGTACTGTCCCTTATGCAGACGGTGCATTTCATTCCAGCCAAAAATCCTATTCTTGGGGAAGGCATGGCGGTACTGCATGACCTTTTTGCGCTTTGCGCCAGCCTTTTCATAGACAAAATTGCTGACCAGCATATCCAGTCCCCTGCTGCCACCGACAAGCTCTGACAGCGTATCCAGCACCTTGCGATAAGCCTCGGCGTTTACCCAGTCGTCGCTGTCCACAACCTTAAAAAATAGCCCTGTTGCAGCCGCAATTCCTGCATTGATGGCAGAGCCGTGCCCTCCGTTTTCCTTATTGATGACCTTTACAATCATCGGATATTTCTCAGCATAAGCTTCCGCAATCTGGCGCGTATGGTCAGTCGAGCCATCATTTACCAGCAGTATTTCCACTTCCTCGCCGCCAACCAGCAGGGAATCTACACATTTGTCCAGATAATCCTGCGAATTGTAGCACGGCACCGTAATTGACAATAGCTTCATCGTTTCACTCCCGTTTCGAATCTTTTCGTTACCCTTATTTCTATTCTATTCCTCTAAGTCTGCTTAAATTTTTCATTTCCAAGACGGATTTTCAGATACCTCGCATACGCGGAAAAAGCAGACGGAATCGGATATTTTTCCTGTGTTTCCTCTGCTCTGGCAAAAAAGATGCCGCCCTCCTCCTTAAGCGCACCGTCCAGCTCATCCGTCCTTATCGCATAGCCTGCCATGTGCCATTCCTTATGCGTAAAAATATGCTTGGCATCCTCAAGCCGCCAGATACGCAGCGCCCGCAGTCCAAGCGTATCCAGATAGGCAAGCACCTCTTTCTCAGTTCTGTGGCCCTCCAGCGTCGGAAATTCATACATTCCTGCCAGCAGTCCCTTCGCCGGACGCCTGCGCAGTGCAGTCCGGTTGGCATCCTGAATAATCAGAATTGTCTTTTCCTCTATCTTTCTTGGCTTCTTTTTTGTTTTCTTCGGATACTGTGAAATGCTCCCCTGTGCCCTTGCCTCGCAAAGCGCCTGCCAGGGACATTTTTCACATTTCGGCTCTCCGTTTGGAATACATACGACCGCGCCGAGCTCCATCATCGCCTGATTGAAATCACCTGCCCGCTCCTTTGGCATAATAGCCAAAAGCGCTTCCTCTATCTCCTTTTTCACGCGGGGCTCTAAAATATCGCCATCATAGGCAAGCGCCCTCGTCAAAATGCGCAGCACATTTCCATCCACCGCTGGCACAGGCTGTCCAAAGGCAATGGATGCAACTGCGCCTGCCGTATAGCTGCCAATCCCCGGAAGCTTTAAAAGCTCCTGATAAGTACCCGGCATCTTTCCGCCATACGTTTCCATAATCTGCTGCGCCGCTTTTTTCAGATTCCTTGCCCGATTGTAATAACCCAGTCCTTCCCACAGCTTAAGCAACTCTTCCTCCGGTACCTCCGCCAGTGTAGGAATATCCGGCAGCGCATTTAAAAAGCGCTCATAATAAGGTTTTACAGCCTCTACACGGGTCTGCTGCAGCATAATCTCTGAAACCCATACCCTGTAAGGCTCCGGTCTCTCCCGCCAGGGCAGGATACGATGACCGGTATCATACCACGCAAGCAGCGGTTCTATGAGATGCTCTATCCTGTCTTTCAATCCCTTTCTCCTTTTACTGCCGCAGCCGACTGCATTCGTATTTCTCCAGCATGAGCAGACAGTTTTTCAGCGCATCATACCGCTCCTCAATCGCGCCTTCATTTACCTCAACATCTAAGGATACTGCCATCGTATTTACCA
>CAKRYY010000016.1 GCA_934432885.1 uncultured Lachnospiraceae bacterium
ATACTATACAGGGCAAATGTGTTAAAAGTGTGTCCAATTTCTGAAATAAAACATAAATTTATTAAGAAAAAATAAAAGAAAAGTGAAAAGAAAAATGAAGCTGGAAAATGTCCGCCGAAGAAGCGCGCATGGAGCCGCGAAGCAATTCTTTGTTTGGCGTTTTGTTGAAAAGCAGGCGTTTTTATGGTATTTTAAATAAGGAAAAGAACTCATTTGAAAAAGAAAAGAGGAACGATTATGATCCGTGCTTCAAAGTTATTGGAAAAACTGGAATTTACCTGTATTCAGGGAAATCCTGATGCCGAGATAAGCACTCTTGTCTATGATTCCAGAAAGATAGAAAAGGACTGTATGTTTGTCTGCATTGCAGGTGCAAATGTAGATGGACACAGCTTTGCAGAGGAAGCAGCAGAAAAAGGCGCTGCAGTACTGATTACGGAAAAGGATGTTACGCTGAAGGAGGGCAGCGATATAACGGTAATACGTGTGGCAGATACCCGTTATGCGCTGGCATTTCTGTCTGCGGCATGGTTTGGGCATCCGGCGGAGCAGATGAAAATTATCGGAATTACAGGAACCAAAGGAAAGACGACGACAACCTATCTTGTAAAATCCATTTTGGAGCATGCTGGACATAAGGTCGGACTGGTTGGAACGATTGAAGCAGTTATTGGCGAAAAGCATATTCATGCGGAGAATACGACGCCGGAATCCTACGTGCTGCAAAGCTATTTCCGCCAGATGGCGGATGCAGGCTGCGATACCGTTGTAATGGAGGTTTCTTCGCAGGGACTGAAGCTTCACAGGACACAGGGCTTTTTATTTGATATTGGTATTTTTACGAATATTGAACCGGATCATATCGGCCCGAATGAGCATGCGGATTTTGCAGAATATATGGCATGCAAGGGGCTTTTATTTAAACAGTGCCGCATTGGCATTGTAAACTGTGATGACCCGCATACGCAGACAGTGACAGAAGGGCATACCTGTCAGCTGGAGACATACGGCTTTTCCGAGCAGGCCAACTTACGGGCATGCAATGTGCGCCTGGTGCATAAGCCGGGCAGCCTTGGCGTCGATTTTGACGTCAAAGGACTTATGGACATTTCGGTAGAGACCAATACTCCCGGACGCTTCAGCGTATACAATGCGTTGACGGCAATTGCGATTTGCAGGCATTTTGGCGTTTCGGCAGAGGATATTAAGGAAGCACTGCTTTATGCCCATGTCAAAGGCAGAATTGAGATGGTGAAGGTATCCGATCAGTTTACTCTGATGATTGATTATGCACACAATGCAATGGCATTAGAAAGCCTCCTGACAACCTTAAAGGAATATCATCCCCATAGATTAGTCTGCCTGTTTGGCTGCGGGGGAAACCGTTCCAAGCTGCGTCGGTATGAAATGGGTGAGGTCAGCGGCAGACTGGCGGATTTGACGGTAATTACCTCAGACAATCCAAGATTTGAGGAGCCGCAGGCAATTATTGATGATATTAAGGTCGGAATCGGCAAGACGGACGGAAAATATATTGAAATCTGTGACCGGAAGGAAGCGATTGCTTATGTAATCGACCATGGAGAGCCGGGAGATATTATCGTGCTTGCAGGAAAGGGGCATGAGGATTATCAGGAGATATGCGGAAAAAAATATCCGATGGATGAAAGGGTGCTGATAGCGGATATTTTGAAGGAAAGAGGAAGCGCTCCATGCTAAAGGGCAGCTATGCCGATGTTATCATAGACATTTCTCACGAAAGCGTTGACAGACCGTTTTCCTACCGGATACCAGAAGCCTTAGCAGGGCGCATTGCTCCGGGAAGCTGCGTAGTCGTTCCGTTTGGCGGAAAAAATCAGGAAAGACTTGGTTATGTGATTTCCATAACCGATACGCCTGGATGCGCGCCGGAGCGCATGAAGGAAATCCTGCGGCTGTCTGAAAAGGAAGCGTTTGCCGGAAACAGTCAGATTCGTCTGGCTGCATGGATGAAGGAACAGTATGGTTCGACCATGATTGCTGCATTAAAGACGGTCCTGCCGGCAAAACAGAAAACGCGGCAGCTTATGCATAGACGTATTGTATCTGTACTTCCGAGGGAGGAGCTTTCTGCTTATACAGAAGAGTGCCGCAGAAAAAAACAGAATGCGAGGCTCAGGCTTTTGGAAGCGCTCATGCTAAAAGGGGAGCTTGTATATGAGCAGACAGTAAAGGAACTGCGTATTTCTGCTGAAACGATAAAAGGGCTTTGTGAAAAGGGCGTAGTTAAGGTTATTTCCGAAGCAGCATATCGGAATCCGGTAAAGCCTCAGCCTCTTTCACAGAAGCAGACCTGTGTGTTAAGCGATGAGCAGCGGACGGCAGCAGAGGAAATTCTTTCAGATTTTCATAAGGGCAGACCACAGACCTACCTGATACATGGAATTACAGGGAGTGGCAAAACCGAAGTATACATGGAACTGATTGCAGGCATGCTGGCGCTTGGCAGGCAGGCGATTGTCCTGATTCCGGAGATTGCACTGACCTATCAGACGGTGAACCGCTTTACGGCGCGGTTTGGCGACAGGGTTTCGGTCTTACATTCCAGGCTTTCCGCAGGGGAAAAGTATGATCAGTGCTGCCGTGCCCAAAATGGAGAAATTGATATTATCGTAGGTCCCCGCTCGGCGCTGTTTACGCCGTTTTCGAAGCTGGGGCTTATTATCATAGACGAGGAGCATGAGGCGAGCTATAAGAGTGAGTCCATGCCCAAGTATCATGCAAGAGAGGTGGCTGCTAAAATTGCCGGATATGCAAATGCCAGCCTTGTGCTTGGCTCTGCAACGCCGTCTCTGGAGACCTATTATGCAGTGCAGAGGGGAAAAATCCGCTGCTTTGAGCTTACGAAAAGATTGACGGGCGGAGTGCTGCCGGAGGTTTATGTTGAAGATATGCGAAAGGAACTGCGGATGGGAAACCGTTCCATTTTCAGCGACCGTCTGCGGACCCTTTTGGAAGACAGGCTTTTGAAGAAGGAACAAAGCATGCTGTTTTTGAATCGCAGAGGGTACGCCGGCTTTGTATCATGCCGTGCCTGTGGACATGTGATGAAGTGCCCGCACTGTGATGTGTCTTTGGCAGAGCATAAGAACGGACGGCTGGTGTGCCATTACTGCGGCTATGAACAGCCTTCCATCAGGCAGTGTCCAGCCTGCGGTTCCAAATATATACTGGGCTTTCGGGCAGGAACAGAGCAGATTGAAGATACGCTGCACCGGATGTTTCCGGGTATCAGGGTGCTGCGGATGGATGCTGATACAACGCGGAAGAAGGACAGCTTTGACAAAATCTTATCTGCATTTGCAGGGGGCGAGGCAGATGTCCTGCTCGGCACGCAGATGATAGTCAAGGGACATGATTTTCCTGCCGTAACGCTGGTAGGCGTGCTTGCGGCAGACTTATCATTGGGTGCGGGAGACTACCGCGCGGGTGAGAGAACCTTTCAGCTTTTGACGCAGGCGGCAGGGCGCGCCGGCAGGGGGAAAAAGCCCGGTGAAGTGGTAATCCAGACCTATCAGCCGGAGCATCACAGTATCCGTTATGCGGCGGCGCAGGACTATAAGGGATTTTATCAGGAAGAAATCGGATACAGGGAGCTGATGTCATATCCGCCGGCGGCAGCTATGCTGGCAGTGCTCGTTCTTGCAAAAGAACAGGAAAAGGGAGAGACATTGGCTGGGAAGCTCGCAGAGGTGGCTTCGCAGGAGGAGATACGCATTATCGGACCTGCACAGGCGGCGATAGCAAGGCTTGGAGATATTTACAGGAGTGTTTTTTATGTAAAAAGCGCTTCCATGCAGAGGCTGATTGCGGTAAAGGATATGCTGGAAGCGTATCTGGAGCAGAATAAAGTACAAAATACTGCGGTACAGTTTGATTTTGATCCGCTGATTGGTTATTAACGAAAAAGGCTTTGAAGCAAGCAGAAGGAGAAGAAGATTATGGCAATTCGAAATGTACGGGAAATTGGAGACGAGGTGCTGACAAAGACCTGTAAAGAGGTAAAGGAGATGACGCCGCGTACGCTGCAGCTCATAGACGATATGTTTGAAACAATGTATGAGACGAACGGCGTAGGACTTGCAGCATCTCAGGTAGGTATTCTGAAAAGAATTGTGGTTATTGATACGACAGGTGAGGACCCGCATGTGCTTATCAATCCCAGAATCCTCGAAACAAGCGGCGAGCAGGTCGGCTATGAGGGCTGCCTGAGCGTTCCGGGAAAAACCGGAATTGTAGTAAGACCCAATTATGTAAAGGTGCAGGCTTATGATGAGGAGCTGAAGCCCTTTGAACTGGAAGGAACAGAACTGCTTGCACGGGCAATCTGTCACGAGCTGGATCATCTGGACGGACATCTTTATGTGGAAAAGGTGGAAGGTGAGCTGAAGAATGTTGAGGATGTAGAGGAAACTGAGGAAGAGGAGTAGAGCAATGAGGCTGATCTTTATGGGAACGCCGCAGTTTGCGGCAGGAGCGCTGGAGGCGATTCTGGAAGCGGGGCATGAGGTGGTATGCGTTGTAACACAGCCGGATAAGCCAAAGGGAAGAGGAAAGGTGATGCAGTGCTCACCGGTAAAGGAGTGCGCCGTAAAGCACGGGATACCGGTATTTCAGCCAGTTAAAATCCGTGAACCGCAGGCTGTTGCAGAGCTTGCAGGGTGGGATGCAGAGCTGTTTGTCGTTGCTGCGTTTGGACAGATACTTTCGGCAGAAATATTGGATATGCCAAAGTATGGCTGCGTAAATATCCACGCCTCCCTGCTTCCAAAATACAGAGGAGCAGCGCCGATTCAGTGGGCGATTATAGATGGAGAGACGCAGAGCGGCGTTACCATCATGCAGATGAATGAGGGACTGGATACAGGAGATATGCTGACAAAGGCAGTGGTTCCGATTCTGGATACCGATACAGGAGATTCCCTGCATGATAAGCTGATGGCGGCAGGCGCAGAGTTGATTGTCAAAACGCTGCCGCAGATTGAGGCTGGGACGCTGATTCCCCAAAAGCAGGACGATGCTGCGTCCTGTTATGCAAAGAGGCTGCAGAAGTCTCAGGGAAGGCTTGATTTTACAAAAGAGGCAGTCGTATTGGAACGCCTGATTCGCGGATTAAATTCATGGCCGGGCTCTTATACGCAGTTTCGGAATAAAAATTTAAAAATCTGGGAAGCGTCAGTGAAAGAGGAGATGCAAAAGAAGGCTGCGCCGGGTACGATTGTCAATGTGACAAAGGATGAAATTTGGGTGCAGACTGGAAATGGGATTCTGGCGGTAACAGCATTGCAGCCGGAAGGAAAAAGACGGATGGAGACGAAAGAATTTCTTTTGGGCTATCCGATAAAAACAGGGGAGAGATTTGGTGAGTAGTCGTCTGTGGGCAAACAGGCAGAAAAATGGACAAAAAGGAGAGATGCTTTATGATGATGCCTTATGGCTACGGTTTTTACTATGATCCTACTTATGTTTTGGTATTGATTGGTGCGGTGCTTTCCCTGCTTGCTTCGGCGAAGGTCAACAGCACCTATGCCAAATATTCAAAGGTGCGCAGCATGACAGGAATGACAGGTGCACAGGCAGCGGAACGCATTTTGTATCAGGCAGGGATTCGGGATGTGCGGATAGAGCATATACGGGGAAATCTGACAGACCATTATGACCCTTCTGCAAAGGTGGTGCGCCTTTCTGACGCTACCTATAACAGCCCTTCAGTCGCAGCGGTAGGCGTTGCCGCACATGAGTGCGGACATGTTCTGCAGCATTATGAAGGCTATGCGCCGTTAAAGATAAGGACCGCATTAGTACCGGCGGCAAATATCGGCTCCAAGCTTGGCATTCCGCTGATTTTGCTTGGACTTTTGCTTGGCTCTAATCCGGTTTTGGTAAACATCGGAATCTGGGTATTCTGCCTGGCAGTATTATTCCAGGTAGTGACGCTTCCGGTTGAGTTTAATGCTTCCAGACGTGCAGTGCAGATTCTGGACAGACAGGGCATACTGGGCGGCGAAGAGGTGCGCCAGTGCAGACAGGTGCTTGGTGCGGCGGCGCTTACCTATGTGGCAGCGGCAGCGGCGTCTATATTACAATTATTGCGTCTGATTTTATTGTTTGGAGGCAGAGACAGGAGAGATTGAGGCTAGATGGGAGAAAAAGGGCAGAAATGCGAAAATATCCGGGAGCTTGCACTGGATGCCCTGCTTTTGATAGAACAGCAGGAGCAGTACAGCCATGTCGTTATTTCTGGGATGCTCAAAAAATATGACTATCTGGAAGGACGGGACAAGGCATTTTTTAAGCGCCTTGTTTCCGGAACGCTGGAGCGGCAGATAGAGCTTGATTATGTGATAGATTCTTTTTCCAGCACGCCGACAAGGAAGATGCGTCCTTTGATTCGCGTGCTTTTGCGGATGAGTGCTTATCAGATATTGTTTATGGAGGGCGCGGCAGACAGCGCTGCTGTCAATGAAGCGGTAAAGCTGGCGCAGCGTCGGAAATTTGTTTCGCTGAAGGGCTTTGTAAATGGCGTACTGCGGTCGATTGTACGAAATAAAGACAAAATCCATTATCCGGATGCAAAGAAGGATAAAGATAATTACCTTTCCGTGCGGTATTCCATGCCGCGCTGGTTAATTGAAAAATGGAACCGGGAGCTTGGGGCTGAAAAGACGGAAGCTGTACTGGAGGGACTCTTGCAGGAGCGTCCTGTGACAATCAGGCTTCGAAGCGGACTGCCAAAGGAGGAAAAAGAAAAAGTTCTTAAGGAGCTTACGGCATCAGGCATTGCAGTACGGGAGAGCGGCATTTTGCCTTATGCGTTTTATCTTTCAGGAACGGAGGGGCTTTCGCATCTGCCTTCCTTTCGTGCCGGGAAATTTACGGTGCAGGATGTCAGCTCCATGCTGGCAGTAGAGGCGGCTGGGATTCAAGGTGAGGATTTTGTAATGGACACCTGTGCCGCACCTGGTGGAAAGATGCTGTTTGCAGCGGAAAAGGCTTTTAAAGGAAGTGTGCTGGCGCGCGATGTTTCGGAGGCAAAGCTTCTTCTGATGCAGGAAAACAAGGAGCGTATGCATGCAGAGCAGGTTACCCTGCAGGTGTTTGATGCGACAAAGGAGGACCCGGCATATTATGAAAAAGCCGATGTGGTGCTGGCGGATGTTCCCTGCTCCGGGCTTGGCGTAATCGGAAGAAAGCCGGATATTAAATACCGTGCTGCCGCAGAGGGACTATTGGAGCTGCAGAAGCTGCAAAAGCAGATTTTAGAGGCAGTATGGCGCTATGTAAAGCCGGGCGGCGTTCTGCTTTATTCTACCTGTACCATCAGCCGCGGTGAAAATGAAGAGATGGCAGAATGGTTTTTAAAGGAGCATCCATTTCATGCAGAGAGCCTTGACGGCTTTTTGCCGGAAAAATTTTCAGATGACGGCACAGCGAAGGGACAGCTTCAGTTTTTGCCGGGGATTCATGGGACCGATGGCTTTTTTATTGCAAGATTTATAAGGAATCAAGAGTAGTATGACAAAAAAAGATATTAAATCGCTTACGCTTGTGCAGTTAAAGCAGGAGCTTTTGGATATGGGCGAAAAACCGTTTCGGGCGGTGCAGATTTATAGCTGGCTTCATCAGAAGCTGGTCAGAAACTTTGCAGAGATGAGCAACATTTCAAAGGAACTGAGGGAGCGCCTTTCGGAACGTTTTTTTCTGACAGCACTTGAGCTTGTGACAGTGCAGGAGTCAAAGCTTGACGGTACCCGCAAATATCTGTTTGGCTTATCTGACGGCAATGTAGTGGAAAGTGTTTTCATGCGTTATCATCATGGAAATTCGGTCTGCATTTCTTCACAGGTGGGCTGCAGGATGGGCTGCCGCTTCTGTGCGTCAACGCTGGATGGCTTGGAACGCTGTCTGCTTCCTTCGGAGATGCTGGATCAGATTTATGCGATTACCAGACATACGGGTGAACGCATTTCAAACGTAGTCGTTATGGGAACGGGAGAGCCGCTTGACAATTATGATAATCTGCTTTGCTTTCTTACCCTTTTGACGGATGAGAACGGATTACATATCAGCCAGCGCAATATTACTGTATCTACCTGCGGTATTGTGCCGAATATCAGACGGTTAGCGCAGGAAAAGCTGCAGATTACGCTTGCGCTTTCCCTGCACGCTACAACGGATGAAAAACGCAGAAAGCTGATGCCGATTGCCAATAAATACCCTCTGAAGGAGGTGCTTGCTGCCTGTGCGGATTATTTTGCACAGACTGGAAGACGGATTACCTTTGAGTACAGTCTTGTAGGAGGGGTCAATGATACAGATGAGGATGCAAGGGAATTGATTGCGATTGCATCGGGAATGAACTGTCATGTCAATCTGATACCGGTCAATCCGATTAAGGAGCGTTCCTTTGTGGAATCGACGCGGGAGCAGGTGCTTGCATTTCAGCAGCGGCTTGAGCGCGGCAGAATTCCGGTAACGGTGCGCAGAGAAATGGGACGGGATATTGATGGTGCGTGCGGGCAGCTCCGCAGGCGGCATTTAGGAGAAGAAAAAAATATAAAGGGATAAATTCCAGAATGATTGTGTATAAGAATTCTAATCAGCCATACTAAGGGCAAGGGGGTTTCTCCTTGCTCTTTTTGTGTTTGTATGCTAATATTGTTAATTGTATAAGACTGGGATTATTGCAGGAGGCATAACGTGTTACAGGCATTTTCCATGACTGACATCGGAAAAAGGAGAAAACTGAATCAGGATTATGTATTCGTTTCGGCGTGTCCGATAGGCAATCTGCCGAATCTGTTTATTGTAGCAGACGGTATGGGCGGACACAACGCAGGCGATTATGCTTCCAAATATACGGTGGAGATTATCGAGGAGCATATACGGGAATCCTGTCTGATGGCGCCGACAGAGATTTTGGAGGATGCAATCAGGGCTGCTAACGCTTATATCCGTGAGCGGGCGCAGGAGGATGAGACGCTCTCCGGTATGGGAACGACTGTGGTTGCAGCGACAGTGGCGGATACGCTGCTGCAGGTTGCAAATGTGGGAGACAGCCGTTTGTACATTGCAAATAGAAATGGGATACGGCAGATTACCAGAGACCATTCTCTGGTGGAGGAAATGGTCCGTATGGGCGGCATTGACCGTCAGGCGGCAAGGAGCCATCCCGATAAGAATATCATTACCCGGGCGGTAGGCGCGTTGGATACTGTGGAAGCCGATTTTTTCAGAGTTGATTTAAAGGCAGGAGACCTGATTCTTTTATGCTCGGATGGATTGACCAATATGCTTGAGGATGAGGACATCTGGGAAATTTTGGAGAATGACGAGGGTCTTTCTGAAAAAGGCAGACGGCTCATAGGCGCGGCAAATGAAAATGGAGGAAAGGACAATATTGCAGTTATTCTGATAGATCCATTTGCAGAGCAGGGAGAGAGGGAAAGATGATAAAAATTGGTATGCTCATAGGCGACCGGTATGAGATTTTAGAAAAAATCGGTACCGGCGGTATGTCTGATGTATATAAGGCAAAAGACCATAAGCTGAACCGCTTTGTAGCAGTCAAGGTGCTGAAGCAGGAGTTCAGTGAAAATACAAATTTTGTATCAAAATTCAGAAGCGAAGCCCAGTCGGCAGCAGGGCTGATGCACCCCAATATTGTAAATGTATATGATGTCGGCGAGGAAAACGATATTTATTATATCGTGATGGAGCTGGTAGAGGGCATTACGCTGAAGAAATACATTGAAAAAAAGGCAAGACTTTCCGTAAAGGAAGCCATCAGTATAGCCATTCAGGTTTCAATGGGAATTGAGGCTGCGCATAATAATCATATTATCCATAGAGACATCAAACCGCAGAATATCATTATTTCCAAGGACGGTAAGGTAAAGGTAACGGATTTTGGCATTGCCAAAGCGGCTACGAGCAATACCATTACCTCTAATGTCATGGGCAGCGTTCATTATACTTCGCCGGAGCAGGCAAGAGGCGGCTACAGTGATGAAAAGAGCGATATTTATTCGCTTGGCATTACCCTATTTGAAATGCTGACCGGAAGAGTTCCCTTTAACGGAGAGACAACAGTTGCAATCGCAATCAAGCATATTCAGGAGCCGATGCCGTCTCCACGTGATTTCGTGCCGGAAATTCCAATCAGTGTGGAGCAGATTGTGTTCAAATGTACGCAGAAAAGTCCTGACAGACGGTATCAGAAGATGGCGGATGTCATTGACGATTTAAAACATTCACTGATTAGCCCGGATGAAAACTTTGTGGTAATCGACGACGGCGATGCGGCTGGACAGACCAAGGTTATTACCGGAGATGAGGCAAAGAGCAAAAAGAAGCAGGCAAAGCAGGATAGTGAGGAGGACCATCTGCGTCTGAACGAGACAGGAAAGATTGTTTCAAAGAAAAACGCTGCAAAGGGCAAAAAAGGAGAAGCCCGTATTCTGGAGGAAGAGGAGGACGATGATTACGATCCCAAAATGGAACGTGTAACCACCATCCTTGCGGTAATTGCAGCAGTTTTGATTGGTTGTATTATTCTTTTTATTGCAGGAAAGACGCTGGGAATCTTTGATTTGGAAGAAATTAAGTCAAGATTTACCAAGGAAAATGTGAGCGCGCAGGTGGAAATGCCGGATGTCGCGGGCATGTCGCTGACCCGGGCAAAGAGTACACTGAGCGATTTGGGACTGAATTATAATGTGACCTATAAAGAGTCCTCTGAATACGAACAGGATATTGTAATTGGTAGTGACATCAAGGCAGGCAGAAGCATACCTGCCGGGACGGTGGTAGAGCTTACGGTCAGCGCAGGTGCAGAGGGCGTCAGCGTAACGGATGTCATGGGAAAATCTCTGGCAGAGGCTACGGCGCTTCTGGAAAAAGAAGGCTTTCAGGTAAGCCGGATGGAGGTTGCCTCCGATACAGTTGAAAAGGGCAATGTTGTGAGTCAGTCTCCGGCAGCAGGTGAAAAAGCGCCGAGAGGAACTACAGTTACCCTGGAGATAAGCACCGGACCGGATTCCAGTAAGGTCAGTGTGCCCAATGTCATGGGAATGGATGAAATGACGGCGACGGTAACGCTGGTAGAAGCAGGACTTGTAGTCGGCAAGGTGGAAACTGTCAATTTTGAGGATCCTGCCTTTACAGGGCTGGTCTGCTACCAGAGCTATTCGGTTGGCGACCCGGTAGATCCCGGAACAGCTATAGACCTTGCTATCAGCATGGGACCGGCAGACCTGGTATATGGTTATAATGGAAGTGTGGAAAGCCCTGCACTTGAGGACCCGACTTATGTTGCGGGTACAGAGGTAACGGTAATTCTTTCCACTGAGGATGGACAGGAGCTGTTCCGCACAAGGCAGACCTCCTTCCCCTGCACGATTAACGTATCAGGCATCAAGGGAAGCGCAAACGGCAAGATTACATTGCAGTATACAGGCACGACGCAGCCTGTCACAACGACAGACCCGACGACGGGCGAGAGCGTAACAACGCCGGGAACGCAGGAAGCAAAGGCATTAGAACGTCTGGTGACGTTTACACCGGAAGGATAAAAGAAGGCAGAGGCTTTTTTATGAAAGGAAAGATTATCAGAGGAATTTCCGGGTTTTACTATGTCCATACGGGTAAGACGGGCGTGTATACCTGTAAGGCGAAGGGAATCTTCCGCAAGCTTCAGATAAAGCCGCTCGTCGGAGATGAGGTAGAACTTTCTGTATTGGAGGAAGAAAAAAAAGAGGGAAATGTAGATAAGATTCTTCCAAGAAAAAATACGCTGATTCGTCCTGCGGTTGCCAATATCGATCAGGCGCTTGTGATTTTTGCAGCAGCAAAGCCGCAGCCGAATTTCAATCTTCTGGACCGTTTTCTGATTATGATGCAGCAGCAGGAGCTTCCGTGCATATTGTGCTTTAACAAGACGGATTTGATAACAGCAGAGGAAAGAGAAAAAATACGTCGTATCTATGAGCCGGGCGGCTATCGGATTCTGTTTACAAGTACGAAGGATGGAACGGGGCTTTCTGAGCTGAGAGCGCTTTTGCAGGGCAGGACAACAACAGTTGCGGGACCTAGCGGCGTTGGAAAATCATCGCTTATCAATCTGCTTCAGCCTAAGGTGCAGATGGAGACCGGAGAAATCAGCAAAAAGATAGAGCGCGGCAGACATACGACCAGACACAGCGAGCTGATTCGGATAGCAGAGCAGACGTATATTATGGATACGCCGGGTTTCAGTTCCCTGTCGCTTTTTAATCTGGAAAAGGAGCAGCTTTGCAGCTTTTACCCGGAATTTGAGCAGTATGCGCATGCATGCAGGTTTCAGGGCTGCGTTCATGTGCAGGAGCCGGACTGTGCCGTAAAGGAAGCACTTTCGGAGGGAAAAATAGACCCCATCCGTTATGAAAATTACAAACTGCTTTATGAAGAACTCAAGGAACAAAAAGGATACCGTAAGGGTTAAGGACAGCTATTTTGGCTGTCCTTTTAAAATCTTAAGATTCTATTATCTTACTTAAGATATGGTTGAAAGAAATCAGTGGAAAGTGATAGAATCAAGCTATGAAACAGTTAAATGAAGACATCAAAAGCGGACAATTTAAAAACTGTTATCTCCTTTTTGGTGAGGAGGATTACCTCAGAAAGCAGTACAGAGACAGGCTGCGTCTTGCCCTCACACAGGGAGATACGATGAATTGCCATTATTTTGAGGGAAAAGACGTAAATACCGGCGAGGTGATAGATCTTGCGCAGACGCTCCCCTTTCTTGCGCAGAGAAGGGTAATTGTAATAGAAAACAGCGGTCTGTTTAAAAAGGGAGGGGAAGAGCTGGCAGGCTATTTGCAGAATTTGCCGGAGACTACCTGCCTGATTTTTGTGGAAACAGAGATTGATAAGCGCAGCAGGCTGTTTAAGGCAGTAAAAGAGATTGGACACATTTCGGAATTTCCCATACAGGATGAAAGAACACTGCATCGGTGGATTGCAGGGCTGGCATCAAAAGAGGGAAAGACGATGTCGGCTGCGGACATCAGTTATTTTCTGGAAAAAACAGGAACTGATATGGAGAATATCAGGACAGAGCTAGAAAAGCTGTTCTGTTACACAATAGAGAAAAATGAAGTGACCAGAGAGGATGTAGATGCAATCTGCACGCGCAGGATTACCAATCAGATTTTCGATATGATAAATGCAGTGGCGGATAAGAACAGAAAGCGGGCGCTTGCCCTGTATTATGACCTGCTTGCCTTAAAGGAGCCGCCGATGCGGATTCTATTTTTGATTGCCAGACAGTTTAACCTGCTTTTACAGGTAAAGGGGTGTAGGGAAAAGGGCTATGACAATCGGACCATTGCAGGCATGACGGGACTGCGGGATTTTCTCGTAGGGAAATATGCGTCGCAGGCTGCGAGATTTCAGACGGATACACTCAGACAGGCAGTAACAGAGTGTGTAGAAATGGAAGAGAGCATCAAGACAGGAAAGATGAACGATGTTATGGGCGTGGAGCTTTTGCTGTTTCATTACAGCGGATGACCCTGCCAGCAGGCTTCGGAGAAATAGAGTATGAAAGAAAAGATACCGGTTATTACGGTAAAGGATCTGTATAAGATATACCGGGTGGGAGAGACGAGGGTCCGTGCCTTAAACGGTGTGGATTTTACGATTTACAGAGGTGAGTTCTGTGCGATTGTAGGCGCTTCTGGCTCGGGAAAGTCTACGCTGCTCAATATGCTTGCAGGGCTGGAGGCTCCTACAAAGGGAGAAATTATTATTGCAGGGGAGCATATTGAAAAAAAGAATGAAAATGAGCTGGTACGTTTCAGACAGGAACATATTGGCTTTATTTTTCAGTCCTTTAATCTGATGGCATCCATGAACGCGGTGGAGAATGTGGCGCTGCCGCTTACCTTTCAGGGGATGGAAAAGAAAAAGAGGCTGCAGAAGGCAGAAAAGATGTTAAAGCTGGTCGGGCTTACCAAATATATGACGCATAAGCCCTCACAGATGTCTGGCGGACAGCAGCAGCGTGTGGGTGTGGCGAGGGCTCTTGTGGTGGAGCCGGAGATTGTATTCGCGGATGAGCCTACAGGAAATCTTGACTTCGCGACATCCAGAGATGTTATGCGGCTGATGCAGCAGATTGTCAGGGAAAAGCAGCAGACGCTGGTTATGGTAACGCATGACCGTGAACTGGCAGGCTTTGCAGACAGGATATTCCATATCCGGGATGGTAAAATCATACAAATAGAGGAAAATGAGGAGCAGACATGAAAAACTGGAAAAAAAGGATCGGAATTTTTTTGCTTTGTGGAATGTGTTTGACACCGCAGATGATTGTACAGGCGGAAAATAACAGCAGCTATTCGGATGAGGCGGACGATGACGAAATTGCGGATGCAGTCAATAGACTTTCTACCTATTACAAAAATCTGCGTCTTGTCAATGAAGAGGATTTGACAGAGGAACAGCTTAAAAAGCTGGAAAAAATCTGTAATGATGCCAGAAATTATATTGCGGGAACCGATGATATTACGAGCGCACAGGTAGAAATACATGTATCGGAAACCAAGGCGTTGATGGATTCCTATCTGCAGAAATGTCTGGCGGAAAGACCACAGTCTACAGTAGATTATCTGGCGGTTGGCAATGTTTATGATGCGCCCATAGCAAAGCATGGAGAGGGCGTTGTGCTGATTCTGCCTATTCTGAACCTTGGAACAGAGACATTGACAAATGTAATCGTTACGCCGGTTATCTCCAATTCTGTGAAGGAATGGCCTTTTGAAATCAGCCGTACCGGCTATGCAGAGGAAATCGGAGAGATTCCGGGCAGCCATAATATGGAGGAAGCCTATGCAAACCACAGAGAGGTGCGGTATGCGCTGGCAACGAGACAGGACGTTTTAAGCGGTTACTACAAACTGGATTTCAACGTGGTATATGAGAGAGAAGGAAAGCCGGAGAAAGCGGTGCTCTCTACCTATGTGAAGGCGATTGGTGCATCTGGAAGTGGTATGGTGGATGAGGATGGCGACGGCAGCAAGACGTCAGTTCCCCGTATTATCGTAACCGGATTTGAGACGGAGCCTAAGGATGTATTTGCAGGAACGACCTTTCTTTTGAAAATCCATGTTAAAAATACATCCTCACGTACGGCAGTGTCCAATGTGGAATTTGACCTGGAAGCTGCGACAGAGGGTAAGGATGAAAATACGCTCTATGCCTCTTTTCTTCCTACTTCCGGTTCCAACAGCATCTACGTGCCGTCGATTCCCATTGGAGGGGAAACAGAGCTTACGATGGAAATGACGGCAAAGGCTGATTTGGTGCAAAAGCCGTATGCCATTGATATGACAATGAAATATGAGGATGAAAAGTATAATGCCTATGAGAATAAGACCAGCCTTTCGGTTCCGGTAAAACAGCTTTCCCGGATAGAATATGGAACACCGGAGGTGCTTCCGGAGTCCATTACCATCGGCAGTCAGGCAAATGTTGTTTTCAGTGTTTACAATACGGGAAAAACGACGCTGTATAATGTCAAGGTGCGCTTTGAGGATGAGACAGTATCTGGCGGCGAGTATTATGTAGGTAAGCTGGAATCCGGCGCAACGGGAAATGTTGATACGATGGTGACGGGAGAGGCGGCAACGATGGATGATGGAATGATAAAGACCATCATTTCCTATGAAAATGATGCCGGAGAGGTAACTGAGGTAGAGACGCAGATTCCGCTATATGTGACAGAAGAGATGATGGACGATATGGATTATATGCCGGTTGAGGATGTACCGGAGCAGAGCAGCCGCCTGCCACTCATTCTGGGAATTGTGGCAGCTGTTATTGTGGCTGTAGTCATCGTGGTTATTCTGATTGTCCGCAGCAGAAAAAAGAAAAAGGCAAAACGGCAGCAGGAAGAGGATTTGGCAGAGCTGCTTACAGATGAAGACGAAGGCAAAAAGGGAGAATAAAATGCGTTTCGGCGATCTTTTGTATATGAGCATTTCCAATCTCTGGAAACGAAAGGTGCGGACCTTTCTGACCGTGCTCGGTGTCGTAATCGGTACGGCGTCGATTGTCGTCATGGTATCTCTCGGACTTGGCTTAAACCGGGCGGCAATGCAGGACATTGAGGAAAATGGCGGATTGACGACCATTACCGTACAGGAAGCCGACAACTATGGTGACAGTGGTGAAAAGGCGGAGAAGGACAAAAAGCATCTGGATGACAATCTGGTTAAAACAATTCAGGAAAATCCCTATGTGAAGCTGGCGTCTCCGGTGCTCTCTGTTTCTGTGCTTGCAAAATGCGGCGCCTATGAAAATTATATGGAAGTCAGGGGAATGAGCACGGAAGCCCTTGTAGATATGCAGTTTTCACTGGAGGACGGTGAGGTGCCGGTTTCAGAAAAGGATCTGGCTTTCTTATACGGAAATCAGATTCTGACAGGCTTTCAGAATCCAAGAACCGGTGCGGGCTATTGGATGGATGGAACACTGCCGGATATTAACCTTGCAAAGGATTCGGTATTTTTCATCTATGATATGGACAGCTACTATTCGGCGCAGAATAATGACTCCTCTGGTGGAGGAGCTGCAGCGAAGCCGCCTAAAAAATATCTGGCGCAATATGCGGGGCTGATTGCAGGCGGACAGGATACTTATAATGCAAACAGCTGGAGCGTTTACTGCAATATCCTGCCGTTAGAGGCGCAGCTAAAGAGGATTTTCCGCGGAAAGGCGATTCCGGGGCAGCCGCTTACGGCTTCTGGAAAGCCTTATAAGCAGATGTATTATAATGAAATCTATGTCAAGGTCGATGATATGGAGCATGTTGCCGATGTGCAGAAGTGGATTACGGATATGGGCTACCAGACCTATAGCAATACGGACTGGGTGGAGTCCATGAAGAAGCAGTACGGCTACATTCAGGCGGTGCTTGGTGGAATTGGTGCAGTTTCACTGGTTGTCGCCGCAATCGGAATTACCAATACCATGATGATGTCAATTTATGAACGGACGAAGGAAATCGGTGTCATGAAGGTAATCGGATGCGATATGCGTGACATAAGGCGCCTTTTTTTGATGGAGGCGGGCTTTATCGGACTGATTGGTGGATTTTCAGGTATTCTGTTCAGTGCACTGATTTCGTTTATCATAAACAGGATAACTGCCGGTGCTGGAATTGGCGCAGAAGGAGGACTTTCCTACATTCCTTTCTGGCTTGCCGGCAGCAGCATCGTATTTGCTGTTTTGGTCGGTATGCTGGCAGGGCTGCTCCCTGCAATGCGTGCAATGCGCTTAAGCCCTCTTGCTGCAATACGGAATGAATGATTGATTTTGAAAGGATGAAGTGTTAGAATACTCTTTGGTGTTCTTTCAAATGAAAAGAAAAGGGAGCAGAGGATATGGAAAACCATTTTAATTCACCCCAGGAGGTCATTCAGGGAAATATAAATGCCGGGGTTGTAAAGACGGAAAGAAAGCTCGGACAGCTTATTTTAATGGGTATTATGGCAGGCGCTTTTATTGCGCTTGGCGGTGCATCAAGCAATGTAGCGGTACATGGGATTGCAGATGTAGGCTTAGCAAGAACGCTTGCAGGTGTTATTTTCCCGGTGGGACTTATGCTGATTGTATTGGTCGGCGGAGAGCTTTTTACAGGAAACTGTCTGATTTCGATGGCAGTTTTAAATAAGAAAACGACGATTGGCAAAATGCTTGCAAATCTGGTTATTGTATATTGCAGCAATCTGGTTGGCGCGCTGATTATTGATTATCTTGTTTTCTACAGCGGACAGCTTAATTACTCAGGCGGAGGGCTTGGCGCGTATACGATTAAGGTTGCCGCAGCCAAGGTCGCTATCAGCCCACTTACAGGAATTGCTTCCGGAATTTTGTGTAACATGCTGGTTTGTCTTGCAATTCTTATGGCAGGCGCAGCAAGGGATGTGGCTGGAAAGATTCTGGCGATTTTCTTCCCTATCTGTGCATTTGTAGTTGGCGGTTATGAACACTGCGTTGCGAATATGTTCTATATTCCGGCAGGAATTCTTGCAGCATCCAATCCGGTTTATGTGGCAAAGGCAGAGGAGCTGTATGGAATTACGGCGCAGCAGTGTCAGGAGCTGACAGCAGCAGCGAGCCTTCGCAATTTCATTCCGGTTACAATCGGCAATATGATTGGCGGCGCGCTGTTTATCGGTGTGATGTATTATTTCATTTTCATCCATAAAAAGGAAAAATAAAGCAGAAGCATCCGGCATGGAGGGTTTTTGCTTCATACAAAAGAGCAGGCGGTGTAAATATCGCCTGCTCTTTTGTATGTATAATCAGAAACGATTATTTTTTAAAGAATTCTTTCTGCTGCTCAATTTCCTTTGGAATATCATTGCCGGTCTTTTCAATCTTGGCACAGAGCATGTCAAGATGATGAAGCTTTTGATTCATCCGCAGCCGATAGCGGTCAATCATGTCGTGATAAAGCGGATGCTGTAAAAGCTTATCCCGAACAGCCGAAGGGAAAGGACAATAGGTAAACAGGATGTTTCGTGCAATCTTATTCAGACGCGGAGAACCCTGTCCCTCATAGGCAATCCAGCAGATATAATCCCGGACAAACATTTCCTTGATGCTGTTCTTGCATTTTTGCAGGCTGAGCTTGATTTTTTCCTTTGCATCAGGAGAAAGGTCGTGGTTTTTGCGGTAAAACTGTGCGTAATCCGTATATTCGCTGGTTAATGAGCGCTCGGAGATATTGTTCCAGTAAGCGCCCTGAATACGCTTGCACATTTCCCATCTGAATTCACCTGTCATGCGGATAATCAGCTTTGAAATGCTTTCAAGACTGATTGCGGAAATCATCATTCTGGCGGGAGTGGTGCGCCTCTTGCCTTCAATTTCCTGCCACATCGCGCCTCTGATACCGGCATTTGGCATCAGAATAACATCTGGCAGCACTTCGATGTCAATGTATTCGCGGACGATGCCAATGGAATCGTCGCTGTAAATCGTTTCACGATAATAGGCTGAAAAATCGGTCTCCCTTACGAGATTCAGCGCTTTTTGCACCTTCTGTGGCGTTACGATACATTCCGGCAGGGACTTGATAAGGTTGTGCTCAGAGAGTACCGGACAGAATGTGGAAATTCTGCCGAAGGTCATTTTATTGACTAGTGGAAATACATTTTCCAGCTCGAACTGAACACGTCCCATGTTGGAGCCGAGCAAAGCCTGCTCCTGCTTGGGAGAAATCTTGCCGGATACGCGCTGCTCACGGAGGAATGCACCGTAATCTAAATCAAATTCATTACGGGAGGGTTCACGATCCCGTTCATAGATGGCAGTCAGCCATTCATAGAATGTAAAGATTCCATAGTTCGGTGCGCCCTGATAGACATCTGCGATAGAGAGCAGATAGGTGCTGTTGCCTGCGCCTGCGAGCGTGGCGTCAACAAAACCAAAATTCAGGAAAAGCTTTACGGCAGGCGGAAGTGCAGATGCCTGCAGGCTGGCTTCAAAAACAGCCGCATAGACTTTATAAAAATCTCTGGCAAGCCCGTTTCGGAACGCACGGTCTTCATCCTGTGTGCTGTCCTTATCTGGCATTGCCTTGTAGGTATTGATTTCCTTTGTAAAACGCTCGGCAAGATCCTCATCACAGTCGCCGAAGGAAAGAATAACGTCAAGTGCATCGGCAAGCTCAGGTGGAATATCAGATGCCTGAGAGGCAAGAGCGGCATCACCGAAGGGTGTATCAGCATCTTCATCTGCAACCGCTACGGCATCATCATCGGGTATTTCGTCCTCTGTATCTGCAGGGGTATCTGCTGTAAGAGCCTCCACATCCTCCGATTCAGAGAAGGATTCCTCAGAAGCGGGCATATCGGACGCTGCGGCAATCTGTTCACAGTGCTTCATCAAAGACACAGACAGCCGCATGCCTGCCGTGAAGAAAAGATGGAGCACATTGGTATTTCCCTGCATCAGCGTAAGCAGAGCTTCTAAGCTGGAAAAGGGATAGGTTACCAGAGAAACATTGGAAGCTGCGATGCAGGTAAAAGAATGTACACCGCTGCGGATATCAGAAATGCCGATAATATCGCCCTGTGAAAGAAGGAGAGTGCCTCCGGGAAAGGTTGCCTGAACGCTACCTTCACCGATAACAAAAAGCTCTGTCAACACATCGCCTGCCCGGCAGATAGGCTGTCCCTTCTCTATTTTTGAAATTGCCATATCAATACCTCCTGACACGAATGTCATATTTTATCATACTGCTTAAAGCAGATAAGAATAGTATAACGGAACTGGTTGAAATTCACAATAAAAACAAATTATTTTTCCAATATTTTGAAAAAGAAATCGAAAAAAAATCAGACATTCGTCTGTACATAATCTGAAAATATGATAGAATAAAAGACAAGTATGTCATAAATGGAAGAAAAGGATCGGAGGATTCATGAACAGCGATAAACTAAGCGTGGAAGAAATGGTGGAATATTATAAACCGGATGTAGAGAGCCTGCTGCCGTATCTTACATGGCTGGAGGCGCAAAAGGGCAGCCGGCCGGATACGATATATAAGGGAGATGGAATTGAGGAACATTCCATGACGTTTCCGGTATATGACGGCACGCTTCTGCGGTTTATTAAGACTGCGCAGGACAGCAGCCTGATAAATCGTAATTATACTTACACGTATTCCAGAAACAGAATCCGCACAACGCAGGATGAACTGCGTTTTATTCAGAATGCTACGATTAAAGAGATGGGGGATCTGTGGGGGATTCTTTCCAGATATGTATTAAAAGGGATGACAAAAGCCGCGCTTTGGTCGGAGGGCGTAAAAAACGGTGTATTTCTGGCATTGCTTCTCAAAATGGAGGAGATTTTACAGTTTTGGGACAAGCAGAAAAAGGATACTCTTTGAGGAAGGGATAGGGAGTTACAGGAATGGGAGAAAAGTCAAACCAGAAAAGGCAGTTGATTTTGGAAACTGCAAAAAAGGTATTTATGGAGAAGGGCTATAAGGATGTGACGATGAAGGACATCGTGGATGCCTGCGGAATCAGCAGAGGCGGTCTGTATCTGTATTTTGACAATACAAGAGATATATTTCTTGAGGTTTTGCAGATGGAAAGTCAGGAAGCGGACGATTTATTTTCCGGCAGGCTTCAGGAGAATGCGTCGGCGTCGGACATTCTTGCGTTGCTTTTGAAGGAGCAGAAAAAAGAACTGCTGCGGAAAAAGAACAGTCTGACAATCGCGGTCTATGAATTTTTCTTCCAGAATAAGATTGCCAAAAAAGAAAATATGCTGCGTATCCGCTTTGAAAGCGGTGTTGCAGTAATAGAAAAGCTGATTGAGGATGGCGTTGCAGAGGGAGAATTTTATTGTGAGGACCCAAGAGGCTGTGCGCGCAATATCATGTATGTGCTGGAGGGTCTTAAGGCTGCTGCAAGCACCATTGGAATTACAGAAAAAACAGTGGATGATGAACTGTTATATATCATGCAGGGACTTGTAATAGAAGAATAAAATGGAGGATGATGAATTCATGGAAACTGTGCGACGAATTTATGTGGAGAAGAAAGAGCCTTTTGCCGTGCGGGCAAAGGAACTGCGGGACGAAATCGAGAGCTATCTCGGGATTGGAACAGTCAGAGGCGTAAGGGTATTTATCCGCTATGATGTGGAGAATATCAGCGACGAGACCTTTGAAGCTGCCTGCAGGACTGTTTTCTCCGAGCCGCCTGTGGACGTATTGTATGAGGAAAAGCTTCCGGCTGCAGAAACTGCCAGCGTATTCGGGGTAGAATTTCTGCCGGGACAGTTTGACCAGAGAGCTGATTCTGCGGTTCAGTGTATCCGGTTTTTAAATGAAAAGGAAAATCCGATTGTGCGTACGGCAGTCGTTTATGCGCTGGAGGGAGAGCTTTCAGCACAGGAGCTTGAGAAAATCAAGGCGTACTGCATTAACCCGGTGGATTCCAGAGAAACGGATATGGTAAAACCAAAAACACTGGAGACCATTTATGAGGAACCGGAGGATATTCAGATATTTGACGGCTTCTGCAATATGAATGGCACGACGCTGCGTGAGCTTTATGATTCACTGGGGCTTGCGATGACCTTTGCCGATTTCTTACATATCCAGACCTATTATAATAAAGAAGAGCACAGAGACCCTACAATGACAGAAATCCGGGTACTTGATACCTACTGGTCTGATCATTGCAGACATACTACATTTTCTACAGAATTAAAAAATATTACTTTTGAAGACGGCTATTACCGTTCTCCGATTGAGACGACCTATCAGTCATATCTGGATACACGGGAAGAGATTCTAAAAGGAAAGAAGGATAAATTCGTCTGCCTGATGGATTTGGCGCTGATGGCGATGAAAAAACTGAAAAAAGACGGAAAGCTGCAGGATATGGAGGAATCGGATGAGATTAACGCCTGCTCGATTGTCGTTCCGGTAGAAATTGACGGCGTAACCCAGGAGTGGCTGGTCAGCTTTAAAAATGAGACGCACAACCATCCGACGGAAATCGAACCGTTCGGCGGCGCGGCGACCTGTCTTGGCGGCGCGATAAGAGACCCGCTTTCGGGACGCTCCTACGTTTATCAGGCAATGCGCGTTACCGGCGCTGCTGATCCGACCGTCCCGGTGGAAAAGACCTTAAAGGGAAAGCTGCCGCAGAAGAAGCTTGTAAGAGGCGCGGCAAGCGGATATTCCTCTTATGGCAACCAGATTGGTCTTGCAACCGGCTATGTAAAGGAGATTTATCATCCGGATTATGTAGCTAAAAGAATGGAGATTGGTGCAGTTATGGGCGCTTCTCCAAGAAAAAATGTTATTCGTGAAAATTCTGATCCCGGAGATATTATTATTCTGCTTGGCGGCAGGACAGGAAGGGATGGCTGCGGCGGAGCGACCGGCTCCTCAAAGGTTCATACGGAAAGCTCCATTGAGACCTGCGGCGCAGAGGTACAAAAGGGTAATGCGCCGACGGAACGTAAGATTCAGAGACTGTTCCGCAGAGAAGAAGTAAGCAGACTGATTAAAAAATGCAATGACTTTGGCGCGGGCGGCGTTTCTGTTGCAATCGGTGAACTGGCGGATGGTCTTAGGATTGACCTTGATAAGGTACCGAAAAAATACGCAGGTCTGGACGGCACGGAGCTTGCAATTTCCGAATCTCAGGAGAGAATGGCAGTTGTAGTTGACCAAAAGGACAAGGAGAGCTTCCTTGCTTATGCAGCGGAAGAAAATCTGGAGGCGGTTGCAGTTGCTGTCGTTACCAGGGAAAAGCGTCTGGTGCTTTCCTGGAGAGGAAAAGAGATTGTAAATCTTTCAAGAGCCTTCCTCGATACCAATGGTGCGCATCAGGAGACCAATGTTGTTGTAGAGCTTCCGGATGAGAATAAAAATTATCTGAAGCAGCTTGCAATTCCGGCGGTTGCGGATGCACTGCAGGCAGGCGATGTAAAGGGTGCGTTTTTGACGACGCTGTCCGATTTGAATGTATGCTCACAAAAAGGACTGGTGGAAATGTTCGATTCTTCCATCGGTGCAGGAAGTGTGCTTATGCCCTATGGCGGCAAATATCAGCTGACGGAAACACAGGTTATGGCGGCGAAGCTTCCAGTTTTGCGTGGCAAGACAGATACCATCACTATGATGAGCTATGGCTTTGACCCGTATCTTTCTTCCTGGAGCCCGTATCATGGCGCCGTTTATGCGGTTACACAGTCAATGGCGAAAATCGTTGCAGCAGGCGGCGATTATCATAAGATTCGTTTTACCTTCCAGGAATATTTCCGCAGGATGACACAGGAGCCGCATCGCTGGAGCCAGCCGTTTTCCGCATTGCTTGGTGCATTTGATGCCCAGATGGGCTTCGAGCTGCCATCAATTGGCGGAAAGGACAGTATGTCCGGTACCTTCAATGAGATTGATGTACCGCCTACGCTGGTATCCTTTGCAGTGGATGTGGCAAAACAGCAGGAGACTGTTACACCGCAGTTAAAGCAGGCTGGAAACAGACTGATTGCCTTCCCGATTCCAAAGGATGAATATGACCTGCCAGTTTATGAAGGGGTAATGGAGCTTTATGACGAGATTACAGCTTTAATCCGGTCTGGAAAGATTGTTTCCGCTTATGCGCTGGATTCCTATGGCATTTTTGCAGCGGCTTCCAAGATGGCGTTTGGAAATAAGCTTGGCGTAGCCTATGACAGTGAGCTGGATGCAGAGGACTTATTTGCAAATGAGCTGGGCGGAATTCTTGCGGAGGCAACAGAAGACCTTACGGAAGAGCTGGAAGAAAAGGATATTGATTTTATTACAGTTGGAAAAGTGACACAGGAAGCGGAGTTTACCTATCAGGGAACCAAACTTCCTGTGGAAGAGGCTCTGCAGGCATGGAAGGGAACTCTGGAAAAGGTATTCCCAACCAAAGCGCAGAAGGAGAGCAAAAAGATAGAAAGCGGCTGCTATCAGGCAAAACAGATTTATGTCTGCAAAAACAAGGTGGCAAAGCCTACCGTATTTATTCCGGTATTCCCCGGAACAAATTGTGAATATGACAGTGCAAAGGCATTTGAACGGGCGGGCGCAAATGTTATTACAAAGGTATTCCGTAATCTCTCGGCAGAGGATATAAGGGATTCTGTGGATACGTTTGAAAAAGCGATTGGACAGTCACAGATTATTATGTTCCCGGGCGGCTTTTCCGCAGGTGATGAGCCGGATGGCAGCGCGAAATTCTTTGCAACAGCATTCCGCAATGAAAAATTGAAGGAGACGGTTACAAGGCTGCTGAACGAGAGAGACGGTCTTGCACTCGGAATCTGTAACGGATTTCAGGCAATGATTAAGCTCGGACTGGTTCCTTATGGGGAAATCAGTGGTCAGAAGGAGGATTCTCCGACGCTGACATTCAATACCATCGGCCGTCATATTTCTAAAATGGTATATACCAAGGTGGTTTCCAATAAGTCGCCATGGCTTATGGGAGCAGAGCTTGGAAAGACGTATGTAAATCCGGCATCACACGGAGAAGGAAGATTTGTAGCACCGAAGGAATGGATTGACAGACTGTTTGAAAACGGTCAGGTAGCAACACAATATGCGGATACAGAAGGAAATATTTCCACGGATGAAGAGTGGAATGTAAACGGCTCTTACTGTGCGATTGAAGGAATTACCTCTCCTGATGGCAGGTGCCTTGGCAAAATGGCACATTCTGAAAGAAGGGGAAGTGCAGTGGCAGTTAATATTTACGGCGAACAGGATATGCGTATCTTTGAATCCGGCGTAAAATATTTCGAATAGTCTGCCCGCAGGAAACGTACAAGACGAACTGACAGGGTATCATTCAAAAAGAGTGATACCCTGTTGTGCGGTGAATGTGGCTTGAATCAGAAAAGTCTCTGTGATATAATAAAACGATTATGCGAAAGGTGCAGGTGAAAAATATATGAAAGCGTTTTTGATTTTGGAAGACGGTACTGTATTTACGGGAACCCATATCGGAGCGGATAAGGAAATCATCAGCGAGATTGTTTTCAATACTTCGATGGCAGGGTATCTTGAGGTGCTGACAGATCCATCTTATGCGGGACAGGCTGTCTGCATGACGTATCCCTTGATTGGCAATTATGGAGTCTGCAAAGAAGATATGGAATCCAGATGTCCATGGCCGGATGGCTTTATTGTCAGGGAACTGTCAAGAATACCGAGCAATTTCAGATGTGATATGACGATTCAGCAGTTCCTTGAGGAAAATGGAGTACCGGGCATTGCAGGGATTGACACCCGTTCCCTTACAAAGATTCTTCGTGAAAAGGGGACGATGAATGGAATGATTACAACAAATGAGCAGTATGACCTTGAAGAGATTCTTCCAAAATTAAAAGCCTATACGACCGGCAAGGTAGTAGAAAAGGTAACCTGCACGGAAAAATATGAGGTCAAAGGTTCCAAAACGCTTTCCGAAAACGGCCCCATCTCCGGCAGTGCTGTATATACAGGCGAAAAGGAGAAAAAGCCTACCCTTGTAAGAAAATTGAACGGACTTGGCAAGCGGGTAGCCCTGCTTGACCTTGGGACAAAATATAATATTGCGGATTCTCTGGCAAAGAGAGGCATTGATGTGACTGTTTATCCGGCAGGAACGAGTGCGCAGGAAATTCTTGCGGATGCGCCGGATGGCATCATGCTCTCTAACGGACCGGGCGACCCGAAGGAATGTACGGAAATTATTAAGGAAATCAAAAAGCTCTATGACAGCGATGTTCCGATTTTTGCAATCTGTCTCGGACATCAGCTTATGGCGCTGGCGACAGGAGCAGATACCTATAAGATGAAATATGGACACAGAGGCGGCAATCATCCGGTTAAGGATTTGAAGACCGGAAGGGTTTATATCTCGTCTCAGAACCATGGCTATGTGGTAGATATGGAAAAGCTTGACCCTGAAATTGCAGTTCCTGCCTTTGTAAATGTTAACGATGGCACCTGCGAGGGGCTTTCTTATACCGGGAAAAATATTTTTACGGTACAGTATCACCCGGAAGCATGTCCGGGACCGCAGGATTCAGGATATTTGTTTGACAGGTTTATTGAGATGATGGAGGTGGGAAAGAATGCCTAAGAATCCAAATGTAAAAAGAGTTATGGTAATAGGCTCCGGCCCCATTGTAATCGGACAGGCTGCTGAGTTTGACTATGCAGGCACACAGGCATGCCGTTCCTTAAAGGAAGAGGGCATAGAGGTTATTTTAGTCAATTCCAATCCGGCAACCATTATGACGGATAAGGACATTGCGGATAAGGTATATATTGAGCCGCTGACGACAAAGGTTTTGGAGCAGCTCATCGAAAAGGAGAAGCCGGACAGCATCCTGCCGACGCTTGGCGGACAGGCGGGACTCAATCTTGGTATGGAGCTGGAGGAATCTGGCTTTTTGGCAGCCCATCAGGTTAAACTTCTTGGAACGACAGCGGCGACGATTCGTAAGGCAGAGGACAGACAGGCGTTCAAGGATACGATGGAGAGCATTGGCGAGCCGTGCGCGCCCAGCCTTGTAGTCGAAAATATTGAGGACGGTATTGCTTTTACCAATAAAATCGGTTATCCGGTTGTGCTGCGTCCGGCGTATACGCTTGGTGGAAGCGGCGGCGGTATCGCACACAATCAGGTGGAGCTGGAAGAAATTCTGGCAAACGGTCTGCGGTTATCCCGTGTGGGACAGGTGCTTGTGGAGCGTTGTATTGCAGGCTGGAAGGAAATCGAATATGAGGTAATGCGCGATAGTGCAGGCAACTGCATTACCGTATGTAATATGGAAAACATCGACCCGGTCGGCGTGCACACAGGCGACAGTATCGTAGTGGCACCGTCACAGACGCTTGGTGATAAGGAATATCAAATGCTGAGAAGCTCAGCGTTAAATATTATCAGCGCACTTGAGATTACAGGCGGCTGTAATGTACAGTTTGCCCTGCATCCGACCAGCTTTGAATACTGTGTCATCGAGGTAAATCCCCGTGTCAGCCGTTCTTCGGCATTGGCAAGTAAGGCGACCGGCTATCCGATAGCCAAGGTTGCAGCAAAGATCGCGCTGGGCTATACGCTGGATGAAATCAAAAATTCCATTACGGGAAAAACGTATGCAAGCTTTGAGCCGACACTGGATTATTGTGTTGTCAAGCTTCCGAGACTTCCGTTTGATAAATTTATTACGGCAAAGCGGACGCTGACGACGCAGATGAAGGCGACGGGCGAGGTTATGAGCATCTGCACTAATTTTGAAGGTGCGCTGATGAAGGCAATCCGTTCCTTGGAGCAGCATGTAGACTGCCTGTTAAGCTATGATTTCTCTGCACTTTCAAAGCAGGAGCTGATTGAGCGTCTGAAAATTGTAGATGATCAGCGTATTTATGTGATTGCAGAAGCGCTTAGAAAAGGCATCGACTATCAGACGATTCATGAGATTACCATGATTGATCTGTGGTTTATTGATAAACTTGCAATTCTGGTTGAGATGGAGGAGGCTCTTAAGAAGGGACCTCTGACGCCGGAGCTTTTACGTGAAGCAAAGCGGATTGAATTCCCAGACAATGTGATTTCGAGACTGACCGGTATACCGGAAGCGGAAATCAAGCAGATACGTTATGAAAACGGCATTGTCGCGGCATTTAAGATGGTAGATACCTGTGCGGCTGAATTTGAGGCAAGCACGCCTTATTACTATTCCTGCTTTGGCAGTGAAAATGAGGCGATTGAAACCTCCGGCAGGAAAAAGGTTCTGGTACTTGGTTCCGGGCCAATCAGAATCGGACAGGGAATTGAGTTTGATTATTGCTCTGTACATGCGACATGGGCATTTTCAAAGGCGGGCTATGAGACCATTATCATCAATAATAACCCGGAGACGGTCAGCACGGACTTTGATATTGCAGACAAGCTGTATTTTGAACCTCTGACGCCGGAGGATGTAGAGAATATCGTGCGTCTTGAGAAACCGGACGGTGCGGTTGTCCAGTTCGGCGGACAGACGGCAATCAAGCTGACAGAGAGTCTGATGAAGATGGGCGTTCCGATTCTTGGCACAAAGGCTGAGGATGTGGATGCGGCTGAGGACAGAGAGCTCTTTGACCAGATTCTGGAACAGACTCAGATTCCGCGTGCTGCGGGCGGAACCGTATATACTGCACAGGAAGCAAAGGCGGTTGCAAACCGTCTGGGGTATCCGGTGCTGGTACGTCCTTCCTACGTGCTTGGTGGACAGGGCATGCAGATTGCCTTAAACGATGCAGAAATTGAAGAGTTTATGGCAATCATTAACCGGATTGCACAGGATCATCCGATTCTGGTAGATAAGTATCTGCAGGGTAAGGAGATTGAAGTTGACGCGGTATGCGATGGCACGGATATTCTGATTCCGGGCATTATGGAGCATATTGAGCGTACCGGCGTTCATTCCGGCGACAGTATTTCTGTTTATCCGGCTCATACGATTGATTTTAAGGTAAAGGAAAAGATTGCCGAGTATACAAGGAGACTGGCAAAAGCGCTTCATGTAAAGGGACTTATCAACATCCAGTTTATTGCGATTGGCGAGGATGTTTATGTTATTGAGGTTAATCCCCGTTCCTCCAGAACGGTGCCTTATATCAGCAAGGTAACAGGAATCCCTATCGTTGATCTGGCGACCGAGGTGATTCTTGGCAAGACTATCAGAGAGCTTGGCTATGAGCCGGGACTTCAGAAGGAAGCGGATTATGTAGCGATTAAGATGCCGGTATTCTCATTCGAAAAGATTCGGGGAGCAGAGATCAGTCTGGGACCGGAAATGAAATCCACAGGCGAATGTCTTGGTATTGCAAAGACCTTCCAGGAAGCGCTGTATAAGGCGTTTTTGGGAGCAGGAATCGACCTTCCGAAGTATAAGCAGCTGATTATTACGGTAAAGGATGCAGATAAGGGCGAGGCGATTGAAATAGGCCGCCGCTTTGAAAAGCTTGGCTACACGATTTATGCAACCAGAAGTACGGCGCAGGCATTGAAGGATGCGGGCGTTAAGGCGCGCAAGGTCAATAAGATTCAGCAGGAATCCCCGACCGTTATGGACCTGATTCTGGGACATAAAATTGATTTGGTTATTGATACGCCGACGCAGGGAAGGGATAAGTCGAGAGACGGTTTTTTAATCCGTAGAACGGCGATTGAGACAGGCGTAAACTGTCTGACCAGTCTGGATACGGCAAGTGCGCTTCTGACAAGCCTGGAGAATCCTGAAAAGCATAAATTAACGCTTGTGGATGTGGCGACGCTGAGTAAATAAAAACATGAAGAACGGGAAACCAAAACGAAATTATCAGAAGGAATTGGACAATATTCTTTCCTGTGAGAAAAATCTGGGGAAAAGACTTTTCCTGCATAGCTGCTGCGCACCCTGCAGCAGCTATGTGCTCGTTTATCTGCGCAGATATTTCAAGATTACCGTATTTTATTATAATCCTAATATTACGGAGCAGGAGGAGTATCAAAAACGCGTTTTAGAACAGAAACGGCTGATTCGTGCACTGAATGAAGAAGCGCGGGACGTGGATGCGTTACAGGAGGCTGTGCCATATCCGATTGCAGTTTTGGAGGGAGATTATGAGCCGGTAGCATTTTTCCAGATGGCAAAGGGACTGGAAACTTGTCCGGAAGGCGGAGAGAGGTGTTTTGCCTGTTATGCGCTTCGGCTTTCGGAAACGGTAAAAAGGGCGCAGGAAGGCGGCTATGACTATGCGGCGACGACGCTGACAGTCAGTCCGTTAAAAAATGCGGAAAAGCTCAATGAAATCGGAGAAAAGCTCTGTATGGGCGGACAGGTTTTGTGGCTGCCTTCAGATTTTAAGAAAAGAGACGGCTATAAACAGTCTGTTCTGCTGTCACAGAAGTATGCGCTCTACCGACAGGATTACTGCGGCTGTATTTTTTCCAGACAGGAGCGGGAAAGGCAGAAGGAAGAGTCGGCAAGAGACAGATAATATTATTTTCGGAAGGACCGGATATTAAGTATGGAAAAGATTTTAAATGAGATAGCAAAAGAAGTGAAAGCTGCATTTGCGGCAGCAGGCTATGATGAAGCGCTTGGCAGGGTAACGATTTCCAACCGGCCGGATTTGTGCGAATATCAGTGTAACGGCGCAATGGCTGGTGCAAAAAAATATAAAAAGGCTCCGCTCATAATCGCACAGGAGGTTGCACAGCAGCTACAGGAAAGCAACGTTTTTTCACAGGCAGAGGCGGTAGCGCCCGGTTTTTTAAACCTGAATGTAAAAGAAGAATTTCTGGCAGAATATCTGCGCGGTATGCGGCATGCTGACAAGTTTGGCATGGAAGCGCCAGAAAAAAAAGAGAAAATTGTTATTGATTACGGCGGACCCAATGTAGCGAAGCCGCTGCATGTAGGGCATCTGCGTTCAGCAATTATTGGAGAGAGCGTAAAACGCATTGCAAGGTATCGGGGACATGAGGTAATCGGCGATATTCATCTGGGAGACTGGGGACTTCAGATGGGTCTGATTATTACGGAACTGCGAGAGCGTAAGCCGGAGCTGGTCTATTTTGACGAGGCTTATTTGGGAGACTATCCGAAGGAAGCTCCGTTTACGATTTCTGAACTGGAGGAGATTTATCCGACGGCAAGTGCGAAATCAAAAGAGGATGCCGCTTATAAGGAAAAAGCAATGGAAGCAACCTATAAGCTGCAAAGCGGCGTAAGAGGGTATCGCGCGCTGTGGAATCAGATTATTGCGGTTTCGGTTGCAGACCTGAAAAAGAATTATGCAAATCTGAATGTGGATTTTGATTTATGGAAGGGAGAATCCGACGTTCATGATATTATTCCGGGCATGGTTTCTTATATGAAGGAAAAAGGTTATGCACATGAGAGTGAGGGCGCGCTTGTTGTCGATGTCAAGGAGGAGACGGATACCAAGGAAATTCCGCCCTGCATGATTTTGAAATCGGATGGCGCATCACTTTATAATACGACTGATTTGGCAACCATTATGGAGCGTATGGAGAAGATTGCTCCGGATGAGATTATTTATGTCGTTGACAAACGGCAGGATTTATATTTTGAACAGGTATTCCGCTGCGCAAGAAAGACCGGTCTGGTAAAGCCGGAGACAAAGCTGAAATTCCTCGGCTTTGGTACAATGAACGGCAGAGACGGAAAGCCCTTTAAGACAAGAGAGGGCGGCGTTATGCGTCTTGAAAAGCTGCTGCATGACATTGACGAGGAAATGTATGGTAAAATCAGTGAGAATACGGCAATGCCGCAGGAGGAAGCAAGAAAGACTGCCAAACAGGTCGCTCTGGCTGCCGTAAAATATGGAGATTTATCCAATCAGGCTTCTAAGGATTATATTTTTGATATTGAAAAATTCAGCTCCTTTGAAGGGGATACCGGTCCATATATTTTATATACGATTGTGCGTATCAAGTCGATTCTTACAAGATATGCGGAGACGGGCAAAAAGCCAGAAGCATGCGAAATCCGTCCGGCGTGCAGTACTGCTGAAAAAGCTCTTATGATGCAGCTGGTTGGCTTTAACGCAATGATTGAAGCTGCATTTGATGAGATTGCACCGCATAAGGTCTGTGCGTATATCTATGAGCTTGCCAATGCGTTTAACAGGTTCTATCATGAAACGAAGATTCTGACGGAAGAGGATGGGCAAAAGCAGGAGGGCTGGATAGCGCTGCTTCTGCTGACCAGAGATGTGCTGGAAACCTGCATTGATTTACTTGGCTTTTCTGCGCCAGAACGGATGTAAAAGGTGCTGAAAAAATAATTGTATAAATTTGTCATACAAATATAAAAAAATACTTGACAAACATAGGATAATAATTGTATACTAGCAAAGCGGGTTGCAGATAAAGCGACCCGCAAGCATACGGGATCTTAGCTCAGCTGGGAGAGCATCTGCCTTACAAGCAGAGGGTCATAGGTTCGAGCCCTATAGGTCCCACTTACAGAGAAATCTGTGAATTTTATATTATTTATGGCGAGATAGCTCAGTTGGCTAGAGCATGCGGTTCATACCCGCAGTGTCGAGGGTTCGAATCCCCCTCTCGCTATTAAAGAGATTATGGGAAGCATGAAAAGATGTTTCCCATATTTTTTTGTCTATAACTTAAAATCGGCTCTGGGCATAAGCGCCAGAACCGATATATTTTTCTACCTATATTTTCTTAACAAATGCACCAGAATATGCCGCCCAAGCACCTCGCTGCCAAGGTCATCAGGATGAATGTCATCCTTGAAAAACGCGTTCCGTACCTGAGGATTGTTGCTGTCAAGGAAGCCTTCCTTATAGAGATTGATGGTATGGAATTCATATTCTTCTGCAAGCTTTAGCTGCACGTCTGCGTAGGTCTGCCATTTTTCACCCGTATTTTTCTTATACTGCTCCATTTTGTTTGGATATGTAATCACCACATAAACACTGGCATCCGGATAATCCTCTGCGATGCCGGCAAAGGTAGCCCTGACATCTCCGCAATAGGTGCCTGCCTCAGCACTTTCCATAGAACCGAAATTGGAGGAGCCTGCAAAAAGGTCATTAAAGCCGCCAAAGATAACAATGATGTCGCTGTCTGCCGGAATATCCTTATAACGCTCTACAAAAGCGTTTTTCCCGGCGCCGGAGGAAAAAGAGGTGCCGCCGATTCCGAGATTGACGATTTCAGCGGAAGTATAGCGGGCAATAAAGTCCGTATAATTCATGCCGCTGCCATCAGGCGTTAGAGTACCGCCGTTTCCGGCAGTGATGCTGTCGCCAAGAAAGGTAATCTTTTTTTCTGCGAGATGGTCACGGCTGAAATTCAGAATATAGGAATCAAGACTGTCAATTTTTTTTGTACGGCGGAAGGTGTCTTTGATTTCATAGGCTTCCTTGAGCTCGTCGTATTTTTCGGCAACCATATCCTTCATTTCATTCCGCGTATAGAGCGGTCTGGATGGGTATTTTTCGTCCTCATCAGAGGAAGCTGCATCATCAGCAAGGTTGCCATCAGAAGAATAGGAATTATCCCCTTCTGCTTCATCCCAGGAAAACGCTTTTTCTGCATAGGTGTGCAGCGGCACGCTTAAGATGCCGAGACAGAGAAAAAGAGCGCATACATTTAATTTCTTCATGATAATACCTCCTGTTAAGTCTCTATCCTACAATATTTTGGACGAATATGCAAATGCAGAAATTTCCAAAGCTGTCGGAAACTTGCGGAAGGAAATCTTGACTGAAATTGCTGCGTGCTCTATAATAAAAAATAATGTCCTGTAATCAGGAACAAAAGGATTTTCCGGTAAGGAAGGTGAAATACGGCAATGATAAAGAGCATGACGGGCTTTGGAAGATGTGAGGTATCCGAAGGCGAGCGTAAGTTTACAGTAGAAATGAAGGCAGTAAACCACAGGTATCTGGATGTTAATATTAAGATGCCTAAAAAGCTGAACTTCTTTGAATCTTCAATCAGAGGATTGCTGAAAAAATACATTGAGCGCGGTAAGGTAGATATTTTTATTACCTATGAGGATTATACGGAAAATAATATCTGCATTAAGTACAATAAGGATATCGCGGCAGAATATTTGAAATATCTGCAGCAGATGGCAGAGGATTTTTCCCTGAAAAATGATATTCAAGTATCCTCATTATCCCGTTATCCAGAGGTGCTTGACATGGAGGAACAGACCATTGATGAGCAGGAGCTTTGGAAGGGACTGGAAAAGGCTATTTGCGGTGCGGCAGAGGGCTTTGTTAAGACGAGAATTTTAGAGGGAGAAAATCTGAAAAACGATCTGCTTGCCAAGCTGGATGGCATGCTTGCGCATGTGGATTATATTACGGAACGTTCTCCACAGATTATTACGGAATACAAGGAAAAGCTGCGTGAAAAGGTGCAGGAGCTTTTGGGAGATACAAAGGTTGATGAGGCGCGGCTTTTGACAGAGGTTACCCTTTTTGCAGATAAGGTCTGTGTGGATGAAGAACTGGTAAGGCTGCGCAGCCATATTTCTCAGACAAAGGAAGCACTTCTTGCGGGCGGAAGCATTGGACGCAAGCTGGATTTTATTGCGCAGGAGATGAATCGGGAAGCAAATACGATTCTTTCCAAAACAACGGATTTAGAGGTTTCTGGACATGCGATTGAGCTGAAGACAGAAATCGAAAAGGTCCGTGAGCAGATTCAGAATATTGAATAAACGGGGCAAAGCATGAATCAGTTAATCCATATTGGATTTGGCAACATTGTCAATACCGGAAAAATCATTGCGATTGTGAGTCCGGATTCAGCGCCGGTCAAGCGGATGGTGCAGCGGGCAAAGGAAAATGGTATAGCAATAGATGCCACACAGGGAAGAAAAACAAAGGCAGTGCTTGTAATGGAAAACAGTCAGGTCGTGCTGTCGGCGCTTTTGCCGGAAACGATTGCAGCCAGAGCACAGGTGGAGAAGAGTGAGGATGAGGAAGGATAAAGGAATTTTGGTCGTGGTATCCGGATTTTCCGGAGCGGGCAAGGGGACGCTTATGAAGCAGCTCCTGAAAACGTATGATAATTATGCCCTTTCTGTTTCCATGACGACGAGAAAACCGAGAGTCGGTGAAGAGGACGGCAGGGAATATTTCTTTGTTTCCACGGAAACATTTGAAGAAAAAATTGCACAGGGCGAGCTGGTGGAATACGCAAGATACTGTGACAATTATTATGGAACGCCGAGAGCCTATGTAGAAAAGCAGCTGGAAAATGGAAAGGATGTCATTCTGGAAATTGAAATTCAGGGTGCGCTGAAGATAAAGGAAAGATTTCCGCAGGCGCTGCTTTTGTTCGTTATGCCGCCGAGCGTAAAGGAATTGGAACGCAGGCTTTTAGGCAGAGGAACAGAGACCAGTGAGGTCATTGCCGCCAGACTTTCCCGCGCAGGAGAGGAAGCGGAAGGAATTGAAAAATATGATTATCTTGTCATCAATGATGATTTGGATACCTGCGTTGCACAGATGCACGCTCTGATACAGGGAGCGCATAATGCACCGCTTCGCAATGAAGAATTTATAGAAGAAATCAGAGCGCAGTTAAGGGCGCTGTCGAAAGGAGAAAAATAAATGTTACATCCGTCTTATTCTGATTTAATGAAGGTCGTAAACAGTGGAGTTGAGGAGGGCGAGGCTCCAGTTGTAAACAGCAGATATTCTATCGTTATGGCAACCTCCAAGCGGGCACGCCAGTTGATTGCGGGCGAGGAGCCTTATGTAGAGGCACAGAGCAAGAAGCCGCTTTCCATTGCTGTCGAAGAGTTAAATGAGTCCAAGATAAAAATTTTGAATGATGATGAAGAAGCATAAAGAAAACAGATACGTTATGTTTGTTTCTCTTGGCTGTGATAAGAATCTTGTCGATTCCGAGGTAATGCTTGGAAAGCTTTCGGAGAGAGGCTATTCTTTCACAGATGATGAGGAAGAAGCGGACGTAGTAGTAGTAAATACCTGCTGCTTTATCGGTGATGCAAAGGAAGAAAGCATCCAGAACATTCTGGAGATGGCAGAGCTGAAAAAGGCAGGAAAAATCAGTGCATTGATTGTTACAGGCTGCCTTGCTCAGCGTTACCGGGAAGAAATTCTGGATGAAATCGAAGAGGTAGACGCTATTTTAGGGACAACTGCGATTGAGCAGATTGCAGATGCCATCGATCAGGCGCTTGCGGGCAAAGCAGAAAATTATTTTGAAGACATCAGCGCGCCGATTGGAGAGCAGGAGGAAAAACGGATTGTCACGACAGGCGGGCATTTTTCCTATTTAAAAATTGCTGAGGGCTGTGACAAACACTGCACCTACTGTATTATTCCAAAGGTGCGGGGAAATTACCGAAGCGTTCCGATGGAAAGGCTGATACGGGAGGCAAGGTCACTTGCTGAGGACGGCGTAAGGGAATTGATTCTTGTTGCACAGGAAACGACGCTGTATGGCGTGGACCTGTATGGAAAAAAGAGCCTTCCTGAACTCCTTCATAATCTGTGTGAAATAGACGGCCTGCGCTGGATACGGATTCTCTATTGTTATCCAGAGGAGATTACAGACGAACTGATTCAGATGATCAGGGAAGAAAAAAAGATATGCCATTATCTGGACATCCCGATTCAGCATGCCAGTGATGCTGTGCTTCGCCGTATGGGAAGAAGAACAAACGAAGAAAAGCTTCGGGAAATGATAGGCAGACTCAGACAGGAAATACCGGATATTTGTCTTCGCACAACTTTGATTACGGGCTTTCCGGGAGAAACACAGGAGGATTATGAAGAGCTGTATCGTTTTGTCAATGAAATGGAATTTGACAGGCTCGGTGTATTCCCGTATTCTCCTGAGGAAGGGACGCCTGCTGCAGAGATGGAGGAACAGGTTCCCGAATCAGTAAAATGTGCACGAAGAGATGAACTGATGGAGCTGCAGCAGGAGATTGCCTTTGAAAAAGCGGAGCAGACGGCAAAGGAAGCACCGGTTTTAGAGGCATTTATAGAAGGCAGGCTGCCAGAGGAAAATGTTTATATTGCAAGAACCTATAGAGATGCACCGAATGTGGACGGTTTTTTGTTTTTAGCGGCAGACCGGGAGCTGATGAGCGGTGATTTTGTCAGAGCGAAGGTAACAGGCTGCAATGAATATGATCTGATAGGAGAGATATGCGATGAACTTACCGAATAAACTGACTATGCTGCGTGTAATATTGATTCCGTTTTTTGTAGCATTCATGCTTGCAGATATTTGTGGAGCGGCGGACTTCTGGATTGCACTTGCCATTTTCATTGTGGCGAGTCTGACAGACCTCTTGGATGGCAAGATTGCAAGAAAGTATAACCTTGTCACCAACTTTGGAAAGCTGATGGATCCATTGGCGGATAAACTGCTGGTGAGCGCTGCGCTTATTTGTCTTTCTTCTCTTGGAAGACTGGCTACATGGATTGTAATTGTTATTATCAGCCGGGAATTTATTATCAGCGGACTGCGTCAGATTGCTGCGGAGGCAGGCATTGTCATTGCAGCAAGCTATTGGGGAAAATACAAAACAACGTTTCAGATGATTATGATCTGCCTTCTGATTGTAAATCTGGAGGTATTATCCATACTTACCACGATAGTAACATGGGTGGCTGTTATCCTGACGATAGTTTCTCTGGTGGATTATATGGTAAAGAACCGTAAGGTCTTTTTGGAGGATAAATAAATGACCGTAGAGCTGATTTCGGTTGGAACGGAAATTTTACTTGGCAACATTGTAAATACCAATGCTGCCTATCTGTCGGAGCAGTGCGCAAGACTTGGACTCTCCTGTTTTTATCAGACAGTTGTCGGAGACAATGAGGAACGTCTTTCCTCTGTATTTCGGACGGCGTTTGAACGCTCGGATGTAGTCATTTTATCCGGCGGACTTGGACCGACACAGGATGATCTGACAAAAGAGACTGTGGCAAAGGTGCTTGGCAGGCAGATGATACTGGATGAAGCTTCTAAAAAAAGCATCCAGGAATATTTTACAAAACGCCGGATTGAGCTGACAGAGAACAACTGGAAGCAGGCAATGGTGCCGGAGGGTGCGATTGTCGTTGCAAATGCAAACGGAACTGCGCCGGGAATTATTGTAGAAGAAGGCAGCAAAAGAGTGATTCTTCTGCCGGGACCTCCTAACGAGCTGATTCCCATGTTTGAAAAATCCATTTATCCGTATCTTTCGGAGGCGGAGCCGGGGATTATCTACTCGCGTACAGTAAAGCTCTGTGGCATTGGAGAGAGCAAGGCGGAAACGATGGTGGCGGACTTGATTGCAGAGCAGGAAAATCCAACCATTGCGCCCTATGCGAAGACCGGTGAGGTTCATCTGCGGATTACGGCAAAGGCAGAGAATGAAAAAGAAGCAAAGAAGCTGCTAAAACCGGTTATTAAGGAATTGAAGAACCGGTTTGGCATCAATGTATATACGACAGATGAAAATGTGACGCTGGAGCAGGCAGTGGTAGAGCTCCTTTTAGCAAATCATCTGACAGTGACGACAGCGGAATCCTGCACCGGCGGTTTGCTTTCTGCAAAGCTGATTAACGTACCGGGCGTTTCTGAGGTATTCAAGCATGGACATGTCACATATTCCAATAAGGCAAAGCATAAGCTGCTCGGTGTAAAAAAACCATCTCTTGGAAAGTACGGCGCAGTCAGTGAAACGGTTGCAAAGGAAATGGTCAAGGGCGCGGCAGCATCCTCCAAAGCAGATGTTGCGGTAGCGATTACCGGTATTGCAGGGCCGGACGGTGGCAGTGAAGAAAAACCGGTAGGGCTGGTTTACATAGGGTGCAGTGTCTGCGGAAGAGTAAAAGTAAAAGAGTACCATTTTTCCGGAAACAGAAATAAGATTCGGGAAAACAGTGTGATAGCGGCACTTACATTGATGCGTCAGTGTATTTTGGAATATTACAGCGAAGTAAAATTCCACTGACGTGGGAGAGATGGAAATGGAAAATCAGACGGAAAAAAAATATAGCTTTTGTCCAAAGTGCGGCGCTCTTATGGAAAATGGCATCTGCCCGGAGTGCACAGCCCATCTGGAGCAGGGAGTTTATTCCTCTAGAATGCAGGCAGCGCCACAGGTGCAACGAGAGCAGCAGGAGAAGCCGCAAATGCAGCAGCCAACACAACAGCCGCCGCAGATGCAGTATCAGCCGTACATGCAGGGAAGCTCTCAGCAGAATTTCGGGCAGACCTATCACCAGCCATATCAGCAGCAGTACGGAGGCTATGGACAGATGCAGCCACCTCAAAAAAAATATAATGTCTGGGTTATCGCGGGAATCGTTGCGGCGGTTTTCATACTATTCCTTTGTGTAATAGGCAGCTTTTTTTACGGGTATTTTCTGGTACATGTAGCGGGTGGAGTGTCACAGACAGATTCACTGTTTGGGCGTGCTGCTTCGGACGAGAGTCAGGATGAAAGTATCTGGGAGGAAGAGCAGACAGAGCCTTATGAGGAAGAACAGGAATATGTGCCTTCACCGGATGATGAATATTACTATGAATTGACGAATTATATCAATACAGATGTGCCCTACAGTCTTGTATCCAAATCTTATGTAAATGGTGAGGAGAATGAAGCGGTTGATATTATTATCAGCTACTATGAGTTGAAGGGCGAGGATATTCCAAATCTGGAAAGCCTGAATGATGCGTTGGAGACGGCGGCGCTTTATTATGCAGAGGAGTTTCCAAAGGGCTCCTATTATGCCGAGTATGGCAGCCGTTATGCGGCTTATATTACATCCTATGTGACCTACAATGATGAAGATATTGTGAGTATTGTGATGGATGAATACGTAATGGCGGATGATGAATATCATGTTGACCTGTATGCCATCAATATAGACCTGAAAAATGGTGTAATTTTAGATAACAACAGCCTGCTTAAAATTGACGAGAGCTTTGCAGAGGATTTCTGCAGGCGCAGCGATGAGCAGAATGGAGAAACCTTTGTAGATTCTCTTTCGACGGAGCAGGTAATGCAGGCACTGCAGAATAAACAGTCTGCAATCGCATATTATACGCCGCTTGGTATGGAAATTGGACTTAATTACGTAAATGGCGGCACATCAGGCTGGGTAACAGCCACTTATAAAGACTACGAAAAATATTTATCCAAATTCTAAGAGTTCCCTGGATGTATCAAGGAAAGGTGGACAGTCGGCAGCCGCCTTCCTTTGGTACTTCTGTTTCCTATCTGAATAAATTTCTACTATAATTCACAAAAAAGTTACGATAAACAGATTGACAAAAGAGAACGTATGTTTTATTCTATTAACAGAACGAATGTTCTATATGAGTTTAAGGAGAGTTGGACATGGAGAGAGACGATAAATTAAAAGCATTGGATGCTGCACTTGGACAGATTGAGCGTCAGTTTGGAAAGGGTGCAGTTATGAAACTGGGTGACCCCAGTGTACAGATGAATGTTGAGACGATACCGACAGGTTCACTCAGTCTTGATATAGCACTTGGACTTGGTGGTATTCCAAAGGGAAGAATTATAGAAATTTATGGACCTGAGTCCAGTGGTAAGACGACGGTTACTCTTCACATGGTAGCAGAAGTGCAGAAAAGGGGCGGGATTGCAGGTTTTATAGATGCGGAGCATGCACTTGACCCTGTTTATGCAAAGAATATAGGTGTCGATATTGATGAGCTTTATATTTCCCAGCCTGACAATGGCGAGCAGGCACTGGAGATTACCGAGACGATGGTGCGCTCCGGTGCAGTAGATATTATTGTAGTAGACTCTGTTGCGGCGCTTGTGCCAAAGGCTGAGATTGATGGCGATATGGGCGACAGCCATGTCGGACTTCAGGCAAGACTGATGTCTCAGGCACTTAGAAAGCTGACCGCAGTTATCAGTAAGTCAAATTGTACGGTTGTCTTTATCAACCAGCTGCGCGAAAAGGTTGGCGTTATGTTTGGAAATCCGGAAACGACGACCGGTGGTCGTGCCCTGAAATTCTATTCCTCAGTCAGACTGGATGTCAGAAGGGTTGAAGCGCTGAAGCAGAGCGGTGAAGTGATTGGTAACCGTACCAGAGTAAAGGTTGTAAAAAATAAGATTGCGCCGCCGTTTAAGGAGGCTGAGTTTGACATTATGTTCGGGCAGGGAATTTCCAAAGAGGGAGATATTTTAGACCTTGCAGCAAACTGTGGCATTATCAATAAAAGTGGTGCGTGGTATGCCTGTGATGGAAATAAGATTGGTCAGGGACGTGAAAATGCAAAGCAGTATTTAAAGGACAATCCAGAGTTCTGTGCTGAGGTTGAAAGTAAGGTACGGGCGCATTATGCGCTTCAGGGCAATGAAAAGGAAACAGAAGGCGTTGAGGCTATGGAGGATGCAAAGGAAAAAGGAAAAGCATCTGAGAAGAAAGCAGCCAAAGCATAAAAATTATGATTGTAACACAGATAGAAGCAGTATCAAAAACAAGAAGCAGAATTTTTCTGGACGGTATGTTCGCCTTTGTATTGTACAAAGGCGAATTGCGTAAATATCACATTTCGGAAGGAAAAGAACTAAAAGAGGAGATTGTCGCAGAAATCAGAGAGGAGATTTTGCCCAAAAGAGCAAAGCTGCGTGCAATGAACCTGTTAAAGAGTAAGCAGTATACAGAAAAGCAGTTGCTCGAAAAGCTGCTGCAGGGTGGCTATGATGAAGAAATGGCGCAAAAGGCTGTAGCTTATGTGAAGTCATATCACTATGTAGATGACACGGAGTATGCCTATGCTTATGTCGCCTGCCATACGGGAAAAAAGAGCCGCAAGGAGATTATGAACAGGCTGCGGCAGAGAGGAATCTCCGAAGAAGAGGCTGTGCTTGCATTTCAAAGGCTGGAGGAGGCAGGGGAAGCTACAGACGAAAAGGAAGCTATCAGGAAGCTGCTTGTTAAAAAACATTATAATTCACAGACAGCGGATTATCAGGAAAAACAGCGTATTTATGCTTATTTTTACCGTAGAGGCTTTTCACTGGATACGGTGCGGAGCGTTATGGGCGAATAAGCTTTTGCTTGACATAACATGAAAACACGTATAGAATAAAAGTGTTGTAATTTTGACGTTTAGGATGTAGAGCCTGCATCCGATATCAGATATTTGTACAATGAAAAATGAATAAGGAGGTGCTCCTGTACATGCCCTATGTAGTAGCGGTAGTTATTACGCTTCTGATTGCGGTACCTGTTTCTGCTGCGGTAGCAACAGCTTATCGAAAGAAGGTTGTTGAAGCCAAAATCGGCAATGCTGAGGAAAAGGCAAGAGAAATCATTGATGATGCTCTGAAAACTGCGGAAACGAAGAAGAGAGAAGGCCTGCTTGAAATCAAGGAAGAGTCCATTCGTACCAAGAATGAGCTTGACAAGGAGATCAAGGAACGCCGTGCTGAAGTGCAGCGCTCTGAACGAAGGATTCAGCAGAAGGAAGAAAACATCGATAGAAAGACAGATTCTATCGAAAAGAAGGAAGCGGCATTAACAGCCAAAGAAGAAGAGCTTGGAAAGATGAAAGCCGAGATTTCCAAGTTGAATGAACAAAGAGTACAGGAACTGGAACGAATCTCTGGATTAACCTCCGAACAAGCAAAAGAGTATTTGTTAAAAACTGTTGAAGACGAAGTAAAACATGAAACAGCCAAGATGATTAAGGAAATGGAGAGTCGGGCGAAGGAAGAGGCAGATAAGAAGGCAAAGGAATATGTCGTAACTGCTATTCAGAAATGCGCTGCCGACCATGTTTCAGAAACGACAATCTCGGTTGTTCAGCTTCCCAACGATGAAATGAAGGGAAGAATCATTGGTAGAGAGGGACGAAATATTCGTACACTTGAAACCATGACGGGTGTGGATCTTATCATTGATGATACCCCGGAAGCGGTTATCTTATCCGGTTTTGATCCTATCCGTAGAGAAGTTGCCCGTATCGCTTTGGAAAAATTGATTGTTGACGGACGAATTCATCCGGCTCGAATCGAAGAGATGGTAGAGAAGGCACAGAAGGAAGTAGAAGTAATGATCAAGGAGGAAGGCGAGGCAGCCACACTTGAGGTAGGCGTGCATGGTATCCATCCTGAACTTGTGAGATTACTTGGTAAGATGAAATTCAGAACAAGCTATGGTCAGAATGCTTTAAAACATTCGATTGAGGTAGCACAGATTTCCGGTCTGCTTGCAGCAGAGCTGGGACTGGATGTTCGTCTTGCGAAGCGTGCCGGACTGCTGCATGATATAGGAAAAGCAGTAGATCATGAGATGGAAGGTTCTCATATCCAGTTGGGTGTGGAACTTTGCAGAAAATACAAAGAAGGCGCAGTTGTAATAAACAGTGTGGAGTCACACCACGGAGATGTGGAGCCACAGTCTTTAATTGCGTGCCTTGTGCAGGCGGCTGATACGATTTCCGCTGCAAGACCGGGCGCAAGACGGGAAACAGTTGAAACATATACAAGCAGATTAAAACAGTTAGAAGAAATTACAAACAGTTTCAAAGGCGTTGACAAATCTTTTGCAATTCAGGCAGGTAGAGAGGTTCGTGTAATGGTAGTTCCAGAGCAGATTTCGGATTCCGATATGGTGCTTTTGGCTCGCGACATATCAAAGCAGATAGAAGCAGAGTTAGAGTATCCGGGACAGATTAAGGTCAATGTAATCCGTGAATCTCGCGTAACAGATTATGCAAAGTAAAATACTTTACAAATAAAAAAGAATCCGATTTTTCGGATTCTTTTTTTATGCAATAGGAAATTCCTATTGCATAAAAAATATAGATGCGCAGCTCGCGGAGATGAATTTTGCCTTACAGGCATCGCTCGCGCGCAGAGAGTTTGCGAGCAAACTCTTTTTATTTCATAGGAAATAAAACTTGCTGGTAGTAAAAGAAAAAGAACTGTGGTATACTTTATTCCAGATGAATACAAGGAGGATGGAAGATGTTATTGTTAATGGGCGGTATGTTGCTGATTATTATTGTAGCGGTTGTAGTAGCAGCAGTTTCCTCTGTTGTTTCCGCAGTGGCGGCAAGTGAGGATATTGAGCCGTAATAAACGGTAAAAAATCTCTTGTACATTTACACATCTTGTAGTAAAATGTCAAAAGTATGTGGAGTTTGATTGTATACAATTATCCAATGAAACATAATAACAACTGACTTTTAAGGACGGTGCGGAGAATGAAACCATACAAAGACTTAAGCAGGGAAGAGCTTACAGCATGCAGAGAAGAATTAAACGCGGAATATCAAAAGATGCAGGAAAAGCATCTTTCACTGGATATGTCGAGAGGAAAACCGGCAGTGACCCAGCTTGATATGGGAATGGGACTTTTGGATGTGCTGAATTCAGAATCAGACCTGCGTGCAGAAAATGGTATAGACTGCAGGAACTATGGCGGAATGGATGGAATCCCGGAAGCCAAAAAGCTTATGGCTGATATTATGGGGATTGCAGACCCGGCGAATGTGATTGTGTTTGGCAATGCAAGCCTTCCGATTATGTATGATACAGTTTCCCGTTCTATGACACATGGTGTGCTTGGCAGTACGCCCTGGTGCCAATTAGATAAAGTAAAATTTTTATGTCCTGTACCGGGATATGACAGACACTTTGCAATCACAGAGCATTTTGGAATCGAAATGATTAACATTCCCATGACGGCTGAAGGACCGGATATGGACCTCGTTGAGAAGTATGTTTCAGAGGATGCTTCAGTAAAGGGAATCTGGTGTGTTCCGAAGTATTCCAACCCGCAGGGAATTTCCTATTCAGATGAGACGGTCAAAAGATTTGCAGCATTGAAGCCGGCTGCGGAGGATTTCAGAATTTACTGGGATAACGCTTATGCAGTGCATCATTTGTATGAGGACAGCCAGGATACGATTTTGGATATTTTAGAGGAATGTAAAAAAGCTGGAAATCCCAATCTTGTATATGAGTTTGCATCTACCTCCAAGGTAAGCATGGCGGGAGCAGGAATTGCAGCACTTGCAGCATCTGAAGAGAATTTAAAAGGTATCAGAAAATCCATGACGATTCAGACGATAGGATACGATAAGATAAATCAGCTTCGCCATGTCAGATACTTTAAGGATATAGACGGAATCCGCGCACACATGAAAAAACACGCGGCGCAGCTTCGCCCTAAATTTGAGGCAGTGGAAAAGGTGCTGGAGGAAGAGCTTGGCGGTCTTGGCATTGGAAGCTGGATTGAGCCGAAGGGTGGTTATTTTATCGCCTTTGAGACAATGGAAGGCTGTGCGGCAGAGGTTGTAAAAAAATGTAAGGAAGCCGGTGTGGTTCTGACAAAGGCAGGCGCTCCGTTCCCTTATGGAAAAGACCCAAAGGACAGTATAATCCGTCTGTCACCGTCATTCCCGACGCCGGAGGAGCTGCGGGAAGCGACAGATTTGTTTGTACTTTGCGTCAAGCTGGTAAGCGTGGAAAAATTGCTTACGGCATAGAAGCTAAAAATAAAATTTCTGCATAAAGGAGCGGAAAAGCTTGGAGAATGAGATTAAGCGAATTGGCAGAGAACTGATTCATAAGGGCAGCATTATTGAATATTATGTAGATACCATGCAGCTGCCAGATGGCAAATGCGCTAAGTGGGACTTTATCAAGCATAATGGCGCAGCGGCGGTTGTGCCGGTTACAGAGGATGGAAAGATTTTAATGGTAACGCAGTACCGCAATGCCCTAGAGCGGGAGACACTGGAAATTCCCGCGGGAGGCAGAAATCCGCAGGAGGATACCAAAACAGCGGCGGCAAGAGAGCTTGAGGAAGAGACGGGCTATGCCTCCAATGATTTGGAACTGCTCCTTTCAATTCGGACGACGGTAGCGTTTTGCGATGAAGAGATTGATATTTATGTTGCCAGGAATCTGGTTAAGACGCACCAGCATCTGGATGAGGATGAGTATCTCAATGTAAAGGAATGCTCTCTGGATGAGCTGGAAGAATTGATTTTTACGCAGAAGATACAGGATGCCAAAACGATTAGTGCACTTTTGGCATATAAGGTAAAATACGGCATATAATGTGAAAAAGACAAGAAGTGTGATGCCGTGAGAATCAAAAAAATACGATGGAAAAGGGCAGAACGGCTAAGCTGTACACTGCCCTTTTTTGCTGGATTCCTGGCGGGAATTATGCTTGTGAATTTTTATCCGGACGCTTTTCTGTCGCAGTCAGGATTCTTAAGCAGGCAGGAGCTTATGTATCTTTTTGAAAATAGCGTGGACAGAGGGGCTTTCTTTTTTTATGTGCTGCAAAAGCGTCTGGCGCTGGTCTGGCTGATGGCGATTCTTTCGACTACGTTTGCAGGTATTGTGACGACTTATTTTTTCGTACTCTGGGCGGGAGCCTGCGGAGGAATTATGGCGTCGGTCTGTATTATGCGGTATGGATTTCGGGGAATCCTTCTGCTGGCTGGCGGGATGATGCCGCAGTTTTGCTTTTACATCCCTGCATTTTTGCTTCTGGCAGGCTGGTGCTTTGCAACCTGTGTCAGACTTTATCATCCGGTTCAGGATTACAGCGTATCACAGACGGAAAAAGAAGAGAAGTTAAAGCCGATGGGCGGACTGCTCTGGATTCATGGCATTGTTATAGTAGGTGCAGTGTTGGAGAGCTATGTCAATCCGGGGCTGGTGGCAGAGCTGCTTAAAATTTTTTAAGATACCAATTAAAAAAAGACTCATTGAATGAGCCTTTCAGACTGTAGACAAAGCCCCGCTTTTGCGGGGGTTTGCTATTGTTAGAGCCACTTTTCTGATATAATGATGTCAGAAGGGCGGTGTTTTTTATGATGACAAAAAATGCAGATAAGAAAAGGGAACAGATTCTTTTTTTTATTCATATTCTGCAATATCATAAATCAGACGCTCTGTATCCTCCCAGCCAAGGCAGGGGTCTGTAATGGATTTTCCATAAACGCCGCCGCCGATTTTCTGGTTGCCTTCTTCCAGATAGCTTTCTACCATAACGCCTTTTACAAGGCCGTGAAGGTCTGGACTTAATTTACGGCTGTGCATTACTTCCTTTACAATTCGAATCTGCTGTTTGAACTGCTTATTGGAATTGTTATGGTTTGCATCAATGATACATGCCGGATTTAAAAGGTTCATGCTGTTATACAGGTCATACAGGCTGATTAAGTCTTCATAATGATAGTTTGGAAGGCTTCTGCCGTATTTATTGACGGAACCTCTAAGCACTGTATGGGCAAGCGGGTTGCCGGAGGTATTTACTTCCCAGCCACGATAGATGAAAGAGTGTGGATGCTGTGCTGCAAATACGGAGTTGAGCATAATGGAAAAATCGCCGCTGGTCGGATTTTTCATACCGGCAGGAACATCAAAACCGCTGACTGTAAGACGATGCTGCTGATCCTCTACGGAACGTGCACCGATCGCAACATAGGAAAGAATATCGGATACATAGCGCCAGTTTTCGGGATACAGCATTTCATCAGCCGCAGTCAGACCGGATTCCTCGATTGCATGGATGTGCATTTTACGCATTGCAATCAATCCTGCAAGAAAATCAGGCTTTTTATTTGGGTCTGGCTGATGCAGCATTCCTTTATAGCCTTCGCCGGTGGTGCGGGGTTTGTTGGTATAGATTCTGGGAATCAGAATCAGCTTGTCCTTTACCTTTTCATTGACTTTTGCAAGCCTTGTTACATAATCACATACGGCATCTTCATTATCTGCAGAGCAGGGACCGATGATAACGAGAAAACGATCACTTTCGCCGGTAATTACTTTTTTGATTTCTTCATCTCTTTTTTCTTTCAATGCTGCCAGAGGAGCCGGAACCGGATATTGTTCACGAATCTCTGCGGGAATCGGCAGCTTTTTCACAAATTCGAATCCCATAAAGGTCTCCTTTCTTCAAAAACACACCTATTATAATATATAAAAACCGTAAGGGCAAGTGGAGAACTGTAAGGAATCGCAAAATACGGGCAAAAACGACGTTTGAGAGAGGTAAAAGAACTGATTATAGAAAAAATCTCTCATTTTCAAAAAGAAAAATAGTGCTCCCATATATTGACAGAAAGAAAACAGCGCGGTAAGCTGTTTCCAAAAGTTAGATACAACTAACCAATAAAAAGGAGAATAGACATGCCCTTAAATATGGTAGATCTTGATGTAGAATATACAATCAGAAAGGTGTGCGGCGGAGAGAGCCAGCGGCACCACCTGGAGACGCTTGGTTTCCTTGCGGGGAATCCGGTAAGACTATTGTCAAAGTTTAACGGCTATTATGTGACTGTCGTAAAAGGCAGCAGAATTGGAATCGGAGAGAATTTTGCAAAAATGATAGTGGTAGATATGAATGACTAAGGGGGAATCCAAATGAAACGAAAATCAGAAGCAATGTTTACCTGCTATGGTGCATCCATTTTTCTGACGGCAGGAATTCTCCTGACACTCCTTGCCATCCAGCGCACCTATCGTCAGGGAATGGAGGGAGGCCTGCTCAGATATTACCTGCTTGCAGACGCTGCCTGTCTGCTGCTTTGTGGAACATTGCTTTTGTCGCTGCGGGATTATCTTTCAGAAATAGCAGTCAAGGCTTATACGGATGTCACGGGAGTAAAGGACAGGAAAGCGCTGGAAAAATATCTGCGTCAGCTCTGTGAACGGAGCAATACGCTGGATATTGGCATTATGATGTTTGACCTGAATGGATTAAAATGGATAAACGATACCTATGGACATGAAAAGGGAGATTTATATATTCAGACCTTTGCGTCCTTTTTGACAAAGGTTTTGAATGAAAATAGTTTTCTGGCGCGCTTTGGAGGCGATGAGTTTGTAATCGTACAGGAGCATACGACGCCTGAGGAACTGGAGAAAATGAATAAAGAGCTTCAGGAAGCATTGGATGCGTATAACCGTGCGACTGCATTCCCAATCAGCTATGCCGTAGGCTACGAGGTCAGCTATAAAAATCATTACTATCTGATGGAAGATTTGATGCGGGCGGCAGACCAGAAAATGTATCAGGATAAAATCTGGAAAAAACAGCGGGCGGCGGATAAGCAGTCTGCAAGGTCGAGCAGGCAGCGTCCGATACCTTCTATCTCAGCAGATATTCTTGCTGCAAAGCTAAAGACGGTTTTGGAAGAGGGAGAAGAAAAATCTTATGTTCTGGCAATGATGGATATTGAGAAGTTCCATTTTATCAATGGCGTTTATGGATACCCTACGGGGAATGCAGTTTTAAATGCAGTGTTTCATGCTCTGCGGGAGTCAAATCAGGGAGCCTTTACGCAGCGGTTTCATTCCGATATTTTTATCAGTATCATTGAGACGACGGGACTGAAGACAGAATGTGTGGCGAAGTGGCTCAGAGAACAGAGCAGGGAAATTGAAAAAAAGATAACGGATACCTTTCCTCTTGGCTGTTTTACCATCAATACAGGCTTTTGTGAGCTTGCAAATCCAGAGCTTCTGCCGCAGGAATATATTTCCCGTGCCAATGTGGCAAGAAGGGCAGCAAAATCGGATGCAGACCATATCTGCTGTTATTCAGGGCAGATGGAGCAGAGAGAAAAACAGTCCGCACAAATTGTTCACTCTTTTAGAAAGGCGCTGAAGGAGCAGGAGTTTAAAATTTATTTTCAGCCAAAGGTCGGAGGCAGTGACAGAAAGGTGCATGGCGCTGAAGTGCTGGTGCGTTGGGAACAGGAAAACGGCGGCTTCTGGCAGCCGGGATCATTTATACCGATGCTGGAGCAGACCGGAGATATTGTGGCACTGGATTTTTACGTATATGAAAAAGCCTTTCGCTGGCTGGCAAAGCAAAGGGAGCTTGGCAGACCTGTTGTGCCCATTTCACTGAATATCTCGCCGGTACATTTTTCAAACCCGGAGCTTTTGGTAGATACTGTAGAACGGCTGCTGGCAAATTATCAGATTGATACGAAGGATGTCATTTTTGAGATTACAGAGAGCATTTATATTGATGAACCGGATACGGTAAACGAAGTAATCGAGAAATTCCATCGCCGGAATATTAAAATCTCAATGGATGACTTTGGGTCTGGCTATTCTTCCTTAAATACACTGAAGGATATACTGTTTGACGAGGTTAAGCTGGATCGGAAATTTGTGTCGGATGGGCTGAGCACGACGGGCAGAATCGTTTTACAGGAGCTTTTGCACCTGCTGAAACGGATGCACAAGGAAATCGTGTGTGAAGGCGTGGAGACACAGGCGGTGGCAGATTTCCTTTCGGAGGAGGGCTGCACGGAGCTGCAGGGATTTTTATTTTACAAACCAATGAAAACAGAGGAGTTTACAGCGCTGCTGCAAAAGAATATTCTGGCAGCGCATAGAGAGAGGGCGGCTGGCTGAGCCGCCCTTATGCTTTTATAAAAATGTAGTGGCGGACGGCGAGCAGGTTTAACAGCATACTGAGAAACTGGCTTACTAAAAGTCCATATAAATATCCCTGAATACCGAGCTTTGGAATGAGACAAAATACGAAGAAAAGGCGGGTAGAAAGGGTAGCAATATTAAAAAGGAAGGTTACGCCTGTCTTACCCAATCCATGAAGGATGCTGGAGAGCGCACCCGAGAGATAGAGCAGCGGACAGATAAAGCTTAAAGTCAGAATAAAGGAGCCTGCCAGATGGCTGTTAAATAGAAAGCTGCCGGCAAATCTGCCAAAAAGCAGAAAGCAGATGGTGCATAGAAGCCCAAACAGCAGACAGCTTCGGACTGCTCTTTTGACTGCCCTGCGGATTGCCGTATGATTTCCGCTTTCATCCGCCTCAGAGATAACAGGCAGGAGCAGGACACAGGCGGAATTAACCAAAGCTGCGGGAAACAGAATGAGCGGCAGCGCCATTCCTGTCAATACACCATAAACGGAGAGCGCCTGTGTATTGGTAAGACCATAGAGCAGCAGACAGCCGGGAATCGAAACTGCTTCAATGCTTTGCAGGAGATTAACTGCAATTCTGCTGGCTGTTAATGGCAGAGAGAGTGAAAAGATACGCTGGGTCATCTGCAAAATGGGAACTTTTGTCGGGGCGATTGGACAATGGTCCGCAAAATGCCTGTAAATGGCGGCAAAGGAAAGAACTGTAGAAAAACATTCTCCGATAGCAAGACCAATGACAGCGCAGGAGATAGAGGGTGTCTGTCCGTGTGCCTGTAGATGTCCGCAAATGAGAAAAACACTGCCAACCCGTGCAAGCTGCTCTCCAATCTGTGTGATGGCGGGAATTTTAGCGCGTTTGATTCCATAGAAATAACCATTAAATAGAGAGTGAATGGAGCAGAAGGGGATAGAAAGCGCAAAAACCCGGATGAGAGGTGCACTGCGTTCCTCAAATAGAAAGCACAGTGCAATGAAATCGGAGTATTGATATAAAAACCATGTGCAGAGGATAGAAAGCGGCATGGAGAGTAAAAAGCCTGCGGCAAGGATATGCAGAGAGGCACGGTAGTCGTGAGTGGTTGTTTCACTGGCGGAAAATTTGGAGACTGCAGTCTGTACGCCTGCTGCGGTCAAAGAAAATGAAAGCGCCATGACGGGCGCAAGGAGCTGATAAATACCCATACCTTCTTCACCAAAGGTCTGTGAGAGAAAAGCCCTGTAAAAAAAGCCGATGAGACGGCTGGCAAATCCGGCAGCGGTTAAAATCAGAGTGCCGGTCAGAAAAGGGTTGCTTTTTTTCATAAATGCGTAAAATTCCCCTGTGTTTGATAAATTATATGCACTATCCTTTGTTGACAGAACCGACAGGCGGTGCTATAGTGTAAGCACTAAATTCGTAGTAAAATACTAGGAAATAAAAAAGGAGTGGTAAGCTATATGAAACCATTGATATATCTGGATAATGCGGCAACGACAAAGACCGCAAAAGAGGTTGTAGACGCCATGCTTCCGTATTTCTCGGAATATTATGGAAATCCGAGTACGATCTATGGACTGGGAGCAAAAAGCAAGGAGGCTGTGACAGATGCCAGAGAGGCGATAGCGCAGTCGCTTGGTGCGCAGACAAATGAGATTTATTTTACTGCGGGCGGCTCTGAATCGGATAACTGGGCGCTGAAGGCGACGGCAGAAGCCTATGAGGGAAAAGGAAAGCATATCATTACTTCCAAAATAGAGCACCATGCAATTCTGCATACCTGTGAATACCTTGAAAAGCGCGGCTTTGAAATTACCTATATCGGCGTAGATGAAAACGGTATTTTAAAGCTGGATGAGCTGCGGGCAGCAATTCGTCCGGACACGATTCTGATCAGTGTGATGTTTGCGAACAATGAAATTGGAACGATACAACCGATTCGTGAGATTGGTGAGATTGCAAAGGAGCACGGTATCCTGTTCCATACAGATGCAGTACAGGCTTATGGACAGCTTCCTATCAATGTGGATGAATACCATATTGATATGCTCAGTGCGAGCGGTCACAAATTAAACGGTCCTAAGGGAATCGGTTTCCTCTATATTAGAAAGGGCGTAAAGATTCGTTCCTTTGTACACGGCGGCGGACAGGAGCGCAGCAGAAGGGCGGGTACGGAAAATGTTCCGGGTATCGTCGGACTTGGCGCTGCTGTAAAGCGGGCAGTACGTATTATGGAAGAAAAGACTGCAAAGGAAATTGAACTTCGGGATGCTCTGATTGAGCGTATTTCCAAAGAGGTGCCTTATTGCCGCTTAAATGGAGACAGAACAAGACGTCTGCCGAATAATGTCAATTTCAGCTTCCGGTTTGTAGAGGGAGAATCCCTGCTGATCATGCTGGATATGGAAGGAATCTGTGCTTCCAGTGGTTCTGCCTGCACCTCGGGCTCTTTGGACCCTTCCCATGTACTGCTGGCAATCGGGCTGCCTCATGAGATTGCACATGGCTCATTGCGCCTGACGCTCAGTGAGGAGACTACGATGGAAGAGATTGATACAGTAGTGGAAGCGGTCAAAAAAATTGTAGAACGGCTCCGTTCCATGTCGCCGCTTTATGAGGATTTTCTGAAAAAACAAAAATAATGTGCAGATAAGGGCTTGAAAAGAAAGCCTTCGGCAATTATGGTAATAGTTGGAGGAAAAAATTATGTACAGTGAAAAAGTAATGGATCATTTCCAGAATCCCAGAAATGTGGGAGAAATAGAAAATGCGAGCGGCGTTGGCACGGTAGGCAATGCAAAGTGCGGCGACATTATGCGTATCTATCTTGATATTGATGAAAACCAGATAATAAGGGACGTAAAGTTTAAAACCTTTGGCTGTGGTGCGGCTGTAGCAACCTCCAGTATGGCGACGGAGCTTGTGAAGGGAAAGAGTATTCAGGAAGCGATGGAAATTACCAATAAGGCAGTTGCTGAGGCGCTTGATGGACTTCCACCCGTTAAGATGCACTGCTCTTTACTTGCTGAGGAAGCAATCCACGCGGCGCTTTGGGACTATGCAGAGAAAAATCATATTCAGATAGAAGGCCTGAAAAAACCAAAGTCAGACATTCATGAAGGTGAGGAAGCCGAAGAAGAGGAGTATTGATCTGGTGGCACAGGAAAAGAAAAAAGTAGTGGTAGGCATGTCCGGCGGAGTGGATTCCTCCGTTGCGGCATGCCTTTTAAAAAATCAGGGCTATGATGTTATCGGTGTGACGATGCAGATATGGCAGGATGAGGATTCACAGCAGGTTGCAGAAAACGGTGGCTGTTGTGGACTTTCCGCAGTGGATGATGCGAGGCGGGTTGCACAGGTATTGGATATTCCTTATTATGTGATGAATTTCAAAACGGAATTTAAAAGCGCAGTCATGGATTATTTCACAGAGGAATATCTGCATGGCAGGACGCCGAATCCCTGCATTGCCTGTAACCGGTATGTAAAATGGGAAGCTTTATTAAATAGAAGCCTTGCGATTGGAGCGGATTATATTGCAACAGGGCATTATGCAAGAGTGGAAAAGCTTGAAAACGGCAGGTTTGCGCTGCGGATGTCGCAGACGGCGTTAAAGGATCAGACCTACGCCCTTTATAATCTGACGCAGGAACAGCTTTCTCATACGCTGATGCCGGTTGGAGATTATACAAAGGATGAAATACGTGCGCTTGCACAAAGCTATGAACTCCCGGTGGCTCATAAGCCGGACAGCCAGGAAATCTGCTTTATCCCGGACCATGATTATGCGGCGTTTATTGACAGGGAGGCTGGGGGATTGGTACCGCCGCCCGGTAATTTTGTAACTGCACAGGGAGAAATTTTAGGCAGGCATAAGGGAATTACACATTATACAGTCGGGCAGAGAAAGGGACTGAACCTTGCAATGGGACATCCTGTTTTTGTGACGCAGATCAGACCCAAGACAAATGAGGTTGTAATCGGAGAAGCAGAAGATGTGTTTACTGACCACCTGCTTTGCAATCAGGTGAATTATATGGCAAAGGAACGCTTTGAAGATGGTGAACGTTTTCTTGCAAAGGTGCGTTATGGGCATAAGGGAACCTATTGCCGTGTAGAAAATGGCAGTGATGGAACGTTGAAGTGCTTTTTTGAAGAACCTGTCCGGGCAGTAACGCCGGGACAGGCTGTTGTCTTTTATCAGGATGAATATGTCGCGGGAGGCGGCGTTATCCTTCGGTAAAGATAAAGAAGATACTTATAGCTTATGATATTCGGGCAGCCGGTTCTGGAAGGTGGCATAGTATGAAAAGCCACATTCTTTCAGCATATCGGCTGCTTTTTCAAAGGAATAGGCAATATGGGCAGGCTCGTGTGCGTCACTGCCGACCGTAATGAGTTCGCCGCCCATTTCCCGATAGCGGCGGAGAATACCCATGCAGGGGTTGGCTTCCTTAAGACCGTATTTGAGCCCGCCGGTATTTAATTCGATGCCCTTTTCATTTTCCAGAAGCAGAGAAAGGATTGCATCGAAAATACCCCTGTATTTTTCATAGGTATATTCCCTGTCTTTATTTGGACCATAACGTACGACATAATCAAGATGACCGTACACGTCAAAGTTTTTAAATTTTTTGATATTTTCCAGGATAGAGGAAAAATAGCTGCGGTAAGCCTCTTCCTCTGAGCGGTCTTCATAAAAGGTGGGATAATAAGGGTCCATACGCTCGCAGATATGTGAAGAGCCGATGACAAAGTCAAAATCATAGGACTTTACATAAACAGCCTGCTGGCGCATCAGATGAGGCTGCAGACCAAGCTCTATGCCAAAGCGTATATCAATCTGCTTTGCATATTTTTCTTTAAAACCGAGCAGGTCATATAAATAGGAATCCGTATTGACCAAAAAGAAATCGGCAGGAATATCCGGCGTAGGGGGATAATCAAAATCCTGATGCTCCGTGAAGCAGATCTGCTTAAGCCCAAGGCGGATTGCTTCCTTTATCATGTCCTCCATAGGAGTATCGCTGTCACCAGAAAAAGAAGAGTGCAGATGATAGTCCGCACAGATTGCCATAAAAACCATCCTTTCTAATAGAAACTATAGGAACAGTATAGGGGATGGGCGGAAAAAAAGCAAAGAAATCGTGAGGCGCGTGTAAAAAATATAATATTTTTTTATTTACATCTTGATATTTTGGGACAAATTAGGTAGAATGATTGTGCTGACAAAATTTTGACAATCATTTGACCATTTGGCGGATGGTGTCGAAAGATATAAAATTTCAATTTCTAGGAGGAATCAAAAATGGCAGTTAAAGTAGCAATCAATGGTTTTGGCCGTATTGGTCGTCTTGCATTCAGACAGATGTTTGGTGCGGAAGGATATGAAGTTGTAGCAATCAACGATTTAACAACACCTTCCATGTTAGCACACTTATTAAAGTATGACTCTTCTCAGGGCAGATACGTTGCAATCGGCGAAGAGGATCAGGTTACAGCAGATGACGAAGCTGGTACAATCACAGTTAAGGGCAAAACAATCAAGATTTACAAAGAGCCGGATGCGAACAACTGCCCTTGGGGTGAAATCGGCGTAGACGTAGTTCTGGAGTGCTCCGGTTTCTATACATCTAAAGCAAAAGCACAGGCTCATATCAATGCTGGTGCTAAGAAGGTTGTTATTTCCGCTCCTGCTGGAAACGACCTTAAGACAATCGTTTACAATGTAAACCATGAGACATTAACAAAGGATGATCAGATTATTTCTGCAGCTTCCTGTACAACAAACTGCTTAGCTCCTATGGCAAAAGCATTAAATGACCTTGCTCCTATCGAGTCTGGTATCATGTGCACAATTCACGCTTACACAGGTGATCAGATGATTCTTGATGGACCTCAGAGAAAGGGCGACAAGAGAAGAAGCCGTGCGGGCGCTTGCAATATCGTTCCTAACTCCACAGGTGCTGCAAAGGCTATCGGTCTTGTAATTCCTGAATTAAACGGCAAGCTGATCGGTGCTGCTCAGCGTGTTCCTACCCCTACAGGTTCTTCTACACTGTTATTCGCAGTTGTTGATAAGGCAGTTACCAAAGAAGAAGTAAACGAAGCTATGAAAGCTCAGGCTACAGAGTCCTTCGGTTACAACACAGAAGAAATCGTTTCTTCCGATATTGTAGGAATGAGATTTGGTTCCTTATTCGATGCAACACAGACTATGGTAAGCCCTCTTCCGGATGGAAAGACACAGGTAGAAGTTGTTTCTTGGTATGACAACGAGAACTCCTACACAAGCCAGATGGTTCGTACAATCAAATACTTCGCTGAGTTAGGCTAATTGCTGAAATCAGATAATAGATAAGTATTGAGCTTTCAGGTCCGGTCCTTGTGGACCGGACCTTTTTGCTTTGCAGGTATTGTCCGTGCGAAGAGAGTTTGCAGGCAAATTCTCTCTTATAAGTGAATTAAAAAAATGGAGGAAAGAAACATGGCATTAAACAAGAAATCTGTTGATGACATCAACGTAAAGGGAAAACGCGTTCTCGTAAGATGCGATTTTAACGTACCGCTGAAGAATGGCGAGATTACAGACGAGACCCGTATTGTAGCAGCGCTTCCCACAATCAATAAGCTGATTAAAGACGGCGGCAAGGTAATCCTTTGCTCCCATCTTGGAAAAGTAAAGAATGGCCCGAATGAAGGCGAATCCCTTGCACCTGTTGCAAAGAGATTATCTGAGAAGCTTGGCAAGGAAGTTAACTTTGTTTCCGATTATCATGTAACCGGCGAAGCAGCTACTAAAGCAGTAGAGGCAATGCAGGAAGGTGATGTTGTACTTCTTCAGAATACACGTTTCCGTGGTGCAGAAGAAACAAAGAATGGTGAAGAATTCTCCAAAGAGCTGGCTGATCTGGCTGACGTATATGTATGCGACGCATTTGGTTCTTCTCACAGAGCACATGCTTCTGTTGCAGGCGTTACCAAGTTTATCTCCGCAAAGGGCGGCGAAAATGCAGTTGGCTATCTGATGCAGAAGGAAATCGACTTCCTTGGAAATGCAGTAGAGAATCCGGTAAGACCTTTTGTTGCAATTCTTGGTGGTGCAAAGGTTGCAGACAAGTTAAACGTAATCAACAACCTGCTTGAGAAGTGCGATACACTGATTATCGGCGGTGGTATGGCATTTACCTTCTTAAAGGCTAAGGGCTATGAAATCGGAAAGTCTCTCGTTGATGATGAGAAGATTGATTACTGCAAGGAAATGATGGCTAAGGCTGAAAAGCTTGGCAAGAAGCTTTTACTTCCTATTGATACTACAATTGCAGCAGAGTTCCCGAACCCGATTGATGCAGAAATCGAAGTATCTGTAGTAGATGCTGACAAGATTCCTGCTGATATGGAAGGTCTTGATATCGGAACAAAGACAGCAGAGCTGTATGCAGACGCTGTTAAATCTGCAAAGACTGTTGTATGGAATGGACCGATGGGTGTATTCGAGAATCCTACCCTTGCAAAAGGAACCATTGCAGTTGCAAAGGCACTGGCTGAGACAGATGCAACTACCATCATCGGTGGCGGTGATTCTGCAGCAGCAGTAAATCAGCTTGGATTTGCTGATAAGATGAGCCACATTTCTACAGGCGGCGGCGCTTCTCTGGAATTCTTAGAGGGCAAGGAGCTTCCTGGTGTTATGGCTGCTGACGATAAATAGAGCACTTAGCGAGGTGTTTTCGAGCTTAGTGCGAATTTAGTCCGAAGACTGATATTATATTCATTTAAAAATAGGAGAAAAACAATGGCAAGAAAGAAAATCGTAGCCGGAAACTGGAAGATGAACATGACTCCCAGCCAGGCAGTAGAATTGGTAAATAAGTTAAAACCGCTTGTAGTAAGCGATGATGTTGAAGTTGTATACTGCGTTCCTGCAATCGATATCGTACCGGTTGTAGAGGCTGTAAAGGGAACAAATGTAGCAGTAGGCGCTGAGAATATGTACTTCGAAGAGAAGGGCGCTTATACTGGAGAAATCTCCGCTGCAATGCTTGTAGATGCAGGTGTTAAATATGTTATCATCGGACATTCTGAGAGACGTGATTACTTCAAAGAGGATGACGTTTTACTGAATAAGAAAGTAAAGAAGGCTTTTGAAGCTGGTCTTACACCGATTCTTTGCTGTGGTGAAACACTGGAGCAGAGAGAGTCTGGCGTAACGCTTGACTGGATTAGATTACAGATCAAATCTGACCTGCAGGGTATCACAGCAGAGCAGGTTGCAAGCATGGTAATCGCTTATGAGCCTATCTGGGCAATCGGTACAGGTAAGACTGCAACAACCGAGCAGGCTCAGGAGGTTTGCAAGGCAATCCGTGAGACTATCGCAGAGATTTATGATGCAGCAACAGCAGATGCAGTTCGTATTCAGTATGGCGGCTCTGTAAATGCAGCAACAGCTCCTGAGCTGTTTGCACAGCCGGATATTGATGGCGGTCTTGTAGGCGGCGCTTCCCTCAAGGAAGATTTCGGAAAGATTGTAAACTATAAATAATGTGGTTTGCTTTATAAGAAAGTGAGTCAGCATGCCTGACAATAGGGCATGAAAAAAGGAAGATGGTTTCATCTTCCTTTTTTCATATGATACTTATGAGGGGGAGTATTTATGAAGAACTTAATCGTAATGATTAAGGTTGTTGGTAGTCGAAGCTAATGCCATGTATACGCGCCTTACAAAAACATTAACTTCATTTGATGATTTGATTATATCGTGGAATTATGTCTAAACCGTGTACGTTTTCTAAAAAGAAAAGAAAAAAATTCCAAATTAAAAATAAACGTAATTTTTTCGCAGATTGACAGAAAGGGATGGGTGTGATACTGTCAAATGGTATTCTGAAGTATCCGAAAAGGGGGAAATGGTATGAGGAAAATACTGGTTGTGATTGATATGCAGAATGATTTCATCGATGGTTCGCTTGGAACGAAGGAAGCGGAAGCGATTGTAGATTCTGTGGTACATAAGATTGAGCAATATGAGACAAAGGATATTTATGCAACGCGTGATACACATCCGGAAAATTATCTGGAGACCAGTGAGGGAAAACATCTGCCGGTTATTCATTGCATAGAAGGCACACCTGGCTGGGAGCTGAATGAAAAGATTGCGGATGCGCTTGGCGGTGCTGTCATTGTAAACAAGCCGACCTTTGGCAGCATCGTGCTTGCCGACCTTCTGCAGGAGGAGAATGATAAGGAAGAGCTTGCAATTGAGCTGGTAGGTCTTTGCACTGACATCTGCGTCGTATCCAATGCACTTCTGTTAAAGGCGGCTATGCCGGAAAACCAGATTAGCGTTGATGCCTCCTGCTGCGCCGGGGTAACGCCGGAAAGCCATGAAGCAGCGCTTCTGACAATGCAGATGTGTCAGATAGAAATTACAAATCATGAGAGGGTGAGCTGACTGCCATTTTCACGCAGCCATGCGCGCAGCTCTTTGTAATCTGGAAGAATCATTTCAACGGCGTTCCAGAACGCTTTGGAGTGATTCATTTCTTTTCTGTGGCATAGTTCATGTACAACGACGTAATCTAAAATCCGGGGTGGTGCAAGCATAAGTCTCCAGTTAAAATTGAGACCGCCGCGTGCAGAACAGCTTCCCCAGCGGGTCTTCTGGTCACGGATTGTAATGCTGGTATGCGTAACGCCCAGCAGCTTTTCATAGTAGGCTACCCGTGCAGGGAAATATTCCTTTGCAGCCTTCCGATAACGTTCTTCCAGAGACTTCCTCTGGGCATCGGTCAGTGTGGAGGCTTTTTTGCGGGCATTTGCAGCCTGCCATTTATGATATTTTTCTGTAATCCAGTCTGTCTTTTGCTCCATGAGACGGAAAGCTCCCTGATAGGAGAGCCATAGTGGAATTTTGATAAGCAGACTGCCATCCGGCTGTAGAGAAAGTGACCAGGTTTTCCGCCTGCTTTTCTGAATTTTATAGGGAATAGCGAGGGATTTATCAGAAGCTGGATAATATCTGCCCTCGGATATATTTCTACTCATAGACTGCCTCCTACGACTGGTATAAGCATATCATAGTTTGCTTATCGTAGGCTAGCAGGATTTTGGAAAATGAAAAGTGGATGCAATGCAGGCAGACTTATCACTTGCCAGGGGAGGCACTGGCATACTATAATGACACAATAGTAATATTTAAAGGGGTATGAAATGAACGAATACTTGCAGCTATATCTGGCATTTTTGAGAATTGGCGGACTTACCTTTGGCGGCGGACTGGCGATGCTGCCGATGCTGAAATATGAGCTTGTGGAAAAGAAGCACTGGATTACAGAGGAAGAGCTGCTGGACTGCTATGCAATCGGACAGTGTACACCGGGCATCATTGCGGTAAATACGTCTACCTTTGTCGGTTATAAAAGGAAGGGAATCAGCGGAGGCATTGTATCGACGCTTGGGATGATTACGCCCTCGCTTGTAATTATAACACTGGTTGCCTACTGCCTTC